>NZ_JACJQG010000075.1 GCF_014696435.1 Calothrix anomala FACHB-343 | reverse complement strand
TAACGCTACAGGACTAGTAACCTCTACTCTGCTTGGGGAAACCCTGGTAGAGCAAGTAACTAGGGTGAATGTAGAATCCCCGACCCTTTAGGGCGGGGAGTGTCAAAGGTGGAGTTTTAAGCTAATGCGCATCTAATACCAATTCTCCGTGACGATGCACTTTATTTTTTTATGAACCGCCAAGAACGCCTTCTCTGCGAGAGGCTTCCGCCAACGCGTTAGCGTCTCGAAGAGAAGAACGCCAAGAAAAAAGCAAGAAGAGAGATTTTAATTATTTAGTGCAAGTTTATAGAGAATCGGTATAAATTGCATAACTATTAATCAAGGCTGTTAACTGTCAACGGTTAACTGTCAACAGCCCTCGCAATGAATTGTGGAACTTAAAAGCAGAATAGCTGAATTAAGTCCCTAAGTAAGCTTCTAAAACCTGGGGATTAGTTTGAATTTCTGCGGGTGTACCGTCAGCGAGGTTTTTACCTTCAGCTAATACCCAAACGCGATCGCACAAGGACATAATTACGTCCATATTGTGTTCGATAATCAGAAAAGTCATGCCGTCTTGGCGGTTCCAGTGAAGAATGCGATCGCAAATATCATCAATTAATCGCGGATTTACCCCGGCTGCGGGTTCATCCAACAAAATTAACTTGGGATTCGTCATCAGCGCCCGCCCCATTTCTAGCAGCTTGCGTTGTCCCCCAGATAAACCACCGGCGTAATCGTGGGCTTTTTTTGCCAAACCCACTGACTCTAACAAGAACATTGCTTGTTCTTTGAGCTGCTTTTCTTCCTTCGCTACTATATGCGGTTGGAATTGTACCTGCCAAAAATTCTCGCCAGTTTGCTTTTGCGCCGCTAGCAGCATGTTTTCTAGCACCGACAACCGTGAAAGAGTCCGGGCTACCTGAAAGGTTCTGACTACGCCTTGTTGGGCAATTTGGTGTGGTTGGAGGTGATGAATCGGTTCCCCATCAAAAATCACGCGCCCTTTATCTGGACGAATGAAATTAGAAAGTAAGTTAAAAAAGGTAGTTTTACCAGCACCATTAGGGCCAATTAAACCTGTGATGCTACCTTTAGCTACCTCAATGCTGGCATCATTGACGGCTTTAATCCCACCAAAGCTTTTAGACAGTCCAGTAGCCGCCAGTAAGGGAAGTTGGGGTGACTGGTTATTTCCCAAGGGTAAGTTCCTCCTTTTTCCCTAAGATACCTTGTGGACGCCAAATCATGAGTACCATCAAAATTAACCCGATTACCATGATGCGAAATGCACCCAACCGCGCCTCATCTAAGGGAATAATTTTCGGTAAGAGTTCGCGGGTAATGGCATCATAGGCAAAGTAAATCACCGCACCCAAAATTGTGCCGATGTTATTCCCGGAACCGCCCAAAATTACCATGATCCAAGCGTCAAAAGTTAGCTGTGGCTGGAAATTATCGGGATAAACGGCGCTAAGTTGCCAAGCAAAGAATGCACCTGCTATTCCCGCGATCGCACCGCCTAACATCAATGATTGCAGTTTATACCAAAAGACGTTTTTACCTAAAGCTTTGGGAATTTCCTCATCTTCGCGGATGGCTTTAAGAACTCTACCCCAAGGCGATCGCACTAACATTTCCAACCGCCAGAAAACAAAAGCTAAGACTAACAAGGCTACCACCATTAACCCCGCTTTGGGGATGTAGTTATATAGGGTGACGATGCCAGAAATATAAACAATTACCGCCAACAGTCCCAACACAAGCCCCACACTCAGCCGAGATGCGAATTCTTGTTTACTAGTTTTCTTCGTTAAAGTCTCAGTACCGCTAGATACTCTAGTAGTATTTATCCAGCGCCACAATGAGAAAACTGTAACGCCCAAAAGTCCTGTCAGTAAACCCATCATCACAAATCTGAAAAATATATTCGGCGTAGTTGCAAAAGGTATCGGGTAACTTTGCACACCAAAAGCGCCGGAAATCCAGGTATTACCCACAGGTAAATCTTGGTTATTCACCACCAAGCGAATTAGTTCACCCACGCCGATGGTGACAATCCCCAGGTAATCTTCTCGCAGACGGAGAGTAGCAAAACCAATTACCAAGCCTAACAAAGCGGCAACAATAGCGCCGACAATTGCCGATAATAAGATGGGAACGCCCTTTAAGGTCAACAATACCGTTGTGTAGGCTCCCAAGGTCATAAAAGCAATATGACCAAAGTTAATTAACCCCGTGAAACCCCATTGCAAGTTTAGTCCCAAACTGAACAGGGCAAAGGTGGCTGTAGAAATCGCTAAAAAAATTAAATATTCAAACATATGTCATTAGTCATTAGTCATTAGTCATTAGTCAGTAGAGACGCGATTAATCGCGTCTGTACAATTGTCATTTGTTATTCTCCTTATCTTCCTTCCCTAGTCCCTAGCCCCTAGTCCCTACCCTAGCCCCAGATTGTAAGGCATCGTGCCATCTTACGGTTAACGATCGCCTAATTTATGGGCATACTATTTTTGGATTAGCTTAGGGGAGACAAGCTGAGGGTGAGACGCAGCGACACAGAGAACAACAAATGACGAATGACGAATGACAAATGACAAAGGTTAAATTTATGAATTTATTACGAACGAGAATTCATCACTTAATCGATCAATTGGCGGATGAGGATGTACCAACCACTTGGGAAGTTGTCCACAATCTCTATTGTGACTTTTCTATGCTCAAGGCTATAGAAGAAACCAAGCGATCGCAGCAACCGTGGGACATCTTAACTCAGGATGAGGCAATTCGACAGTTAATGTATTGGGGAAGTGAAACTTAGTGATTGTAGAAGTGCGTTATACTAGGTCTTTTTTACACGACCTGAAGAGTTTAGAAACATCTGCTTATGAGCAGGTGTATAATTTTATATTTTACGAGTTTCCGCACCACTGGCAAATGCGTACTCTTCCCCAACTGCGGCAACTTGATAATGATGGTATATTTCACCGCTTCACGGTTGATAATTATTTAATTGGGATAGAAGTCAGAGGTGAAATTGTGAAATTTTTATGTGTCATACCTATGCCGGATGTCTAACGGTAGAGCTTAGATCAACACTTAAAACTGTATAAGGCAAAGCAGGGATCGCTGTAACCTTACATTAAACTGGTTTTTGAAAAACACTTTAAAGTTGAGATTTCCCTTATGGATGCTAAAGCACTTTGGCAACGATACCAAAATTGGTTATATTTCCACGAGGGATTAGGGCTGTATCTTGATGTGAGTCGGATGCGGTTTGATGATACCTTTGTAGATTCGTTGCAGCCGAAGTTTGATCAGGCGTTTGCGGATATGGTAGCACTGGAAAAGGGTGCGATCGCTAATCCGGACGAAAATCGCATGGTTGGACATTACTGGCTGCGAAATCCCGATTTAGCCCCAACTCCAGAACTTACCCAAGAAATTGCCCAAACCTTAGAACAAATCGAAGCCTTTGCCGAAAAAATCCAAACAGGTGCTATTCATCCTCCTAGAGCTAATCGCTTTACTGATATTATCTCCATTGGCATTGGTGGTTCTGCTTTAGGCCCCCAATTTGTTGCTGAAGCCCTGTCTCCCGATTTTCCACCGCTAAAAATTCACTTTATTGACAACACCGATCCCGCAGGAATCGATCGCATTCTCACCCAATTGCGCAACAGTCTCGCCAGCACCTTAGTTTTGGTAATTTCCAAATCTGGCGGCACACCCGAACCGCGCAATGGCATGATTGAAGTTAAAAAAGCCTACGCTGGGCAAAATTTAGAATTTTCTCAATATGCAGTAGCTATTACCAGCGTTGATAGCAACTTAGATAAAATCGCCAAAGCTGAAGGCTGGTTAGCGAGATTCCCCATGTATGACTGGGTAGGAGGACGCACTTCTGAAATGTCTACAGTTGGCTTAGTACCAGCCGCCTTGCAAGGCATTGACATTCGCGCCATTCTAGAAGGCGCAAAAGAAATGGATGATGCTACCCGTGTAGCAGATATCAAAAATAACCCAGCCGCCCTACTCGCTTTGTCTTGGTACTATGCTGGCAATGGTAAGGGTGAAAAAGATATGGTTGTGCTTCCCTACAAGGACAGCCTGCTATTATTCAGCCGTTATCTGCAACAGCTGGTAATGGAATCTTTGGGTAAAGAAAAAGACTTAGATGGTAATACCGTATATCAAGGTATCGCTGTTTATGGTAACAAAGGCTCAACAGATCAACATGCTTACGTACAGCAGTTACGCGAAGGCGTACCCAATTTCTTTGCTACCTTAATTGAAGTTTTAGAAGATCGTCAAAGTCCATCTCCAGAAATCGATCCGGGAGTAACATCAGGCGATTATCTCTCTGGTTTTCTCCAAGGAACCAGACAAGCACTTTACGAAAATCACCGCGATTCCATCACAGTTACTATTCCTCAAGTTAATCCGCGTACTGTTGGCGCTTTGATTGCTTTATACGAGCGTGCTGTTGGATTGTATGCTAGCTTAGTCAACATCAACGCTTACCACCAACCAGGGGTAGAAGCTGGTAAAAAAGCCGCAGCTGCTATTCTTGATTTACAAAAAAGCGTCATTGAAGTGCTGCAAACAGAAAAATCTCCCTTGACTTTAGCAGAAATTGCCGAAAAAGCAGGCGCAACCGAAAAAATTGAGGCAATTTACATAATTCTGCGTCACCTGTACGCCAATCAGCGAGGTGTGGTGTTGCATGGTAATCTGGGACAACCCAGCAGTTTAAAAGTTTCTCTCGGCTGATGGATACCCTGGTTGTTGCCAATGCAACAATTTTTTATCCGTAAAGATTTCCAATTAAAAATACCCAAATTGTAGGGGCACGGCACCATCAAAGGTAATTTTACTGCAAGTCTGTAATGCCGTGCCCCTGCTTGTTGTCGAAATTCAGAATTTTTCTACCTCCGGGAACCACCTTTTTCAGTTTCTTCTAAAGCCCTTTCTGTACGCGAATAAGGGTTAGTTTTTGGCTCCCAATCGGGAAACAAGCCAATTATAAATTCGTTGATTTTTGTTCGAGCTTGGAAGCTGGCAGTACTTAAAGGTTTGGGGAGGAAGCTATCGCCAAAACCTATAAATATCAAGGACAACAAAATAAACCATGTATTAGCTTTTTTGCGACTCATTTTTTATAAGTTAAGTAGTAATATTTGATTCATAGTTTAATCGATATTTTTTGCAAATAGCTATATCTTCATACTATTTGAGTTGGCTTAAAGATAGCATCATGAATTTTTAGCAAAGTGAAAGTAATACCATTTCACAAAAATATGTATGACTTAGGCAGCAAGTACGGAATGTAAGTGAAATTAATGAATTGCCCCTATGGTAAATCAAGGTTTTAACGTCATTTTTGCGTAAGTACCGAGATGATATCAATGTATATTGATTTGAGAAAAAAACGAAAATATTAAAGTTTTATATTATAATTGTTGGCTTTAAAAATAGTCTGCCTAACCCGAATTTATTTTTTATTGCCAAAGTGAGAGAAGCGGTTAATTTACCAAGTTAAATAATTTTTGCTGCGTTCTTCTCAAGCTGAATTATACCAATTCAAATAATGTTTGCGAAAGATAAATTCTTTGTAGGGGCACGGCACCCACAATCTTTTGGTACATACAATAATTTTACTGATGCCGTGCCCCTACAGCGTGGTCTATTTACCTGAAAATAGCTGTAAATTGCAAATAGGATAAATTATTTTGAGTAAGCTTATACAAATTCTATGTGAGGCTGCACATTAACGCCCTCACCCTAGAAGGGTGGGGCTAAACAAACAAAGCCTGCCTTTGCAGGCTAATTATATGCATCTTCATAGAAAATTGGTATTAAATAGCTCCTAATGCTTTGAGGTTCATTTTTTGCCCCTCAGAAATTCCTTTTACCCCGTTAATATTGACGCCTTCATAGGGAAGATATCTGCTTAAAGTTTGCACAGTTTCACCGATTTGCAGATCGTAAATTTGAATTGGTTGTTCTAAAAATGCGATCGCCAGTAAGTCCTTGACTGGATGCCAATGCACCGACATTCCGTGATTTTTGCCCTGGATAATCTGTTCGCAGTCCCCCGTGTCAACATTCCAGATTCTCACTGTTTTATCAGTACAGGTACTTGCAATTTTGTTGCTATCGGCACTCCAGTCCACTGAATAAATCCGCCCATTTGTATGCCCCAGGAAGGTTTTTAAACACTCTCCAGAAGCCACATCCCAAAGTTGAACTACACCGTCGTAGTCTCCACTGGCTAAGGTTTTGCCGTCTGGACTAAAGGCAACGCTACCGATGAAACGACCCACAGAAATGACGCGAGAACAAACACCACGGCTTAAATCCCAAAACCGAACAGTTCCATCTAAACCTCCACTGGCAACTTGATTGCCTACAGAACACCAAGCAACGGAATTTACCAGACTACTATGCCCTGACAGAGTTAATAAACATTGCCCAGAATGAGTATCCCAAAGTTTTACCGCTCCATCACTGGCGCAACTAATCAGACAATTTTCATCCCGACACCAGGTGACTCCCCTTACCCAACTTTGATGTCCCTGCAACACCTGTAAGCATTCCCCCGTCTGCACATCCCAAATGCGAACAGTGGTATCTCCACTGCCACTTGCCATTAAGCGTTCGTCTGGACTCCAGGCAACAAACATCACTTCGTTGCTATGCCCGCAAAAAACTCTCAGACATTCCCCTGTTTGACCATCCCACAGTTGCACTGTATGGTTGGTGCTAGCGGTCAACAGACGAATGCCATCGTTACTCCACCGGACACACCAAGATGAATTACTGTAGCCGCGTAACGTTTTGACACATTGCCAGGTTTGTGTATTCCACAATTTAACCACCTGATCGAAAGATGTACTAGCAAGGATGCTGCCATCCGGACTCCAAGAAACTGACCAAACCCAGTTTTCATGTCCCTGCAACACTTTTAGACATTGCAAAGAGCAATCCCACAGGTTGACAACACAACCATTCATACTTCCCCCTGCTAGTCTCTCGCCATCCGGACTCCACATTAATTGATAAAAAGGCTCTTGGGTGTTAACGGCTTGCAAACATTCCCCTGTTTGCCAATTCCAAAGTTTAACGGTTTTATCGTACCCACTACTGGCGATGATTTTGCCATTGGGATGCATTGCCACAGAAAAAACCCAATTTTCACGGTCTGAAATTACGCGAATACACTCGCCAGTCACCACATCCCAAAATTTAATCGTGCTATCCGTATAGCCTCCTGCCAGCACTGCCCCATCCGCTAACCATGCCAGACTCATAATCCAGCAACTGCGATCGCCAGAGTTACTTCCAAGCTCAGTCAAATGCTCTCCAGTGATAGCATTCCAAACCACAAGTAAGGACTGTTGCCCGCCACAGGCTACATATTTACCGTCGGGACTCCAGGCTAATGCCAAAATGGAACTGTTATAGCCGTGCAAGTCCCGCAGTTTTTGACCTGTGCGGGCATCCCAAAGGCTGACTACGCCATCGACACCGCTAGCTAACATTGTGCCATCAGGATGCCAATCAGCGCCCATAATCCAGCCTTGATGTACCTGGATCGATATTAATGGCTGCATCCCTTCCACCTGCAAAATATGCAGTTCTCCTTTGGTATCGCCAACAGCAAATTGCTGCCCATCAGGACTAAATTTTGCAGATACTCCACCTGCAAAGAGTTGGGTAAAGGTAGATTGAGCAAAATGAGCAAATTGAAAATTAACATCTTTTAACCGCACACCCCGGAAATCTGCGTGGCGAATCTTCAGATGGGAAAAGTCATAGCCAGTGAGGTCAATTTTTAGGCGCAGACACAGGTTAATAAAATTTCCTACTCCATAACCAAAGGTTGATTCTGGATCGTTACGTAATGCCAGCAAAACCGATTTTAAATGCTGCTCTAACTGTGCAAAATTATGCTGAAATGCCGCTTTTAATTTTTCAATTATTGGATTGATAATTAAGCGAATCTGACTTTCGCGGATATAGTCTAAAACAGTTGTTTTTAGAATTAGATAATGGTTAAAAAAGGATGTTTTAAGTATTAATAATTCACTGACAAGCTGGCGAATTAAACAATCTGTGACATATTCCATAATCACGGGCTGTTGGGTATATTCACCCGATCGCCTTTCGATGAAACTGCGCCAAGTGAGCGATTCTAGGGACTCTAACAAACTAGCGCGAGAAACCGCAGGGACAATATCTGCTTCTAGTTGAGCGATCGCAGTCCATTCGCGATTAATTGCCAACCAATACATAATTGTCTGTTCTAGAGATGATAAACGCTCAAATTGTTGCTCTAACAAGCGACGGATACCGTTAAATACCAGGGTTTCTGTCTGTAAAAAGGCGTTAATTTCCCCAGCAAACAAACTCTGAATCGAAGCCGCAATCATTTTTACTGCTAGGGGATTGCAACTATAAAATTCACACAGTTGGCGTTTTTGGGCTTCGCTTCCCACAAGTTGCTTAGAGTCAATTAATTTTAGGGAACTTGCCCAGGAACCTTTGAGAGAAAGCGATCGCACTCCGCCATTCCAATCTTCCAAAATGGCAATTTCCGCAGATTTTTCCCGACTGGTGAGTAAAATACAACTTTGATGACTCGATTCTCCCAGCGATCGCAACAAATCGCTATAGTTTTGGAAATCTGGCTGATAGTAGCCAGCGCGATCGCCTGGTTGTAAGATTGTCTCTTGATTATCCAAAATTACCAAACAGCGATGAGTTCGCAGCCAGTGCAGCAACCGTTCTGACTTTCCTTGGCTGTCTTGCTGTTGGGAAAGGAAAGCAACCAGTTCAGCTAATAAAGTTTCTAAGGGTGGGGCGTTACGGAGACTGCGCCAAATTACAAATTCAAAATCTGTTTGTACCAATTGAGAAATTTTAGCAGCTAAAGCACTTTTACCCATCCCACCCATTCCCACCAGGGCTATGAGGCGACAGCGTTCTGCAATTATCCACTGACTCAGGTTTTCTATTTCTGCTTCACGAGCGCAGAAGTGAGAAACATCAATCGCCTCACCCCAATCTACGCAACGGGGAATTTGCGGTTGGCTATCTGTGATTGGGGGAGTAAATTGAGACAGAATACCACGCAGATTTGTTTTGTTAACTTTGCGACCAAAGATATCACTGAGAAGCTTCCAGAACTTAGGGCCGATATCTCGCTGTAAGTAGTTTATAGAATACCCAGAGCGATCGGCAATTTCCTCATAGGTCAAGTTATTACAAGCACCGAACAACAGAGCAATTTCCACCTCAGTCAGGGTTCTAGCGAGCTTTTGATTGACAGCAGAGTTAGCGATCGCCTGTGCCTGTGCAAACTCCATACGCTTTTAAGTAAATATAATTAAGTATTAATCTTTATCAAACCATACTTTACATACTTTAACTCCATACTTTTCTGTAAAGACAGCATCACAGAGTTTTTGGTAGTTTTTTAAACAACTCCAAGAATTGAATGCTTAATCATGAATCCTACTTCTAAGGTACGCCCTTGTTGATATAGATATTGGCGCTTCTAGTTTGTGGTGAAACGAGAATTAAGCAAGGGTGCTCATATAAGCTTCAGCTATCACTTTATTGATCGTGCGTAAAACCCCACCCACAAGGGGATAGGGCAGTTGATCCTCAGAAGATAGCAATGTAATAAGCCTTTAAGATTTTTACGTAGAGGATATCAAATTATAATCATGGCTCAACAAACGACTTCTCCATCTCCTACAGATCGAGTGCAGGCAGCTCATGCAAATGTTGTTTTTCTGACTAGTGTGCTCTCAGAGCTTAGACTGCAAATCGAAGATGAAAGAGCTAATGTACCGGGATCAGAAGATGTAATCAAAGCTGACATTCTGAAAGCAGAAATGCAGCTTGAGAAAGTAGAGAACAAAATTAATAGAGAAAAACAAGAGTGTAAACAGCGTAAACATGAAATTGATGAATGGAAGCGGTGGTATAGCAGTATTGCTCAAATAGAAAAATCACAAGAACGCGAAAAGTTAGACTTTGAAATCAATTGGCGAAGTCAATCCATTGCTGAAGGTGAAGCCAAAATTAGCCAGCTTGAGCAAGAGAAACTAGCTGCAATCACAAATTTAGAGAAAAGTAAGATCCAGCTTGAAGCGTTTCGTGAGGGAGTTTATAACAATCCCATCGAATCAGATCCTCGATTAATTGAAGCTGAATTAGCTCTTCAGGCAGCTCAAGATGAACTAAAAGCCGCCCAAGCGGAAGAGATTGCCAAGGCTCTATAAGGATTTCTCACAGTCCTACTCCAGAACATAACACTTAGTAAGACATACCTCTAAGTGATGAATTGACTTGCGGATTTGTTTGTAAAGACATCTCTAAATTTTAGATGACGTAAACCAATTATTTGAGGATAAAGCAGGATGAATCTAAGCGAAACCAAGAAAAAGATTGAGTCCAACCTGTTGCAGCAAGTAAACCCGATACAAGGAATTTCCGTTAACTCCACAGCAATTCTTGAATTTCTTAATGGGGTTATGGGCAAGAGTAAACTGGATACTGTTCAACTTTCTCAGCCCGATGAAGATTCTCTGCGAGTGTCGATGACTGAACCCCTTGTTTACCCTATCGCTGCCAATGGAGCAGGCAATTTAGAGGTAAACAAAATTGCATTGACCCTAACCCAAGGAAAAGATGACAAACTTAGTGCAACTTTAGATTTGGATGGAGCATTTCATCTCCAAGTCGGCAATCGCAGCCTGGCTGTACAAGGTTCGTTATCAGATCCAAATAGCGGTACTCTAATGCTGACGGTTACTTCAAACGATATGCCCCAGCTTGCTGAATTAGCTATGCTGATGGGTATTGGCAGCCTGACCGAAAGTTTGAAGTCTGTAGGGCTTAGTCTGCCTGTACTCGAGCAAATTACACTTGGATTGGAATTACTTAACAAAAAAGTAACTCAAGTAATTACTACAGGTTCAATGACATTAGGTGCAAGCACGCTAGATACAACCTGCAACCTGTTGCCAGATCTAGTGATCGAAGGTGGACTCAGGGAGGGGAGTCAACTTACTGTTGCTGATTTATTAGCATCCCTACCGCTAGATCCATCACAGTTGCCGAGGAGTGTACTTCAGACTCTGCGCCTTGTCACCCAACCGAAAGCTAAAATCTACAATGCGGCTTTTACATTGGTGAATGATTGGGATATCGATCTGGGCGGTGCTACTTTAGCTCTGACTGCAATTGAAGGTCAGATTGACTCTGTTGGAGAAGTAGTCACTGCAAAGTTCAATAGTGCTGTTGATATAAATGGAACAAAACTACTCCTAACCAGTAACTATAGCAGCGATCGCGCCTTAGTCTTTGCGGGCGAAATTACGCCAGGACAACGTATCTCCCTCAAAGCTCTGGTGGATAGACTTATGGGGAGTTTGATCTCGTTACCCAATGAAGTACCAAATCTAGATTTAACTGAACTAGCGCTGACTCTAACTCCCAAAACAGGCGAATTTAAAGTCAATGCCGCCGCGATGGAACCCTGGCTCATTCCTGTAGGGATTAATGGGTTGCAACTTGATGACATTACCCTCACCCTCAATCGAACTTTGGTTGAAAATGGCAAAAAAGTAGCAACTGGAGCCATTGGTGGCGAACTTAAAGTGGCTGGTAGTTCATTTCGCGGTAATTACACCTTCCCTGGCGAGTTTGTATTAACTAGCAATGTGCCTGCCCTAAAATTGTCGCCTATTTTGCAGAGTCTATGTGGCAGTAGTATCCTGCACGATATTCCCATACCGACAAGTGTTCTAGCCGTTGATTTCAAAAATATTGCGATTACGATTGCTCCCCAAAGTAAATTTTTCTCACTTAAAGCTGACTCTCCCTTAGGGATAGTAGAACTCTTGGTCAAGAAAATCGCCAGTGATTGGGGATTTGTTGTTGGCTTTTTGCCTCCAACTTCTTGGAAATTCTCCACCATTGCAAAGGAATTAAGTGTGTTGGATGGGCTGAGGTTTTCAGATACAGCAATGGTGCTTTCATCCTCAAATGACCGGACATTAACCCTAACCAGCCTGGATGAAGTTGGATCAGATATAGCGGTGATTCGCGGTCTTAACTTTATCGCCAATTTGAATATGCAAGGGCTGGGGGTTGATGCTCTTCTGGGTATTGAGCAAGTGCGAGTCAAAACGGCAATTGGGGGTAATCCATCCGACATTTTGCTGGAAGCGCAAATTGATGGTGAGTTCAAACTGTCGGAAGGTGTTGCTTTTGGGGATATTCAGTTCCGACTTCAGCCATCACCCAGCAATTTTTCGTTGACGCTCTTGGGTGCGGTCACTGCTATCCTTGATAATAGTACTCTGGCTTTTGTCGGTGGAATGCAGGTGCAGCCTCGCGCTGCTGTTTTTCAGGCATCAATGGTCGGCTTATGGAATGAACCCTTTGGCACAAAAGGTGTGATGATCGGCAATGTTGCCCTGGATTTAGGGGTGAGCTTTCCACCACCGCTACCCACTATCGGCATTGCTGGTACTCTTCAAGTAGGAAACTTCCAAGGTGCTGTCGCTGTTAAATTTGACTCTGCCATGCCCAGTCGGAGTATGTTGGCGATCGCTTTCAACAGCCTCTACTTGATGGATGTGATAAATACTTTCTGTGGTGCATCTGTGGCACGGGCTATTCCCAGCTCTGTCGCGAGTACGATTCTAAAAATTGGCTTTGAAAACGTCAACATTTACATTGTGCCCCAGCCCACTAGCATTGGTGAGTTAACCTTTGAGCAGGGCTTTTACCTACGTGGTACTCTCAACTTCTGGGGGCTACGGGCGACAGCTTCCCTCTCGATTGACTACCTTGAAGGCACAGAACTGAAAGCTGAAGTTGAGCCGATTAACGTCGGCGGCATCTTTAAGTTGAAAGGCTCAAGTGGACAACCGAACGCCTTCCTTTACTTCAAACTGTCGCCAAACCCAACAGTGTCTCCTAAGATAGATATCTCGGGTGCTGTTGAACTTTTGGGGTTGGTCAGCGAAACCCAGTTAAGTTTCTCAGATAGTGGCTTTTACTTCTTGACCCAAGGTAAAATATTTAACCTATTCGAGGCTAACCTGGAAGTGAAGGGTGCAGACTTTAAGAGTAGTAGCGGTATCTGGGTTAAGGCAAGCATGAGAAATGATCTGCTTTCTTACCTGCGAAAGGAAGCTACTGCTGCGATTCAATCTGCTGCCGATGATGCCACTCGCGAACTGACGAAAGCTCAGAATGAGGTCAATAAAGCCCAAAATGAGGTCAATAAGCTAAACAACACTATTGCAGAAACGCGAAAAATCATTGAAGGTGAGCGCGAACGTGATACTCGTCGGTTACAAACTGCTCAAGCGGAAGTCAGCAAAGCTCAGAATGAAGTCAATAAGCTCAACCGTGATATTGACAATATGAGAAATACCATCCAGGGTGAGCGCAATCGCGATACGCAACGGTTACGCGACGCTCAGAACGCAGTTAGGAGTGCCCAAGCTGAGGTTGATAAACTTCAAAACGAAATTAATAGTACTAAGAGTCGTATTTCTCAACTTGAACGCGATATTGCAGATAAAAGGCGTTGGTTCGATAGTTCAAAGTGGTATCAACAGTCCTACCGATGGGCAGAGTTCTCAGCTTATGCCGCAGCTAAAGGCTCTGAAATCGCAGCTCTTTATACGAAAATTGGAGGAATTGAAGCTGCCAAAGCTACTGCTAATGGAGTATTAGAAGTCGCTAAACAAACGTTGCGCGGTATCGAAGCAGGAGCCAAAACTTTTCCCATTGATGCCGATCCTCGTATCATTGGTTTGTTTACTGCCCGTGAAACAGCGAATGGTGCCCTTGAATTAGCAAAACTGACATTGCGGGGCATTGAAGAGGGTGCTAAAACCTTCCCGATTGACGCTGATCCTCGGATAGTTGGTTTGTTTACCGCTCGTGAAACAGCAACCGGTGCATTGCAGGTTGCCATCCTTTCGTTAGAAGGCATTAAAAAGTCTGTTGGAGCGATGGCGACTGTTGGTCAATTCATTGCTGAGGTTGGCTTAGGGGGACTGCTGGATGTTAAGTCTGCACAGTTTGAAGGTTCACTGCAAGCTACACAAGGCGGTAGTGTTATGATGGCTATCGAGGTTGTGTTTATGAAAGGGCAACCGCAGCATCTGACCTTAGGTTTCAATTTTATAAGTCCAAAACAAGCTGCACTAGAACTAGCTAAAAAACTCTTACCTGCTCAGTAATATCAGATTCGCCTATTAGAGGTTTGGGATCGGTGATTTGAGGCGTATAACCCTGTGGGCATGGTTACGCTTAAGCAAAAGCATAACGCATCAGCGATCACTCTTTTAGCTTGATTTGGATAAGCGAGCGCTCATATCTAGAGTAGTTATGAGCGCTCGCTGAATTTTTTAGGCTAGTGCGATCGCCAATATTGTAGGCTATGTTAGCTGCGAGAGTACGGCATCGCCGAATTATGGTTTATTTACTAAATTTGGGCAAACTAATCAACAAATCTCAATAGTGCGATCGCCGTTTGGGTAACGTAAGGTTCAAGCAATTTTGCAATGGACAACATAATTGGCGATCGCTTATTTCAATTACTTGCAAAGCAATTTAGCCATCACCCTCATTAACAGTCGGGCACAATTAGCACATTTGCTTGTAGCAGCACCTTTCGTTCTTCCACACGTTCCGGACGATTCATCTGTAACAATCGCACCGTCACCCGCCCAATCGCAGTCAACGGCTGAATTTCGCCATCTTTTAACTGAAAATGGTCGTACCAACGATCGTGACGCGGCTGATACAACCTCACAATTTCTCCATTGCTGGGATCGATTGATGTCAAGTCGCTGCCTTTATACTTATTGCAAATTGTACAGGCCAGTGCCAAATTAGTTTCGTCTGTTTGTCCACCATGCTTTTCGGCAATTACATGATCGACTTCATGAGGCACAAGAACCGCAATTTCCGGTATTAAGCAATACTCACAAGCATGATTAGCGCGATCGCAAACTAAGCGTCTGAGCGCTGCTGAGATGTATGTTTTGCTCATCCGTTACAACGCCTTGAGCTTCAGCAATGCTTTCGCCTTAGCCATCCGCACTAAATGTTCAACATATTCATATTGCTGCCAAGCTTGTTGTTCTTGGTCTGTTAATCCCACCGTTCTATTCTTTTCTAACAAGCTGGTAATTTGCTGTTGTAACGCCTCAGACGGCTTCAATGCCAAAATTTCCTCCCCAGAGGGAAGATTTGCCAAAAACTCCAACACTTCTGCCAAGCCAGAAAAACCAGATTGACCAATTGCGTTCCATTCTCGCAATCCCAATTCTAAAATCTGGGGCAACTGGTCTTGTAGTGGACTCAGCCTGAGTGCCAACTCATCGGGAATGTCAACTCTAATCTGCATGATATGGCGTTCAGAGCTTGCAAAATATACTCCTGATCTTAGCCCATCTCACCGATTCTCTGGGTTAAATTGGTTTTGCGTTAGCGTAGCTTACCGCAGGTATCGCCAATCTTGTAGAATTCGCAATTCGGCGAGAGTACGGCATCGCCGAATTGCAGAATTAGCGATCGCTGTTTAAGCTTGATTTGGATAAGCGATCGCACAAACTCATTTCCCAATTTATGCACTACGCTGTTCAGTGTGATTTTCATCAGGCGCGATGGGAATCAGATGAACCTCCAACCTTTGATTAAGCGCATAAGCAATTTTTTGCAGCATGGAAAGCGAATGTCCCTCATACTCAGCATCTTCTAGCCGCGCAATCACCGACTGTTTTGTGCCAATGCGATCGGCAAGTTGCTGTTGAGTTAATCCTGCTTGCCTCCGAGCATGATAAATAAGTTGTGCCAGTTCTGCATTTAATGAAGATTCCTCGATCATTTCCGCCATTTCCGGATCTTCAGAAGTCATTTGTTGCAGAATCTTCAGTGCATCATTTGTCTGAGCCATTTTCTATTTCCTCTGTGTAGGTATGAATTGCTGGATTGACTTCAAATTCAGTCTTTCGCTGAATCGCTCGCTCAATTTCCATATCAGGTTCCATATCAGGGACTTGATTCTCATCTTTCGCGATCGCATGAGCTAAAATCGCTACATTCTGTCCAGAAAAGAAGTATAAAATGCGATACTGCACCCGGACATGTTTTGCCCGTAATTCATAAATTCCGTCACGCAGATAATCTGCCGCAGGTCGTCGCAATTCGTAACCTGTACTTGCCAGTTGTTGAATGCGAGCCACACAGTTGGCATAGCCTTTACGATCTTGCTTCAGCAGCATCTTCAGCCATTCCAGAACCGGAGCTACGCCATCTCGATCTTGATAAAAAATAACTCTTGTTTCGGGCACAGTTTTCGCGCCTTGTAATCTATATCTACTTTATCACAATATTGCTATAAATATGGTGCGATCGCTCCTAGCAGAGTGCGCTACTATCAATTTAAACAGTTGTTGGATGGGAATTAATTGTGGCTACACCACTAAACATCAACGAAGCTTTACTACAAGAGGCGTTGGCACTTGACAACCAGGTGAGCATTGATTCTCTGGTGGAAACAGCACTGCGCGAATATATTCAACGTCGCAAACGGCTAAAAGTGTTAGAACTCTTTGGTACTATCGATTATGACGAAGGCTATGACTACAAACACCAACGTCAGCAAACATGAGTGCGATCGTTGATACTTCAGTTTGGTCACTGGCTCTGCGTCGGAGAACGCCACCTGATTCTTCCCCTATCGTCGCAATATTACAAAATTTAATCACTGATGACCAAGTTGCAATGCTTGGCGCAATTCGCCAAGAAATTCTTTCTGGAATCCGCAATTTTGAACAGTTTACCCGTCTGCGAGATTACCTGCGAGGTTTCCCAGATTTAGAACTCATAGCTGAAGACTACGAACTCGCAGCAGAGTTTTTCAATACTTGCCGCAGCAATGGTATCCAGGGTTCAAATACTGATTTTTTGATTTGTGCAGTTGCTCATCGTCGAAGCTACAGCATCCTGACTACTGATAATGATTTTTACACTTTTCAGACACACATTCCCATTATTCTATTGCCTGTTGACGCTTAGAAAACATCTTGGCAAGCTATTTGGGAAAACTGAGCGATCGCCTAAGCTTGAGATAGTTGTAAGCGATCGCCCTATAGCTGAGATAGTTGTAAGCGATCGCAGAATTTTTGAGACTAGTGCGATTAGCAATAACGATTTAATAGTCAATACCCTAACTATTAACTGCACCTCTGACCAAAATCACTGTACTTTCGACACCAGAAGCGATCGCTTCGGGAATATTACCTTGAATTGCTTGCTGTAATAATCCTTCCCTGGAAGCACCTAAAACAACTACATCATAACCTTCGGTTTTCACGAGGTTAATTACACCTTGAGAAACAGAATCAGCTTTCACCGGCGAAGCCACTACAGTACTAGATAGCTTCCGACGGCGAATTAATTGACGAATGGCTTGTTCTAAAACTGTCATGTCTGGTGCTAATTCTGACGGTGTGAATACCCTGGTAAGGCGAATTTGCGGATCGTTTCCTAATGTCACCAAAGCAGGGAGTAATTTAATTGCTATCCTTGCATTCGGCCCGCCAGCCATTGGTACTAGCCAACGGTTAAAACTATACTGATTGTTGACTGTTGACTGTTGACTGTTGACTGTTGACTGTTGACCATTACCTAATTTCACTAAAACAACATCGCAGGTAGCTTGGCGAATGATGGTATCAACAACTGTGCCAAAAATCCTACCTGGGGTAGATGTGTTGCCTTTCCAACCCATCAAAATTAAATCTATGTGGCGTTCGCTGATGGTTTCTAAAATTGCTTGGGCAACATCGTGAGCTACGCGAATTTGTGTATGTAGGGGAATTTTCCACTTTTTCGCTAAGACTTCCGCTTGTCTAAGTAAGCGGCGACTTTTTGCAGTTCTGACTTGGGTTTCTGTGGGCGAACTGTGGCGCGAGACTAAAATAACTTGGACGCACTCTATCTCATAATGGCGATCGCGGGCTATAGCTGCAGCCATTTGTAATAAAGTCCCGGCTGTTTCGGGATTCGCCACTGTCACTAATAATCTGCCTCTGCCAATATTGGGCGATCGCGTTTGATAAACTACATAAGATGGTTCCGGTTGCGGCCCCATAGTTGCATTTTCGCAATTTAAATGATCGGCTTCAGCTCTGATAATATCTGCACGGGTAATAATCCCAATCAGTTTGCGCCCTTCAACTACCGGTAAGCGACTAATTTGATAGCGATCCAGCAAATACAGCACATTTCGCAGATTGTGTTGCGGTGTGACTGTGATTGGCTTGGATGTCATCACCTCTCCAATCGATGTATCGTTGGGTAAGTTGCGATCGCGAACTTTGAATAAATCTGATTGAGTAATAATTCCGACTAATTTACCTTCTTCGACTACGGGAAAACCCCGATGATGAGAACGAGAAAAGGCTTGAAGCGCTTCCTCAATAGTCATCTCGACATCGAGAGTTTCTACTCGCTGTTGCATTACTTCTTTAGCTGTTAACTTGGTCATGATCCCTTCTATAGGGACGTTTGCAGCTAGGGTAATGCCTTTTAATTTTAAAAGTTTTTCATACAAAGAACCCGGTACTACCTTCTCTGCTACTAAGTAAGAGGTGACAGAGACAATCATTAACGGTAGCACCAAGTTAAAATCTGCTGTCATTTCAAACACAATCACAATCGCTGTGATTGGGACTTTAGAAACGGCGCTAAAAAATCCGCCCATTCCCGCTAAGGCGTAGGTAGTATGGGAATCGCCGCCTAAAAGTTGAGATTCAAATACACCGACAATATGACCTAAACAAGAACCTAAAATGAGACTGGGCGCAAATAACCCTCCTGGCGCGCCAGAACCAAAGGCTACTAAGGTAAGAACGAATTGAGCAACAAAGGCGATCGCAGCTAATAAAGCATTGGACTGTCCTGTAATTAAATATTCTCTTAACCCAGTATTATCGCGGAAAGATGCTGGCAACATTGCCACCACACAACCAGAGATAAAACCAGCTAAAGCAATTCTGAGCGGTAAACTAACATGCAATCTCCGGTAGGCTTTAATACTAAATACTAGACCTTGATTAAATAAGGCAGCCAATAACCCTGCTAAGACACCCAAAATTAAGAAGAAAGGAATTTCCGGCAGAGAAAATTGACTAATGTATTCGGTGGAAGGTAAATTCAAATCCAAACTGCGACCACCCAACAACCGAGAGATTACCCCACCAATAAACGAGGCAATAATGGCAGTTCCGAGAGTAATTCCCGATAAATCTTGCAGTAACTCTTCCACAATAAACAATACGCCAGCGATCGGTGCATTAAACGCCGCCGCCAAACCAGCACCGGCACCCGCAGCAATCATCTGTCGTCGGTGATCTGGGGAAGTAGGAACCCAGCGACTCAATCCCGCCGCTAAACCTGCACCGACATGAACAGTCGGGCCTTGTCGTCCAAGAGTCATCCCCGAACCCAACGCAATAATCGCACTGATTAACTTCACAGCCGCCACGCGCCAAGATAGTGTCATCGGCACATTCGCCAGCGTCGCCTTGACTTGGGGAATCCCACTTCCGGAGGCTTCTGGGGCTAAACGCTGCACTAACCAGCCAGAGAGAAACCCAAAACCCATACCCACTAAGGGTAAAACCACCCATGCTGGTAAAATCTGGGTACTATGAACTCGCCAAGTACCCAACCATCCCGACCCCACTTTGAGAAACACCGCCGATAAAGCAGCAACAATACCAATAACAGAAGCTTCTGCGATCGCTAAACCTCTTCTAGGCTGCCACAGACTGCGAATGCGCTGAGTCAGAACAGGAAGCGACATATAAATCTAAATAAAGAATTAATACATAAAATCATATTTTAGATTTGGTAATCTTTGTTAAAGAGTCAACAGTCAATAGTCAACGGTCAATAGTCAACGGTGAACAAGTCTTATAGCAATTTGAAAAAATAATGCGATAGATACATAACCTCAACGCCTTGTTCTGTCTGGATTCTTAATTTTTAATTTTCAATTGGTATTACCTTCTGCGAATCTGACCTTGCCAATTAATGCTTTGCTTGGCTGAACGTCCTCCTAGTGAACGAGTGGCGATGACTTCAATATCAACATTAACGCCAGGACTAAGGGCGGTTGCGGGAATTGGCAGTTTACCTAAAGCGAGAATAAAACGATTATAATCGCGAGTCACAAGTTCACCAGGGAGATCGCCTTCATATACAGTGCGGAAATCAGAGAAGCCGGAAGAATTATCCTGTGCCCGGAATTTTACGCGGAACTTTGTCAGCAGGGCATCAGATTTAGCGGCTAAATCGACTATTTTTAAATTGAGATTTTGTTCTGCGCCAGCAAATTCCGCTACTGCTAAACGTGTTACATCCTTTTTAGCAATTGCATTATTTACTGTAAAAGTAGTCAAATTCGCCTCAGTTTTACTGTTACCATCAACCCATAAATCTTCAGGAAAAGTTACTTCAACTTGTTTATTATCGTTTAAATTTATTGTTGCCACCTGACCCGCAAAACTGCTGATTGGTTGTCTATCTTGCCATACTAGCTGAAAATTTCCTTCTAAGCGTTGGTCAAATTCGCGGTACTCATCGGCGATCGCGGAACCAGGTGCAAGTAAAACATTCGCCCCTGTCTTGATATTCCACTTATTTTTGGAAAGGTTAAATTGCTTTGCGGCTAATTCCGCAACTGCTACTTGTAAACTGGGAACGTCCGCCGCTAAGGATTCCTTACCTTTGACAATACTCAAAGTGCCTAAGCGACCTCTGTTACCATCACTACCATCCTCACCAGTCCGTCCATCTTGACCGTCATGGCAGCGATAAGTTTTTTCCGTACACTTATAATCTGGGCTACCAGGAGTTCCCGTACAGGTTTTAACTTCCCATTTGCGACGGCGACAATTACAACCTTGAGCGCCATTAGCGCCTCGTCCACCGCGTCCGCCTTCACCACCAGTCGCCCGGATGGAGATTTTGCGTAAATCTTCCAAATTCTTGTAATAAACAGTCAAGGAACCACCATTTCCTCCATCACCACCTCTACCACCTCTACCACCATCACCGCCATTTGGTGCATGAATATCGTGGGATACATCATCTGGCTGATTACGACAGGAAGGGCGATCGCCTCTTTCACCATCTTCTCCATCTTCGCCATTTTGACCAGACAAATCGAGATTTACAGGCGAACCATCTACAACAATAGTTTGGTTTTCACCGTTGCGCCCACTTCTACCAGAACGCCCATCGCTACCTTTACTACCATCTGTGCCATAATCTCTATCTGTTATTCTGTAGTCGTCATGAGCAGATGCAGTACAGAAAACCGATCCTGAAGCAGGTAATAAGCTAGTAAATAGGCAGAATATCAACAATAATGGCAGCTTATGTAATAAACCCTTCTTCATCTCTATATATCTCAAATATTTATCACTATTGCTATAAATGACGCTAATTTTGTGTATTTGCTCCCGATGAGCTTGGTATGAGGAGCGATCGCTTAAAATATATCCCCATCATCCACCAAGGGTTGAAACTTGTAGAGATGGGAAAACCTCCTATCGACAACTTACGATTTTATTTTTTAGTGTTCCTGCAAGTAAAATTCGTTTAATTACTTTCAACTTTTACGAAAAATAATGATGTATGAATTACTCTTGACTTGAAGAGACATATGTTTTTGATCGATAGAAAATATCTGCCGTTTAACAAGGTTGGAACTAGGGGAATATTTCTTGAATATATCCATCAATGAGAAGTTCCAGCCTAGCAAATCTAAATTCAATAATGAATTGGGGTTATTGTCATTTATGAGATGTAATGTACTATCCTTTACATACCAGCTTCCCGTAAACTTTGAACCTAATAAACCAATCGCTGACATGGTAATCAAGTTTTTTCCCTGCACCATTATTTGATAGGTGAAATTTTTTTGAAATTCTTCAAAATATGAAAAACCATTATGTTCATATTGCCATTTACCAATGACTAATGATTCTATTTCTTTATCTGAATAATCATGGGTCATGTTAATATCAATTGTTTGACAATAAAAAGTTTTGCTGCATCTGGGTTGATTAATGGCGAATTGTCATGAGGTACGCAGCTGCGATCGCTTAACTTTGTTAATCCAACCCTGGCTAAGGCTTAAAATTTGGGAATAAGACAAATTTTCATCTTGCAGTAGATCGAGAACAAATGGCTTCACCCATTGCGGGAACCATTTATGCAAGAGTTTACCCGTCATCAACCGCAAGACAAACTCAATTGCTAGTATCTTTGTTGGTGGGAACGAATAATCTGACAATTCCTTCAATGCATGGGCTTCAGGAACTCGGTGGGCAGAAAAGGCGGGTAAAGCTTGCGCCCAATCATCCTGATACTGTGCCAAAAACTGCTCAAAAATCAGCACATCCTCTAAGGAAGCATTGCAGCCTTGCCCAATTGACGGCGATACTGCATGAGCCGCATCACCAATCACCAAAATACTATCGCCCTCATGAAAGCGATCGCAACTTACGGTTACCAACCGCGCCACCGGACGCTGTAATAACGCTTCTGCCTCATCTGCTGACATTAATTGCCCGATAAGGGGAAATTTATCTTTAAAAAACGCTAATATCTCCTCTTTACTAGATAATCCGGCTAAAGGGTTTTGCTGGGCATCAAAAACAATCATCCCATTAAGGCGATCGCCTGGTTGGGGTACCATCATCATCCGGGTTTTGTTGAGATTCCATGCATGGATTTTGTCGGCTTCCAACTCTAAACCCAGCGCTGGATTGAATCGCGGTAGAATTACTGTTTTATAGGCATCAGGTACATAGCTTTGTTCGCAATGCAAACCTGCATCTTGGGCTAAATATTCTCGAATCCGCGATCGCGCTCCATCTGCTGCTACCAAGCGATCGTAAGTGAGAGTAAAAGCTTCACCCTGTTCTGGCTGCAATATTACAGTTTTCGCTTTCCGATCCACTTGCAGACATTGACAGCCAAATTTTACTCTGAGTTGTTCTGTGGTGTAACTTTGAGTCAAATGTTCCAACAAAATCATCACCAGACGATTGCGATCAATAGTCATAATTGGTACTGCACGGGAAATATCACGAGCTTTACCTGACTGACGATAAATTTTAGTTCCATTACAAAATACACTAGCAGCTGCGATCGCCTCTTCTAAGCCAGCAATAGAGCGGATTGCTTTTCTACCCCGTTCCTGAAGCGAGATAGGAAAGGTACGTTCTGGAGATGTATCCATCAAACGCGGATCGGAACGTTGCTCATAAATTTCGACATTATACTTGCCCCGACGTAACAAATAATGAGCAAGTAAAAGTCCAGCCGGGCCTGCTCCAATAATGACAATTTTTTGGAGCATAGACTTTCCCCCTTACGCTGATTGATCGCAATTAATACTACTACTTATTGTTTCTATTGAGCTTATCTTATAGTTGTAAGTCTACTAACCTCAACTTTGTGTCCGAGAAAGCCAATTAATGTGCAATAACTCCCAGAAAATTGATGTTTCCAGTAATCAAAATATTGCCAACGCTGTTCTGGCTTTAATTTAAAGTCAAGTTGAATTGGATAACCGTATTTAGGATCGTAGTTTGCATCTATACGCACTGGCCCGTCACACGCACAGCCATTAGGTCCGCATTTTTCGCCATTAGCCGCCGATTCTATCTCCGTAAATAAATTAGTAATAGTATGTAGAGGAATTGTTTGACAAGTATTTTTCTTGACAGCAATTATTTTGTCATCTTTAATTTCTACCTCTTGCTGACAATTGTGGCTAGAATAATTGAAAGTTGCTTGATAATGTTTAATATTTTGTGCTTCCCACTTTTTCTTAGCTGCTGTTAGTTCGTGGGTAGATGAATTTATGAATAATGCACGGTTAGTAAAAATTGCTATCCCACCACTGAATAATAAGCCAATAATTATTGCCCATTGTAAATAGGGTTTATTGATATTAGACATAGTTTTTTATCTATATAGATAACCATGAAATATGTTGATTATTTACATTTTGCATACTTTTTCTAAGTTAACTATTTTCACATATATGTGAATAGTACCCTTGAGGGTGATATAGCAATTGCCAATTATTGTTTATGACATTAAGCTAAGATAAAAGCCTTTCAAGTCTGTCAACGGTCAATAGTCAACAGTGAATAGTCAACAGTCAATAGTCAACAGTCAATAGTCAACAGTCAATAGTCAACAGTCAACGGTCAACAGTCAATAGTCAACAGCTATAAAATTTATATCCCCGATTTTTCAAATAAATCAGGGATATATACAAAAAATGGCTCTGTGCGAACACAGAACCACTAAAAAACTAGCAAAACCGTTATCAATTAACGAGCCATACCTTGAGCAGAAACCGCGTCAATCGGTTTAATCAGGTATAACTTGAGCATGTGCCAACCAATGGAGGTTAAAAGGGGTAATTTTTGGAAGAATTGCAGGAATTTGGGAGTATTGGAATTAGCGATCGCATTTAATTTTGCCATCTTCTCTACACAATCATCCAAGCGTTGATAAAATTCTGGATGATCTACATCCAACATCAACGGGAAGACTCTTCCTGCAGTTTCATTAGTTTTTTTGATGACGTAAATGTCATATTCCCGCGCATCCAAGCCAATAGAGGCGTAAAAGTCTTTGCGTTGGATGTCATTGAGGTACATGGTGACAAATACCGACAACAGGAAGAAGCGACTCCATAGTTTAGCCTTCCAATCGTTGAGCATTTGTGGCTGGGATTTCATGATTGCATCGAAGAAATCACCATGACGGTTTTCATCCTGACACCAGTTTTCAAAGAAACGGAAAATTGGGTAAATCCGGTCTTCTGGATGTGCTTCTAAATGGCGATAAATGGTGATATAGCGCCAGTAACCAATTTTTTCTGAAAGATAAGTAGCATAGAAGATAAATTTCGGCTTAAAGAAGGTATAAGCGCGACTTTTTGTCAAAAACCCTAAATCTAAAGAGAGATTAAAGTCTGACATTGCTTTATTTAAAAAGCCAGCATGGCGTGCTTCATCCCGTGACATCAAATTGAAGCATTCAGCTAAAACTGGGCTTTTATCTTTTAAGCGCCGTCCCAGTTCTTTGTACAGCAAAAAGCCAGAGAACTCGGCTGTACAAGAACGTTCTAGAAATTCCACGAACAAACGGCGAGTTTCCCCATCAATATGATCCCAGGATTGTTCAAACTCGGCATCCCGAACAAAATGATGGCGGTTGTAGTCTGCACGAAACTCTTCGAGAATGGCTATTAATTCGTCTTCATTGACGGAGATGTCCATCCGCGCCATTTCATCAAAGTCGGTGGTGTAAAACCGGGGTGTTAAAAGTGTTTCTTTTGCGGGGACTTTAATCCCTGGTCGCAATTCGTCAAAGCCTGGTTTTTTGAGGGAATCTACCATGTCTTAATTTCTCTTTTGTCTTTATTATCTTGAGTACACCAACAAAGCCAAGAATTTTGGCTGTCATTAGGCGCTTCTAGATGACAATAAACCATTCGTATAAAATTCAGTCTACCAAGTTGCTGGATCAAAACAAGTACAAGAAAAGTTAAGAGTTGCAACAATCAACAATATTTTTATATTTGGCTCACGGCGATTGGGAACTGGTAGTCATGATTTGCGCGTCTATTCTGGAATGAGATTCAGCCCCACTACTGACTCTATGGCTGGAGTTCATCCGCACCAGCCGCATTTGCATAGACAAGATACTACAGAAGTAACCTAGATGTTGTTTCCGCAACAAGGTTAGTTAGAATTTGTAGTAAAACCACGATAGCAACAGAGCTTTTAATGAGTAATCATTCAGATAAGCTGCAACTAGGCTGGGAGCGATTTCAAAAAGCTGGTAACGACCCAGAATTACTCGGTTATGCACTGATCAGTTTTCACGGCGCGCTAGAAGACTATTTTCGTGATTGGTTGAGTAACAACAATTTTATCGATCCCCAAATTCGCCACAGAGTCCAAGATAAACAACAAGTGCAATGGAAAGAATTGATCGATCTGATGCAACAGTATGGAGGAGTGAGCCTAGAAACACGTAATAGTATCCTCAACGCCAACAGGTTACGTCAGCAGGTTGCACATGGTAGTCGGTTTTCCGGAACCCGTGCTGATGTTGAAGCCTATGCTAACCTTGTACAACAACTGATGGATAATTACCAGGGCGCAGCTTTTGCTTCCAGAAACCCTCGTGCCGCTAGTAATTACAGTTCCCCAAATTATAACCAACCTGCTTCTTCTCAGATCTCTAACGCTATCGACTCGTTCACAAACGAAATTAAAACTCTCAACAATAATCGCCTAAGTACTTCTTACATTTTGTGTGCTTTCGGCCTATTAGGCATAGGCGGACTGCACCGATTATACAATGGCAGATTCGCCACAGGTGTGTTGTGGCTTTGTACTGGTGGATTGTTTTATGTTGGTCAGTTGGTTGATGTCTTCTTAATGCCTGGTATGGTTGAGGAATATGAAGCCAGACTGAGATCTAGAGCAGGTATCTCACCTTTCGGTGTACCAGTAAATCAGCCTGTAGTCGCCACTCAAGTTCAGCGCCCTAATGGTAATCAATTGATGATTAAACTGATCGAAGCTGCGGAAAATAATGGTGGTAGATTAAGTGTGACTCAAGGTGTCAAAGCTACAGGCGCTAACTTCGCGGAAGTGGAAACTGCGCTCAAAGAAATGTATAAATCAGGTTATGCCAGAATAGATAACGACCCCGATACCGGAGCCGTCACCTATTATTTTCATGAGATATCTAGTTAATTGTCATTTGTCATTTGTCATTGGTCATTGGTCAACTGACAACTGACAATTGTACAGACGCGATTAATCGCGTCTCTAACAAATTATTAATTTCTACCTAGCCATTTTTGACCGTTCAAACGTTGAACTAAGCCAAATACCAGTAAGTCAAGGGTGATTTTCCGTTCATCAATTAAGAATGACTCAAAGGTGCTAGGTTTCTTGCCTTCGTTACAAGAAAATCCCTTTTTACCTTGAATATCTTCATCGGGAAAATAAACGTTGAACTGGCGTAAACCGTTTTGCCAACTACCTACAAGTTGCCAGCATTCTTCACCAGATTCAAAGCCAGTGATGGGAACTTTTTGTTTAGCAACAGATAGTTGTAAATCTGCCACGCCTTGCTGAGTAATTGCCTTTTGTACAGCAGGTAAGTATTCTTGCTGGATGAACTCTACAAAAGGCTTATCTTCCACGGCGGGAGCTTTTTCTTTTTTAGCTGCGGCTTTGGCGGCTGGTTTTTCTTCTCCATCTGCTTGAGCGGCGGGTTTTTCGCGCTTCGGTGCAGTGGTGGTTTTAGCAGCATTGGGGTTAGTTTCTGGGTTTGCTGCTTTGGGATCTGGCGTGTTGGCAGTAGGAAGGCTGGTTGCTACTGGTTCGTCAGTGCTAGGAGCGTTTTCTTCAGCGACAGTAGGGGCCTGTTTGTCAACAGTGCTGGGAGCTACCTCTCCCGCTTGATTGTGATTGGTTTCGTCTGCCATTGCTCAGGTCAATCCTTTATCTAGCTTTCAGAGCGATCGCTCACCTTATGGTATTAGTTACTTTCATTTTGGCATAGGACAGCTTCCCTATAGCCAGCAAATCTAATTTCCTCAGCCATAGCTAAGGGAAGGGGAAGAAGGACAAGGGGGACAAGGAGGACAAGGAAGACAAGGGGGACAAGGGAGAAAAGTAACCAATGACAAATGACAAATGACAAATGACCATTGACTATTGACTATTGACTATTGACCATTTTTGATATCATTCACTAATTCATCAATTCTGGTTTGTGTGGTGTTCCAAGAACACATAAAACGAACTCCACCCACGCCAATAAAGGTGTAAAACTGCCAACCCTTATCTTTGAGAATTTGAATTGTATGTTCTGGTAGTTTGGCAAAAACAGCATTAGCTTCTCTAGGAAACATCATTTCTACGCCATCTATACCTAATAATTTCTCCTCCAAATATGCTGCACATTGATTGGCGTGACGGGCATTTTTTAGCCAAGCGCCAGTTTCTAATAAACCCAACCAAGGAGCAGAAATAAACCGCATTTTAGAAGCTAATTGACCAGCTTGTTTACAACGATAATCAAAATCTTCAGCTAAAGCTTTGTTAAAGAAAATAATCGCTTCCCCTAAAGCCATACCATTTTTGGTACCGCAGAAACACAAGACATCTACACCACTTTTCCAACTAATTTCTGCAGGACTTAGATTCATGGCGGCGACTGCATTCGCAAACCGCGCTCCATCCATGTGAATTTTTAAGTTATATTTGGTTGCAGTTTCTTTAATAGCTAAAAGTTCATCTATTGTATATAAAGTCCCTAATTCAGTTGCTTGCGTAATACTAATAACTTTTGGTTTAGGATAATGAATATCTGTGCGTTTTGTGACTAATCCTGCTATAGCTTCGGCTGTTAATTTACCATTTTCGCCTTTAGCTAGTAGTAACTTAGAACCGTTAGAAGCATATTCCGGTGCGCCACATTCATCTGTTTCTATATGGGATGTTTCATGACAGATGACGCTGTGATATGACTGACAAAGTGCAGCTAAAGATAAAGAATTGGCTGCTGTACCGTTAAAAGCAAAAAATACTTCGCAATCTATTTCAAAAAGTTCGCGAAAATAATCGCTGGCTTTTTGCGTCCAAATATCGTTACCATAAGCGGGAGCGCTACCTTGATTTGCTTGCAGCATATATTCTAAAGCTTCCGGGCAAATTCCAGAGTTATTATCGCTAGCAAATTGTTCTGACTGATTATGCATAATTTTAACTGTGCTGGTCTTGTCATTTGTTAGCTGTGAGGAATTTACAGCCAATGAAAATTTTGTGATTAGATATTATTATAAGGGCACAATATTATTGTGCCCCTACCTATATGGATTACTTGGAAGCAGGTGTATTTAAAGGAAAATGAATCAATTCAAAATTCAAAATTCAAAATTCAAAATTAAAGACAGCCACCCACAAGGGGGAGCCAGTCTCGTGGGCGGGTGTCCCGACTTGAGAGAACTGGCGTTGGGGTTTCTACCTACCTTGCGAAACAAGGATTTTTTCGCCCACTAGGGGCGAGGTTTTAAACCTAACTTTTTCCAATAAAATTTGCTAAAACTTCTGATTACACATTATTGCAACTAGCCAGATAACTAGCTCTAGTTTTGAATTTTGTTGCTGGTTTCTCGTATGGCATCTTGAATTTTGGATTTTTAAAACTGCTAATTTGCCGACCAACTAACAATAACCTGCCTACCTGTTCGGCAGCATTTGTTAACAATGTTGCGGTTTGAGAAAGGGCTTCACTCAATTGACAAGGATGAGTCAAAATACTATTAAAATAATCAATTCCTTGTTGGAAATTAATTTCTGCACCATCACCAATAGTTCCCACTAGGGCAATTACAGGTAAGTTATAACGCTTGGCACGCTTGGCTACTTCCGCAGGAATTTTACCGCGTGGGGTCTGAAAATCAATGCAGCCTTCTGCTGTAATGACTAAATCAGCGTTGGGAATCAGATTATCTAATTCCAAATACTGCATGACGATATCATAGCGTGAGTGTAAATTAGCGCCAATTAAAGCATGTAAACCTGCACCTAAACCACCGGAAGCACCACCACCTGGGATGAGTCGCACATCCATATTTAAATCTGTTTTGATGACTGCGGCGTAATGTTCTAGCGCTGAAGCCATTGCTTCTACTGTGGCTGGAGATGCGCCTTTTTGCGGGCCGAAAACTCTGGCTACACCCTTGTCACCACAGAGGACATTATGCCAGTTACAAGCCACATCTATTTGGACTTGATTTAAACGCGAATCGCGCTCAGAAAAATCAATGTGTTTGAGTTTAATTAATTCTCCACAACCCAAACCTAACTCGTCGCCATTTTCATCCAACAGCTTGACACCTAAGGCTTGAGCCATTCCCGCACCACCATCATTAGTCCCAGAATCACCGCAACCAACTAAAATTCGTTCTGCACCAGCATCTAAGGCTGCTTTGATTAACTCCCCTACACCGTAGGTAGTTGTCATCATGGGATTGCGCATATCGGCGGGTACAAGGCGTAACCCAGCCGCAGCAGCCATTTCTAAGACAGCAGTTTTTTTCGTGGTTCCACCTAAAAAGCCAAAGTGAGATGGTACTTGTTGTCCCACAGGGCCAGTTACTTGTAGATGATGTAATGTCCCGCCTGTAGCAGCTACTAGGGTTTTGGTAAAGCCTTCACCGCCATCTACTAGAGGTGCTTTAAAAATATTGACATCGGGTAAAACTCTAGCAATACCTGTAGCTATGCAATCAGCTACTTGTTCGGCATCAAGACTTTCTTTAAATCCAGAAGGAGCGATTAGAATGTTTAGTGTCATTATAATTTCCTGCGGCAATCCAGCCGCTTTTTTTGTGATTAAATCGGGAGTGGAGAGTCAGCAATTCAAAATTGAAAATTCCACAATTGCTGACTTAGAAGGATAAACCTACCCAACGCCACCAGGTGTAATAAAACAAGAGAACTAAAGCGAGGTGAATAACAATCATCACTGAACTTAGCCGGAGTAAATCTGTTGCTTGAAAACCATCTGTGTCTGCGTCTTGATAAACCATCAATGCTTTGGAACTGACAGGGAAGGTGAGACAATAGTCCATTCCTAAGGTGCTAAGAAATAAGACAGCAACAGGATTGATATCGAGACTGCTAGCGAGGTACAGCAGGGGGGGAACTAACGCTGCGGCTCTGGCTGTGTGGGAAGTCATGTAGATATGAGAAGTTAGACTAATGATGGTGAGCAGTAGCAGAATGAGAAACTGAGAATTGGCGCTGTTGATTTCACTGAAGCGGAAAACATGCTCAATAATCCATTCCGATGCACCAGAACTAATTAATGCACGTCCTAAAACCAAGGTTGCACCGACAAAAATAATCAGGTTCCAAGAAACATCTTTGACTGCATCTTTCCACTTTATGACACCAAGATTAGGTGCGGTAAGAATCATGGCTCCGATGATGGTGACGGTAGCAATTTCTAAACCATGCCATTGTTCGGTAATCCACAGCAACAACATGAATAAAACAATGAATAATGTTTTGCGTTCGGGTAGAGATAGAGGTGTTGGTTGTAAACATTCAACATTTAACTTTTGTTGACAGCGTTTTTTGTCGAGAAATAAACCCATGATTACCCAACAAGAGGCATAACTGGCAACAATTCCAAAGGGTAAGCCATAAATTAACCACTGGCTAAAAGATATATCTTTTCCAGAAATTTCTGCTAATAAATCTTTAGCCACTAAATGAGAACCGGCACCAGTTAAGGAAGCAATTGTAGACACTAAGATAATCGAAGGCATCAACAATGCTAGAGCGCGACGGGTACGTCTATCCTCTATGGTATTGGCGATGCTGCGAAAAATTGGATGGGTGACAGCAGCACGTCCAGAGGTAGAGGGAATCAAAAAAGATAAGGGAATTAAAACTGTAGTTAGCAACCAAAATAAACTACTAATATTGTGGGCTTTAGCTGCGACTGCTTGAGTTAGTCTGGTGGCTAAACCAGTTTGCTTAACTGCGCTTCCCAAAATAAATGCACCTATCATTAACCAGATAACGTCTGAACCCAAAGATGCAAAAAATTGTTCTTGGGAAATACACCCAGTTAACAACAGTAAAAGCACAGAAATTAAGGCTATGTAAGCAGCATTAATTGAGGTTGTTGACCACAAAATTACAGTCAGCAGAAATACAAATATAGTCACCCGTCCTTTGATAGATAAGTCATCAGCGAGAAATACTATGACACTAGATATAGATGTTAAAAACAGTGCTAATAGTGATTTCTTCTGACCAGGATTGGCACGGCGAAAATATTGCAAAATTTTAGCTGATTGCTGTTTGATTGTGATCCCATTACGCTCATCGCCATCTATTTTCATTGCTTTTATTTATGCCTTATTTGGTATATTTAATTTTTGTGACTTGTTTGCATCCTGGTAAAAATAAGTGGCCGCGAAATCTTTATTAACTTCGCCTTAAATTAATTTTAAACAGGAGTTTATGATAATATAATGAAGGAAATATGAGTAAATTCTCATGAAAATATCAAAAAAAATGGCGAGATCAGTGCAGTTTATCAGCAATAAAAAATAGCCGTTGAATGATTACATTCAACGACTGATTGTGTCGATTAAATAGCAATATGTCGAACTAAAAAATAGCTAAATATTGACTATGGTTATGAGCTTTTTAACAATGAGATTTACCCATGCAATGGCAGCTTTTAAGAGGTTTATTTTGCTCATGAGCTGCGCTGTTATTTAACCAAATTCGGCAAATAATTCTGCTAAAACTACGTTAGAAAATAAAAAGCCCTGAGGATCGCTTAAACGCAATCTGCCATCAACAATTTCTACCCAACCTTTATCAAAATAGGGTTGTAAAAATTGATAGATCTGTTCTACTTTCTCATTTCCAAATGCCACGGCTAAGGCTGCTAAACTCATCCCTTCAGGTAGACGTAATCCCAACATAAAAGTTTCTAACAAAACTTCATTAACTGGTGTAACTTCACAATCGACTACGCAACCAGCTTCTACCCATTGGTAATATTCTTTAGTTTTACGGGGACGAGTGAAGCGTTTTCCGTCAATATAACTAGCTGCACCCATCCCAAAGCCATAATAAGGGCGGTTTTCCCAATACACTCGATTATGTTGGCATTGATGACCTGATTGTGCGTAGTTAGAGATTTCGTAATGTTCGTAACCTGCAGATGTTAAAGCTTGTTGTGCCATTTGGTACATTTGCACTGTGGTTTCATCTGTGGGTAAGGGACTCGCACCGGGTTGATAGTAACGCCCAAAAGCTGTACCTGGCTCTATGGTAAGGTCATAAATTGAGATGTGGGTAGGCGCGATCGCAATTGCCTTTGTTAATGAATCTTGCCAATCTCCTAAAGACTGATGCGGTAACCCAGAAATTAAGTCTAAACTCAATTCGGGTATCTCGACTTTGCGGACTAACTCTACAGCTGCAAAAATATCTGCAATTGTATGCGATCGCCCTGCGACTTTCAGCAACTCTGCTTGAAACGCCTGTACGCCCAAACTTACCCGATTTACCCCTAACCTGCGGTAACCAGCTATATGTGCTAAATCAAACGTTCCTGGGTCGATTTCCATTGAAATCTCCGCCCCTGGTAAAATACCAAAACGCCTGTCTAAGGCTGCTAATATTTGCTGTAACTGGTCTATCGCCAATAATGAAGGAGTACCACCACCAAAAAAAATCGTCTTTAAGGGTTGACCAAACGACTGGGTGATGCCGATTTCTTGAATTAGCAGCTCTACATATTGGGAGATAGTACCAGATGTTTCTCCACGAGCGCGATCGCCCACAACATATATCGGAAAATCACAATAAAAGCACCTCCGTCTGCAAAAAGGAATATGCACGTAAGCAGAACTGGGAAGGCTATCAAAATTAAGTTTTTTATCCATTGTGAGAAATAATAAAATTAATCATCCAGAGAATTACCGACAATAAAAATTAGTAGTTTATTTACGAGTTTTATCGTTTTACAACAAAACAATTAAGAATATGAAGGTAAAACTATTTCGTTATAATATTTGCAGATATTGCCTGCTTAAACCCCTAGAGTTAAGTAAACATTTATCAATCTCATTTGCAGATGAAATAAAAAATACTTAAACTCTTTCGGTTAATACAGTTGCAGGAAAAACCAAAAAACCATGCTAGATGCAATTATTATTCTCTCATTTATCCTAGCAGCATCGGGGATCGGGTTCTATAGCATTGAACTACTACCCAATGGTTCGCTAGACCGAGTAACAAACATAGAAGCTTTACGCTTAGTTGTTGCCGTTTTTGCCGCTATTATTGGCGGTGCAGTGGGGCTGAGTTTCCAAACTACCTACCGTCGCTTAGAAGCACAAGTCAAAGAAATGCCTCTGGAAGTAATTCTAACGCGGGCGATTGGTTTGGTAATTGGACTATTATTAGCCAACCTCATGATAGCCCCGCTATTTTTGCTACCTATCCCCCCGGATTTTAGTTTTATTAAGCCTTTAGTTGCAGTTGTCGGCAGTATTATCCTGTCTGTGACTGGGATGAATTTGGCTGATACCCACGGGCGAGGTTTGTTGCGATTTATTAATCCCAACACCGTAGAAACTATGGTAGCGGAAGGAACTCTCAAACCCGCCAATACGAAAGTTTTAGACACTAGCTGTATTATTGATGGTCGGATTGAAGCACTTTTAGAAACCGGCTTTTTAGAAGGACAAATTATTGTCCCACAGTTTGTGTTGCAAGAATTGCAACAAGTAGCCGATGCGAGTAAAGACCAAAAGCGGGTAAGGGGAAGAAGAGGATTAGAAATTCTCAACCGCATTAAAGAAGCTTATCCCGATCGCATTCTCATTAACCCAGCAGATTACGAAGATATTTCCACAGTCGATGCCAAGCTGGTACGATTTGCTCAAGAAATTAACGCCACGCTGCTGACTAACGATTACAATTTATCGAAAGTTGCTAGCGTGCAGAAAGTCCCCGTATTGAATGTCAACGATTTAGTTAACGCCGTTCGTCCCACATATTTACCTGGCGATAACCTAGATTTGAAAATTCTCAAAGAAGGGAAAGAACCCAGCCAAGGAATCGGCTACCTTGATGATGGCACAATGGTTGTCGTGGAAGAAGGTAGTAGTTATGTAGGTGGAGAACTGCGAGTTGTAGTCACCAGTGCTTTGCAAACTACAGCAGGACGCATGATTTTTGCAAAACCACAGGCTTCAGCATTGGCATAAAGACAATAGAATGTTTAATTTAAGTGTATTAGCCATCGGTGTAGGTTATCTGCACCGATTGTTGATTAAATTCATAACCCCAGCTTTGATTAAAAGTTGGGGTTATTTGTGGTTATGGCATTTAAAAGATTTAAAAACCCTGCTTCCCTATGAGGATGTTATTTAAACATCGGTTATGGGCACTATAACACTATCATTCTTGGGAAGAGATTTAATTCAGGATCTATGAATAATCAGGCAGAAAATTTTAATAACAATCTATGGATAGTAAACAATCCTAAATTCAAAATTCTTTTATTTTGTATTTTATCTTCAGTTTATCTAACTCCAACCTTAGCCTCTGCCCAAATTGTTCCTGATAATACAATCTCTTCCCCATCAGCAACGGCTACTGTCGGTAATACCACGGAAATTACTGGCGGAACCAAATCAGGTAGTAACTTATTTCATAGTTTTTCACAGTTTTCTGTCCTCAAAGACACCACAGCTTGGTTTAAAAATGATGTAGATGTCTCTAATATTATTAGTCGTGTTACTGGTGGTTCTATTTCGGATATTAATGGTTTAATTCGGGCTAATGGTACTGCCAATTTATTTTTAATTAACCCCAATGGTATTGTTTTTGGTGCTAACGCCGCTTTAAATATTGGTGGTTCTTTTTTTGCTAGCACTGCTGATAGTATTAAATTTGCTGATGGCAGTATTTATAGTGCAGTTAATCCCCAAGCAGCACCTTTATTAACTATCAATACTCCTGTAGGTTTACAGTATGGCGCAAATCCCGGTGGAATTATCGTCAATGGAGATGGTAATAAACTATTTATTGATGAATTTTTTGCCACTTCTAGAGATAATAGACCTGTAGGAATAGCGGTACCATCTGGGCAAACTTTAGCATTAGTCGGTGGTGAAGTTTCTCTCGTGGGTGGTAATGTGACTGCCGCTCAAGGTAGAGTAGAAATTGCTGCTGTTAAAGATAGTTTAGTTACTATTAATTCCACAAATTCCGGTTTATCTTTAAGTTATCCAGGTGTGAATAGTTTTTTAGATATTAACTTAAATAAAGCCGCTTCTATTGATGTTAGTGGAGAGGGAAGTGGTAATGTTCAAGTAATGGGTAGAAACGTAAATGTAACTGATGGTTCGGCAATTTTAGCCAATACAGAAGGCAGTTTAAATGGAGGTGCGATTCTGATTAATGCCAGAGAATTGCTACAGGTAAATGGCTTTAATCCTGATTCAGGATTATCTACTATTATCTCTACTGATGTTTCTACAGGCGCAACAGGCAATGGTGGCATCATTGATATTACTACTAACAAATTAATTGCTACAGATGGCGGACAAATTAGTAGTAATACCTTTGGCTTTGGAACTGGCGGTACAGTTAATATTCAGGCTAGCGATATAGAACTAATTTTTGGCGGGCCTTTAGGGCCTAGTGGGATATTTGCTAATACTGATTCTGGTAGTGGCGATGCTGGCAAAGTTAATGTTGTTACTGAAAATCTTTTAATTAGTGATGGCGCACAAATTTCAACTACTAGTTGGCCGGGTGGCGGTAAGGGTGGCGATATTAATATTACTGCCAAAAAAACTCAAATAATTGGTGCTGCTTTTGATGAATTTGCTAGTGTTTTATTAGCGACAACTTACTCTAATGGAGATGGTGGTAATATTTATTTAAAAACTGATACTTTAGCAGTAAAAGATGGGGCGCAGATTGGGAATAATACTAATCTGGGTGGGAATGCTGGTAAAATAGAAGTTATTGCTAACAATATAGAAATTAGCGGCACAGTTGCCGGAAAATTTGCTAGTGGCTTATTTAGCAATGTTGAAGAAAATGCCACAGGTAATGGTGGACTGCTAAGAGTTGAAACGGCAAATTTAAAGTTATTTGATGGTGGTGCTATAGTTTCTAAAACTAACAGTTCAGGTAATGCTGGACAGATAGATATTGATGCTAAAAATATAGAAATTCAGAGTAAAGAAGGTAATGTATTACCGACAGCTATTGCGGCTGATGTTCAGACTAACGCTACGGGTAGTGGTGGTAAATTAACGATTAATACCGATATTCTATCTTTAAAAGATGCTGGACAAATTGCCACTAGCACTTTTGGTAAAGGTGACGCTGGAGAATTGATTATTCAGGCAAAAGATATTAGTTTAGATGGTTTTATATCTAGCGCTAGTAGTGGCATATTTAGTAATGCTAGTAATAACGCTAATAGCCAGGTTATTAGTCAGGGAAATGGTGGTAAATTAACTATTAATACTGAAAAATTAACCATCGCTAATGGTGCGACTATTGCTGCAAGTAATTTTCGCAGTCGTAATCAAAGTATTTCTCCAGGAGATGGTGCAGCAGGGGATATTCAAATTAATGCTATCTGGTTAGAAATGTTGAATAATAATTCAGAAATCCCCAGTAGTATTAATGCATCAACTTGGAAAGGTGGTGGTGGTAATATTCAACTGAATATTCAATCGTCAATTATGGCTAGTAATGGTAGTGCAATTACTGCCGAAACTAGAGGTACTGCGAATGGCGGTACAATTCGCGCTAATACTAATTTGTTGGAATTAAATAGCGGCGCATTTATTAGTACTAGTAGTATTGGTTCAGGTTTAGCTGGTGATATCTTTATTGATGCTAACCGAATTCGCACCGATGAAAGTCAAGTTATCGCTACTTCCACTCAATCGGGTGGTGGTTCAATTAGGCTGAATAGTAATTTACTGTTATTACGTAACAATAGCCTAATTAGTAGTAGCGTTACCGACAGTACAGGGGGTGGTGGTGATATTTTTATTAATTCCCGGTTTGTTGTCGGTGCAAATAATAGCGATATCCGCGCTAATGCTGTTTTGGGAAATGGTGGTAATATTTTTATTTCCACTAATGGTATATTTTTAACTCCCGATAGTGAAATTGATGCGAGTTCGCAATTTGGCGTTGATGGGGTTGTAACTGTAACTAACCCAGATGCAGATAATAAAATTAGTATCCAAGAATTACCGCAAGATTTAATTGATGTTTCTCAGCAAGTAGTTGCTAGTTGTAAGCGCAACCGCGACAATCAATTTGTGATTACAGGGAGAGATGGATTACCACAAAATCCTACTCACATCCTCAACAGTCAAAATTCTTGGCATGATTTACGTAATTTTGCTGTAATTGCTGGTAATAATGGTATAGAAGCAGCCAGGGGAATTAACAAAGCAAATCTACCTGAAAATAATGATAAGGCTACTAGAATAGTTGAGGCGCAAGGGTGGATAGTTAATGCTAATGGTACGGTGGAATTAGTTAAACAAGCGCCTGATGTGACTTATGTAACATCTCAACAGGCTGCACCCTATTGTGCTGGTTCGTGATGTTGGTAATTATGGGGGCGGGGAAACCCACACAAGGGCGGGGTTTCCCCGCCCCTACGAAAACGGATCACTTCATGTCGTAGCCAAACAAATTTGGATCAACTTCACCTAATTGCAAATCTGCTAACCCATACTCAGCCCAGCGTCTATCAACCATCGCGGCGACATCGGAATCTGATTCTAGTGGCGCGCCCCATTCGTGGTCGGTTTCTGGGGGAATTTTCGTGGTAGCATCAATTCCCATGCGTCCGCCTAAACCAATTTTCTCGCTGGCAAAATCTAAGGTGTCAAAGGGTGTATTTGGTAAGATAAATACATCCCTGGTGGGGTCAACTTTAGAACTAATTGCCCAGACAACTTGACGGGGATCGCGAATATTTATATCTTTATCAACCACAATTACAAACTTGGTGTAAGTAAATTGGGGTAAAGCACTCCAAAACGCCAAAGCAGCGCGTCGTGCTTGTCCGGGATATGCTTTATCAATGGAAATAATCGCCGCTTTGTAACTCAAAGCTTCCATTGGTAGGAAGAAATCAACAATTTCTGAGACTTGTTGGCGGAGAATTGGGGTATAAATTCTATTCAGCGCGATCGCCATCATAGCTTCTTCTTTAGGTGGACGACCGCTAAATGTTGTTAAGTAAATCGGATTTTTGCGGTGTGTCATGCATTGAAAGCGAATTAAGGGCGAATCTTCCACACCGCCGTAATAGCCCATATGATCGCCAAAGGGGCCATCAGGTAACATTTCCCCTGGTGTAATTGTTCCTTCTAAGACAAATTCTGAGTCGGCGGGAACTTCCAAATCTACGGTTTTGCATTTAGCCAACTGCACCCCAGAACCGCCATACAGCCCAGCAAATAGCCATTCTGATAAATCTACAGGTATGGGTGTAGCGGCTGCCATAATAATTAAAGGATCTACACCAAGTGCGATCGCAATTTCTAATTTTTTACCCCGTTCTGCAGCTTTGCGTAAATGTCTCGCCCCACCCCGCACCGATAACCAATGTACGGTCATGGTATTTTTAGATTGCAGTTGTAAACGATACACACCTACATTAGGCGTACCAGTCTCACAATCCTTGGTAATTACTAGCCCTAGAGTGATAATCTTGCTAGCATCACCGGGATATGGACGTATTAAAGGCAACTTAGTTAAATCTAAATCGTCCCCTTGAATTACCACTTGCTGACAAGCGGGGAAAAAGTCGCGTCCTGGTTTAGCTTTGAGGACATCAAACAGCACCTTACCAAAATCGATGGCTTGGGAAATCTTCTTTGGTGGTTTGGGTTGTTGCAGCATACTCAGCTTTTTACCCAGAGTTTCTAACTCTTCTGGCTGCTGCATATTCATCGCCCAGCAAATCCTTTCCACAGTTCCCATCAAATTCACCGCCACCGGGAAGGATGCACCTTTGACGTTTTCAAACAGTAAGCCCGGCCCGCCTTGTTGCAGCATCCGGTTAGAAATCTCCGCAATCTCTAAATCTGAGTCCACTAAAGCAGAAATTCGCTTTAATTGCCCTCTTTCTTCCAGAAGTTTGATAAATCCCCGCAAATCTCTCGCCATTGTTTTAGTAAAGCTGAATAGTTAAGAACTGTGAAGCGTTCTCTTATATTATTAGCTATTCTTCACCGTTTCACACCGCAGAAGATGCGTCAAGCATTTAAGCTGAATTAAGGCAAACGAATTGATATCTAAGGTCAGGGTGCGTGGGTGAGTGGGTTATCTGATGAGGAAATATACCAGGAAGTAGGTAAAATCGTAGCAAATTTTCAGTTATATGAATGTTATGAATGTGCTAATGCTGTCATGCATTGGCTAAAACAAAATGATATTCCAGGAAGGATGATTAAAATTCAAACAGCTTTTGGTGAGGATTATATAATTAGTAAACGTCTAGAATCACAGGGAATAAACGATTCGATTACCTTAAATGGGATTCATTATAGTGTGGAGGTGAAAGATAAAGTATTTGATAATCTCTCAATAGCAGGATTAAATTTTAGGGATTGGTTTAATGATTTTGAATGTCCAAGCGGAGAATTTTTAATTGATTATTTAGATTAAATAGGATAAATAATCATTGCAGGTGATGGAAATGAGTAAATTATTTGAGATTTTGCAGAAAATTCGCACCAAACCAGGTATGTATCTGGGAAAAGCTTCTGTTAGCGATTTGTTTCATTTCTTAGTAGGTTTCAAAACAGCTTTGAGAGAATTAGGAATTGAAGCTACTAAGGAAGAAATGGATTTTTATCGAGAGTTTCAACCTTGGGTACAAAAGAAATATCAGGTATCAACCTCAAATTCTTGGGCAAAAATAATTATGCTCCATTGCGCTAATGAGCAAGAAGGTTTCAATACTTTCTACAAATTGTTAAGTGAGTTTCAAAATCGCCAGAAAAATTTAAAGGGAGATTTATTTGATAAACAATCTTCAGCAGAAAATAAACCAAACCTAGAAGAAGTGATTGGTAGATAAAACTGACTATAGCAATCCTAAATCATTGGTGAAATTTGCTACTTCTCGGTTTTTCTATAATCCTTGGCGTACTTGGCGTCTTCTCTGCGAGACGCTACGCGAAGGCGGTTCATCAAAAAAAATATTTTCACAACTCAGATAGGATTGCTATATAGATCCTAAGCAATTTTATACATTACTTGTCGCACGGGAATCTGCACGACAAACTCAGTCCCTTGCCCAGGAGTTGAATAACAATCAATTTTGCCGTTGTGTTTCTGGGTAATAATTTGATAGCTGATAGATAATCCTAATCCAGTACCTTTACCTATGGGTTTGGTGGTGAAGAAGGGATCGAAAAGTTGAGAACGAATTTCTTCACTGATACCGATGCCATTATCCGCGATCGCGATCGCAATCCAGTTATCATTGCTAGTAAAGGTGCGAATGGTAATTTGTGGTGTAGTGTTAGCGGTAGATTCTTCCAGCGCATCAATGGTATTACTCAGAAGATTCATGATCGCTTGATTGAGTTGGCTGGGGTAACATTCCACCATTGGTAGTTGTCCATAATCTTTGATAATTTGAATTGTGGGATGATTGGGGCTAGCTTTCAGGCGATGTTGCAAAATTAATTTTGAGTACGGTTACCATCGTTATCCGTTAAGTAAGTTGTGCAATTTTTCTCAAGGCTGGGTGTTTTCGGGGCAATATCATCGATAGTGACAGTTTTGCCATCAAAACGAGCAGCACCAGCACCTTCCCCATTAGGAAGATACAAACCAATATAGGTGAAGTCATAAGCCTGCATTTGCTGCCAAAAGTACTTGCCAACAGTTTGGCGATCGCGTACATTCAGCAACCCCATGCGAATGGCATTAGCATTAATCTGGTTAACTTTATGGGGAACCGATAGATAGGCATCTAAATGATTATCTACCTGACTGCTGGTTCGCTTCATCAACTGTTCTGCTAATTCCTGAACCGCTTTTTCTCCATTTTTGAAAGACAAATATCCCACTAACCCCACTGCACCAAACACTTGCGCCACAAAGGGAACAATCAGCACAAGTTGTAATGGTAAAGCGCGAAATTTACTAAATGATGGATGGGTCTTCATAAAATGGGAAATTTTTCCTCATTATGCCAGCTATAGGTGTGGACTGGAATTCACCACCAACCTTAACTAAGATAATTCCCCAAAAATTACCCGCCTTAACACAATTTGCTCTTGTGTTTTCGCCATCAACACTTTAGTGGGTGAATTTCTCCACAGATTTTGTCCTGACTACAAACTCCGGAAAATTAATTTCATGAATATCGAGAAAAAATTTTTTCTTGCAAAAAGATTTTTTAACAACAACTTAACCAATTTCTTTACTTTTCTTAACTGCCAATACCGCACAATTTGGTTAACCTAAATAAGGATAAAGCATTATTTATTACAAATAAGCGTTAACCAGATCAAACATGGCCAGAATATAAAACACAACCCTGGCAGGTAGTCTAACTATTTGACCCCTGCTGGGTTTATCTATTTGTAAATTTTTTAAGTAAATTAGGCTACATTGAACTTAACAGAAATTTAACGGAGTAGCGATTTCCCTCAATACACAATTTCATCCATTCATAGCGAATTGACTTAGGAAATACTCTGCGAAACTTTGCGCCAACCTCCGCGCTCCTTTGCGTTGAAAAACCTATCAACTTATGCAAAGCAGTACTTAACCAAATAATCCACCAACATAGTCTGCGGTTTTTTGATTTGCTGGGTAATTAAAAATCGCCTCTGTCCTGTCAAATTCCACCAATTCCCCCAAATACATAAACGCCGTATAGTCAGAAACACGAGCTGCTTGCTGCATATTGTGAGTCACAATTAAAATTGTCACTGTTTGCTTGAGTTGGGCAATTAATTCTTCAATACTAGAAGTGGCGATTGGATCTAAAGCCGATGTAGGCTCATCAAATAAAACAATCTCTGGCTCAGTTGCTAAAGCACGAGCAATACAAAGCCTTTGTTGTTGTCCACCAGAAAGATTAGAAGCTAAATCCCGCAATCTATCTTTAACTTCATCCCACAAAGCAGCACCGCGCAAAGCCTTTTCAACCTTCTCATCAATAACCCGGCGTTTTTTTTCACCTCTTACCCGCAAACCGTAAGCCACATTTTCATAAATCGATTTCGGAAAAGGATTAGGTCTTTGAAAGACCATACTAATCCGCATTCTCACTTCAATGGGATCGACTTTATTACTTAACAAATTAATCCCATCCGGTGCTAAATTAATTTCTCCTCGATAACGATTTCCCGGATAAAGGTCATGCATCCGATTGAAACAACGTAACAAAGTAGTTTTACCACATCCAGAAGGGCCAATTAATGCTGTTACTTGTTTCTCAGCAATAGGGAGATTAATATCTTTCAAAGCATGGACTTTACCACCATAGTAAAAATTCAGATAATTAACCGCAGCCTTAATCGGTTTCTCTACAGTTGAAGATGTTTTTTCTACCATTTGATTGTTTTGCGTAAACGATAGCGGAGATAAATAGCTACAGCATTCATAGCCAAAGTCATAGTTATCAAGACAATCCCCGCAGCAGCAGCATTTGCTTGAAATGCTTCTTGGGGACGAGATACCCAATCAAACATTTGAATTGGGATTACAGTAAAAGCTGATGATAACCAAGCAAAAGAAATAAACGGAAATTCACTTTTAATTGGCGAATCTGGCAGAAAGGCAATAAAATTTAGTGCGCCAATAGTTACAAGCGGTGCAGTTTCCCCAATAGCCCTTGCTAAAGCCACAATAATTCCTGTGAGAATGCTACCAGTGGCATAAGGTAAAACATGATCCCAAATCATTTGCCATTTAGAAGCACCAGTAGCATAAGCAGCTTCGCGGATACTATTAGGAATCGCCCGTAAAGATTCACGAGTGGTAACAATAACCACAGGTAAAACTAAAAGTGCTAATGTTAATCCTGCCGTGACTATACTAGAGCCTAAATTTAACCCATAAACAAATAAACCCAGAGCCAAAAGACCGTAAATTATTGAAGGAACGCCAGCTAAATTAGTGACATTAATTTCGATAAAATCAGCAACCCAATTTTTGCGGGCATATTCTTCTAAATAAATTCCTGAAGCTATGCCAATAGGAATTGCCGCAGATGCCGTCACTAGCATGACTAAAATTGAGCCTACCCAAGCCGAAAGAATCCCCGCATTTGCTGCCCTCCGACTAGGGAATGAAGTAAAAAATTCCCAAGAAAGTCGCGGCAATCCATCACTAAATAAGTCAAATATTAATGCGAATAGAGTAATAATTCCCACCAACATTGACAACAAACCAACAATACCAAAAATATATTCAGACAGCTTATTGCGGTTGATAACAGCGCGGATATACCGCATATTTTGAGTGGTCGCCATAACGAAATTCTTAATTAACTATTGTACAGACGCGATTCATCGCGTCTCTAACAACCGATTCATCGCGTCTCTCAATAAATCTCTCGATAACGCTTTGCCAGAAAATGACCAATGATATTAAATACCAAAGTCATCAGCACCAGAGATAATCCCACAGCAAAGATAGTTTCGTATTCCAAACTTCCATGTGGTAAATCGCCTAAACTAACGGCGACAATATAAGCTGTCATAGTTGCAGCTGGTTCCATTGGGTTCAGGGTGAGGTTGGGTTGACCGCCAGCTGCGATCGCGACTATCATCGTTTCACCCACAGCGCGAGAAATCCCCAAAATATAAGCTGCTGATATCCCCGAAATCGATGCTGGGACTACAACTCGTAAAGCTGTTTGCAAGCGGGTAGCACCAGTTGCATAGGAACCTTCGCGCAGATGTGCCGGTACTGCTCGCATCGCATCTTCACTCAAAGAGCTAACATAGGGAATAATCATCGTCCCAATGACTAAACCCGCACTCAACATATTAAAACCAGGTAATTCGGGGAATATTACCTGCAATAAAGGCGTCACAAATAGTAAGGCAAAATAGCCATACACTACTGTGGGAATTCCCGCCAATAATTCTAAAGCTGGTTTGATAACTTCTCGCACTAGCGGTGGTGCAAATTCGCTCAAATAAATAGCAATAATTGTTCCTAGTGGGATTGCTACTATTAAGGCAACTACTGTAGTCACTAAAGTTCCAGACACCAAAGGCCAAATACCATAGTGCTTGTCATCAAACAAAGGCGTCCATTGAGTATCTGTGAGAAATTCCCAAATCGGTACTTTCTGAAAAAACAAAATCGATTCGTAAACTAAGATAGCGACAATCGCTATGGTAGTCGCCACAGAAGATAATGCTGCGAGAAATAAGACAAACTCAATCGCCCGTTCTCGAAGATTACGTAATAGCTTGGGAGAAAGTCGAGTTGGTTTAGCACCAATCATGTTACAGGATAGCGATCGCTCTTGCAAAAATTAACTTCAATTAATATCAAGAGATAAGACAAAGAGAGGCGAAAACCTCCCTTAAATCACTCTTGAATTTGAACCAATTCAAAATTCAGAACCTGGGAAACTTTGTTTAGTCTTTAGCGTCACGACGCAATAGTTCGTCAATCTTTAAACCAACCGCTTCTTGACCGCCAAATACACTACCAAATCTCTTTTTATTAAAATGGCTTTGCGCTGTAGTATAAGCTGAACTTGGTAACGCCACATATCTCACTTCTTTCGCTAACTTAGCAGCATTCTGCAAATAAAATTGCACAAACTGCTTCACCTCTGGTTTATCAATAGATTTGGAACTGACATAAATAAACAGAGGGCGAGATAAGGGACTGTAACTGCCATTTTTGACTGTAGCGTCTGATGGTAATACCCCATTAATTGCTACAGCTTTGAGTCGTTTGCTATTTTCTGCATAATATGCATAACCAAAATAGCCAAGGGCATTCTTATCACGAGAAACGCCCTGTACCAGAACGTTGTCATCTTCACTGGCGGTAAAATCACCCCGACTAGATTTAGCTTTACCAACCACCGCTTCAGTAAAGTAGTCAAAGGTACCAGAATTAGTCCCAGGGCCAAATAACTTCAGTGGTGCATTGGGGAATCCAGAACGAACTTGACTCCAGTTATTCACCTTACCTTGCGCACCAGGCTCCCAAATTTTCTTGAGTTCAGCGACTGACAAATTCTTCGCCCAGCTATTTTGCGGGTTAACCACAACTGTTAAAGCATCATAAGCTACTGGCAATTCTACGTAACGAACGCCATTTGCTTTACAATCGCTGATTTCTTTTTGCAGAATAGGACGGGAAGCATTGGATATATCTGTTTCACCACGACAGAACTTTTTAAAGCCACCACCAGTACCAGAAACACCTACAGTAACTCTGACTCTACCGCTTTGAGCTTTTTGAAAATCCTCTGCTACTGCTTCCGTAATCGGAAAAACAGTACTAGAACCATCTATTTGAATTGTTTTCACACCTTGGGATTGAACCGCAGACATTGTTAATCCAAAAGTGGCAGCTACTACTGAAGTTACACCTAATACCGTCAAGCTGTTAAGCTTAGAGTTTATCTTGTTCACCAGGATGCTCCTAATTTATCAGACCTGCGATTGCCGTCGAATCGCTATCAAATGACAATAATTGTCTGAAGTTAAAAAATTGTGAACATATTTGTTAATTGTTCACTGCCTGAAATTTGACTTACTCAGGTAATATAAAAGTTAACCAGTGGTTATATGGAGGGTAAGTTGTAATCGTTAGTAAAATAATTGTTTGTTAAAATCTAAATTTTTTCTTTATGTGCTAAATGCAATTAATGCATTAATGATTTAACGATGTCTCATAAACCCATCTGTGAATTTACAAATACTTTACAAATCTTTTGCCAATAAAAGAGTAGAAATAATTTCATAGAGAAAGAAATTGTAACTGTTCTGCCCAGTCAGTTTTGCTATCAAATATTAGCGATGATGAGTAAATTAGTACCAGCCATAAGAGTCAGCAATTTTAGTTTTTATTACGATACTAAAAAGATACTTGAAGATATATCGCTAGATATTTACCAAGACAGAGTCACTGCAATTATTGGCCCTACTAATTGTGGTAAATCGACTTTTCTCAAGTCTCTTAATCGCATGAACGAATTAGAAGCAGAAGAAGTACGCATTCAAGGTAAAGTGGAATTTTTTGGGCAAAATATTTATGAGCGTCGTGTTAACTTAAATCGAGTACGTCGCCAAATTAGTATGGTATTGCCAAAACCAAATCTCTTTCCTATGAGCGTATATGATAATGTTGCTTATGGGGTGAAACTTGTAGGATGGCGACCAAAAGCAGAATTAGATGAAATAATCGAGTCGGCTATTAAAAGCGCTAATCTTTGGGATGAAGTCAAAAATAAACTGCATAAATCAGCTTTGGATCTTTCTGGCGGACAACAACAAAGATTGTGTATTGCTCGTGCTTTAGCCGTCAAGCCAAAAGTTCTGTTAATGGATGAACCTTGTTTTGGCCTCGATCCCATTGCTAGTACGAAAGTTGAAGAGTTAATTCAAAGTCTACGCTCTTATTACACAATTGTAATTGTTAGCCACAATATGCGGCAAGTTACTCGCATATCAGATTTTACAGCTTTCTTTTGTCTTAATGAAAATCAAACTAGTAAGCTAGTTGAATTTGGTAGTACCTATAAACTCTTTTCTAATCCCTCAGATTACCGCACCCGCGATTACGTTTTACCACGTATGAATTAAGTGCTTTCTTATTCATCGTAGTTAGCCCTTCGCTCACGGCTTTTCTGGGAGAAGCTGCGCGCCAAGCAAATCTATGCCGTTAAGATAATGCTTTACACTTAGGGTCATGACAGAGTATGAATTATTTTAGCCGTTCTACTTATCGTAAATACAAGGGTTTAAGACCCCTGCGTGTATACGTAGTATTATTTTCAGACGGGGATTTAAACCCCGTCTGAAAATGTCTTGAATTTTGAATTTTGAATTTTGAATTTTGAATTTTGAATTGTTAATGTGTGCCTTGATTGCTAAAGTTGCAACCAGTTCCTCACATTCAAAAAACATCAAGTCTCTATTAGACCTGCCTTAAAAATAGGAGATAGGATATAGGGACTAGGCACTAGAGAAAATGGATTTTTATTGTTTTTTGTGAGCGTAGCTCATGGAGTCTCTTGCATAAATATTTTTTGTCTCAAGCAAAGTCGCATTCGGCGTTTGCGACTTCCAGAAAATAAATTATCCAATTTCCGAGAAAAGATATTTTTATTTTTCTCCCTGC
>NZ_JACJQG010000074.1 GCF_014696435.1 Calothrix anomala FACHB-343 | reverse complement strand
CTGCCCGGTTGGCAGACCTTATGGCGAGGCTGGTTGCGATTACAGGATATGTGTTGGGCTGCTGATTTGATTACCCAATCACTTTAAAAGATGTTGGTAATGACAAGCCCTATAAGGGTGGGGCTAGAAATACGAAGCCTGCCTTCGCAGGCTAAAAGTTTGATAGCCTGCGAAGGCAGGCTTTGTTGGTATAGCAATACCCTTCTAGGGTATTGCGTCAAAATTGGGATGCTCCCTTTTATTTTAAATTACAAAATTCAATAAAATATGTCTTTTGACAAATGATACCAATTTCAATAATGTTTGCGACACATCAATATATTCTAGAGGGCATGGCATTGCCATGCCCCTACCATTTGTCGTATTCTTTTTTTAATTGGTAAGACAAATGACCATTGACCATTGACTATTGACCATTGACTATTGACCATTCACTTCCAAAACAACAGTTAACGCATAATCGGACTACCATGATGATGCACTAAATACCATTTTCCCCCAAACAGTTGAAATACATTTGTTGCTATTGATTGCGCTTCTAACCTTCTACCATTCACCACTTGCAAAATATTTTCTACCAGCACCACATAAGCGATATTATCAGCTACTTCTGTAGCCATAATATCTAGGTTAATTTCGATGTAGGCAGTACTTCTAAATATCTGTTCCCAAGAGATGCGAACTTGTTTCCAACCCCTTAGTATACTGCGTCCGGGATGAACGCAAGTACTACCAATTCCTTGTGACCAAACTGCGCTCATGGCGTCAATGTCTTTTTTTTCAAAAGCTCGGTAAAATGCTGTATTAACGGCTAAAATTTCAGATGTCATGGGGAGGGTAAATTATTTTTGTGTCAACAGTAGGTGCAGAGTTTTTAATAGTTCCTGCACTGTATATGGTTTAGACAAAAATGCTGTATGCTGGAGTGTTTTATTGATCGGTACTTGTTCGCTTGTTGCTAATCCACTGACAGCTATCATAGGTAATTCTGGATTTATGCCATGCAAAGTTGCAATGGTGGTTGCACCATCCATTTTTGGCATCATCATATCGATAATTGCCACTTTAATTTTATCTTGATTGCGCGCATAAAGTGCGATCGCATCAATGCCATCGCTAGCAGAGATAATTTTGTAATTATAGCTTTCTAAAGATGCTTTTGTTACTTCGCGAATTGCTGCTTCATCATCCACTACTAACAGCCATTCTCCATTGCCGTTAGGCATTTCGCTATCTTCTGGTATGGGAATTTCTACTGTATTTACCGCAGGTAAGTACACTTTAAATGTTGTCCCTTTTCCTAGCGAACTGGATACGTTAATAAATCCACCATGTCCTTTAATAATACCGATCGCTGTAGATAAACCTAATCCTGTACCGTAACCAAATTCTTTCGTGGTAAAAAATGGTTCAAAGATTTTATCTAATAGTTCGCTAGGTATACCAAATCCAGTATCCGTAATTGTTAAAACTAGGTAATGACCTACTTGGGCTTCAAAATGTACCTGACTATAGATTTCATCAATGTAAATATTATTCGCGGCTATTGTAATTGTCCCGCCATCTGGCATGGCATCGCGGGCATTTAAACATAAATTAATCAAGACTTGATGTAATTGGGTGCTATCACCATAAACTGGGAATAAATCTGCGGCTAATTCTGTAGTTAAGGTAATGGTTTTGGGGAATGTTTCTTGAATAATTTGTTGCAGTTCATCGATAATCTGCTTAATTTGCAGTACGCGGCGATCGCCTTCAATTCCCCGGACAAAAGATAGGACTTGTTTAACTAAATTTGCGCCTCGTTTGACGTTGGTTTCTACTATCGATAACATTTGCTCAATTTGCTGTCCAGAGGCTTTCATTTTCAGCAGCTGTACTGACATTAATATCGGCGATAATACATTATTTAAATCATGGGCGATTCCACTGGCGAGAGTGCCGATACTTTCCATTCTTTGGGCACGTAAAAATTTCTTTTCTAGTTGTTTTTTTTTGGTAATATCAGTATCTACAATCAAAATTGATTTCGGTTCTAAATGCTCGTCTCGGACTAACATCCAGCGACTAGCAACGATGATTTCTCTGCCGAATTTACTAATTTTTTCTAATTCTCCTTCCCAAGAACCTTGTTGAATTACAGTCTGACAAATTTCTAAATATTGTGCTAAAGGTTCATTGCTAAAAATTTCATGGGCAGTTTTATCGATCGCTTCTGCTGCTGTCCAACCATAAAGCTTTTCGGCGCTTTTATTCCAGAGCAGAATATTATTAGATAAATCTCGCAGAACAATTGCATCTGTAGAGATATCTAACAATGCAGCTTGTTCGCGTATTTGTTGTTCTACTTGTTTGCGCGTGGTAATATCTTCAAAAATATATAACCGCCCAAAATATTGATCTAAGCGATCGCGAACTTGACTAGAGAATCGCCGAATCGTCCTGCCATCGTTAAATGCAATCTCATCTTCGATGACGCAACGGTATTCTTCGCTTTGTAAGGGAGTGCAGGAAGCAGCAAAAGCGGGTATATCTTGAATTAATTGCAGACAATCGGGGATAATATCCTGATTCTTCAATTTTCGCTCTGTCATCTGCGATTGAAGATGTTCAATCCCCCAAATTTCACAAAAGCGATCGTTAAAATACAGTATCTCATCAGTGCGGTTATCTACCACATAAAATGCTAAAGGGGAAACACTAGTCATAGAACGTAACAGTGCTTCTGTCCAGCGTAATTCGTCTTCGGCTTGTTTGCGATTGCTGATATCTTCAATTACATAGGCAAATTGTAGCGGCTTGGTGTGACTGTGAGCGATCGCGCTCACTGTTGCAGATAACCATGTTTTACCTTGGGGAGTATCTACAGCATATTCAAACTTCACAGGTGATTGACTAACTGCTGCTTGCTGATAATAATCCAGCCACTTGACTATCTGCTCATCTGCTACACCCATTTCTCGCTCGCGGCGATTTTGCATAGCATTGGGGGTGAGTCCTAAAAATTTCGCTGCGGCTAGGTTGTCAGAAATATGGCGGATATCATTATCTAACAATTCCACAATTCCCATCATCATCGGTGCGCTATCAAAAAAACTGCGCAGAGTGCTTTCACTTTGATATTGTGCTTGCTGTGCTTGTTTAAATTCTGCTTTAATACTGGCTAATTCCAACAAGTTCCGTCGTAGTTCTAGTTCTCTAATTGCCAATTGGCTCAAAGCTTGTAATGATGCAATTTGGCGATCGCTAATTTGACGGGGTACGCGATCGACTACACAGATAGTCCCAATTGCTTCTCCTCCCGGTGCAATTAAAGGTACACCAGCGTAAAATCTGACATAAGGTTCAGCGATAACAACTAAAGAATTAGCATACTGTTCATCTACCAAAGTATCAGGAATAATCAGAGGTTGAGATTGCTGGATACATATCGGACAAAAACCTAATTCTCTGGGCATTTGTTCGATATTTAACCCTACTTTCGCCTTAAACCGCTGTCGATGACTATCAATCAAATTAATTACGGCGATGGGTGTCTGACAAATCTCTGCTGCTAAAAACGCTAGATCGTCAAATGCTTTTTCTGGAACAGTGTCGAGAATTTGATATTTAAACAGAGCCTCAAGTCTTTGTCTTTCAGGGTTACACAATGCAAAGTTCATTCAACTTTCCTACTACTATTGAATTACATAACTTCGTGCGATTCACGATTTGCTCAATTCATCCAGCAGAGAAAACGTCAATCTGACGGTATTTGACTAATGCTTACTATGATTCTGCTTGTTAGTAAAATCTATACATTTGTTAATTTTTAGGATTAATTAGTAAATTTTTTGTGCAAAACATTAATCAAGCTGACATTGACTCGCAATACAGCCGTTGAATCTGAGATTGTCTAATCAATTTTGTCACAAACTATAATTACCCTTAATTATAGTAATGTATCTAAAGAAAGATGACTGAGAACTGTAAATTTGACATAAATTTACTTTAATCATCCTATTGCTTTTCTATTAGTAATCCCCTAGATTAAGACAAATTTAAACAATGGTGGCAAAAGTATGGATTAGCGCCAAAAACATCCAGCAGGCTATGTCCTGGGAATGACTGTTGACTGTTGACTGTTGACTGTTGACTCTTCAGAGAGATTTTTATGTTTGGGTGTGCAATTTTCTCGTGAATGGCTAATTTGTAGAAGTCATGAGTCATTGGTGATGGTTCAAGCGATAGGATGAACAAAGTATATAGATGTATATGAACTTTTTTATGACAAATACAATAAACTTGCGTATTCCCCAAAGAACTGAAGATAGCTTTGCTATTACTTTTGCACCATTGTCTATAGAAGAAATCTATAGTAAGGCAGACGATCCAGCTAATGGTGCGATTGTCGTGATGAGTGGGATGGTTCGCAATCAAACTGATGGTAAACCTGTAGTTGCTTTAGAATATCAAGCCTATGAACCGATGGCGTTACGGGTATTTGCACAAATCGCTGCTGAGATTCGTTCTTTGTGGAATGATGTGAATCGAGTAGTCATCCACCATCGCATTGGACGTTTACAAGTAGGGGAAATTAGCGTGTTAGTTGCTGTAGGTTGCCCCCATCGCAGCGAAGCTTTTGAAGCTTGTCGCTATGCTATTGATACCTTAAAACATAATGCCCCAATTTGGAAGAAAGAACACTGGCAAGATGGTTCTAGTAGTTGGGTGAGTATTGGTGCTTGCGAACAGTCACCAGACAACTGTTAAAATTTCTTCATTGCAGAATCTGCGATCGCACTTTTGATTCGTTTTGCGATCGCCTCCACCACCATCATCTTATAAGTCTGCGCCTGTGATTTTCAATCAAACTGAATACTTGTAAATAAATATACCCACCATTCCGTAAATAAATTTTAACCTTTCGTATATATAGAAATCCGTAATCATTTATGAGAGAATAGTAAAAATCAGTAAATCTACTGCCAAATTAGGCTGTAATTAGCGATTATACCCTAACCGCTAACTTAATTTTATCTATGCATTTATATGCTAAATTCCTGTGACTCAGTAGGTTGGAGTTATAAATTATAGCCCTTGCCAATAATCATAGATAATTATGACACAAACTCATTCAGAAGCTGATAAATTAAAACAAAAACTTCAGGAATTAATCGCCATAGCCTCTCAGGTAGAAATCAAACTAGCAGATAGATTAAAAGCTATTGCCAGTCCTTTAGAAAAGATGCCAAGTGGGACAATGATGAGTCGCAAGCATCTTCTACTTGGTTTAAAAGAGATTCTTGCAGATGCAGAATTTTGGCTATGTTATCGTCTAGCTAATCCAGAGGAAAAACAGCAGATAAAAGACGCTATATTACAAATTCATAGATATTGGCATTTAGAGATATTCCCCACTTGGTTCAACAAACACGATAAAGATTTTCCCAGGTGGAAGGAAAGTTTAATCAAGAATGAACCACCACCTGATGATGCCAAGATAATTAACGAAATTAGTAGAAGTATTAGAAGTCAACAAAGGCAAAAAAAAGATTATCAAACTGCTAAATTTATTAGTAAATTGATTGCCGATAAAGCTATAGATACAGATTTAATCGCGACTGCTAACCAAGATAATCCCTTGTGCGTACAATTAACCCAAAGCGCCAAGGAACATACAGATAATAAAATCAGAGAATGGAAAGAGACTTACAATTATTATGCAATAAAACGAGGGTTATTTGCTGGCTATAATCCGCAACATCCACAATATATCACCTGGCTGACAAAACATATAGTATCAGGTGCTGATGACATTCCCAAAGAAGACTATAAAGACGTATTTCTTAAATAAAAAAGCATAAATATTTTGATATAATTAATTATATATGAGTCCAGTTGAAGAAAATTCACATCAAAATAGTATTGTTGCCAAAGCAATGAATGCATTGTTAGTGGCTCAGAGATTGCAGAGAAATAAATTATCTCTGGGTGCAGATTATGTGAATCTTGATTCTCAAAATGCAGATGATGAATGGTTCCAAAATGGACTGAGTGAAGCAGATGTACCAGCAGAATCAGACAATCAATCCTCACCAATAACCAGCGAAGGTATTATTCTCACACCACAACAGCAACAAACAGCGATCGCCAGAATTGCGAATTTACTGCAAACCCAGCCAGACAGCGCCGGAATTCGCGTACAGTACCTCACCTTAGTAGCAGATCGAGGTACTTTAGAACAGCAACAAACAGCAATTCAGCAAACAGCTACATGGCTACAATCCCATATTGAAGCAGCAGCAGTTTGGGAAAAATACCTCATCTTAGTCAGTAGAGTAGGAACAACTCAACAACAGCAAGCAGCACTAGTAGAAACCCTACAGTGGTTAGCATCCCATCCTGAAGATATATATGTACGGGAACAATACTTAGTACTGATGGAAATTGCGGGAACCACTCAACAGCAGCAAGCAGCCATAACTCAAACTTCTGCTTGGTTAAAAACTCACACAGAAGATAGATATGTGCGCCAGCAATACCTATATTTAGTAGCTACAGTAGGAAGCCAACAACAGCAACAGCAAGCTGTAGGTGACACCACAACTTGGTTGCGATCGCATCCCCAAGATCAATATGTCCGCGAACAGTATTTAGAATTAATCAATAGCGAACCCACAAACCGGATCAATCTCCGGCGATTACATCAAATTTTAAACTTACTCGGCGATAGTTTTGATAACTTATTAGCTAATACAACAGAACCAAGATTAGCTTTTCGTTCCAGCACTGGTATCTGGCAAGAACGCTATCTCGAACAATTTACCTTAGATAAACAAATAATCCAATTAAATATTGCCATCAGATTAGAAACAGACACAAAAATTAGCGTCAGATTGCAGTTACAACCAATCGATAATAATAATTATTATTATTTACCAGAAACTTTACAGCTAATTTTACTGTCTCCATCAGGAGATATTATTTACCAAGACCAAGCTGGAAGTAATCGAGAACTAATAGAAGTTATAATTCCCGATGGTGAACCTGGAGATAGTTTCATCGCTCAAATTATATTAGGCGATACCAGCATGATCAAAGATATTGGAGTTTAACTAAAGTAAAAAAGTAAAGTTGCTAGGAGAGAAAGAGTGGTAAAGGTAGTAGTTCTCAAACTTAGAACCGAAGGAACTCAACAGGATTTTGCGGTTAACTTAGAAATAGCCAATAATGGTGAGTATCCCTTTGCTCAAGTTTTGGGTACTTTGCCTAAATCCCTAGAAGTTGACACCCACCATGATAACTGGCAAAATGCCTACCGAGATTTAGATATACAACGTCGATTTGGTACCCCCCAAGCTGGGAGAACTAGCAAAGATCCCCAACAATGTAGCATCTCAGCTACAGAGTTAAAAAATAGCATGAAGCAATGGTTTGACCATCCGCAGTTTAGCAGAGTTCGCGAAACAATATATAGAGAACTCAACCGCAGCGATGAAATTCGCCTGCTGATTCAAACCGAAGATAGTAAATTACGTCAATTACCTTGGCATTTATTTTTTGATAGTTTTCTCGATTTATATCGCCAAGCCGAAATTGCTCTATCCTCATCTGAGTATTATAAACCAAATATTTCATCAGCCAATAAAAGAAGCAGAATTAGAATTTTAGCAATTTTGGGAGATAGAACAGGCATTGATTTAGAAGCCGATATCAAAGAATTGAGGAATTTACCAGATAATCCCGAAATAGTCTTTTTAGCAGAACCACAACGTCCCCAATTAGATGATTATCTGCGGGATGAAACAGGCTGGGATATTCTATTTTTTGCCGGACATAGTTCCAGCGATAAAGAAGTAAAAACAGGTTATATTAATCTCAATCAAACAACAAAATTACAAATTAGTGAATTAAAATATGGCTTAGTTAGAGCCTTAGAAAGAGGTTTGCAACTAGCAATTTTTAACTCCTGCGACGGTTTAGGATTAGCGCAAGAACTAGCCGAACTGCATATTCCTCAAATTATCGTCATGCGGGAACCTGTCCCCGATAAAGTTGCACAAGCATTTTTAAAGTATTTTCTCCAAGATTTTTCTCGTAGTAAACCGCTATATTTAGCAGTCAGAGAAGCCAGAGAAAGACTAACTGCTTTAGAATCTGACACGCCTAATGCTAGTTGGTTACCAGTTATCTATCAATTACCAAATAAATTACCTCCCACTTGGGGTGATTTATGTCCCAAAATCAGCAATTCACCACATCAAGAAACCACCCAATCTCCCCCAACAAAACCATCTCCTAAACCAGCGACAACCAGCCAGCAGGATAACATTAATAAAAAATCTCCTGTACAACCGCCAATAAATACCGCTACACCCAAAACCACAGCATCACAACCATTAAATACTAAAAATCTAACTGATTATATTAAAAGTTTACCGAAAACTAAAGAATATCCAGTTTATCAAGTTTTTGGAGTCATTTGCAGCTTTTATCAATATGAAATCGCCACACCTCCAGAAATTCTCCCCCTATGTTTACCGGAATATTCTTCAGCAGCAGTTCAAAAAGTAGTTGATATTGCTATTAATCACGAATTAAAAAATCTCGTGCTGGCTAGCGTACAAGGAAGATTTCAACGCTTACAAGTAATTGATAATGTAACACTGCAAAAAGCTATTGCAATTTATCCCCCCAAATCTGCAGAAAAATATTTAACCACAGCAATTCCCGCTCTAGCACCAACTCAAGAAATCCATCAACGCTGGATCTCCCATTGCTTGAGAGGTTTAGCTACTAATGGTGAAGATAATTTAGTTTTAAAAATTCTCCAAGATTATCCAGATAAAATCTCCGCACTTCAACCCCAGGAAAATTCTTCAGAATGGCCAGTTTGGATTAAAATGTATGCTGCATTGCGACAAAAACACCCAGAAGATAGCAAAATCCGCAGCAAGCATCTAGGGTTAATTTCACGCTACGGTACAGAGGAACAGAAACGTAGCGTCATTGAAGAAACTAAATCTTGGCTCTTGAAGCATCCACAGGAGAGAGTTCTGCAGCGCCTATACTTAGCCTTGGTAGCTCAAAGTGGCAGTCAACAACAACAACAACAAGCGATCGCACAAACTACCACTTGGTTGCAAAATAATTACTCCAGTCTGCAGAATGCCCTACCTCAAGATAAAACCATCAGAGACGAGTTAATTCCCTTATTACAAAAATTCATTAATCTAGCCCTCGATAATTATCCCCAAAATCGCGACATTTACCAAATATTATTTAAAACTTTTGGCTGGTTTAGAGATTACTTAAATGAAAAGCATTGTGACTTATTAGCTACCTTTATTGTTCATCACCCCTTAAATATTCCCATCACTGATTGGGTACAATTTATTAACGCCGCCAATATCCTGCGAGATTTTCATAATGACTTTAAACAAGCGCAAAAGACATATTTACAAGTTTTAAATGCAGCAAAATCTCAAACAAGTAAACCAGGTGTCAGTCAAGAAATTAAACGAATCATCCGCTATACACAATTAAATTATGCTCGTCTGTTAATTATCCAACCTGCACCCAAACCTGATGAAGCATTGCAATATTTAAAAGATGTAATTGCAGATAATCCTAAACATGGTTTGGCGCACTTATATATAGCTCAGTGTTATCAACTTAAAGGTGCAAATTTTGCTGCCAAAGTGCGAGAGTACTATCAAAAAGCTATTGAATTAGATAGAGAGAAAAATGGGTATTTTTGGTATGAGTTCGGTTGTTTTTATCGCTACATCTTTAAGAATAGCGCCCAAGCTCGTAACTGTTTTGACGAATCTCTCAAGCAAAAGCCAAATCTCGGTGCATACGTGGAACTAGCAGATTTAGAAGCAGGAAGTAATAACTTTTCTCGTGCTAGAGAATTACTGCAACAAGGATGTAACCTAGAACGTTTAATTCGTCGGGAAAAATATCAGTGGCGACAATTAACCCCACGTATCCAAAACATTGAAACTCGCATTAATAATCATTTCAAAAAATAATTTTTTTAGTTTTTGTAATCTTTAAATAACAGCTAAATAGGAGAATATCTATGAGCGACTATCCAATTAAAAAACCAGAATTTGCCTATCCCCATTTATTAGTATTTGATACTCTAGCTTTATTGAGTGCAGATAAATCCAAGAGACTCCAAGTCTGGAGAAATAACGAACAACTGGGAGAATGTTATATACCTGGAGCTACCTACGCCGAAATTAGTCGCATATCTCAAGATAGAAAAAATTCAGATTTTGAATCAGCCAAAGAATTTTTGGAGTTTGTTGGTAAAGGTAGTCGCTACAAAATTCAACCAAAGGAAGATAATCGTCAAATTCCCCTAGATAACGAGAAAGATAGACAAATTCTCGCTTGCGCTCATCGTTTAGCTAGAGAAAATCCCAATAGTGTAGTTATCCTAGTTACCTACGATCGGACGATGAAAGGTTTAACTGGACAATCTGGCTTACCAAATTTCTGCACTCTAGCAGCCAAAGACTTATCAGATTGGTTTTTTCTCGATTATTACCGAGGTAAAGTACCACAAGCTGTTGACGATGCTTACCAAAGAATGAAACGGTTACAGCCTGCTAATAGTAATAATCATAAATCAGCAAATGATTTTCCTAAACCCAATCTTCAACCCCATAACAAAAAAAATAAACCAAAGCTCAAAGGTAATAGCCAATCATGGCATAAAAATCAAAGTCCTCAACATACATCCAAACCAACAAAAAAACCGGGTTTAAATCCTCTGATTATTGCTGTCGCTGCTGCTTGTGCTGCGATAATTGCACTGCCAGCAATTAACAACTTTATAGGCAATAATTCAGGAACCATCGTTGCGCAAGCTGTTACTGACAGTAAACCTGTGGAACCAACCCCGGCTAACCTGATTTCTCAAGCTGAATCATCGATTATTCAATTTCAAAGTACTAAAGAACCATCGATTTTGAGACAGGCTTTAAATGAACTGCAAAGTCTCAAAAATCAACAAGGATTGCGCTTAGATAAAGAAGGAGAACAGCGCCTAAGTAGACTTAAGCATAAGTATGCTATTGAAGTCCTAGCTTCATCAGGACAAAAAGCAGAAGCAGTAAAAATGCTGGGAGAAATTCCCTCAAGTTATAGCGATTATAAAAGTATGACAAAATCCCTGAACAAGTTAAAAAGATAATATACCTATAGTTTGTCTAACAAACAGAGTACACCTATATAGGTGTAGATAGGAAAAACATGATCTCAGCGCCTAAAGTACCATCAGACAGTACTTTAGGTAGCATATTGAACCACAGATTAAGAAGAATTTTTTACTGGTAATTTAGATATATTCTTCATAAAACTGGGCATCATTAACATAACTACACCAATTGGGAATTGGAAGTTATACTGTTTCAACTTATACCAAAATTTCTATGTCAGATCCCAACATTGGTCGCTTACTTAGCAAACGCTACCAGCTTCAAGAATTAATCGGTACCGGCGCAATGGGCCGAGTTTACCGTGCTAAGGATGTGTTGTTGGGAGGAGTACCGGTAGCAGTGAAATTTCTGGCGTTGTCCATCCAGAATGAAAAAATGCGCTTGCAAGAACGTTTTGAGCGTGAAGCTAAAACCTGCGCCTTACTTGGACAAAAAAGCATTCACATTGTCAGAGTGATGGACTATGGTGTTGATGAAAAGAATACGCCCTTCTACGTCATGGAATATTTGCAAGGGCAAAGTTTGAGTCAAATTATTCGCTTGCAAAATTTGACTGTACCTAGATTTTTGAGTATGGTACGGCAAATTTGCTTAGGGTTACAGTGTGCCCATAATGGTATCCCTGTTGATGTTGATGGCTCAGTTTACCCAATTATTCATCGCGATATCAAGCCGAGCAATATGCTGGTAATTCAAGATCCCAGCTTTGGCGAATTAGTCAAGGTTCTCGATTTTGGGATTGCGAAGTTACTTCAATCAGATGGTAATGTAACTAACTATTATCTCGGTACTCTTGCTTATTCTTCGCCAGAACAAATGGAGGGTAAAGAACTAGACAACCGCTCTGATATTTATAGTCTGGGCGTGATGATGTATGAGATGCTGACAGGGACAATGCCATTAATTCCGGCGACTTCTTCTTTTGGAGCCTGGTATAAATTACATCGCTATCAAGCGCCAACTCCTCTTGCTGAAGCTGCGCCTAATTTGGTAATACCTAAGCAATTAGAAAATTTAGTGCTGAATTGTCTTGCGAAAGACTCAGGCGATCGCCCCCAAAATATCGGTGAAATCCTCACTACTTTAGCTGATATAGAACAACATTTACACACACGTTTAGTTGTATCAGAAAAGAATGTAGTCAATCCCGAGCAAAATAGCGATCGCGCTGTTAAAGCTGAGTTAGCACTAAAGCCACAGTTAGATTCAAAACCATCTGATTCCCAGGCAAAAATCACTACTAGCTATACTTGGCCTGCTAGTAAACCCATTGCGGATATTGTTTTTCCCCAAATCATCACTACCAATGCGGGAACTTTACCATCTCTGTGGATTATGCTACCCCAAGAGGAAATTGAAAAGCGCTTAGTCTGTAAACGCTATAACCAATTTATGTTTATTCCTATTCCTCACCCTATGCTGTTGTGGATTACTGTCATCTATAACCGTAAATATGGCCCTAAATGGTTACCTTACTACTTAGATCTTAAAACCAGTTTCGGTCAAGAAATCACCAATCTCTTAGGAAAAACCGGTCAATATCGTCTGTTACTATTTTCTCGAGAAACACCTACTAGCTGTTCTCATGTTTTAACTTCTACTATTGCCCCTGCTCAATGCGAAAAATTACAAGAATGGGCAAAAAATAGCCAAATTCTCGTTTCTGCGGCTGAACCCCAAATGAGTAAAGGTTTGCTTAAGCGCGAGTATGAAAAAATTAAACCCAAGATTTTAGCCAAATTGGAAAGTGTGAATACTAATTCTCAGTTTGACCTTTCTGGGTAAGTTGGCGCAATTAAAGATAACTAGTTAGGGTTGTCATTGGTCATTTGTCATTTGTCATTGGTCATTTGTCATTGGTAAGGGTTTCAAGGCTTGTTTATTTTCGTAATATAATGATGTGCGATCGCCTACTTACTTACATGACAGATTGAGTAAATATTAATACAATTAATTCTCAGTGAATGGTTTACCGTTACGCTGATCTGTCTAGATTAAGTCGAAGTTTACATTACTTATGGATTCTTAAGAGTAGTTACGGCAATAAAGTTAAGTTTTATTAATAAAGATCTATATCTAGTTGTAAGTTGTATTTATAAAAAATATAATTAGCAACGGTAAGACTTATAGAAGCTGCGACAGTTGAAACTTCTACAAGAATTACTCTGTACAGAGTACAGTAGCCTCATTGATTGTGCATATACATGACTATTCAGATAGTTAACAGTCATTTGTTTGCTAGGGTAAATGGTCAGTTTTAAATGCGCACTGCGAATTTAGCCTCATGGCTATGAAGCAATAGATTATTTGGTTGTTTGATTTGTTGTCAGTTTTAGGGAAGTGCCTATCGAAGTTGACGCCCCAGCATCCCCAGCTCCTTTCCTCCTTGGAACCGAGCAAGAGAAGGAGGTCGCCCACTGCGACAATAGAAGAAATCTATGCCCAAGTGGAGCCGGAATCTAAGCCCCATTGGTGCTTAAGTAGTTCTTGATAAGTTGCTTCGCGCACGACCATTTGCTCATATAGCTTGACTAAAAAGTCTTTGGCTTGGTCATGGCTCATGTGCTGTACTTGAGTAGCGAAGGAGCGAATGCTAAATTGTTGCTCCAAGGACAGTTCAATTGGTCCGTTCATAGTTAACTCCAGAAAAAACAACGTGTAAAGGTTATCTTGGTGCGGGTGAATGAGGTGTCAAAGGATAGTATTGGGATTGCTATTCGTTCAACCTTTGTTCCTCTGTTATTAAGAAAGATAACAATAGTTTGACGAATTTGACTACATCCTTATGGATTAATTTTCCCTACTTACTTATGGGTTATTTTTCAGTTGGGTTAGTTGACCGCTAACTCTACTGACATACAACTGAAGTCTGTCCGCCAAGACAGATTTCGTTAATTTGCTTGTTTGGCTAAACCAGGAGGGTTGAGGCCTGGTTTCCGTTTGCCATCTCCTTTAAGATTTTCTTAAGAAGAGATGCTCAAATAAGTGGGTAAATTATTATATTCTCTATACCTCATTAACCGCAATAAGTCAATCTAACAAAATAGATAAAACTAGCCTCCTGCGGGTAAATAGGAGGCTAGCAATATTTCTATCAAGTTGTCAATTGAAAAAATGCTCAGATTGAACAAATTGCTGAGTATATTTACTAAAAAGTAGTCTGAGTATAGATATTTTGCGATCGCTCAAGGTATTTTTTAACGAGGGGAGACATCAAGTCAATAGTCAATAGTCAATAGTCAACAGTCAATAGTCAACACTATTTCCAAGTTAGCCCCTAGCCCCTAGCCCCTGTTAATTCTCAGCAACAGCGACGAGGGCGACTGTGATGTTATCATGCCCACCGTGGGCTTTAGCAGCCTCAACTAGAGATTCGGCGGCTTTTTCTAACATGGAGTCTTGAAGACAGTCAGCGATTTTTGGCTCGATGAGTTCTTCTGTTAAACCGTCACTACATAAAAGTAAGCGATCGCCTATTTTCACATCTAAAGACTGAACATCGACTTGATGTAAGTCTTCTCGTCCCAAACAGCGCGATAAAACATGACGGAAGGGATGATTTCTGGCTTCTTCAAAGGTAATATCACCCAGTTTAATGGCTCTGGCGACCCAGGTATGGTCTTCGGTGATTTGTTCTAATTCTTCTCCCCGTAGGCGATAAAGGCGGGAGTCACCCACATGGGCGCACCAGGGACTCTCAGGTTCGCGAAAAATCAGCACGACTACCGTTGTACCCATGTCAGCACGTTCGGGGTGATTTTGCTGATCTTGCAAAATCGCTTCATTAGCTTGCCATAAAGCTTGGACTAGTAATTCCTGAGAAGATTGGGAAGATTCCCAATTAGCTGTTAAATAGGCTTGAATTTCCTCAGTTGCAATCCGGCTAGCTTCCTCTCCGCCAGCATGTCCACCCATACCATCAGCAACGATGCAAAATCGCTTCTCTGGGTCAATATAGTAAGCATCCTGGTTATTAGATCGAATAAGTCCGGGATCGCTAAGACCCGCGAAGTTAAGTTCCATAAATTTATACTGCGATTTATACTGGCAAGATTAATACATACGGTCAGAACGTTCAAGACGTAAAAGTAAGCGGATGAGTAAAAAGGCGATCGCGGCGGCGATTAAACCAGCGAAAACAGCTAACCAGACAAATTTATTCACCAATAAAATTGTGGCTGAAAGCGTAAATCCACTGATTAGTAAAGCATAGCTGATACCAATTTGTATATTGCTTTGCCGTCTCAGTAAACGTTCTGTTTCTAGAGAACGGACGCGCATCCGCATATCGCCCCGCTCTAATTTTTCTAGCGTGTCTTCTAATCTCCGTGGTAGCCCAAAAGCAGTAGTACTTACTTGTACTGCTTGGCGACTTAATTCATTGAGGAAGCTATTGCTTTCAGCACCATTCATATTGGTCATTAGCTGCATTGCATAGGGTTTGGCAACTTCCATAAAATTAAATTCTGGATCTAAGCCTTTGCCGACTCCCTCAAGAGTGGAAAAAGCTCGCATCACAAAAGTGAAGGTTGCGGGAAATCTAAATGGTTGATTATACGCTATTTCGTACAGGTCGTCACTGATGGCGGCCACTGATTGATTTTCAAAGGGCTTATCCATGAAATTGTCCAGCATGTACTGAACAGAACGCCGCACGGGCCCCATGTCATCGACGGGAGCGATCGCGCCTAAATCGATCAGGGATTGGACTACGCGATCGCCATCTTTTTGGGCGATCCCAAACAGCGTTTGCATCAAGCCTTCCCGGACGTTCGATTTAATCCGCCCCATCATCCCGAAATCGTAAAATATCAAATCGCCATTAGGGCCGACAGCAATATTTCCGGGGTGGGGATCGGCGTGGAAAAAGCCATTATTTAGGAGTTGAATTAAGTAAGCTTGGGCACCATAACGAGCGATGAGCTTGCGATCTAAACCCGCAGCTTCTAATGCTTCGTATTGGCTAATTTTAATACCAGGGACGTATTCTAATGTCAGTACTCGCGATGAAGCGTAACGCCAATATACTCTCGGTACTTTCACCCAATCATGGCCGCGAAAGTTCCGCCGAAATGTATCGGCGTTACGTCCTTCATTTAAGTAATCAATTTCTTCCCAAAGAATCCGACAACATTCTTCGTAAATGCCAATCCAATCTCTTCCCTTCCCCCATTTGGGATGGTTTTGGAAATAACGGGCGATTCCCTTAAGAATTTGTAAATCTATTTCAAATAATTTTTTTAGTCCCGGACGCTGTACTTTGACAACTACAGCTTCGCCACTATACAGCACAGCTTTGTGGACTTGTCCCAAACTCGCAGCCGCTAGAGGAATTGGGTCAAAATTCTGGAAAAGTTCCGGAATTTTCTTACCTAATTCTTGCTCAATAGTTTTTTCTACTTGTTCATAGCTAAAAGCCGGGACTCTATCTTGTAACTTTGCCAGTTCTTCTACATACTCAACCGGAAATATATCAGCACGAGTAGAAAATAACTGCCCGACTTTAATAAAGGTAGGCCCTAAGTCGAGTAAGGTATTGCGAATCCAGATAGCTTGTGCTTTCCGCCTTGCAGCTTGTTTAGCCTCAGTTATACCGCCAGGATAACTCCAAGCTTTGTTATAACGCCAAAGCTTGAACATTAAGGTCAAAACGAAAGACCAAATATCTACAAAGCGCCGTCTACTAGAATAATTTTCCCGATTCCAACGGTATGCCTTGTCCGAATAACCTTTTTCCATATTGTTTGCGTACCGTTGGTTTTTAGCCGAATCACTTGGAAGAAAAGACACTCTGATTCCTAAACTGTTTGCGATCGAATGTCATTCGTCTTGTGTCATTTGTACATAAATCTTGACGAATGACCAATGACCAATGACCAATGACTAAATATGCTTCCTAGCGGATTTTACTCAACTCTTAGACTGAAGTACTACGATACTTTTGCAATTCGGTACGTAATAAGGCGATTTCTGCCCGTAGTTCATCAATCATTGCTTGCAAGTCTACAGACTCAGATCCACTGGGGCCCCGTACTGTGGTAGTTTGACCAGTACCAGCAGCCTCGGCAGCTCGATTTGCTCTTTCGATAACTTCATCTGTAAACTGGCGTAACTGTTCTCTAGCTTCGGCGTCAAATTTGCCCAGTTCGCTTAAAGCATCTGTCAAAGCGACTTCTAAGCGTTCGTTGACTACTTCAGCTACAGCTCTACCAACAAAAAAGGCTTGCAAAATTGGGTTACTCATAAATTTTTGTTACGTCTGTCCGCAAGAGAATTATAACTTGCTCCAATGCTTTGCGGCTTCTACTGTGGAGATATAAATTGGCTGGGTGGTTTTAGGTTGATAGCAATCCTATTTGATATGGGGATGAGGGAAGGGGACAAGGGGGACAAGGAGGACAAGGAGGACAAGAAGGACAAGGAAGATAGGTGTTTGTAATTTCTAAAGTGCTATTTTTAGCAACAATTAAATTTGTTGATTCGTAGTGAGGACTTTAGTCCTCAAAATCAGGACTGAAGTCCTCACTACAGCGTCAGTAATTCTTGATAATAAGGTTCTGGGTTCCTGGGTAAATAATTTGTCATTTGCAATGCTTGGTTGCTCAACTTGAAACTTTGAGTAATGTTGATGCGGCTGAGGAAATCTAGATCGTGGGAAATTACCCAAAGGGCACCTTGGTAATTATTGATACCTGTGACCATTTGGTCAACGGTTTGAATATCCAAGTTATTGGTGGGTTCATCGAGAATTAACAGGTCGATTTCACAGATACTAATAATGGCGATCGCTAATCTGGCTAATTCACCGCCACTCAATACAGATGCGCTTTTGTGAACTTCATCATATTTAAATAGAAAGTGTCCTAGCTGTTGACGCAGCAATTGATAGGTGAGGCTAGGATTTGCAGCTTGCATATTTTCCAGAATCGTCTGCTGGCGGTTGACGATTTCATAGGTTTGGTCGAGGTAGACAGCTTTCATGGCTGGTGCGAGTAAAATCTCACCAGAATCTAAAATTGCTGTTTGCGGTTTCATTCCTAAGATGGCTTTGGCGAGAGTCGATTTACCTGAACCATTCGCGCCCACAATGGCAATGCGATCGCCTGATGTCACATGCAGTTGTATATTTTGTAGTAGTAGCCTTTCTGATACCCAAAGATTTGCATTTTGAATATCAATTAAATTACGCCGCTTTTGACCTTTTTCGGCTAATTGGATGCTGGTTGCTTTCGTGGTTTTTACTTTAGTTTCTAATACTTTGTCAGTTGCTTTTGCTACAGCTATTTCATGTTTCTTTTTCGCATTCCCTGCTGAAGCTTCGGCTTTAGTTTTAATCAAGCCTGCTGACATGCGGTCAATACTACCATTAAGGAATTTATCACGCCCACTGCGCTGGGATTGAGCGGCGCGTTGCTGTTCTTGCATCGCTGTGGTTTGAGTGCGCTTGAGTTCTTTTCTGGCTACTTCATGCGATCGCACTGCTGCTTCTAACTCTATCTGTTTTTGCTGGCGATATGCAGAATAATTACCCCCATATACCTTTACACCCTCAGGCGTAAGTTCCCAGGTAATATTTGTCACCCGATCCAAGAAAAATGGCTTGTGGGAGACGATGACATAAGCACCAACGAAATTTTGCAGAAACAGACTTAAACTTTCTAGCGCTAACAAATCCATGTGGTTTGTTGGTTCATCAAGTAAGAGTAAATTTGGTTCTTGCGCTAAACCAATCGCGACAAATAGTTTTGTCAGTTCGCCTCCACTTAATTGATTTATGGGTAAAGATAAATCGAGGTTAGTCTGAAATTGCGTCTGTAAAATTTCCTCAATATTCCACCATTCATCTGAAGTAGAACTCAAAAAATCGAGTACTGTCTCTGCATTAATAGATTGTTTGATTGTACTAATTTGAGGTAAATAATAAACAACACCATGACGCGAAACTGAACCTTGATGAGGAATGATTTGTCCTGCAAGTATCTTCAACAAAGTGGATTTACCTACACCATTACAACCGACTAAAGCAATCTGTTCTCCCATGCAGATATTGAGATGAACTCCCTGAAATAGAGTTCTATCTAAGCCGAGTTTATAACCAACATTCTCAGCGAATAAAATTGAATTTTTATGCATCATAAATTGAAATTTTAGTAATTTGATATTTAATCCAATGCACAATGAAATACTAGGGATATAAAACTGCTGATAACACACGGGAAAATTATCAGCTATCCCCAGATAAAATAAACAAAGTTTTGCTGAGTTTTGTTAAATCATTGGTTTTTATTATACTTAAAGCTGAGAATAAGGTGCGTTACACTACCCTTTGGGAAGCCACTACATGTCTACGTGATAACACACCCTACTGGATTGACATGCCTAATTTGGTGCAAAAAAATTTGTAGAGAGCAAGAAAGCATAACAGCCAACACTCTGATATTGGGCTAACTTGCTAATTTCTTGATGAATGTTTTGGCAAGGTTGCGTTTCGGCAACACTTTTTGTTACTACTTCATGTCAGCTAGATTAATTGAGGCGTTTTTAGATTTAACTTTATCTACATCTGACAATAACACATTTCCTGAAAAATACTCAAGATGATTCTCAACTTAGTACACAATTTCATGAATTCATAGCAAATTGGCTTGGGAAATACTCTGCGAAACTTTGCGCTAACCTCCGCGTTCCTTTGCGTTTAAATAGTACGCGCTTTGGGGCATGGCAGTGCCAGTGCCCCTACAATCAACGATAATCTGAATTTTGCTGCGCTACCAGATACCCGATTTTATGCAGAAGTCGGGTATTTGATTGCTAAAATTTTTTGAGCTACTTCTTCTGGAACCGGCATTACTGATAAGCGATTTCCGTTTCTGACTAAAAGTAATTCTTCAGGCGTAAACTTTTCTTTCAGGATTGCTAGAGATATCGGCTGGATGAAACTTTCTACAAATTCTACATTAACTGTTTGCCATCGAGGAGATTCAGGGGTTGACTTTGAGTCATAGTATTTGCTGGTTGGTTCAAACTGTGTCGGATCGGCAATATCTGTTTTACTAATACGCATTAACCCAAAAATACCTGGCGGATTACTATTTGAATGATAGAAAAATGCTAAATCTCCTATTTTCATTTGACGGAGAAAGTTACGCGCTTGATAATTACGAACGCCATCCCAGATAGTCTCTGTTTGTTTTTCTAGATCGCTGATGCTATAAACTTCTGGTTCGGACTTCATTAGCCAATAATTCATCGATTTTATGGTCTTTACTTGGTCTATGGAGGATTATTGTAATATACGCTAAAGAGAGTGCATTAATCTGGTTAACGCACTCTTTGATAAAATTCACATTTTGCTGTTAATATCAACTGACTAATCTATGAGCTAACGGCAACTGCAAAAGGCTCTAAAATGGTAATTAATTTGACATTAAATTCTGCATCAAATACAGGCTTTTTGTAATCTAAGCTCCAGAGTTCTAAGGCACAATCATCGTCAGGATGAGCGGGGAAAATACGCAATTGTACTTCCTGAATATGGGGATAATATTCGCACTGTATACGTTGAATTGCGCCAATTTGTCTTCGGTCGAGAGCTACTGCTAATCGTAATATTGCACTCAATTGGCTAACGATTTGACGTTGTTGTTTAGTCAGGAGGTTGCGGAAATTTTCGTGCTTTTTCTTGGGTGGAGATTTGCGATGATATCTAGCTAAATTAGCGATGATTTCAATTTCGGTTTCAGTATAACCGAGTAATTCACTATTACGAATTAGATAGTAAGAGTGTTTATGGTGAGATGAATGGCTAACATAGTGACCGCAATTATGTAAAATTGCTGCTGCCCATAGTAATTGTCGTTCTTCTGTACCCCAGAAATGTAATTTATTTTGCGTTTGGTCAAATATACTGAGGGCGAATTTGGCGATGCGATCGCAATGTTCTAAATTAATTTGGTATTTATTTGCTTGTTTGAGTACACTTCTCTGGCGAACTGAACTTTGAAACCGCAGTTTATCTTCAATTAAACCGTGGGCTAGCATCCAGTCTACAATTACACCTTCACGCAGCGCCCGTTCGCAAATTGTCACTGATTCTACACCCAAAAGCGTCATAGCTTCCTGTAATATTACTGCGCCAGCTAGTATAACTTCTGACCGTTTCTCTGGCATACCTGGTATCACACTGCGTTCGATGTTACTTAGTCTCCGCAAGCGGTTTACCCAATCTCGTAAATCTTTGAGGGTTAATTGGTAACCGTTGAGTGTGGAAGGAACAAAACCTAATTTTTCTCTAGCATTAATTAGGGCTAAGGTTTCAATGGTTCCGGATGTACCAACTAAACGCGGTGTTTCGCCAAATTTGAGGTTTGCTAATACTTCTTCTACGGAACGTTCTAGCATTCCCCTAGCATAAGCTTGGAGGTACTGAAACTCTGTGTTACTGATAGGATCGGTTTTAATTAACTCGGTAGTTAAGCGCACTGCACCGATTTTTGTGCTGGTGAGGGTGCGGGGTTCGTTGCTATCCCCTAAAATTAATTCTGTGGAACCACCGCCAATATCAACAATCATGTGCGGTTGGTTGTGAAATTCCATCCCCGACAGTACACCCAGGTAGATGCGTCGCGCTTCTTCTTGTCCAGAAATTAAGTCAACGCTTAAACCTAAATCAACTGCGATTTTCTGGAGAAAGTCTTTACCATTGGGCGCTTCGCGGACGGCGCTAGTAGCTACAGCTACTATAGTTTCGGCGTTAAAGGTTTTAGCAACTTTCTGAAACCGTCCTAAAGCCGCGATCGCTTTTTCTATGATCTCTGGTTTGAGATCGCCGGTGACTAAATTGCGATCGCCTAATCTCACCGTTTCTTTTTCTCTGGCAATAATACTAAAAGCCGGTAGTGTAGCGTCAATTTTGACTACTACCATGTGCAGAGAATTTGTCCCTAAGTCAATAGCCGCAATAATCCGGTTTTGCTTCACAGTCTGAGTCGGAAGGCTCACACAGTTAGCGGAAACTAAACTGAGCATCTTATTTTCTCTCTTTTAAAGAAAAATTTTAAAAACTGGTGCTTGAGGAAAATAAAAGTTACTTGGTTAGCAACTTTACCTAAGTTCAGAAGATTTACTCTGTTACTCACAACTCAATTGACCTTTTAGAAGTATCTAAAGATGCAAGTTTAGGTTGTGTTTTTACAAATAGCAAATAAAGATATTCTATAGATGTAAAGATGTGTAAATTCATCGACTGTAGGCAATTTCTTTATTTCTTCTTCACTTCTATGCTAAAAACGCCCCTAAGCAACCAAGAACCGATATGGCTGGTGATTATTCGGCTTTTGCGGTGGCATAAACCAGAAGGACGGTTAATTTTGATGATTCCTGCCCTTTGGGCTGTGTTTTTAGCAGCCGCAGGTAAACCACCTCTACCTTTGGTGGGGGTAATTATCTTAGGAACTCTCGCCACCAGTGCAGCTGGATGTGTTGTCAATGATTTGTGGGATAGGGATATCGATCCAGAGGTGGAAAGAACGCGCGATCGCCCCCTAGCAGCCCGTACACTGTCAATTAAAGTCGGGATTGCGGTGGGGATAGTAGCGCTAGCTTGTGCGGCTGTTCTGGCGTTTTACCTCAATCCCTTAACTTTTTGGTTATCTGCTGCGGCTGTACCAGTAATTTTATTATATCCAGGGGCGAAACGAGTGTTTCCCGTACCCCAATTAGTATTATCTATTGCTTGGGGTTTTGCGGTCTTAATTAGTTGGAGTGCAGTTACCCAAAATATTTCTCAACCTACATGGTTGCTTTGGGGTGCAACTGTATTATGGACTTTGGGATTTGATACTGTTTATGCCATGAGCGACAAGGAAGACGATCGACGCATTGGGGTTAATTCTAGCGCCTTGTTTTTTGGTAATTACGCTCCTTTAGCCATTGGTATCTTCTTTGCTGGCACAATTGCTTTACTAGGTTATTTAGGTATTGTCATCCATTTACACATTACCTTTTGGATTACCCTCGCGATCGCCACAATTGGTTGGATTTGGCAATCAGTACGTTTAAGTCAGCCAGATTTACCTAACCCTGTTTATGGTGAAATGTTCAGACAAAATGTTTGGATTGGTTTTATTTTACTTGCGGGGATGATTGCCGGCTGTTTCTAATTTTCCAGGTGCTACTGGTAATTATTAGCTAATAAATTTGCGGGTTGAGCATTGCTCAACCCTTTTTTTTGCTGATATTTGGTTTGTGCATTCACTCTATTGCAGTCTCAAACGTAATATTGAAATCCTCACAAGGCGGGGAAACCTTCGCAAGGGCGGGGAAACCCCGCCCCTACGATTTTAAATTGGTATTTTTCATGATTAAATGTCATGACAAAATTTTATGAATCATAAATTATTTTTTAATAATGCAGATTTAAATTTATATCCTGTGCGCCTTTAATAATTACGAATTAATAACTAGAAATTACGAATTATTAATTGCTTTACTGGTGATATTTTTACTATTTACGGTGAATAACTTCATGGAAATTTCATATACACAAAGTTTTTACAGAAAATAGATAAAGATTTCATCAAGTTTGGGTAGTGATATCCGAAATTCTACGGCTTTAGTTTAGTAGTTGGATATATAACGATGAATGTCTTATGTACCCGACACTGACGAAGCGATCGCATTTTGTAAAAATCGCCATGATAGTTTTATTCTCCCTTGGTAGCCTTGGTGTAGTTGGAGGGAGTTTTCTACTCAGAAAAGCTTTTAGCAGTTCTAATTTTCCGGAGATAGTCACCGATACATCACGTTATGCAGCAATACGTAATGAACTCATAGGTTATAGCTACCCAATCAAACATTTTCCGGCTACCATTCCTAATAATTCAAAAGATGTAAAAATTGCTTATTCTCCAGGGTTTTTACAGGGTGGGAGTTTTTTTCAAGTCAGGTTGAAAGAGTCGCCAGACAAGGTAAAACAATTACTGTCGCAATATAAAGGTGTGGCTAAATACCGATATATTGGCGGTGATACAAATGACCATACCAACCAACCAAACGGAGTACCTACGACGTTTTTTTATACAAGCGAAACATCAACAGATTCTTTTCCCCCCAGCTACGAAATCTTAGTATTGGATGCCCAAGATAAGGGTAAACCTGGCTTTAAATGGAATCATGGTTATAGCTATGGAGTAGCTATTGATAGTTCCACCTCAGATATTGTTTATTGGAGTGAGCAGTGGTAAAAAATATGGGCATAGGGCATAGGGCATGGGGCATAGGAAATATTCACCGATGACTAATGACCAATAACAAATGACTAATGACCAAAACAATTATTTGCGTCATGGGGCCGGGAGAGCAAGCAAAAGCGCGAGATTTGCAGAATGCTTATGAATTAGGCTGTTTAATTGCTCAAGAAGGCTGGATTTTATTGACTGGCGGGCGAAATGCGGGAGTGATGGATGCAGCCAATCAAGGTGCAAAATCAGCAGATGGGTTAACGCTGGGTATTCTTCCGGGATGCGATCGCAATAACATTTCCAACTATGTAGATATTGCCATCTTCACCGATATGGGAAGCGCACGCAATAATATTAATGTTCTCTCCAGTAATGTGGTTATTGCTTGCGGTATGGGTGCGGGAACGGCTTCGGAGATTGCTTTGGCTATCAAGGGAAATAAGCCTGTAATTTTATTAACTGACGATAGAGAAAGCCAAGCCTTCTTTAAAAAGCTGTCGCCGGATAATGTGTATATAGTTGAGAGTGCGGTGGATGCGATCGCAATTGCTAAATCATTAGTCAAATAGTCAATAGTCAATAGTCAATAGTCAATAGTCAATAGTCAATTGTTAGAGACGCGATGAATCGCGTCTGTACAATAGTCAATGCTCTACTGACAACTGACACCAATTTAAATAATGTTTGCGGCATATCAATATATTCTAGAGGTCATGGCATTGCCATGCCCCTACAATCCATTCTTTTTTTAATTGGTATGACAAATGACAAATGACAAATGACAAATGACAAATGACCATTAATATTTAAACTGATTGACGACTTTTTGCAAGTCTACAGCCATACGAGCTAGTTCTGTGGCGGCTTGGGAGGTGTTATTGGCTCCAATGGTTGTGGTTTGGGCATTGATGGCGACTATGCCGATGTTTTTGGCGATACCTGAGGTTCCTTGGGCGGCTTCGGCGATATTTCGGGCAATTTCGCTGGTGGTGACTGATTGTTCTTCTACGGCGCTGGCGATGGTGCTTTGTAAATCGTTGATTTGGTTGATAATGTCTGTAATTTGAGTGATGGCGGTTACAGCACCTTTGGTATCAGTTTGAATGGCTTCAATGCGCTGGCTAATATCTTCGGTAGCGTTGGCGGTTTGTTTGGCGAGTTCTTTGACTTCATTGGCGACGACTGCAAATCCTCTGCCTGCGTCTCCGGCTCTGGCGGCTTCGATGGTAGCATTTAAAGCTAGGAGGTTGGTTTGTTGCGCGATCGCAGTAATTACTTTAATGACTTTACCAATTTCTACGCTGCTTTGACCGAGTTTTGCAATATTTTGGTTGGTGCTTTCGGCTGTTTTTACGGCTTTGGCGGCTACGGTGGCGCTATTGGCGACGGTTTTAGCAATTTCGCGGATGCTGGCGTTCATTTCTTCCACCGCAGTTACTACTGTACTGCTATTTTGATTGACTTGTTCTGCTGAGGCGGATGCAGAGGTGGCTTGTTCTGCAGTTTGTTCGGCGTTGGCGCTCATTTCTTGGCTAACTGCGGTAAGCTCTTCAGCAGAAGATGCAACTGCGATCGCAACATCAGCCATTTGTTTGATGGAAGATTTCAAGCTACTAATCATCTGATTAGCATTATCGCTGAGTTGTTGAAATTCGCCGGCGTTGCGGGCTTTAATTTGTTTGGCTAAATTTCCTTGGGCGACTGCTAGGGTAACTTCGTTAATACTTTTAATTTGCTGGGCTAAGTTAGCAGACATTTGGTTTAAATTATCTAATAATTCTTGCCAAGCACCTGCTGCGGCTTTCACCTTGATTTTTACACCTAATTTTCCTTCTTTACCGACTTCATTAGCGAAACTGTTAACTTCATTGGCGAAGTTTTGATTTAAATTTACCCATTCATTAAAAACTGTGGCGATTTCACCTAAGCCATTATTTTCTACTGGGAGACGCACAGTAAAATCACCGTTTTTGGCGGCTATCATGGCTGCTAGTAATGGTTGCAATTGGGGTTCTGTTGTTCCATAATTAATTTCTCCTGTCTCTGGATTGTTATCTATATTATTGGGTTTTTTTCTGGTTCGATTTGTCGCCATTATCTAGCACTCCTAAAATTATGGATAAAATAGGACTTACGCAATAACTCTCCCAAACTCTCTTTACTTCGTGTTCTTTGCGTACTTCGTGGTTCGTTTTTTCATGATTTTGCGTAAGTCCTGTAAAATTAGTGAATAAAAGAGTTTTTCAAATTAAAATTCAGCACTTTGGCTGTATCTAAAACTAACAAAAATCCTGTGGCTATTGGGTAAGCACCTGCTAGCAACTGACGCATTCTTCCTGTGAGCGTGGCGGGTGGAGGTTGAAATGTCTCTGCTGGTAATGTTAGAACATCACCAACATCATCAACTAATAAACTAACTATTTGCTCATCTACACAAACAACTATATAAAATCCTGGGGGATCTTCTATGAGTTTAGCGGGTAAACCCATCGCCGATTTACCCATATCTAATCTTTGCTGTAAATCGATAACAGTTAAAATTTGTCCTCTGAGGTTAATTAAGCCACAAATATCTGGCGGTGCTAAAGGTACGGGTGTTAATGTGTGGGGACGAATCACTTCTTGGACATCATGTACGTTAATTCCAAATAAAATTTCCTGAATAAAAAAGGTGCAAAGTTGTTGTTCAGCTACCATAACTCGCTGACAATAAATAGGGGTTGGCAATTTGAATTACTGCATCAATGTCAATAATTTCTGTAATTTTACCTTGAATTACTGTACAAAAAAGTATGCCTGGTCTGCTAGGAATACCTGTAATTGTTAATGGTTCGGCAACAATGTCAACAATTCTATCAACTACTAAACCGACAGTTACATTTGGGTGAGGCGCAACAATGGCAATTTCTAATGTTTCGGTTGTTAATTCTAACTCTCGATGATGGCGATCGCTAAATATATTGTGTAAATCTATTAAGGGTAAAATTTGGCTGTGATGGCGAAAAACATATTGATTTGCTACTTTCTCTACAGCCGTGGCGGGAATTTTTTCTAACCGCAAGGCTTTGGTTAAGGGAATGCCCATCGGTGCAGCTTCCGGCCCGGTAAATAGTAAGATCATTTGGCGATCGCTTTCTGCATCGGGAATCTCTCCACCCGATTTACTGACTAATTGCTGCTGTTTTTGGCTGACACCTGCTTGTTTTGCTAACCCGACGACATCAATAATTAATCCCACTTTACCATCACCTAAAATTGTAGCGCCAGCAAATAAACATATCATATTTAGTTGCTGTCCTAGCGGTTTGACAACTATATCGAGGATATCTTCGATGGTGTCTACTACTAACCCAAAGCGATAGTTATCTACTTGCAAAATTACAATACTCAATGTTTCTAAATTGCTGCTGTTTTCTTGAGTTTGTAATACTTGATGCAAATAAACTAAAGGAATTAAATCTCCCCGCAAGCGATATACAGGTACATCGTAAATTCTCTCAATTTGCTGAGTTGCTGATTCTACTTCTAAACGAATTAATTCTTGTAAATTTACTTGAGGAATTGCATAGCGCTCGCCACTACTAGTAACAATTAATGCAGGAATAATTGTTAATGTCAAAGGCATTTTAATTTTAAATTTGGTGCCTTTTCCCGACTGACTCTCAATTTCAATAATCCCGTTAATTTTTTCAATATTTGTCTTGACAACATCCATTCCTACCCCTCTTCCCGACAAGCTGGTAACTTGTTCGCTAGTGGAGAAACCGGGTAAGAAAATTAAATCTATGGCTTGGGAATCGCTCATAGTTTGAGCTTGATTAGCGGTAATTAACCCTAGCTGTTGGGCGCGTTGTTTCAGTCTTTCTAGATTAATTCCTCTCCCATCATCGCTAATTTCAATATTGACTTTACCGCTTTCATGAAAGGCGCGCAGAGATATTTTGGCGAGGCTGGGTTTACCTTGAGCAGTACGTTCTGCTGGTGATTCAATGCCATGATCGATACAGTTGCGGATTAAGTGAGTTAAGGGATCTTTAATGGCTGCTATCATACTTTTATCGATTTCTGTATCTACCCCTAACATTTCTACTTCCACTTGTTTACCAGATGCGATCGCTAAATCGCGAATTAAGCGCGGAAATTTTTGCCAAATACTATTAATTGGTTGGAGACGAGTTTTCATGACTTGTTCTTGTAACTCGCCTGTAATTAAATTTAAGCGCTGACAAGCTGTATTTAAGCTATTGTCTTTGAGTTTGGCAGATAATCCCATCACTTGGTTGCGAGCTAACACCAGTTCCCCTACCAAGTTCATTACCCGCTCTAACAATCCCACATGAACGCGGATATGAGATTCGGAGGCGATATCGCTATCTAATGACTCTACAGACTCTCCAATTGGCGCTGATGGCGATGTAACTGTATCTGGTTGCGGCTGTTGCAATGCTGTTAAGGTTTGCGTCAGTGCTGTATAATCGCGATCGCTTTCTTGTCTGGTAGCTGCAATGACAGACAACATTTCCCGGATACTGTCGATGGTTTGCAGTAAAGTGCTGATGATTTGGGGAGTAATTGCTAAATTGCGATCGCGCAGACTCGAAAGCAAACTTTCCGCGCTATGAGCCAATGCTTCTAACTTCGGAAACGGTAAAAATCCACAGTTACCTTTAATGGTATGGAGCGAACGATAAATTCTGACTAATTCCTCGCCATTTCCCCCGTCTTTCTCTAATTGAATAATGTCTCGTTCAATGCGATCTAAATTCTCGTAGCTGTCAACGAGAAATGCTTCTATATCATCATCAATTTCGGCTAACTCCATCGGATTGCTAAATTGTAAACTCTTTATTCTAATATTAATAAGTCGCAAAAATCAATATATATCTCTCTAATGAGAGATGTTTATCTGACTAAATGCTGAAAATATAATGCTACACTTAAAAACGAAAGTAAAGATATACAATGTTCTTTTCGCTTTCAAATCAAGACATGAAGAATGGTTAGTGTCAAAATAGACAATGTTACAAATTTAAACGATGAAGCGATCGCTTGCTCAAATCCTATCGCCTTGAGATTTACATAAATTATATCCAACAAGTGTGTGCAAATGTATCTTGAGCAACTGAGTTTGTCAAAGAACCAGCAACTAATTAAACATTCACTGCCACAACTATTTGATATAGGCTACTAAAAGCTAAAAAAAGGAGATTAAACAGCCATTAACAATTCAAAATTCAAAATTCAAAATTCTCTCTTGGAAAGTTCTGATCGGAGGAAACCTCCGCTCAGACTTTCCGCAAAATTAAAGACATTTTCAGACGGGGATTTAAACCCCGACTGAAAATGATACTACGTATAGACGTAGGGGTCTTAAACCCTTTTATTTACGATAAATAGGTTAAAAAACTATAAATTTATGAAAAAATAATTATGTTTATTTGTAAACTTAATTATTCTTGAGGCTAAGTATAACCTGCAGATTATCAGAAAATAAATTTTTAGAGAAATGCCTAATTTTCCGTAATAATTTAGGCAGAGCCTAATTGGGCGATGTTGACAAGTGATAGATCAAAAGGGTAAAAGCTGATGACATTGGTGTTAATTATCGATGATGCAGCCTTTTCTCGCAGAATGATTCGCAAATTTCTGCAAGTAGATGGCTATGAAATCCTCGAAGCTAGTAATGGGCGTGAAGGATTAGACATGGTACACAAACATCAGCCAAATTGCGTCTTAGCTGATATTTTAATGCCGGATATGAATGGGTTTGAATTTTTACAAGCTATGCAAAATGAACAATTAAAAATTCCTACCATTATTATATCAGCTGATATTCAAGAAGGCGCACGCAATCAAAGTTATGAGTTAGGAGCAGTTAACTTTATTAATAAACCGCCGAAAGAAAATGAATTACGCGCAGCCGTCCAGGAAGTTGTGAATAAGGAATCAAGCAACAGATGAATGTGAATGTAACAGCAGAACAACTGGACGCTTTGCAAGAATTAATTAATATAGGAGTTGGACGAGCCGCAAGTTTATTAAATGAAATGGTAAATTCGCACATTCGGTTAGAAATTCCGTTTGTGAAAGTATTGACAGCTGCAGATGCTTATGAAGAATTAGCCGCGAGATTTCATGAGGATAGTTTAGCAGCTGTCAGACTCGGTTTCACTGGCCCCTTTTATGGCACAGCCGGCTTAATTTTTCCCACAGAAAGCGCTTCTACATTAGTTGCAGTGTTAACAGGAGAAGAAGCAGATTCAACAGATTTAGACGCGGTCAAAATTGGTACATTAAGTGAAATTGGCAATATTGTGATTAATGGGGTAATGGGTTCGATTGGTAACGTACTGAAGCAGCACATGAATTATACGTTACCTGTGTATCTAGAAGACAGAATCGAAAATTTACTAGCATCTGCCAATGTCAGTGAATCAAAAATATTGCTAGCTCAAGCGAGATTTACGGTGGAACAATTAGAATTAATTGGCGATATTATTTTAATCTTTGAGTTAGATACCTTTGATGCCTTGATTAATATTATTAATCAAGAAATGGAAATTTAAAAAATTAAAAAAGATAACCAAATACCAATTAGGAAAATATTCACAGTGGTCTGATGGAAATATGAACAAAATCGAACAAGCTCAAGAAAAATTTGCCCTACTCGATAAAATTACTTTAGGAGCTTTTGTTCTACAGTCAGACTACAGTGTTTTATTTTGGAATTGTAGTTTAGAAGAATGGACACAAATTCCCCGCAGTCGCATTTTAGGCGATTCAATTCTCGAGTATTATTCTCATCTAAATCAGCCGCGTTACCTCAGCCGCATTGAGCCAATTTTTCAAGGTGGCCCCCCAACAATTTTTTCTTCCCAACTACATAAATTTATTATTCCCGTACCTTTACCCCAAGAAAAATACCGCATTCAACACACAACAGTTACAGCCGTACGAGCTGAGGAGGATGAATTTTATGCTTTATTTTCCATTCACGATGTAACTGATTTAACCTTCCGCGTTCACGAATATAAACACCTGCGCGATCAAGCTTTAGCCGAAGCCGAAGCGCGCCAGCGATCGCAAGAAGCCGCCGAAGCCGCTAACCGCATCAAAGATGAATTTTTGGCGATAGTTTCTCACGAATTGCGATCGCCTTTAAACCCCATTTTAGGTTGGGCAAAATTACTCAAAAAACGCACCTTAAATGAAGCCGCTACCTTACGCGCTGTGGAAACTATTGAACGCAACGCCGAATTACAAGCGCAATTAATTGATGATTTATTAGATATCTCGCGCATCCTCCGAGGTAAATTAGGGCTAAATTTAGAAACAGTCAATTTAGCGACAACTATTGAATCCGCTTTAGAAACAGTACGTTTAGCCGCCGAAGCCAAATCAATTCAAATTCAGCTAAATTTAGATCGCCAAGTTGCCCCAGTTAAAGGTGATAGTAGCCGTTTGCAACAAGTTATCTGGAATTTGCTGTCTAACGCCATTAAATTCACCCCCAATGGTGGAGAAGTCGCAGTCAATTTACAACAGGTGAATTCTCAGGTAGAAATTCAAGTCAAAGATACAGGTAAAGGTATTAGTCCAGATTTTTTACCATTCGTCTTTGAATATTTTCGCCAAGCCGATAGTACAATTACCCGCAGATCGGGGGGTTTAGGATTAGGTTTAGCAATTGTCCGCCAACTTGTAGAATTACATGGCGGTAGAGTTTGGGCAGAAAGTCCCGGAGAAAATCAAGGTGCGACATTTACAGTTTCGCTTCCAGGAATACCGAAAACGCGGAAATTAGCCGATAGAGATAGCGATTTATCAGAAAATTCCTATACCTTATCTGTACCTTACGCACCTTTAGAAGGAATTAAGGTGTTAATTGTTGATGATGATGTTGATACCAGGGAATTTCTCGCCTTTTTATTAGAACAGCATGGTGCGAAGATTACCAGCGCCGCCTCAGCCGAAGAAGCACTAAAAGCGATCGCTCAATCCATACCAGATTTATTATTAAGCGATTTAGGTATGCCAGATGTCGATGGCTACGCCCTAATCCGTAAAATCCGCAGTTTACCAAGCGATCGCGGCGGCGAAATTCCCGCGATCGCCCTGACAGCCTACGCCGCCGAAACCACCCAACAACAGGTATTTGCGGCGGGATTTCAACTGCACATCGCCAAACCAGCCGATCCCGCAAAATTAGTAGCCGCGATCGCCGCAATTGTTAAACGTTGACAGGGGCTAGTACCGCAGGGCGGAATTCAAAATTCAAAATTCAAAATTCAAAATTAAGACAGAGTAATACCAATCCGCCTTCTAATACGTAATTAAGATTTTGGTAGGGGCGGAGAAACCCCGCCCTTATGCGGGTTTCAATGTTACGTTTTAGATTACAGTGCAATATATATATCAAATTATAAATGATAAATATCAAAATTCGCGGGATTCTTAAAACTGCTCAAACAGTAAAAAATGAATTACAAAATGGCTTATCTACTCAAAAAGTGACTGAATTCAAAAAATTAATTATCACCTCAGTCGCAACTATTGAAAAGTTATGTGCTGAAGCGAAGACAACACCTCATCATCTCCCAAAACGTTCTCGCGATGCTTATTACTTTCTGAAAAGTATTGATTTAGATAATTTACCTATTAATACTAATCATCTACCTGCAAAAGAAGTAGCAAATATCAGTATTAAAAATATCAAAATTCAACAAGATATTATTTTAAATAATATTTTCAATTTAGCTGCTAACCCCAACCCTGCTGCAATTGCAGTAGAAAAAATAACTCAAAATCTAATCAAAACAGTCACCACAATTGAACAATTCTGTTCTCATCATCAAGCCACACCAGCTAACTTAAATCGGACATCTCGGCAAATTTACTCTTGGATGAAGTTTTTAAGCGAGCCGCAAAATTTACAACTTCATATCGCCAGTACCTATAAAGTGCGACAAATCACCGAACAACTGCTGAAAAAGCATCAACAAGATTCAATAGAATTAAAAATTGAATTTACCAATTTAGCCGGATTATATAAAGGTAAAAAATCTCGTACTTTTGCCCATCTCATAATTAGTGAAGGGTTTATTAATGCGCCAGATGAAGTTTTACAAGCAGTCGTTAAATCTGCACTTTTTGCAAAAACTCCAGAACATACACAACTAATTCGTGCCTTTGCTGGAAGCGAAGAATATAGCAGCGTACTCTTGATGATAGATTTAATTGCGGAAGTTATTTCCGAAAATCCCCAAGGAAATGTTTATAATTTAGATAATTTATTCCACAAAATAAATCAAGAATATTTTGCTGCTAATCTCATTAAACCTCGTCTAGCATGGAGCCAAATTAATACTTACCGTAAGTTTGGACATTATGAACCAGCTAGAGATAGAGTAGTCATGAGTTTAACTTTAGATAATAGTAATATACCTGAATTTGTTACCGAGTTTGTCTTATTTCATGAATTACTCCACAAATACCACGGGACAAAATGGGTAAATGGCAAAAGAATGGTGCATACTCCAGAATTTCGTGCTGATGAAAGCCGATTCAAATTATATGCAGAAGCGCAAACATGGTTGCAAAAGTTAGCATCTGGCAGTTATTAAAAAGGCGTCGGTAAAACCCATTTTTTTCAATCAAATGCAATAACAACCGACGCCCTTACCAGTCAACAGTCAACAGTCAACAATCAACAGTCAACAGTCAACAGTCAACAGTCAACAGTCAACAGTCAACAGTCAACAGTCAACAATAACTTACTTCCAATCTTCCCACTTTTGGTTAAAAATGGAAGTATCAGGAAAAGCAGTAGGATTGCCATTTTCCTTTAATAGCCGTTTGAGTGCTTCTAATTGCGGTTCATATTTGGGTAAATCATCCACTAATTCATAGGGTGCGATCGCATTTTTTAACGCAAACGCCGCCACAGTTCCCGCAGCCGCACCAGCAGACCATTCAAAGGAATGGACGCGATAAGCTGCTGCTGCAATGTGGCTAGTGGCTATACTTTTACCGCCGACGATTAAATTGTCAATTTTTTGGGGAATCATGGCTCTCAGGGCAATTTGGAAGGGATAAGCTTGACCTGCGCCCCTTCTTTCCCCCGCACGTTCTGTATTACCAGGTTTCTCCGGTGGAGTTTCTGTCATACAGGGGTGGAAGTCAATGGCGTAGTGACCGATACCTACAGAATCAGGGAAAATAGTTGAACGAGTCCGCCTTAAAGCTTTATCTGGGTCAATTTGCCCCGTAATTACCGAAGTAGCTTCTAAACCTGCTAGTGCTGCTCTTAACTGCCGATACATATCTGCGGGCAATGTATTGCGGTAATATTCATCGTTGTAGTTACGGCGAGAAATATCAATTTCCCAAATTCCAAAGCCCGAAGCCTGTCCCCAACTGGGGCGTCCAATAATCCGCCGTCCTTCCCGCATATAAGGGTATTTCGACAAGCCAGATGCAGTTCCCATTGGGGAATTTAACCCTGATAATAAGCGGTGATTGGGTTGTGGCTGCTTCACCCCATCCCCTAATTGGGAATCTGTGGTTCCCGCCACTAACCAATAGTAATAGGAAAGAGATTTTTCTTCACCTTTGCGTAATGCTTCGGTTCTCAGTCCCCCCATCCAGCCACCAGGCTGTAATTGTCCTGTACTTTGCAACTGTTGGCGAGAATAAATTAAATTATCAGCCGCAGTTCCCGGACGGTAATCATTACCCCAAGTCCAGTTTTGCATGGAGATATCCCCAGGCTGAGAAGCTGTAAAATTCACACCACCAAACTTTGTGGGTTGTCCTTTTTTGGGACTCCAAATGCGACGGTAGGTAAAAACCAAGTCAAAATTCGCCAATCTTTGCAATTCATAGCTGAAATATGGCGCATATTGCGGATAATAGGGAGGCATGGTTTGGGGTTGCGGATCTTTAGTTGCCTCCATTGCAAAGGTATAGGTAAAACCTTGGGGACAATAGGGATCGTTTTCTGTACTAGATGCTGAAGGTTCTAGGTAAGAAAGTGCATCAATCCCTAAACGATAGGGAACATCAGCCAAACCTATAATTTCCCCGGTTTCGCTAGCATCGACAACATACCAATTTTTTGTAGCGGTTTTAGGGTTTTGTTGCGGTACAAGCCGGATAATACTTTTCGTTAGGCGCGATGAATCTGCATAGGTATAAGCATCTTCAATGGTTTGGGATAAAGTATAACTATTGAGGGGTGCTGCACCTTTAGCTGGTTGATGTTGAATAGCGATCGCACTATTAATGATTTTGCCATCAGCGCTAATTTCTAAATCTTTAATTACGGTATTGGGGAACCAATTTAATTTACCCTTACCCCTTTTCTCCGCATCTTTGAGAATTTCCGACAGAATATTATGTGCATCGCGGGGCAGAAAACAGGAATCGCTTACCCAGCAATCCCCAGGATTCAGTTCGCCATACTTGCGCTCAATGCGGTTGCGTAATTCCAAATAACCGCGAGAATAGAATTGAAGCGCCCGTTGGGTAGGGCGTTCGTCTAATGCAGAGGTTCCCTGTGAAGAAATTTGTCCCCCCAGCCAATCGGTAATTTCTGTTAAACAAACAGTCCTCCCAGCTAGCAAACCCTCGTAAGCTGTAGCTGCACCAGATAATCCCCCACCGACAACCAAAATTTCGCAATTTACAGTTTTATCTGGCGTTCGCGGTGGTGTGGCGAATATCGCCGCATTCGGTACCATCACAGCCGATATCAAGCTGAAACTAATTAATGATTTCCTTCCATAAGCTAGTTTTCGTCTACACTTCATTTTGGAGAATCCCTTCAAATCCAATATCACCTGTAGACGGTAGCACTTGATAAATGTTTAGCCAAGTATTTTTCTTAACATGTACCGATAACATGTGCGGACTGTTGGTATAGGATAGGGACTAGCTAGATGTAGGTTGGGTTGAGGAACGTAGACGCGGAGCGGCTTCCCGTAGGGTAACCCAACATTTAGTCGATGTAGTCGATGTAGGTTGGGTTGAGGAACGAAACCCAACATTTAGTCACTTCGTTGGGTTGCGCGTCGCTTAACCCATCTGTTGGTATAGGATAGGGGCTAGAAAAGAGAGACAGGTTTGGTGATGAATAACGACGTTGTAATTTTTCTTGTGAGTGCTGGGTTGCTGGTGGTTTATCTGGTTTTCTCCGCTTGGACAGAGATGGGAACAAAGCTACCCTGGAAGAGGTAATATCAATTATCTAAAATCATTGTGAGGACTGTTGACTGTTGACTGTTGACTGTTGACAGCCCTGATTAGTAGTTATGCAATTGAGATGTTAAGTAAGTCGGTGGAAAAAAACCAAACTATATTACGAAACGTAAATAGGCTAGAAACCCTTACCAATGACGCCACTTGCTTCAAGCCGGGGAACCCGTCCAACGCAGTGGCTCACAAATGACAAATGACAAATGACAGCCCTCGCCAGTTATGTTTAATTGCACCGCCCTACTTATCAGCCATTTTAGAGTTTGTGCTGCCAAAATATGCAATCTCTTTGTGGTTGTGAAAGATGTTGGGATAACAGCAATAAATCCTGATGTGATAAGGATAAATTACCATAGAATGACTGTGTTTGTATTCTCGAAGTGTAATCATAAAAGAGGGCAAATCTATCACCAGCTACAGGGACTTTTCCCCGATGAAAAATACTCCCAGTAGCCGCAATAATCACTGTACCCGCAGCACCTAGACAGGATTTATATTCAGTTGGCGAGATAATTTTTTGCATGGTTGCATCTTGGATGTAACCATGATGATATTTCAATGATTGGCTTAATGATGATGTCAACGAGAGGGGAATATATTGAAATGGCCCCCTATCTTCAGACATATCTTGCAAATAAACAATAATTTTCAGGACTTTTCTATCTTCTTTATCTATATGCCATAGCCGAGATTTTTGTTCTACCTGATTAGCAATATCTCGCCGCAGGTATGCCCCGTGATAGGCTACTGGTAAGCCGAGATAGGTTTCTACTAAATTAATTAATCGTTGTTCTAATCCCCATAAAAAAATCTCTGGGTATGCCATAATTTGCTGCGGGTTAGCATGAACTACGAATTCATTGCTATTATCTTCGCTAGGGCTGGGTATTTGATGCATCAAGCTTTTTGCTGACTCAAACATGCTTGTAGTTGATGCAAATCCCAAAGCTTCAAGGGAGGTAATTGCTACTCCTTCATTGTTGATAGTTTCGATGAGATTCATCTCATCAGGAGAAATGATAGGTAAATTTACAATATGTTTAGCTAAGGCTTCCTGATATTCAAGTTCAGCTTGATATTGTAAGAATGGCAAATTATAAAAATTTCTAATTAAGCGATTTTGTATCTTTTGCAAAAGGATACTCATATTGTTTTTGGTCAGCCGATATATCAGCTATATAAGGATGAGATATGTAGTTTTAATCTATTTATCTTGATTTGTCCAAGCACTTCTTGATGAATTGGCAAAAATTTATTCTAGCTTCATAAACTTTTGATTACTCAAAAGTTGTCTTCATGTTAATAAAAGTTACTTTGTTGTTGGTTTTGCAAGTTCTGATATTGGGTAGATCGACAATAATTAATTGCTAAATATGCTACTTGATCGCTAGTAAAATTATTGAACAAGTTTACTGTTTATCAATACAAATATCACATTAAATTGTTACAATAACTAGCATTAAATTACTGTGATGATCATCTTTATTTATTGCTTGTCAATATTCTCAAGTAATATAGCTGACTGAAGATTCTACCCTAGCTCGGATATTGGCAATAAATTTTACCAATCTCTAGTAGGATGGCAAATTAATCTCATAGTGATTACCTAAGAATAGGTTTTTTACGTAAATTTTTTCTACAGAGAATAATCAGGACAAGAATTAACTAGAAATATGAGATTTGAGTATCTACATCAGTCCTAAATCATTTGCGAGCATTCACTCCCCCAACTGCTGCAAGAAGTTGGGGAGGTAAATGCTGGGAATTTTGTCTCCCAGTCTGAGAGATTAATTATCCTGGAACTAAGGAAATGCGATCGCGCGTTGCTAGTCTAAGCTTGTCCATTCGCTTGCTTGCTCAAAGAATGACTGCTGTTGTCAACTACCTAAAGAAATAAAAGAAATTCTAAATATTTAGTCTTTAGCTAGTTGTTGGATTTATGTAACAGATTAAAAATATTAACTATGGCAATCCGCTACTTTCTTGTATGTTAATAACAGGCTCATGCAACTCAAAATAGATGTAATTAGGCTGGCTAAAGGCGGAAGACAGCCCATAAATCGCTACTTTCTCCTAGACCACATTAATAAAACTGATAAAGTGATGAATTTATACTAAAATTCTCTTGGCCGTTGCCCAGTCTCAGATATCTTGAGTAGCTTTTTTAGCTAAATTTTATCTGTAGCGATCGCCAAGGCGAAATTTCACAATTTACACAGGAGTGAGGAATTTTCAGGAAGGTGGCTAGATTGGTAAATTTTTAGACTTCTCGATGTCAACCAAATCGTTAGCACTTTCCTAAATTGCATTCAACATTGAGAACCAACTCGATTAATTTTTGGAGGAGACTTTCATGTTTACTTGGTTTCGGGGTTCAGTTGTCAAAAGCAGTTTGTTAGCTTTGAGTGTATTATTTGCTAGCTTAAGTCCGATTGCGATCGCGCGTCCGGGATTGGCGCAAAATACTGTAATCTCGCAAGATACAACTACGCCAGGCGCAACCACAACTAACTTATCTGACGTTGGTTCTAATTACTGGGCGAGTCCTTTTATTGTCGCCTTAGCGCAAAGAAACATCATAGCTGGGTTTCCTGATGGTACCTTTAAACCCGATCAGGCTGTGACTCGCGCCCAATTCGCCGCCATGATCCAAAAAGCTTTCAACCAGAACCCAGTACGACAATTAGCCGCAGGCGGATTTACAGATGTTCCCGCTAATTATTGGGCTGCGGATGCGATTCGGGAAGCCTACGAAACTGGCTTTATGTCAGGTTATCCAGGAAACAGATTTTTACCTAACGAACAAATTCCTAAAGTACAGGCGATCGTTGCTATAAGTAGTGGTTTAGCTTTAACTAGTAGCACCGATGCAGCTACTGTGTTGAACACTTACTACACAGATGCGTCAGCCACTCCCAATTATGCGGTGAATGCTGTTGCAGCTGCGACACAAAGCAATATAGTAGTTAACTATCCCGAAGTTAGACAACTCAATCCCCAACGGACTTTAACCAGAGCGGAAGCCGCAGCTATATTGTATCAAGCTTTGGTAAGACAGGGACAGTTACAACCCATTGCCAGCAATCTTCCAGCTGCGGGTTATATTGTTGCTGCTTCTTCTACCCCTACTCAACCTGGTAGTACAGATATTGTGGGATTGGCTGCATCTAGCGGTTCCTTTACCACTTTAACTTCTTTATTAAAAACCGCAGGGTTAACAGATATCCTCCAACAACCAGGCCCTTATACTGTCTTTGCTCCTACCGATCAAGCATTTGCAGCGTTACCAGCCGGGACTCTACAGCAATTACAACTACCAGAAAATCGCGAAACATTAATTAAGCTGTTGAGATATCACGTAGTTTCTGGACAATTAACTTCTAATCAACTCTCCACCGGGGAACTCAATACCATTGAAAACCAATCTGTCAATGTTAAAGTTGATACAGCTAATAATCAAATTGCAGTTAATGATGCCCAAGTAATTCAGGCGAATGTCCAAGCTAGTAATGGTGTCATCCACGCGATTAACCAAGTCTTAATTCCCCCAAATTTGACTGGACAGCAACCTGGACAGCAACCGGGTACAGGTACTACCGATCCAGGCGGAACTCCTACTACTGGTGAAGTCTCTCCTGGTAGAACTACCCTTGGCGGCCCTAGCTATATCGGTGTGGGTGGTAACATTGGTTTAACTGGCGCTAATGCTCTGAGTGTGGGTAACTTCTCAGTTATCAGTAAAATCGGCTTGACACGTAATATATCCGTGCGTCCATCGGCTGTGTTTGGCGATAACACCTTAGTTCTGGTTCCCGTAACTTTAGATTTTGCACAACAACCAGATACAGTCACCGGACAACGCCGCTTCCCGATCGCGCCTTTTGTGGGTGCTGGTGTGGCTATTGATACGTCAGGCGATACAGATATAGCGTTTATGGCAACTGGTGGTGTGGATATTCCTATCGCCAATCGCTTTACCCTCACTGGTTCTGTGAATGCAGCCTTTTTTGATGAAACTAGTGTTGGGTTAATACTAGGTGTTGGTTATAACTTCTAGTGTTTGTCATTGGTCAATAGTCATTGGTAAGCAACTCGTAGCGATGGGGTTACCATTGGTGTCAACTTAACGCGAAATTCTTTTGGTTGACAAGGTTTTGTCCTCATCCCCAACCTCTCGCTTACCCAATAAACCGCCGTCACCCTCGAAGGGTGCGGCTAATTGAACATGAGCTTACCTGCGTGGGCTAAGAAAATTTAGCCCACGCAGGTGGGCTTTGTAACGTTAGCCCCAGGCTTACAGCCTGTGGGCGATCTGTTGGGTAAGCCAGAGATACTTAAGTTGACACCAATGTGGGGTAACCCCGTCCCTACAATTTGATTGGGGAATGGGAGAAGTTGAGGCAACAACGGCTATACTATCGCTGGAGAGTATTGTGTAAGAAAGTAAGATGCTAGAAGGTAGAGAACATACCCGTAGGGGCAAGGCAATGCCTTGCCCCCACACCTCGCGATATAATGTTGTACCGCATCTGAATGAGAAACGCCATCATAGCTATCTTCGTCAAGCTAAATTATTGTTGATAGCTGGTTTATTAATACTTTTGAGTGCTTGCGGTACGATTGGGTTACTACCAACTAATCAGTTAGTGCAAAAAGCGATCGCTCTCCAACTAGAACAAACACAAAAACAACTCAGCCAAAAGCTAGATTTAGATTTGCAAGGCTTTGAAATTCAAAAGCTAGCGATTACCGAGCAAAAACCCCTCACCATCGACAATTTACCAGCTTTCCGGGTGCGGGGAAAGTATGATTTAACAATTAAGTTACCTAAAAGACGCTTGACGCAACTGCAACAACCCTTTGATATTTATCTGCAAATTCAGCAAGAGGGTAAAACTTGGCGATTGCTGCTACCAGAGAGGGTGGGGAAAAATACTGAACCTATTTGGCATAGCTATTTAATTCTATAGTTGCTGTGCAGCTAAAAAAACTATCACATTATACCCGTATAATTGCCCAGGTATCGCCATCATCAAGGTAAGCTAATCTGCTTTTAAGTTGCACAATCGATTGTGAAGGCTGTTGACGGTTGACTGTTGACTGTTGACTGTCCTTATTAGTAGTTATGCAATTTAGATAGGCATTAGCTTAATAGTTTGATGGAGGGTAAGGGAAGATGTATATTAATTTTTTCGTCAGTTCCATTGCGGGAATTGTTGTATTAGTGCTGGTGGCTTTTGGCTTGTTGCAATGGTTGCATATACCAGCAGGTAGCTTTCTTGACTGGATAATTGGCGGTGCAAGTTTTTGGTGGTTGTTGGTAATTGTTACCGTCCCCTGGAATGTGCATTTTCAGGCGAAGGAAGTGTTAGCAGAAGCAGCACGTTCGATAGAAAAAGGCATTCCTGTAGATAATAAACAAGTACAGTATGTCAAATTGTTAGCGAAGCGATCGCTTTGGGTGGCTTTAGCTTTACATTTATTTTCGGCTATTGGTCTTTATACCCTAGCGGCGACGGGAATTAGTACTGTAGGTTATATTAGCTCCGGTGCAGCTTTGCTATTAACTATTCTGCGTCCCTCTATCCGCGCCTATGAATATTTATATGCCAGATTAGCGATGATTCGCCAAGAATGGCAATATCCCCGTGAAGACATTATGGAATTGCGCGATCGCTTTTCTGCATTGGAATATAAAGTACAGCGCCTAGAAGAACAACTGGATGCAGAAGAAGCTGACTCGATTGTGGCGAAGCAAAAACGCTTTAGCGATGAAACCCGCCGGGAAATAGCCAGAATTAGCGCCAATTTAGAAGAATTACGCGCTACCAATCAAACCGAACATGAACGGTTATCTAGAGAAGCCAGAAATGCGATCGCGCAACTTTCTACCGATGGACAATTTCTCGATCATGTCCGCGAAATTATCCGCTTCTTTAAAACAGCATAGTCTTATTGGGGATGGATAATTCTTAAAAAAGATGGATAAAATGCCGATGTTGAGGATGGTTGTATATACTCTATACGTCTATACGGCAAGCGCGTAAATCAATCAGCCATTCTCAAATTTATCGGAGTGCATCTATGAATCAAAAATTATTGTTTATTTTAACTTGCAGTTTCATCTTATTACCTAATATTCAGTTATCTGTATTTGCACAAGTCAATAAAGGTAATAATAATTTACCCATTGTATCTCAATCTTTATCTCAAAATAATATTAAATTTAAAATTTGCAGTGAATCAGAAACTTGGGTACGTCCCACAGCAGCAGAACAAAAAAACCATCTTGCTAGTTTCAATGGTAGATATTCTCCCGAAGAAATTGCCGCATTAGGAGGAGATTACTGGAAATACAAGATTTTTGCCTTTAGTAGCTTTCCTGGTGGTAGCGGTACTTTTGATATCGGTCACCTTTCTGGACTCTGGAAATCCCAAGATACTAAAAAGCCTGCAAACTGTGATGATTATGTATCTCAATTAGACGCAGCTAAAAGCGGAGCAGCATTAATTTTAAATTATAAAATAGTCGGTATTAAATGGATTAATAATCGTTATATTGTGCAGGTAAAATCTATAAAACGATGTTGGCAACAGGTACAATTTTATCGTCGAGATAATTCCTCATCTCTACCCTTAATAGTAGTTGATGAAAAGGGTAGAAAAGTGCCAGTACTATTTTATAAATAGAAATATTTTGACGCTCATATTACAATTCAAGAAATAGAATTTTATATTAATACTTAATGCGTCGATGTACCGTGAATGCTCGACGCCTTTTAAGTAGGGAGATATAATTATTTGTAGGATGGGTTAGCGATAGCGTAACCCATGAGAGTGTTGGGTTTCGTTCCTCAACCCAACCTACGTCCATCTTATATTTAATTCCAACTACCTACTTATATAAATGTTAAAATAAGCAATTTCAACTATGCAGTATCCATCTCCAACATGGAGGAGAAAATGAAATTGCGTTCTGTGGCTGTTGCTTTGAGTTTCACTATAGCAGCGTTAGCTATATTTATAGATATTCAACCCAGCACTAGCAATGTATCCCAGAAAAGTAACCAACAAGCTGAGAATCATACATTGGAAATAGTAAAAAACCGTGCTGATTTAATTCGTCTCCATAATCAAAGAGTGAAAATCATTGGAAATTACACATCCACCAGCAGGAAACCTAACCCCCAATTAACGGGAATCCCCGGTTTTGCTGGACTTTATATCAAGGCGCAAATTGTGCTTGAGGATGGTACAAAAGTTAGTATTTTTCCTTCTTGGAATAAACAATCATTGCGATCGCCTGAAGAAGTTGAAAAATATAACGATAAAATTGTTGAAGCCATTGGCGTAGTCCAATTTGAAGCTAAAATCTTTCCTAACTCCAGTACCAGCGAATCTTTTATTGAATTAACTCAGTTGAATTTGTATTCACAAATGCAGCCTTAGTTAGGGGTGATACCCCTTGGGGGATAGACATACTAGCGCATCATCCACACTTTTCGTAAGATTATGCTTCCACAAATACCGATAACACCAGCGCCAGCTTTACACCGTATTCACTGGCGCTTTTATTATTGCTTAAAAGCAAAGCTAGAAACCACCCGATTGAATACGCCTTGATTAAAGACAGTTGTCGGTCGTCCTTGGTTAAAATTATAGGGAGTGGAGATAGTAATTAAATATTTGCGATCGCGACTTAATAACGCCACCTTTTTCTCTACCCCTAAGGTGTTGGAAATGTAACTAATAGCAGCTTGATTGGCTACTTTAATATTAGTCAATTTATCGGCTGTGGGGTCATTTTGCTTGATAATCTCTGTTAAACTACGATTTGGTGAATTGATGGGTGTTTGATAAATAGAAATGTTTTTGGGATATTCTGTAGGTGCTTTGTTTTTCAGCAAACATTGTGCAAGTTGAAAACTATTAGGGTCAAATACCAGAATTCCATTCTCGCGCACTGCTAAAGTTCTGTAATTTTTGGGAATATTAAATTGATAGCCAAATCTTGCTTGACGAATTACTCTGCTTTGATTTGCAGGGGACACTACATTATTTTGCGGACAAACTTGAGCCTGTACTAAATGCGGGTGACTAGTAAAGGTTACGCCTGTTAAGACAGTTGTAAGGAAGATATGCTGGAATTTCATAATTTGTCTATACATCTATATTGCTGAGTTAAACAAACTGAGCAGTTAGAATTAATTAATCTTAAGCTTTGCAGCCGATTTAGATATATTGACGATATGAGAAGATAGAAAGTGCCAAATACTTTCACCAAAATATTCGAGAAGCGATCGCATTTAATCTCTTCCGCCTAAAGATTTTTGAGATAATGCAAAAATTGAGTAATTTCATTATTATAGGACTTACGCACAAACTACGGAAGAATCGAACCGCGAAGACACGTTCGGCGAAGCCGTTCCCGAAGGGTAGGACACGAAGAAATAGGAGTCTCAAAGGTATTTTGCGTAAGTCCTGTATTAGTCAATTGCTGACGCTATCGCTTATTGTAGATTTGCTGTATCTGATAAAATATTTGATATATATTCTAGTCTAAGTCGTTTATTAAACGAAAATCAAATCATAATCTGACAATTCAATAATGCCAGCAATTAATTTCCAGCAGGGCGGGTCTCCTTCCCAATTATTCGATGGTAAATAGGGTAGGCTCAAGCTAACTGTTACCATACAAGGATTTTTAGGAAGGTAACCAGATTCTAATCTTTTGACAAAAATAGGATCTGTAATCCTAGCATTAGTTAGGGGCTGACCTTTATTTGTCAGCAAAGTAGCTTGCCATTTTTGACTACCTTGTGCATTTGATACAACCAACTCTTGAGCGTACACTAATTGCAGGGTGCGTCTTTGATAAAATGGGAGAGACTGTAGATAAGTTACAGTCACATACTTGTTAGAGTTATGAAGAACATAAGGGTACTTACCGCAGTATTGCAAGATATCTTTGCATTGAGCTTGTCCGACTCGTTTCCAGGTTCCAGTAGCAATAGTCAAGTTCTCAGACTCAAAACCAAAATCGGGGCCATTATTTTCTAGTGGGATTTCCAAAATGTCCAACAGTGCAGGCTCTTTGCCTTGTATAATTCTCATGTTTCTAGGAACTCGACCATCTTCTGGATACAAACTAGAGACTGGACGCACCCACTGGCCTGTAGCAAGATTAATTCCTGCAATACAACGCTCCCCAAGTTTCCAAGAATTAGCAAGGCAGATAATTTGAGCCATAGAGGTTGTTCATAGGTGACTTATGGTTATATTTCCCCATTTGTCACGCAAATATTCAGCTACTAAGCGACGATGGCAATGATGAGGCTTGGGTTCGCTACAAAGTAAACAGCTACCATCTAGAAGTTGTGGTGACACTTTGTTTTCAATTTGGCGATCGCGCATTAATGCTAAAAACTTGCTTTCATAGGTATCCCAATCACCTTTATTTTTTTTGTAATCATCTAAAATATCTTTTGTTGGTGCCAGATCTAAAATATGTACATACTCTATATCACCAATTTTTCGTAAGAAATATTCTAAATCTCCTCTTTTGGTAAACCCTGCCAGTTGGGAGATATTATTCAATCTGGTATCAACTACTTTTTTAACTCCAGATTTAACTAAAGTATCAAAAAACTGTTGAGCAGTCTTTTGGGTAAAACCAATTGTAAATAAATTAATTGACTTACTCATGTTTATTTTCCGTTTTTTCTACATAGGCAATTTGTTCGCCTTGTTGATGATAGGCTTTTTGCAGTGATTCTTCCCGCGAATACGGCATTGTTGATGGTTCAGGAAGTGCAATATTATCGAATAAAGATAATTGAATTTGTTTAGGTAATTCTGGTGGTTGCAGCTGATGTAATCCTAATAGTCTTTCTTCTAAAACTTCATGAGGTTCTAGTTGTCCATTGGTTAAAATATGATTAATTCTTAGATTAAAGTTGCGTAATTCATGACAGATCAGAATTGCTCGATGACAGGTAATGGGGTCTTTTTCTGCACACATCAGTGCAATTTTATAATTTTCTGCACCTTTTAATATTCGTTGAATTCCATCTGCAAACTGTGGCGTAGATGCAATTTTTGCATACACAGCCTTACCATCAACATAGCAAGTCAGATCGCTAGGTCTTGCTCCCAATTCTCGTCCTAAAAATACATAAGAAATTCCTGCATTCACTAAGGCTGATTTGAGTGGTGATTGACTAAAGTGTGGTAAATAGCGGCTGTAAGGATGCGATCGCACATCTGCTAAAGCTGTTACCCCATGCTGTTGCAGCAATGTAATAAATGTTTCAATGCTGTGATTGGAATGTCCAATAGTAAAAATTTCCATCGCAAAGGCTGAGTAGCTGTGACTGTTTCACTGCCACTCAATTATAAGCATCATTTTGAGAAATAATTAGAGGTAATAGAATTGGCTAAATATCCCGTTGAAACTGGCATATCCAAAAAACACTAAAATTTATAAGATAGCCAAATACATGCTGATTCCTGCGAAGCACTTGATGACTGGTTTCAGACAGCCTCTAAAGCAGACTCATTTTCTCAAATAAATTATCGCTTACCAAATAACGTTGACATCATACTGAGAAATTAACGGATCTAGCGTCAGAATCGGTAGATTTTCAAATCTGCTTTGAGAAATTAAGATTCTATCAAATGGATCTTTATGATGATTGGGAAGATGATAAACTCCAACAGCATGATTAAGTTGAATTGGTAAACTCTCAATCGAGTTAGTTAACAATTGCTCGAAAATAAACTGCTCTGGAATTTTTGGTAGCACCAACTTACCTAATTGCGCTTTAATAGCTATTTCCCAAGCGCTAGCTGCACTGAAAAATAACTTATTATTCCCATCACTAATAATTGCTCTGACTCTAGATGATAACTGTGAGCTATCAGTAATCCACCAAAGAAAAGTATGGGTATCAAAAAGTACATTCATCCTTCAAAGCTCGCAAGAATATCATCAGGTAAAGGTTCGTCAAAATCTGGAGCAATGGTGATTAAACCTTTAGCGCTTCCTGGTATTCGCTTTGGGAAATTTTGATTCACAGGTACTAAACGAGCGATCGCAACTCCATCTTGAATAATTGTAACTTCTTCACCCTGAATTACCCGATTGAGAATTTCAGAAAATGTGGCTTCTGCTTCTTGAATATTAATATTTACAGTCATAGCAAAGCCTCTCCTCAAAGCTATAGCTTGCTTTATTCTCATTCTACAGATGAGTAAACAAGCAGGTGATGAATCTTCAGGATTGCTCCTCCACTATCAGCGTAGAATCAGCCGCACGCCCAAATTCTTCTAGTGTATATTGTAGATGCGCTTGGGCACCAGGCCAGAGGAATTTACTGGGGGTAACGGAACGGACTAAATAATGCAAGCTGTAAACCCCTGGATCGAGGTGGTCGGCATAGGCGATAATGCGATCGCTTGAAAGTGCTTGACACTCCCCCGACTGTTTAAATTTCGCTTCGCTCATTTAAACAAAAAGTCGGGGGATTCTTAAGAGTCCACAAATGAACTCGTAATGGCGTAGTCAATGAGCCT
>NZ_JACJQG010000073.1 GCF_014696435.1 Calothrix anomala FACHB-343 | reverse complement strand
CCCTGCCCCCCTGCCCCCTACCTCATCCCCCTTCCCCAGCATGGTAGGAACTGCGCACGAGGGGCGCGGAACGGACATGGCTAAATCCCATTTGCCATGCTTGCTTGCCGAGTTCGTCAAATTCTTCAGGAGTCCAGTATTTTTGTACTGGTAGATGTTCTAAAGACGGCCGCATGTATTGCCCAATTGTCAGGCGATCGCATCCGACGGCGCGTAAATCGGCCATTGTTTCGAGAACTTCTTCCACGGTTTCCCCATGTCCCAGCATTAAACCTGATTTAGTAGGGATTGAGGCATCAAGTTCTTTCACCATTGCCAGTACATGCAAAGAGCGATCGTACTTGGCTCCCCGACGTACTGGCCCGGTTAAACGGCGCACTGTCTCAATATTATGGTTAAAACAAGCTGGCTTCGCTTTAACTACCATCTCTATCCGTTGGCGTTGCCCTGCTTCCCCAGATCCAGCACCACCCCAAAAGTCTGGTGTCAGCACTTCAATTTGCGTTTCTGGGTTCAACTGGCGAATGGTTTCCATTGTTTTGACAAAATGCCCCGCGCCTTGATCTGCTAGGTCATCACGGGCGACAGAAGTCAGCACCACATAACGTAATCCCAAAAGCTGCACTGCCTCGGCTATCTTTTGCGGTTCTTCTGGGTCAATGGGCATTGGTGCATGACCTTTATCTACTTGACAAAATGCACAAGAACGTGTACAAGTAGGGCCCATTAGTAAAAAAGTTGCAGTTTTTTGGGCATAGCATTCCCCACGGTTGGGGCAGCGTCCTTCTTCGCAAATGGTGTGAATTTGGCGCTGCTTAATAATGCGTTGTACGGTAGAGATTTCGCTAGCTTTACCGATAGAACGGCGCAGCCAGCTAGGCATAGCCATAATTTCTGACTTGAGTTGGGCTTGTTGTGACGAAGTCATAGAAATCCAAGCAAGATCCGAAGGTATTGTGAGGCAAGTTTCCTATGCTTTCAAGCAAGGTAAAAGCCTTAAATATCACCATGACACAATTTGCCAAGAATATAGGCAGAAGTTTTTTCCAACACATTGGGAAACATCCCTTATACCGGAATATACTATCCCCCAATCAAGAGAAATTTTGGATATAGTGGGATAATTCTCAAGGTCAATCGGCAATATTGCCATCTCCATCCATAGTTTTTGTTAGAGTAATCAGTCGTGGCAAGTAATAAAATCTTAGTTATTGATGACACCACAGTTGTCAGAGTAAAAGTACGAGAAATGCTGCCTCCTGGCAATTTCGAGGTTGTAGAAGCGAAAGACGGGATGGAAGGACTTAATTTCATCCTGCAAGAAAAATTTAGCTTGATCATGTTGGATTTTCTCTTACCCAAAATGAGTGGGTGGGAGGTTTTCCAACACATTCAATCTCAACCGGAATTAAGGAAAATTCCCTTAGTCATGATGTCTGGGCGCAAGGAAGAGGTAACGGAGAAAATATCCGAACCCTTTGAGTATTTTGAATTTTTGGGTAAGCCCTTCGATCAAAAGCAACTCATTAGCGCGATTAAATCAGCAATGACAAAAGCTAAACAGGTACGCCCAGAACCTACTTTAGTTGGAGCAGGGGCGACTGTTCATCATCCTCCAGCACCGATTGCTGTTAATGGTAATAGCACGGTAACAAGTTCTAGTACTGTTAATGGAGCAGTTAAACCTGCTGTTGCGGAATCATCTGCTTCTGCGGCGGAAATTGAAATGCTCAATGAAAAAATTACCAAGATGCAAGCAGAAATTGATAGTTTGAAGAAACAGCTAACTCAAGTTGTGACATTTATTAAACAAAAAATCAAATAGCATTTGCGTCAGCTATGAGTAATTTTTGTCAGTCCAAAAAGTGATTAATTTATGGTTGATTTCACAAAAATTGTTTAGTAATTGATTTAAATTGTCATATCTGCTAATTTTTGTGAGTTTTGATAGCAACCAAAAAGTTATTTATCGTCTTCTGAAAGAAGATGTCTAAATTTTGCTGATTTTCCAAAATGCTGTCAGGTATTTTTGAATAACCTCAGTCAGTGATTGCACCAAACTATATTACAACAAGTAAATCTGCTTGAAACCCTTAACGATGACAAATAATATTGAGGATTAGCAATTGCTTATCAAATTCTTGTCGCAAAACACGGTGAACTCTTGAGGTAAATTCTGTACCTGGATAAGGTTCTAAATTTAGCATGACAATTCCTATTCAACAAACAGGAATTGTATAAAAGGTGTCAGTAGTAAGTTGTAAATATCTGAGAAAACTGTATGTATAAAGATGGGGTATTTAACAGATAGCAATATCAATGCTACAAAACCTGCTATCAAGTAGCTGTTTGTTAGTGGCTAAGTATTGTAAGTTACTAAAAATTGGGAAAAAATCTCTGGCTTTTAGCTGATGCGATCGCCTGATTTCTAATGAGATGATGATAATTCCTCAAGTTGGCAACCGTCGTTGTTGTCTACAATAAAAATAAACGCAGTTATCAATACAACCTCTGCGGTTGTATTGCGATCGTTTGATGTTTTGAGAAATTATCACTATGAATCCCATCTTAAAACGCACAATTCTACCAGGTTTAATGGCTGCAAGTTTAGCCGGTGGTACCTTAGTGCCGGCTCAACCAGCTTCGGCTGATATTTTAAAAGATATCGGCATTGGTGCTGGTGCTGGTGTAGTATCTGGTGCTGTTAGAGGGCGTGGTTCGGTTGTCAACAATGCTGTCAAAGGTGCAGCTGCGGGTGCGGCTGTGAATGCAGTACATGGTACCAGAAGAAGGGCCAGAAATCGCCGAGTTGGTAACTTAGGTCAAGATATGGCTGTTGGTGCAGCCGCTAGTACAGTTACAGGTATCATTCTTCATGGTACTAAGGATACTTTAGGTGATGCGGTTGATGGCGCTGCTGCGGGTGCGGCGATTAATGGCATTAGAAATGGACAAAGAAATCGGTAATTTGTAATTCATAATTTGTAGCTAAGGAATTAATTACGAATTATGAATTACGGATTTACTTGTGGGTTTAATTGATTTAAATCCCATCTAATTTAAGGGTTTAGCACGGCTAAACCCTTAAATTATCTATGGCTAATAATCCTGATACCAATCAATCCCCTAAGTTTAATGAAGAAGATTTTTCTGTTACTGGATTTTTTTTCGCTTTCAATATTAAATTGATACACCCGTGAGAATTTAAGTTAAGAAATATGATACTTACTTGCCTTTTAGGGCTTGTCTAAAGTTGCGGCGATAGGATTTATTAGCTACAAATAAAGCGGGCCACAGTATAGATAAACCTATACGATTAGGTAGGCTGCGGGTAAAGTGAGTCCGCTCGAAACCGTTCCAGAACTTCCAAGCACCATAGACATAGCCTGCAATTAACCCAATGATAATTAACTTAATCATTCTTATAACTCCCAGAGGAACTTTTTAGTTGTTCGGTAAGCGAGTGATTTAACGCTACATTCTCTTATTCCAGTTTAGAGTAGGCTTTGACATCGTAGCTAGTCGCGATCGCGCGCACAATGCAAAAATCAACAATTCACTACATCAAGACTTTTCTCTAGTAGCCTCATCTATAAAAATAAGTATATATACTTTGTTAATTTAGATGCCTCTTGCGGGTGTTCCTGAAATATCAACATTCATAAGAGACTAGAGTAAGAAAAACACAACGTATATTGCGGATCTCAAAGCAGCAAATGCTGCAAATAGCTAAGGAGGATTTATGCGTGCAGTGCTGATGGCAGGCGGTTCGGGAACGCGGCTTCGTCCCTTAACTTGTGATTTGCCCAAACCAATGGTGCCAATCTTAAATCGACCAATTGCGGAACATATTATTAATCTTCTCAAACGGCATCAAATTACAGAAGTAATTGCGACTCTGCATTATTTACCAGATGTCTTGCGAGATTACTTTCAAGATGGCGGTGATTTTGGCGTCCAAATGACCTATGCTGTGGAAGAAGATCAACCTTTAGGTACAGCTGGTTGTGTAAAAAATATTGCTGAACTACTGGATGAAACTTTTTTAGTAATTAGCGGCGATAGTGTCACTGATTTTGATTTAACAGCAGCAATCCAATTTCACAAACAAAACAAATCAAAAGCTACTTTAATTTTAACCCGCGTGCCCAACCCGATTGAGTTTGGGGTGGTGATTACTGATGAAGATGGTCGCATTAATCGATTTTTAGAAAAACCTTCTACTAGTGAAATTTTCTCGGATACAGTTAATACTGGTACTTATATTCTCGAACCAGAAGTTTTAGAATATTTACCAGATAATACAGAAACAGATTTTTCTAAAGATTTATTTCCTTTATTACTAGCAAAAAATGAGCCAATGTATGGTTACATTGCTCAAGGTTATTGGTGCGATGTTGGTCATTTAGATGCTTATAGAGAGGCGCAATATGATGCCCTATATGGTAAGGTAAAACTCGATTTTGCTTACACAGAAATTTCTCCAGGTATTTGGAAGGGTCAAAATACTTATATCGATCACACAGCAACAATCGAAAGTCCAGCAGTAATTGGTGATAATTGCCGGATTGGTGCCAGGGTGCAAATTGAAGCGGGCACTGTGATTGGCGATAATGTAACGATCGCAGCTGATGCTAATTTGAAACGTCCGATTGTTTGGAATGGGGCGATTATTGGCGAAGAAGCCCAGCTTTCCGCTTGCGTGATTTCTCGTGGTACCCGTGTAGATAGACGCGCTCATGTATTGGAAGCATCGGTAGTGGGTTCGTTATCTACGGTGGGTGAAGAAGCGCAGATTAGCCCAGGGATTAGAGTTTGGCCAAGTAAAAAGATTGAGTCAGGTGCTGTTTTAAACATTAACTTGATTTGGGGGAATACTGCCCAAAGAAATTTATTCGGGCAACGTGGTGTCCAAGGATTAGCAAATATTGATATCACTCCAGAATTTTCGGTGAAGTTGGGTGCGGCTTACGGTTCAACTTTAAAACCAGGTTCTAAGGTGGCGGTTTCTCGCGATCAGCGCAATGTATCGCGCATGGTAACGCGATCGCTAATTGCGGGTTTAATGTCAGTCGGGATTGATATTCAAAACCTAGACGCCACAGCTGTACCCATCGCCCGCACAGTTATACCCATTATGGGGGTAGCTGGCGGTATTCACGTGCGCGTCCACCCCGATCGCCCTGACTATATCCTGATTGAATTTATGGATAATAAGGGGATTAATATCACTAAAGCCCAAGAAAAGAAAATTGAGGGGGCTTATTTTAAGGAAGATATGCGCCGCGCTCAAATTCATGAAATTGGCGATGTTGCCTATCCTAGCCAAATCAATGACACTTACTGCACTGCTTTTGAGAAATTATTACATGTTTCTACTCTTAGCAACAGTCGGGCTAAAGTGGTGATTGACTATGTTTATGCGGTATCTGGGGCTGTATTACCGCAAATGTTAGATAAATTTGGGGCTGATGCGGTAGTTTTAAACGCTAGCTTGAATAAAAGCGCTGTCTCGACGGCAGAGAGGGAAGGACTGTTAACTCAGTTGGGACATGTGGTGGAAGCGTTAAAAGCTAACTTTGGCGTTCAGGTATCGGCGAATGGCGAACAGCTAATTTTAGTTGATGAATCCGGTGCGCCGATTCGCGGAGAAATGTTAACTGCATTGATGGTAGACATGATTTTAACCTCTAACCCCAGGGGTACGGTAGTTGTGCCAGTTCATGCTTCCAGTGCGGTGGAACAAGTCGCCCGTCGCCATGATGGTAAAGTGATCCGCACCAAAGCTAACCCGACAGCTTTAATGGAGGCTTCGCGAAAATATAGTCATGTGGTGTTGGCTGGTAGTGGCGATACTGGTTTTATCTTTCCCCAACTGCATCCGGGATTTGATGCGATGTTCTGTATTGCTAAGATAATTGAGATGCTGACAATTCAAGAGCGATCGCTCGCTACTGTGCGCACCGAATTACCCCGCGTCGTTCACAGAACCCATACAATCCGTTGTCCTTGGAGTGCTAAAGGCGCACTCATGCGTTATTTAGTCGAAACTCACCCCGCCCAAAATTTAGAATTAATTGATGGGGTGAAAATTGGTCAGCCCTATGATGATAGTTGGCTGTTAGTTTTACCCGATGCTAGCGAGCCAGTAGTACATCTGTATGCCAACAGTAATGAGCGCGATTGGGTTGATGAAACTTTAAGAAACTACCGCGCCCGCGTGCAAACGTTTATTGAAAGACAACAAGAACAGCATCCGGTGGAAGTGCAATAAGTTCATTGAACGCGACGGGATAAGCTAATCTTCTTTTACAGCATCTTCCTGTAAATAGACCACGCTGTAGGGGCACGGCACCGACAATCTTTTGGTACATACAATAATTTTACTGATGTTCCCTACGATAGATGTGGTTCAAATAGGTGAAAACTGCTGTAAGTTGCACAATCCATTGTGAGGGCTGTTGGCTGTTGACTGTTGACTGTTGACTGTTGACTGTTGACTGTTGACAGCCCTTATTAGTAGTTATGCAATTTAGATGCGTATTAGCTTAGTGTTTGCGGCACATCAATATACTCTAGAGGGCATGGCAGTGCCCATTGCTGTTAACTTAAGAATATTTTGCCCAAATTTGTTGGGTGTAAGCGTCAAGGGACTTACAAAAAATAAATTACCCAAATTCCGTAGTGCGTTCGCGTAGCGTGTCCGAAGGACAAACATCTTGCTCGCTTTTGAACACCAGCGAGCAAGATGCTCGCACTACAAATTGATTGGGGATTTAAAAAATTGGATGTCCCCAATCTCAAGGGTGACGCTTACGCCTTGTTTTAAGAACGTTCAACAAGATAGGGAACAGCCTCAGATGCATCACCACGTAGAATAACTTGAGAAAAATGGTATAAATAACCTCTGATCGTCAAAGGCGATCGCTTCTGTGCAGTGAAAATCAACATTGATGCTTCAACCAACCAATAGAAAGACGAAATTTAATAGTTTGCTAGAATCTTCTCCTAAAACCTTACTTCGTGAAGTAGAGCTTTTGAGGATTAGCGCTAGCAGGAAACAAGAGCAAAAACTCAAGGGAAAACTCGGTCAATTTTTCACTCCCGCGCCAGTAGCAGAATTAATGGCTGGGATGTTTAACAAACTGAATCTGACTCATATATCTTTACTAGATGCTGGCGCAGGAGTTGGTTCACTAATTGCGGCGTTTGTGACTCACCTTTGTCAGCAACCACAACGCCCAACTAATTTAGATATTGTTGCTTATGAAATTGATTCATTTTTAATTAGCTATTTGCAGCAAACATTAGAATTATGTAGTCAAGAATGTCAACTCGCTGGTATTTCCTTAAAATATCACATTCGGCATCAGGACTTTATTCAAGATGTTGTCAGATTAATTCAGCCTAGTTTATTCGATAATCTCGATGATTTCAGATTTACACATGCTATTCTCAATCCCCCATATTTAAAAATTAATGCGCAATCTCAGGTGCGGAAATTATTACGTTCTCTGGGATTAGAAACCAGCAATCTTTATCCAGGTTTTATGGCTACTACCGCCCAGTTACTTCAGCCAGGAGGCGAGTTTGTTGCTATTTCACCGCGTAGTTTTTGTAATGGCCCGTATTTTCAAGACTTCCGCCAGATGTTTTTGGAAATCATGGCTTTAGACAAAATACATCTTTTTGAATCTAGGGAAGAAACTTTTAGCGAAGATGACGTTTTACAAGAAACAATTATTATTCATGCTATAAAACAAAAACAAAAATCTGACAATGTACTCATCACCACATCTGCAAATGCTGATGATGATTTTATCATGTCCAATTCCTTACCTTATGCTGAAATAGTTCATCCCGACGACGCACAACAATTTATTCATATTATTCCCGATAATCTGAGTCAGCAGGTTATTCAACAAATGGCGAATTTCACCTGCACATTACAAGATTTAGGATTAACTGTTTCCACAGGAAGGGTAGTTGATTTTCGTGCTAAAGAATATCTACGTTTACTACCTGAGAAAAATACTGTTCCCTTAATATATCCATTAAATTTCTCCGCCGGATATGTCAAATATCCCCAGGTAACTAAAAAACCCCAAGCGTTATTGTATACAGAAGCAACTTTTTCGCTGTTAGTCCCGAACGAAAATTATGTTTTGACTAAAAGATTCTCCACAAAAGAAGAGAAAAAGCGAGTCGTTGCAGTTGTCTATGATGCTAACCGAATTAATTGCGATCGCGTCGGTTTTGAAAATCACTTAAACTACTTTCATCAAGATGGCAAGGGACTGGATATTACTTTAGCACGGGGGCTTGCAGCTTATCTTAATTCCAGCCTTGTAGACGCATTTTTTCGTTTATTTAATGGACATACTCAAGTTAATGCAACGGATTTACGCAATTTAAAATATCCGACGATAGAACAATTAATAACTTTGGGGCTAAATATTGGCGAAGATTTTCCCTCACAGTCAGAAATTGACAAACTTGTACAAGCATTATTTAAGATGACAAATCAATCGGAAAATAACCCGATAATCATTAAAAATCGTATTGATGAAGCACGAAAAATATTAGTGGAAATGGGATTACCCAAGGCACAAATTAATGAACGTTCAGCCTTAACGCTGCTAGCTTTACTTGATTTAAAACCAAACGATCCTTGGACTGCTGCTACATCTCCTTTAATGGGAATTACACCCATAATGGAATTTATGTCACAGCACTATGGCAAATCTTATAAACCAAATACAAGAGAAACTGTGCGCCGTCAAACAGTGCATCAATTCTTAGATGCAGCTTTGATAATTACAAATCCAGATGCGCCTGAACGCCCTATTAACAGTCCAAAAACTGTATATCAAATTGAAGAAACTGTACTGGAATTACTACGTAATTATACAACTAAATGAATGCTCAAAAAGCATTCAAACTTACCTAGCTTCAGTTGAAACTTAAAAAAAAATATGCCCAAGTAGGGGCACGGCATCGACAATCTTTTGGTACATACAATAATTTTACTGGTGCCGTGCCCCTACTACGACAGATGTGGTTCAAATAGGTGAAAACAGCTGTAAATATAACTGGCAAGGGCTGTCATTTGTAGGGGCGGGTTTATTTGGATCTTTGTTAATAAATGAGGATATCGGTGAACCCGCCCCTACATTATTCATTGGTAAGGGTTTCAAGGCTGTTTACGTTTCGTAATATAATTTGCATTATTTATCCTACCTACCTCTGATTAAGTAGGGTAAATAAGAGGCAGATATATTTCAAAAAATGCCAAACAAGCTAGGATAGTAATGATATCAATTAAACGTTGTGCTTTCATTACTATTTAATTATATATAACTCATGATTTTTAGGAAATCTCAAATATTTAAGCGGAAATTTTTGCATGAAAGGTTTAAATCTATCCAATATCAGCCAAGCCTAAACTGCGGCAGGAAATTTTTATTGTTGGGATTAGCCTGTTGTACATTTAGTTCGGTGATTTGTAAAGCAACTCTAGTCCGCGCAGAGATTCAACCCGATAATACTTTGGGTGGCGAAGCTACTGTATTAACACCAGGAGTAGAAGTTAAAGGCGCGACAGCAGATATCATCAATGGCGGTGCAGTTCGGGGAGCGAATTTATTTCACAGCTTTCGCGAATTTAGCATTGGTGATGGGCAAAGAATATATTTCGCCAACCCCACGGGAGTGGAAAATATCCTCACAAGAGTCACAGGAAATAATCGATCTGAGATTTTGGGAACTCTTGGGATATTAGGTAATGCCAATTTATTTTTCATTAATCCCAATGGCATTGTGTTTGGGCAAAATGCTCGGTTAGATGTGGGCGGTTCCTTTGTTGCAAGTACCGCCGACAGTTTATTGTTTGATAACGGCTTTGCCTTCAGCGCCAATAATCCCCAGTCTGTTCCCTTATTAACGATTAATGTTCCCTTGGGTTTGCAGTTTGGTGGCAATTCCGGCAATATTCAGGTGCAACGCTCAATGCTGCGAATTCGTGATGGTGAAACTTTTGCGCTGGTGGCTGGGAATGTCAGCTTGGATGGTGCCAAGTTACAAACCTTAGAAGGGCAAATTGAGATTGGGGGAGTAAAATCTGGAACTGTTGGTTTAAAGACTGTGGGAGATAATTTCAGCTTCCATTTTGCCGATGCTAACCGTGGGGATATACTCCTGAACAATCGCAGCAGCATTGATGTGATGGCGTTTGGTGGGGGTGAGATTGCGATCGCAGCTGAAAACATCGATATTCTCCAGGGAAGCACTTTATTAGCAGGAACTAGAGCAACAGCAGTAACGCCCCAGACAACAGTCAAAGATGTTGTGCTAAATGCTACCGGAGTTATTAGACTGGATGGCCAAGATTCTCTGATTCAGAATGGTGTATTTCGCCAAACAGTAGGAAATGCTGGCAATATCAACATCACAGCGCGATCGCTCTTTGTGAGCAACGGGGCATTGATCGTCGCCACCAATAGCGGACAAGGCAGTGTTGGCGGTATCAACATCAAAACAACCGATACAGTAGCCATTGATGGCGCATCAGCAACGGGAATTGTCAGTACGATCGGCGTTCAACTGAGTATAGGCGGAATTGGCAAGACGGGCGACTTTACCCTTGCTACTCGTGCGCTTTCTGTGACTAATGGTGCTCAGTTAGGAACTTCTACGTTCGGTCAAGGGGATGCTGGCAATATTACCATTACTGCTCAGACTGTTTCCGTAGATGGTATGATGCAAACTGCTAGCAGACGATTTTCGAGTGGGATTACCAGCAGCGTTGCGCCTCGGAGTGTTGGCAAGGGTGGCACAATTCAAATTGATACTGAGTTACTTTCAATCACCAATAGTGGACGGTTATTTTCCAGTACCTTTGGTGAAGGACGCGCCGGCGATATTGTTGTGAATGCTATCGATCGGGTTGTTCTTGATGGTACGGGAACGACTAACTTTCCCAGTGCGATGGTAAGTCAGGTCGCCTCTCCTGGTATTGGTGATGGCGGTAACATTAATATAACAGCGCGATCGCTGGCTTTAACCAACGGCGCTCAACTAGCTGCCAGTAGTTTTGGACGTGGAAATGCAGGTAACGTGCGGGTGAATGTGGGTGATACCTTGATTCTGGATGGAGTTAATCGTAATAACATTCCCAGTGGTATTTTTAGCAGCTTAGAACAAAGAGGTGTGGGGCGGGGTGGCGATATCGAGATTGGCGCTAGAGCATTATCAATCGCCAATGAAGCGGGATTGTTTGCCAGTACGATAGGGAGAGGAGATTCTGGGCGCGTCTTTGTGCAAGCAACAGATACAGTCACTTTGACTAATGGTGGCAGAATTCTGGTGACAGTGCAGCCAAATGCTGTTGGTAATTCCCGAGACATTGAAGTAGAGACGCGATCGCTCCAAGTGACAGATAGCGCGCAAATTAATGCCAGCAGTCAAGGTACAGGTATCGGCGGCAACATTCGCATTCGCGCCGATTCTTTGACTTTGGATCGCCAAGGGGAAATCTCTGCGGAAACCGCCAGTAACACCGGAGGTAATATCACCCTGGATGTGCCCAGGTTATTCTTGCTGCGTCGGGGTGGCAACCTATCCACCACAGCAGGTACAGCCCAAGCAGGTGGTGACGGTGGCAATATTGCGATCGCGGCTGGCTTGATTGTGGCTTCGCCAACTGAAGATAGCAACATTACCGCCGATGCTTTTACAGGTAAAGGTGGCAACATTGATATTAAGGCACAAGGGATTTTTGGCATTAAATTTCGCGATCGCCAAACCGCTTTTAGTGACATCACTGCAAGTTCTCAATTAGGCATCAACGGAGTTGTCGAAATCAATACCCCTGATGTAGATCCTAGTAACGGATTGGTGAATTTACCCACAAATCTCGTCGATGCTTCCCAACAAATTACCCAAAGCTGTAGAGATAGCACAGGCGCAATAGCCAATCAAAAAAGTGAATTTATCATCACAGGAAGAGGTGGTTTACCAGCAAATCCCAGCGAAATATTGAGTAGTGATGCTGTGTGGGAAGACTTACAACCCCACGCTTTACTGAATGAAAAACTGTCTAACTCTCAACCACAACAGAAAACCCTTGCTCAACCACCGACAGCTATTGTAGAAGCTCAAGGTTGGGAAATTGCGGCTAATGGTATTGTCACCTTGGTAGCTCAAGCACCCGCTACTACTCCTCACAATTCCTTTGTGAAACCTGTTAGCTGTCCAGTTGTGCAAAATTAATCTGGGACTCGGAAATGGCAAAAAAACAGCTGAAATTTTGGCGTCGAGTTATAGCTTTTTTGCTGTGCATGTTAATGGGGATGATTCTCACCCTATTAATTAATTTTAGGCAAGCTACAGCTTCTTTTGTTCCACCCTTCGCGCCTCCACAAGTAGAGGAAATTGGGAATAGGTTGACAAAAGACTTATCCCCATCAAATTTAATTCAACAAGGTAGAGAACTGTACCAAAAAGAAAAATATGCTGAAGCTATAAAGATTTGGGAATTAGCACTTAAAGCAGAAAATAATTTGTTGTCTCAAGCTATGGTGCTAAATTATCTTTCTTTAGCTTATCAGCAATTGGGACAGTGGCAGCAAGCAAAGCAAGCCATTACCGCCAGTCTCAAGTTATTGGGTAATGCCAAACCGACAACTTCACAAGCACAGCTAATTTTAGCCCAAGCGCTCAACAATCAAGGCAGTTTAGAATTAGCTCAAGGTCAACCAGAACAAGCTTTGAATAGTTGGCAACAGGCTACTACTATTTATAGCAGCGTTAGCTATATACAAGGTAAAATTGGCAGTTTAATCAATCAAGCTCAGGCACAACAAACTCTAGGGCTGTATCTGCAAGCGCGTAAAACCCTAGCAGATGTGAAACAATCTTTAGAGAATCAGCCAGATCCACAATTAAAAAGTACAGGTTTGCGGAGTTTGGGGAATGTTCTGCGATTAGTTGGGGCTTTTGCGGATTCTCGACAAGTTTTGCAGCAAAGTTTGCAACTATTACAGGATGCAGGTAATGTATCCACACCAGAACTGAGTGCAACTTTATTGAGTTTAGGTAACACAGCTTATGCTCAAGGCGATCGCGCTTCTGCTGTAAAATACTACGAACAAGTAAGTGCGATCGCTCCTACCAGCATTATCGGCATTCAAGCGAAAATTAATCAAATTAATTTATTATTAGCTGCTGGCGAAGCAAAAACAGCCGAAAATCTTTGGCTACAACTCCAGCCTCAGCTAGCTAATCTCCCTCCCAGTCGCTCGACAATTTACGCTCGTGTTAACCTGGCTAAAGCTTTAACAAAACTGGGAAATAAACAAACTGAATCGGCGCAACTACTAGCCATAGCTGTTGAACAAGCCAAAAATTTAACCGATCAAAAAGCCCAATCCTATGCTTTAGGCTATTTAGGTGGACTCTATGAACAAACCCAGCAATGGTCAAATGCTCAAGAGTTAACCGCAAAAGCTTTACAATTAGCTCAAGCCATTAATGCTGCCGATGTTGCTTATCAATGGCAATGGCAATTAGGACGGATTTTAAAAGCGCAAGGAGCAATTAAGCCAGCAACAGCAGCCTATGAAGTCGCCTTCACCACATTAAAATCGCTCCGTAGCGATTTAGTAGCCATTAACAGCGACATTCAATTTTCTTTTCGCGAAGCTGTAGAGCCAGTTTATCGTGAATATGTAGAATTACTCTTAAATTCAGGCCAAGACTTAGAACCCACTCAAGAGCAACTAAAACAAGCTCGACAAGTAATTGAATCATTACAACTAGCTGAACTCGATAACTTCTTTCGTTCCGCTTGTCTCCAAGGAAAAATAGTCCCGATTGAGCAGATACAACAGTCAAGCGCCGCCTTAATTTATCCGATTATTTTGCCAGACAGACTAGAAGTAATTCTCAGCTTACCGCAGCAGCCATTACGCCACTATGCTACCAAAGTATCTCAAACTGAACTAGAAAAAATTGTCGTACAACTTAGAGAAAATTTAGAAAAACCTTTCACCACACCAGAAGGTAAAGATTTAGCCGTCAAAGTTTACGATTGGTTAATTCGCCCTGTAGAAACCCAACTATCTCAAAGCGAAGTGCAAACATTAGTTTTTGTCTTAGATGGTGCTTTACGCAACTTGCCAATGGCAGCTTTATATGATGGTAAACAGTATTTGGTGGAAAAATATAGTATTGCCCTGACACCTGGGTTAGAGTTGTTAGGGCCTAAGCCTTTGCAACAAACTCAACTCAAAACCTTAGTAGCGGGATTAACAGAAGCAAGACACGGATTTAATTCCTTACCCAATGTCGCTGACGAATTAAAAGCTGTGGAATCGGAAGTCCCTAGCGCAGTGTTGCTAAATCAGACATTTACTAGTTTAGCGTTGCAAAAACAGCTTGACTCTTTACCCTTTTCGGTCGTACATTTAGCGACTCACGGTCAATTTAGCTCCAATGCTGAGGAAACTTTTGTTTTGGCTTGGGATAAACCAGTCAAAGTCAATGAATTGAAAAATTTGCTCCGTCGCAGAGATGAAATTAGCCCTGAACCCATAGAATTACTCGTTCTCAGTGCTTGCGAAACCGCCGACGGCGACAAAAGAGCAGCTTTAGGATTAGCTGGGGTAGCAATTCAAGCAGGCGCGCGCAGTACCTTAGCTTCCCTTTGGAGTTTAGATGATGAATCCGGGGCGCGTCTAGTAGGTCAATTTTATAAAGAACTCGCAACCAAGCAAGTAACAAAAGCTCAAGCATTAAGACTGGCGCAACTTTCCCTATTAAAAGATCCAGATTATCGCCATCCTGTACATTGGGCGGCTTACGTATTGTTGGGAAATTGGCTGTAGTACCGCTAGCGAGTAAGTCAACAGTCAACAGTCAAAAGGCTTATATTCCAATACAGTTCAGTTAGCGCCAAAAACCTTCAGCTGCGTAGGTTGGGTTGAGGAACGAAACCCAACACCCGAAAACTTTGGTATTGTTGGGTTTCACAATCTTCTACCCAACCTACATTTATTTTTCTCTTCCCAAAGTGATAGAAGAGGTGAACCTTGTCATCGTAGCTTGAAGAAAGGCGATCGCTATTATCCATTCTTACTAAAAATGCGATCGCAATCTGGTTACTTAGTTGTTTATCTGACAGAAAGTCCGATTGAACGTCTTTAAAAAACCCAAAAATTTAGGTTGACTTGATATTTTTACTTTGCCATTGAGCCTCGATAAATTCGCTCCATTTGCTCTGGAGATAGTACTGTCATGGGAAACCATTCATATTCTGAACTAGGAATTTCCTGAGGTAATTTATACGCCTGTTCCTTAATTTCACTTGAATGTATTTCCACATTGCTAGTTAAAGGTGGGCTAATTAACTTCTGATTTATCTCTGATGGGGGAAGCTCATTTTGCAGCAAGACATAGGCGTGATTTTGTGGATCGTATCCTAAAACTTCTCCTGCCTCAATTTGATAAATCCAAGCATAAATACTCAGTTTTCCTTGGTAGAGTTTAGAGCGAATCACCGGATAAGTCCGTAAATTTTCGATTTGGGTAAGTACGTTTTCAGCAATAATTACGTCTAAAAGTTCTTCCCCTTCGTAGTCGCTGTAGTTTTCGTTCACTAGCTGTCGGGTTGCTTCTGCATACTTGAGCCAGTCATGTACAAGCGGCATTTCTACTCGCAACTTGTCTAACTTCATTAACCCTTTCATGGCACCACAATGGGAGTGTCCGCAGATAATAATCTGTTGAATATCTAATGCTTGAATAGCATATTCAATTGTTGCTCCTTCACCGCCATTAGTAGCACCAAACGGGGGAATAATGTTGCCTGCATTGCGAATCACAAATAATTCTCCTAACCCAGCTTGTGTAATCAGGTTGGGATCGATGCGCGAATCAGAACAGGTAATAAATAATACTCTAGGCTTTTGACCATGAGAAAGTTGCTCAAATAGTTCTTCATTAGCACGAAAATAACTACTTTTGAAATCTCGCAAGCCTCTAATCAATTTTTTCATCAGATTACCTAAATTAACGCAAACAGAATAAGTAATATTTCAAACTGGTCAGAAAATTCAGTTATGGAATTAAGTCAGTAGAGATATGCAATTAATCTACAATTGGTTTATACTGTTGAACTTTACTGATGATAAAGGTAACGGAGATAACTCCATTAACTATATTAAACAATATTTGTAAACAAATTGACTCTGCTGCTCGGCTTTTAGGTTGACGCCAGTCAGGGAATTAATTAAAGGGCAAATTCATTATTAAATGATTGAAGCAGTTTTGTTAAGCAACTCTCTGTGGTTATAGCTTTAAGCTGCAATCAATCTGCAATTGGTAAGGAGTAGCTTCTGCGTTTGATTTTAACCAGTAGCAAAAATGCGATCGCACTCTGCTTCCCTTACTCCAGCCAGTTATTACCCGTTACAGACAAGTATCTATTTTTTTTCTGCTCCAGTTGAAACTTCCAGCTATGAGCAGCAAATTTTTACGCATCATGGGTAACTCTTTGCCATGCCCTATGCCCTATTCTCCATGCCCAAAAACTCCATCCACAAGGGGATGGAGTTTTTTTGTTTTATTTTTCCCAACCACTGCATAAAACCAAAAACCTCAACGTGTAACTCATCAAGGAGTTAAACAGCTAACGCTAAACTCCATCACACATTGAAACAGAGGTTTATAACCTCACCTAAACAAACAATTTACTGGGAAAAATTACAGGAGAAATCACAATGCCTACATACAATGGTGATAATCAAAACAATACCTTTACCGCACCTAATGACGGTTTAGTATGGAACATTTCTGGTAACGGCGGTAATGATGTCTTAACAGGTGGAACACAGAATGACTCCATTAACGGCAATGCAGGTAATGACTCGCTGTATGGTGAATTTGGTGATGACTCGCTCAATGGTGGCGATGGCAATGATTACTTAGATGGCGGCTATGGCTTCGATATCATTAATGGTGGTGCAGGCACTGACACTACTTCCTATGCATTCTATGGCGGGCCAATTGATGCCAATTTAGGGATTGGTGTGGTTAAGTTTCCAGGTAATTCCACCCTCACAGATACCTTAATTAGTATCGAAAATTTAATTGGCACAAGCGGTAATGATACCATTATTGGCAATACTGCAAACAATGTTCTTAATGGTGCTGCTGGTAATGATTCGCTATCTGGTGAATTTGGTAATGACTCACTGTATGGTGAATTTGGTGATGACATTCTCAATGGTGGCGATGGCAATGATTACTTAGATGGCGGCTATGGCTTTGATACCATTAATGGTGGCGCGGGCACTGACACTACTTCCTATGCATTCTATAGCGGGCCAATTGATGCCAATTTAGCAACCGGTGTGGTCAAGTTCCCGGGTAATTCTACCCTCACAGATACCTTAATTAGCATCGAAAATTTAATTGGCACAAGCGGTAATGATACCATTTCTGGCAGTAGTGCAAACAATGTTGTTAACGGTGCTGCTGGTAATGACTGGCTGTATGGTGAATCAGGTGATGACTCGCTCAGTGGTGGTGATGGCAATGATTTCTTAGATGGCGGCTATGGTTTTGATACCATTAATGGTGGTGCAGGCACTGACACTACTTCCTATGCATTCTATGGCGGGCCAATTGATGCCGATTTAGCAACTGGTGTGGTTAAGTTTCCAGGTAATTCTACCCTCACAGATACCTTAATTAGCATCGAAAATTTAATTGGCACAAGCGGCAATGATACCATTACTGGCAGTAGTGCAAATAATGTTCTTAATGGTGCTGCTGGTAATGATTCGCTGTCTGGTTTATCAGGTAATGACTCACTGTATGGTGAATTTGGTGATGACTCGCTCAATGGTGGCGATGGCAATGATTACTTAGATGGCGGCTATGGCTTCGATATCATTAATGGTGGTGCAGGCACTGACACTACTTCCTATGCATTCTATGGCGGGCCAATTGATGCCAATCTAGGGACTGGTGTGGTTAAGTTTCCAGGTAATTCTACCCTCACAGATACCTTAATTAGCATCGAAAATTTAATTGGCACAAGCGGCAACGATACCATTACTGGCAGTAGTGCAAATAATGTTCTTAATGGTGCTGTGGGTAATGATTTGCTGTCTGGTTTATCAGGTAATGACTCACTGTATGGTGAATTTGGTGATGACTCGCTCAGTGGTGGCGATGGTAATGATTACTTAGATGGCGGCTATGGCTTTGATACCATTAATGGTGGCGCGGGCACTGACACTACTTCCTATGCATTCTATGGCGGGCCAATTGATGCCGATTTAGCAACCGGTGTGGTTCAGTTCCCAGGTAATTCTACCCTCACAGATACCTTAATTAGCATCGAAAATTTAATTGGCACAAGCGGCAATGATACCATTACTGGCAGTAGTGCAAATAATGTTCTTAACGGTGCTGCTGGTCATGATGAAATCAGTGGCGGTGCAGGTAATGATACCCTAGATGGTGGGGCTGGTTTCGACACCATCAAAGGTGGTATTGGCAACGATGTGATAATTGACACACAGGGTACTGTTGATGGTGGTGCAGGTACCGACACGTTGAGAGCAGACTATAGCCAATTTGACAATGGCGCTGGCGTTCATGTTGGTTATTTAGGACAAAGTCAGATTTTCAGCCGCGCCACTGGTACAGGTATACTTGGTTACACCAATGTTGAGAAATTTGAGATTACAGGGACAAAATATGCCGATATTCTAGCCGGTGGCGCTAGCAGTGACATTCTCAAAGGCGGTGCAGGTAATGATGAACTCACTGGTAATGCAGGTAATGATAATCTAGTCGGTGGAGATGGCAATGATATTTTGACTGGTGGGACTGGTAATGACATCCTCACTGGTGGACTTGGGGCTGATACATTTGTCTTTAACTCTCTGAGTGAAGGAATAGATGTCATCAAAGACTTTAGTTTCCAACAAGGAGATAAGATTCAAGTTCTTGGCGCTAGTTTTGGTGCAACTTCCACTAGTCAGTTCAGTTATGACCAAACTACAGGTGGTTTATTCTTTAACGCGCAGCAATTTGCTACTCTTGAAAATAAACTTTCTGGTTTCGATGTTAGCTTAAACATTCATATTGTTTAGAACTTAGTAGCAATATTCGTTAAGGTTTGTCATTAACAATCAATAAGTCCTGTTAAAAAGGTGCGTTTCAAATCAGCGCACCTTTTTACAGCATCTTCCTGTAAATAGACCACGCTGTAGGGGCACGGCACCAGTAAAATTATTGCATGTACCAAAAGATTGTCGGTGCCGTGCCCCTACGACAGATGTGCTGTAAATAGGTGAAAACTGCTGTAAGCATGAAAAAGCCTCTAGCTAGGGGCTAGGTGTGAGGGGAGAGAGATTTTCATGTTTGGTTGTGAGATTTTCTCGTGATTGACTGACTTGAAAGGTTTATTTCTCCATTGTCTCCCTTGCCCTCCTTTTCCTCCTTCTCTTTCATGCATGACGATGAAAATTTTTTGATTGAGACTACCTTACCCCTAGTTTCCAGCTAACCCGATCTCAACTGTTAAAAAGGAACAAAAATATAAGTTATGATTCAACAGTTCCAGATTGCAAAAGGGGAAAACCAGACGTAACTTTTGCGCCAGCCAATTATCAAGCTTTGGCCTTGTGCGTCTTAGCTAACCTGTAGTGCATTCCCTATTGCTTCTGAATTTTAGTGTAAGGAGTGTTAAGGTGACTGCCCACAGGTTCTCACGATTTATACAAGTAATAACTATAGTCTTTTTGGCTACTAGTGGTTTAGCTCTAGGCATATTTAAGAGTGGCTTAAACCATGAAGCAGCTATTAAAAAATCAACTCATAAAACTAACCAATCTGCCAAGACTTTACCACTAGCTAAAAACTTAATAGTAGAAGTACCCAAATCATTACAGGGAAAAGCTATTTATCACGCCCAGCTCAAACCAAATCAGAAATTCATTGCTTTGACCTTTGATGATGGCCCTAGCCCCAAAAACACTGCACAAGTATTAGAAATTTTAAAGAAAAATCAGGTTAAAGCTACATTTTTTTTCATTGGGGCAATGGTACAAGCTTATCCCCAAATTGCTAAACAAGTTGTAGCTGATGGTCACGAATTAGGTAACCATACTTGGCATCATTGGTATCGTCGCATGGATCTAGCAACGGCATCTAGTGAAATTGACCGCACAGCAGATGCTATCTATAAAACCACAGGCGTAAAAACTGCATTATTCCGTCCCCCTGGAGGCTACCTCAATAATGGATTAGCCGATTATGCCAAAAATCAGCATTACGCAGTTATGATGTGGTCAAGTCTTTGCGGTGATGCTGACCGTCATACACCATCGGTAGCAGGAATGGTCAATAATGTATTGAGAAGCGCCAAACCTGGCGCAATTGTGCTACTACATGATGGCGGTGGTAACCGTTCTCGCACTGTGAAAGCTTTACCACAAATTATTGCTGGTCTGAAAGCTCAAGGTTATAAATTTGTCACGAGTTCAGAATTATTAGAAATCCAAGCCAAAGAACAAGCGACAGCCCTAAAAACTGTACCTGCTGTCAAAAAAGACGAAAATCAAAAGAATCAACCCCATCAACAATTATAGTTTGGGAAGAAAAAGCTTCTAGCAGGTCACTAGAAGCTTGTCAAACTATTGCTTGGTAATTGCAGTATATGCATTTCTCCCTCCGAGTCTCTTCTACTAGAAGCATTAGCCTTGAGGATGATGAACTGCATCTAAAGAAATGTGGTTCAAGTATAGGGAACAGGGAACAGGGAACAGGGAACAGGGAAGAAAGAATCAAAGTGTACTGAGTTTTTTTAAAAAATCAAATAGGAGTCCTATATATTACAAAACTTATACCAATGACAAATGACCAATGACAAATGACCAATGACCAATGACAGCCTTTGCCAGTTATATTTAATTGCACCGACCTACTTACATTAATATCAGCAATGACAGAGGAAAAAATATTATTGCAGCCTGGTACTTTATGGCAAAGTGTTAAAGAACGGACAGAATATGCTTTAAATTGTGGTGCATTGCTGTCGATACCGACGGAGTTTGAGTTTGTTGAACAAGATGGGGTGAAATTTTTGGTGAGGATTTTATCTAATCTTGTGCGTAAAGATGCAGCCAAGAAGAAACAAACTCAACAATCTGCCGTAACTGGTAAAGATTTTAATCCTTTTTTACCCTATGACGAAGATTTATTTGTTGCGAATATTTCTGATACTCATGTCTGCATTTTAAATAAGTTTAATGTTGTTGACCATCATTTATTAATTATTACTCGCGCCTTTGCAGAACAAGAAAGCTTGCTCACCCGTGAAGATTTTGCGGCGATGTGGGCTTGCTTGGCAGAATATGACGGTTTAGTGTTTTATAACGGCGGTCAGGTTGCAGGTGCAAGTCAACGACACAAACATTTGCAGATGGTTCCGTTACCGTTAACAACTGCGGGTGTAAGCGTACCGATTGAGCCTTTATTTAAAGCAGCAACAGTTGAGAATTTAATTGCTACTTTACCAGGTTTACCATTTAAACATGCTTTTGGTACCCTAGACCCCAGTTGGTCAGCTACAACCACATTAGAACTGTATCGCGCCCTACTCCAAGCTGTAGGTATTACCGCCATCGACGATAACATGCAATCTGCGGCTTATAATTTATTAGCTACAAGAGAATGGATGTTAATCGTAGCGCGATCGCAAGAAGAATACCAAGGCATTTCCGTTAATTCTTTAGGATTTGCAGGTGCGTTACTAGTGCGCAATCAAGAACAAATGCAACTCCTCAAGCAGCAAGGGCCAATGAATATTTTAAAAAGTGTGGCGATACCCGTAACCCAAGGGTAGAAACAATATTTTTGTGTTAGCTTGGGCAGCATCAATATTACTTTATTCATGAAACTTTGCGCGCTTCGTATTGAGGACTTTAGCCCTGACTACGAACTTACCAACCTTGCAAAACAATAATCAATCACAACTAACATGGCGCGCGAAGCAACTCAAAAATCACCCCAGGAGATTTGTATGCAAGCCTTAGACCTAAAATGGATACGCGCCCAATTTCCCGCCCTCACACAAACTATCAACGGTGAACCTGTAGTTTTTTGTGATGGCCCCGGTGGGACTCAAGTACCCGGTGCGGTGCTGGATGCTATCAGCGATTATTTAGTGAGGTCAAACGCCAATTCTCACGGGGTTTTCCCTACCAGCGTCCGCACAGATGCATTAATTAACGCTGCACGGGCGGCTAGTGCCGATTTGCTAGGATGCCATAGTGATGAAATAGTATTTGGTGCGAACATGACTACCCTCACCTTTAGCATTAGCCGCGCTATTGGGAGAGAACTGCTTGCAGGTGATGAAATTATTGTGACGCGGCTTGACCATTACGCTAATGTTTCTTCTTGGTATGCCTTAGAAGAAAAGGGTGTAATTGTCAAGGTGGTAGATTTTCATAACGAAGATTGCACCTTAGATATGGCTGAATTGGAACGGTTGATTAATCCCCGGACAAAGTTAGTCGCTGTTGGCTTCGCCTCTAATGCAGTGGGGACAATCAACGATATCGCCGCCGTGGTTCGCCTCGCCCATGCGGTAGGTGCTTTAGTATTTGTTGATGCCGTTCATTACGTACCTCACGCACCAATTAACGTCCATGCTTTAGGTTGTGATTTCCTCGCTTGTTCGGCGTATAAGTTCTTTGGCCCCCATCTAGGGATTTTATATGGCAAGCGCGAACATTTGGCACGATTTACCCCGTATAAAGTTAGACCAGCGCCCGATGAAGTACCATCGCGTTGGGAAACAGGAACATTAAACTTTGAAGCCTTAGCGGGATTAGTTGCGGCGATTAACTATTTAACAAAACTTGGTTGTCACGTTTCACCTTCCATTGATAACGAATTAATTTCCGCTTTAATTGAAGCCGATAAAGAAGGTATCGAAAAATTCCACTGTCCCAGCTTTCTCACCACACCAGAACCATCTGCAACCGCCATTACATCGGCTTATCATAGCCGTCGCGCTGCTTTAGTGGCGGCGATGTCAGCAATTCAACAATATGAAAGAGAATTAAGCTATAAATTAATTCCCGGATTGCTAGGGATTCCCGGTTTAGAGTTATATGGAATTACCAACCCAGAACGCTTTACTTCCCGCACTCCTACAGTAGGTTTTCGATTAGCGGGACAAACACCGGAAGCAGTTGCCAAAGCATTATGCGATCGCGGTATATTTGCATGGTATGGTCATTTTTATGCGATCGCTCTAACTGAAAAATTAGGCGTAGAAGCTACCGGCGGCTTAGTGCGGCTGGGATTCACCCACTACAACACAATGGAAGAAGTTGAGCGAGTATTACACGCTTTAAAAGAAATTGCCGTGTAATCATCAACGTCAATTGATACCAATTTGCCAAAAGAATGCAACAAATTGTAGGGGCATGGCAGTGCCATGCCCTCTAAAATATTTAAGCTAGCAACTTCTCACCCCGAATCGAATAATCTAACAACTCCATTGGGTGAATCACCGCAATATCCCTACCCTGCAAATGCAAATGCTTAGTAATTTGCAACGTACAGCCAGGATTAGCCGAAGCAATCAACTCCGCACCAGTATTCAGCAAATTCTGAACCTTTTGCTGTCCCAATTCTTCAGCAACTTCCGGTTGTAACATATTATAAACACCCGCACTGCCACAACATAAAGCTGCATCTAACGGTTCTTTTAACTTCACCCCAGGAATTTGGCGCAATAATTGACGCGGTTGAACGCTAATTTTTTGTCCATGTAACAAATGACAAGCATCTTGATAAACCAAATTCACAGGTTTATCGGTAATGGGTAACAGTTTCGCCGTTAACCCCACCGTTGCCAAAAACTCTTGGGCATCTTTCACCTTAGCTGCAAATTGCTGCGCTTTTTCCCGATATTCTGGGTCATCGGCTAAAATATGACCGTATTCTTTCAAAGTATGCCCGCAACCAGCCGCATTGATAATTACGAAATCGACATCAGTCTTAGCGAAACTATCAATCATCTGTCTGGCTAAAGCTTTCGCCTGTTCGGTTTGTCCCTGATGTTCGGGAAGCGCCGCACAACAACCTTGGGATTGAGGGATGACAACTTCACAACCATTCGCCGTCAACACCCGTACCGTTGCTTCATTCACAGGCGAGAAAAATAGCCGTTGTACGCATCCCAAAATTACCCCTACTCGATAACGCTTCTCACCTTTAGCAGGAATCACCGTCGGTAAATTATTTTGAAAAGTTTTCAGCGTAATTTCTGGCAGAATTGATTCCATTGCTGCCAACCGGGGAGAGATATTTTTGAGTACACCAGTAGCGCGGACAAATTTCGATAAACCCAACTTTTGATAAGCCATCAAAGGCACAAGTAATATTCTCAAAATATCGGGATTAGGAAATAGAGAAAATATCAATTTCCGCACTAATGTATCTGGTAAACTGCGCGTATAATTGCGTTCTACTTGGTGACGAGTTGCTGAAATTAACTTGTCATATTGCACCCCAGAAGGGCAAGTTGTCACGCAAGCCAAACAACCTAAACAAGAATCAAAATGTTCTACAGTTGCCGTATTCAGGGCAATTTCTCCCTCATTAATGGCGTCCATTAAATAGATACGCCCTCTAGGCGAATCCATCTCTTTACCTAATACCCGATAACTCGGACAAGTTGAGAGACAAAATCCACAATGTACACAACTATCAATTAACTTTGGTTCTGGGGGATGATTAGGATCAAACCCTTGTAAATTTTTTAAACTTGCCGTGTTATTAACAGAATTTTCGGAAATTTGCATATTAGTCAATAGTCATTGGGCATGGGGCATTGGGCATTGGGCATTGGGGAGCTAGTGCGTTGCGGGGGTTCCCCCCCCGTTGTAGCAACTGGCGTCATGGGGACAAAGTCAAATAGAATTCTTAATTTTGAATTTTGAATTTTGAATTTTGAATTGTTTAAATCCCTCCTACAAATCGACCGGGGCTGAAAATATTTTTGCTATCAAATTGTGATTTAATCTTGCGCATTAATCCTAAAGCATTACCTTTATATCCCCACACATCTAATTTTTCTTTTACTGTTGCTGGTGCTTCTAAAATCGACAAAAAACCATTGTTTACTTGACATATTTCTCGCAATTTTAGAGCTTGCTTTTGATTATTTAAACACAATAAACCCAAGCCGCTACTAATGTGAATTATTCCTACTTCGACTTGATTTAAAATCTCAAAAGCCGTGCTTGGTAATACTCCTATTTTGCAAGTAATCGGCAAAGATGTGGCAGCAGAATGCATTTGTTCTGGCAATCTCTGCCATAGATTAGCTTCATCCTCAGCTTGATATATTATCCCTTTTAATCCTAATTGTTGCCCAACTTCCCACAAACGGTTGGCTTGTTCGTTGACACTCTCGCTAATACTTTGAAACCGGGCGATTAATCCTAATCCTGTACCTAAATTCAGGTTAGATACTAGCTTTGTCGATAATAAATCAGCTTGGGTGGGTGTTAACGCCGAACCGCGCAAAGTCTCCGCCGCTTGAGATATCATTTCAGCTGCGCCAGTTAATACCACCGTTGCGGATGCTTCTTGTTGGGGATAAACTCGAAATGTGACTTGGGTGATAATTCCCAATGAGCCGTAAGAACCGGTAAATAATTTCATCAAGTCATAGCCGGCGACATTTTTCACCACTCTTCCCCCAGCTTTGGCGATTTCACCATCAGCACGGACAAAGCTAATCCCTAACAACTGATCTCTGACACTACCATAACGCTGTCTCAGGGAACCTGTATTCGCAGTAGCGACGATACCGCCGATTGTGGCAGAAGCTGGTGCGGTGGGATCGAGGGCGAGAAATTGGCGAGATTTAGCTAAAATTTCTTGAAGATGGGAAAACTTCATCCCCGCTTCTACTGTCACCGTTAAATCACCTACGGCGTGTTCAATTAGCCGATTGATGCGTTCTGTACTTACTACCACATCAATGTTTTGTGCTAAACCTCCCCAGCTAAGTTTACTAGTACTACCACAGGGAAGGATACGCCAATTTTGCCGAGCCGCTTGTGCAACAATGGCAGCTAGTTGTTCTTGGGTACGGGGGTAGACAAGACAACTGGGAGTTTTACCCACAGCCATTGCCTTTTGGATAGATTCTTTAAGCTTGGGTTCGAGATTTTCCCAAGGATAGACAGCATTTTCTTCATTAACGATAGATGCTAGATAAGATGCGATCGCATTCATCAGTTTATTTTTTACGCCTTATTTCTAATTTACTGGTTAAGTTCCCGAAAAAATTGCTGAGTAATTTGACATCAGGGCACTCAGTTCTCTTAACAAAAAACCCTGACAAATGCAACCACAATCTTTGTTGCTATACGTAAATATTGTCACTAGATCAGGTGAAGTTATTAAATTTACTCTCATACTATTCGTATTTTCTAAGTAAAAATCCTGAAGCGATAATATTAATTATGACTTAAGCTGACTACAGGATAGTGTCATCAAAGAATTTATATTTTGTTAAATTTGGCAAATATAAACTTTATGTGACTGAAAAATGCATCTTTATTGAATCAGGGTAGCAATGTTATCAATTATGGTCATCAAGCATCTTTTAAGTCTGTTGGATTACAGTACATACATCTACATAACCGCAGTATCTTTATGGCTAATAAATTAGTAGGATGACTAGTTGAGTTATGAAATCATACTGAAGTAGGGCGATGATTTACCTATCAGGGTTGCGGTTGGTAATGCCTACAAATGCTATAAAAACTGAGATTTTTTGCCAAAATTAATTCAGATTGCTATATATCTAATACTGCCATGAGAATTGTAGCAGTCAAAATTCTTTCGCCTGCTTAATTTATTTGAAAACTGATTGCTGAAATTACTGGCAATCTTGAAGTAGCAACATATTTCAATAATTCTTCTAGACAGAATCTGGTTAATAAGATTTAAACAATTTCTCCATGCTTAAAAATTTCACTAGGCTACTGGTTCTAGTTATCAATATGTAATTTAGAAGTTGCCATTATGCGCGTATTAGACTATGCCATTCAAAGCCCTGTTTTGACTTTTGCTCCTCACACTTCATTACAAGATATTATGATTTGCATGGGACAATTAGGGGTATCTGTATATATAGATAGTGGAGCGTTTGTTACTGCCCAGAAATTTCAAAGCGTTCGCCGTCAAGTAAGAATGGTTGCAGGTAAAGCAGCACCTACATTAAAACCTGTAGAAATTACGAAAATAAATCCCCAAAATTATCAATCTAAATTGCCCATAGATTGCATATATATAGTAGATAAATTGCAATTGTTAGGTATGTTAACGATTGTGGATATTATCCGGTTAATTAATTCGGGGATTAATTTGGCTACAGTTAAAGCTGTTGAAGTTATGCAGGAGCCTATCATTACTTTAGAAAGAGATTTTGATGCTAATAAAACACTATATTTAATGCATGAATATGCCATCCGTCAATTACCAATTGTCAACGAGCAAGGACAATTGTTAGGAATTATTACACCAGAAAGCCTAGCTGTTGGTTTACAAACAGAAGTAGCCAAACTCCAGGAAAGTTTACAATTAGAAATTGCCCAGCGTTGTGCATTAGAAATGAGCTTTAAAAAAGCTGAAGAAGATGAGGAAAAGCACATTGTGCAAGCCACTGCGGAATTATTAAATCTTAATAAAAGATTACAGCAAAAAATATGCGATCGCATCACGACTGAAGCACAACTTTTACAAACAACATCTGAACTCCAAGAAATATTTCAAGCTTTTCCCGATTTATATCTTCGCCTGGATTATGATGGCACGATTATGAGCTATTACACGAAAAATATTAGCGATTTTTATCTATTAACAACAGATTCTTTAGGAAAAAGAATTCAAGATATCTTACCAGAAAAGATTGGCTATAAATTTATCGAAGCGCTTTTAAATGTCCAGCATAAAAACGCCCTTGTAGATATTGAGTATGCATTAGTTAACGAGGATATAAATCAAACTTTTGAAGCACGCTTATTACCATCAGTCCGCCATCAAATTATCGCCATTATCCGCAATATATCTGAACGCAAGCAAGCACAAGAAGCATTGCAAACAGCCAAAGCAGAATTAGAAATTCGCGTTGAGGAAAGAACTAAAGAATTAAAAAATACTAATCACCGTTTAGTACAAGAAATTAGCGAACGTCAACGTGTAGAACAAGCATTGCGAGTCAGTGAAGATAGATATATTCGTGCGATTACAGCAGGAAAAGTTGGGATATGGGAATGGAATATTCAAACCAATAAAATTTATATAGATCCTAATTTACAAGCCATGCTTGGCTATACAGAGCAAGAAACACCTAAATCTTACGATCATTGGTTAAAATTTGTCCATCCTGATGATGTTGAATTAGTAAAAAATGCTGTCACAGCTTATTTAGAAGGAATCACATCTAAATACGAAATTGAACATCGGATGCTCAAAAAAGATGGTAGCTATATTTGGTTTTTAAGTCGGGGGATAATTCTGTGCAATCTCCAAAATAAAGAAAGTTTTATTGCTGGCTCAAATACTGATATTAGCGCTCATATCCAGGCAGAAAATCAACTTAAAATCTCCCTTAAAGAAAAAGAAATCTTATTAAAAGAAATTCACCATCGAGTGAAAAATAATTTACAAATAATTTCTAGTTTATTACGATTGCAAACTAGATATATTAATGATGAACAAGCTTTAGAAGTGTTTCAAGATAGTCATAATCGAGTGCGAGCTATGGCAATAATTCACGAAATCTTATATCAAGCTAATGATTTAACCAAAATTGAAGTTTCTGATTACATCCAAAGCATAGTTAATAATCTCTTACGTTCCTATGGAATTAATACGAAAATTCATATCCAAATGAATATTCAGAAAATTTATTTAAAAATTGATACTGCAATTTATTGTGGATTAATTATTAATGAGTTGGTATCCAATTCCATCAAATATGCTTTTGTCAATACTCAACCAGGTTCTATATGTATAGAATTAATCGAAACCTCACAAAATAATTACTCGTTAATCGTCAGCGATAATGGTGTAGGTTTATCTAAAGATGTAGAAATATATAAACAAGAATCACTCGGCTTGCAATTAGTTTGGAGCCTGGTAGATCAATTAGAAGGGAAAATAACTCTTGATAATTCTTCTGGCGCTAAATTTAGCATAACCTTCAGCGAACAAAACTAGGAGCAGACAAAAATATGAAAGAAAAAATCCTGGTTGTTGAAAATGAAATCATTATTGCTGCTGATATTAAATCTTGCTTACAACAAGCAGGCTATATCGTTCCCGGAATTGCAGCTTATGGAGAACAAGCAATAGCCAAAGCAGAAGAATTTGCACCGGATTTGGTGTTGATGGATGTGATGTTGAAAGGGAAGATGAGTGGTATAGAAGCTGCTGCGGAAATTAATAGTCGGTTTAATATACCAGTGATTTATTTAACCGCTTACTCCGATCAAAGTAATTTACAAAAGGCAAAAACTACACAGCCATTTGGCTATATACTGAAACCCTTTGAAGAAAATCAATTAATCACTACTATTGAGATTGCTTTGAACAAGCATCAAAAAGAAGTTGTGATGCGGGAAGCTTTAGAACAAGAGAAAGAACGCCAAAAAAGTAAAAGTCAATTTTTTTCGATGCTCAGTCATGAATTTCGTAATCCTTTAAATAGTATTTCTGTTTGTGCGGAATTACTGACAGATCATTCTCATCAATTAAATGCAGATAAAAAAGAGGAATACCTCAATCATATTCAAAAATCTGTACAGCACCTAGAAAATTTGTTAAATGATGTTTTGTTAATTGGTAAAGCAGAAATAGATAAAAATCAGTTTAAGCCTCAGCCAATAGATTTAGAAACATTTTGCCGAAATTTGGTAACAGATATTCAACTTGGTGCTAATACTAATCACAATATTATCTTTAAATCTATAGGTAGTTACAGCATTACAAATAATCCCATAATTTCCCAAACTCCCCAGTTAATCAGCGTAGATGAAAAAATGCTACGCCATATCCTGACTAACTTGTTGACTAATGCTGTGAAATATTCACCGCAAGGGGGTACAGTCAAGTTTGAAATTTTTTATGTTCCGGGAGAAGTAATTTTTCGTATCCAGGATGAAGGTATTGGTATTCCTGAAGCGGATCAAGAAAATTTATTTACTTCATTTCAAAGAGGTAGTAATGTCGGTAATATCCCCGGTAATGGTTTAGGACTAGCAATTGTCAAACATTATGTAGAGTTACATGGTGGAGAGATATCTTTTGCTAGTAAGCCGGGAATTGGTACGACTTTTATTGTGAATTTGCCTGTTTAGTCAATGGTCAATAGTCAATAGTCAATGGTCAATGGTCAATAGTCATACTATTTTCAAGAAGAATACAACAGATGGTAGGGGTGTGGCAATGCCCATACGTGTCAACTTAAGCTAAAAGCTATATAGGGTAGGCGTTGTGCAAAACCCTCTCGCCCTCATCCCCTAACCCCTTCTCCCTTGGGAGAAGGGGAATTTAATAAAAGGCTCCCCTCTCCCTCTGGGAGAGGGGCTGGGGGTGAGGGCAAAACCTTGCCACCAAGCGGGTTTCACGTTAAGTTGACACCAATGGGCAATGCCATGCACTCTAGTATATATAGCAATCCTAAAAGATTCACAAATACCCATCTTCCTTGTCTTACTTGTCCTTTTTGTTGACATATCCAATAGGATTTCTATTCATAGGGGATTGCATCAACATTGGGATGCTCCCCTATTTTATGTTCTAAACTTTGACTGGTTGTCTACTGCTAGTAGATGAATAATAACTCGGATTATCTTCAAGTTTGGTTGGTGATTCGTATACTGTGATTAATCTGGCGCTGCGATTATGGGTTATATAGTTCCATACCCACTGAATTATTACTTTTAATTTGTTGTCAAATTCAATTAAAAAGTATGCGTGTACGAATAACCAAAATATCCAAGCAAAGAAGCCTTTCAGCTTCATAAAGCCTAAATCTACAACCGCTAACTTCTGTCCGATAATCGCTAAACTGCCATGATTTTTATAGTTAAATGGTGACAGGGTATTGCCTTGTAATTTCTCTGCAATCAGGTTGGCTACATATTCTCCTTCTTGCTTGGCGACTGGTGCAACACCGGGTAAAGGTTTGCCATCTTGATGAGAGAAGTTAGCTAAGTCACCAATTACAAAAATATTACCATGTCCTTTAATACTTAAGTCTGATTCAACAATTACTCTACCTGCACGATCTAATTCTACACCTGTGCTTTCTGCTAAAACTTTACCCATTGGCGAGGCTTTAACGCCTGCAGCCCATAAGATTGTTTTAGCGGCAATTTCTCTAACGCTATCTCCTTGTTTAATAGTAACAATATCATTTTCAATATTAGTTACTAAGGTTTTTGTTTGCACCAAAACGCCTAATTCTTTGAGAGATTTTTCTGCTGTTTGTGATAATTCGGGGGCAAAAGGTGGGAGGATGCGATCTAAACCTTCTAAGAGGAGAATTCTGGTTTCTGATGTGTCGATGTTGCGAAAATCTGCTTTGAGGGTTTGATATGCTAATTCTGCGATCGCACCTGCTAATTCTACCCCGGTAGGGCCGCCACCAACAATCACAAAGGTTAACCAAGCACGACGTTTCTCTGCGTCGGTTTCTCTTTCTGCGGCTTCAAAGGCTGTAAAAATCCGGCTACGCATAGCGATTGCATCTTCTACAGTTTTTAAACCCGGTGCAAATTCTTCCCAGTCGTCTTTACCAAAGTAGGAATGTTTAGCGCCTGTAGCTACAATCAACGTATCGTAAGGTATGGCTTCATTCTCTAGGATGACTTTCTGTCCTTGGGGATCGATATCATTTACAGATCCTAGCAATACTTGAGTATTTTGGCTTTTACTCAATACCGATCGCAAGGGTGAGGAAATATCTGCTGGTGATAAATTACCTGTGGCTACTTGATATAACAGTGGTTGAAATAAATGAAAGTTGCGTTTATCAATCAGCGTCACATTTACAGGTGCTTTAGCAAGTGCTTTTGCTGCATGTAAACCACCAAAACCACCACCAATAATCACAACTTGATGGGGTGGTTGATTTTCACGTGAAATTTCCATAAGAAATGTTTCCTAACGTTACGAGGCTTGTAACTATTCTTCATAAATATGTATCAAACTTGGCCAAATCTTTTCTGTTTGCTTTGCACAGATGAAAAAATAGTAAAAGTAGCCAATGTTACGGTTAGGAGTCGTGTAAAAATCAGTTGAACCATTTACAGCAGTTTTCACCTATTTGAACCACATCTGTCGTAGGGGCACGGCAACAGTAAAATTATTGTATGTACCAAAAGATTGTCGGTGCCGTGCCCCTACAGTGTGGTCTATTTACCTGAAAATAGCTGTAATATTTGTAGTGCGGGCATCTTGCCCGCGCGAGCAAGATGCTCGCACTACTGATTTTTACTTGATGACTTAGGGTTTATCGCCAAGATAAATCTAGGAAATTCGCCAGTTTATAGACGATTCGCGCACCAACATTACCATCCCACTCAGCATCACCAACTTCGCAGACATCAAAGCCAATGATTTTTCTACCGCTTTTCACCACTTCCCGAAATAAACAAAAGGCTTGTTCTAACTCCAAACCACCGGGAACGGGAGTACCTGTATTCGGACAGAGTTTGGGATCTAAACCATCAACATCAAAGCTGATGTGAACGAGTTCGGGTAAATGGCTGACAATTTCTTGGCACAAATCAATCCAAGTTGTTCCCGAATAAAGTTTTTGTTTGATGGCTGGGTCGTAATAGGCGATAATGCGATCGCCTGATTCGTTAATTATTTGCACTTCATCATGGCAAATATCCCGCAAACCTACCTGCACTAACTTAGAAATTTGCGGTATTTTCATGGCGTTGAACATTATCGACGCATGGGAAAATTCAAATCCTTCATAGGCATTGCGTAAATCTGCGTGGGCATCTAGGTGTAAAATGCCATAATTAGGGTACTTAGCTGCTAAGGCTTGAAAGTAACCTAAAGGTGAACTATGATCGCCACCAATCACCGCCACTCGTTTTCCATCATTGATTGCTTTCTGGCAATTTTCAAATAGCCATTGATTCACTTGCTGGGAAGCTTGATTAATTTCCGTAAGTACGGGTGTTAAATCTGGCTCGTCTGTCAGTGCTTTCCCTTGGGCAAGGCGATCGATAATTTGGGCAGCTAAAGTCCGATAATATTCATTTTTCTCGCTAATATCTGGGGAAATTTCCATCATAAAAATTCCCTGTTTCCAACCATCAGGATGATCGAAATCAAACAAATCTAGTTGCGTAGAAGCATCTAAAATCTGCTGGGGGCCATTGGCGGTTCCTGCACCATAGGAAACGGTAACTTCCCAAGGTACGCCAAACACAATCAGGTTTGCAGACTCGTAATCGCCGGGTAAACCCAAAAGGTTACCGTTGATTTCACCTACGCCGCTAGGGTTGTAGTCTTGGAGGGGGTTAGTCATAACACCTGATGATGTAAAAAATACTAATAACTATATTAAAGATTTAGCCTTAATAGCTTAACGCTCTAGGGATGGGTTTTCAATGCAGTAATGAAAATTGTAGATATAGAGGTAGAGGTAGAGAAGATGATACAATGGATAAATTAGATGATTATTCCCAAATAATTCAGCGTATTTTGGCGGAATATGTAGAATTATGCAATTGTCGTCCCAACCAAGACATTGAGACATTTTTAATTGTGGATGAGCCAAAAGGCCATTATATTTGGATGAACCTTGGCTGGCAGAATGGTGAACGCATTAATGGTATAACTGTTTACGTTCGGATTCGCGATCGCAAATTCTGGATTGAGGAAGATTGGACGGAAAATGGTATTGCAAATGACTTAGTTAGTGCGGGTGTTCCCAAGGAAGATATTGTTTTGGCATTCCATGAGCCGAAAATGCGGCAGTATACAGATTTTGCAGTCGCGTCAACACGAGTTTGAAGTACCTCAACACGATTTTGAAGTACCTCAATACGACTTTGAGGTATATTTTGCTTGTATCGAAAAATATCAGCTTTGAACCGCAAACTCAGTCGGATCAATCCCCCAATTTACCCAGCGAATAGCTTCACGCGCAGAATTGATATCAGGCGGAACTCGCAACACATGGATAAAATCTGTACTGGGACAAGTCATTTTGAGTAAATGTATGGGTTCTACATCAATCTCAGACTCAATTTGCAGTAAAGTGTATTCTTGCCAGCGATCGCATTCTTTGGCTTGTAAATCTTGGCAAATCCTTTCATAGCCAATCCCTTGAATCAAGACTCGCCGGAGTTCCGCGTTTCGTTGTTCTAGCAACCACTCACCACGCCAATTTGTGGGATGAACTTTACCATACTGTTCTGGGAGATTAATTCCCCGATAAGCATAGACACCAAAACCATCAGGAAACTCAATTGCGGGTATACCTTCGCCATGAATTTCCCCTGCACTATTGCGGCGAATTGAAGGACGCTGAATTGCGATCGCAACTCCTTCGTAGGGGAACATCCAACCAACCTGTTGCATATAGTTGCAAAACAGATTGTATTTCTCTTCTGGTAATGCCACGCTTAACCGATGTGCTGTTGCAAACATCCCAGCCCAGGAAATACCCCATTCTGGTAACAGACAATCTCCTAAAAAATCGCCCAAAATATCCATTAATCCATCTAACATAATTCGCTGAAAAGAGCGTTCCCAAATGTCAGCTAGGGGATTTTTTATACTATGAGTTAATTCAGGTTGTAATGTGCCTAAACTCCTAGAGAGCGATCGCCATAAATCCTCACGCAACACATCCCATAACTCAGCTAACACACAGTCAGACTGCATACTTTCTTGTTCAATCTGCTCTCTCGCCGCCGCCGGACTGGCAAAAAACCGGACTTCTGGTTGAGGCAAGCCAGCATATTTATACAATGCTTGAATGGCGATTGTTGCCTGCGCTAAATCCAGAGGTTTACTGCCGATATTCTGCCATTGATTTAAATTTTGCGAGATAATCAGTTGTTTTTGCGACGCTGACAAACTTTCCGCCATACTATCTCCTAAAAGCGGGTAACAAGAAATTTGCAGTTAGCCAGGTAGAGACAGCCGCAAAAAATGGGCTTGTTATCAATGCTAGAACTACCCAGATACCCAGCCATGCGACCCCACCCATTGAACCTGATGCTGCTGGTGGCTGGTTGAAATTACTGAGCCATTCGAGTATTCCCGTGACAAACATTGCCGCGATCGCTCCCAGGAACAACCCCACCAACCACGCAATGGGTAACAACAGCAACATCCATGTCCAACCAAATCGCATAAAGGCCTGATAGCCAATCCATAGAGATGGCACCAAGTACAGCAATACTAATACAACAATGAAGCTTGAATGCATGGTTATTCACTGTTGACTGTTGACTGTTGACCGTTGACTAAAAAGCACTTCCATAACAGTTAAATTCTTCTTTGTGTTCCGCACACTGAAACACCAGCAGGAGATTATCGGTATCGTATGTCATACCCTGATGGCCTGCATATTCAATACCTTGACCTAGTTGGTATAAAAGTTGCATTAGTTGACCGCAGATTCGACAATATTGATGCTCTACAGATTGTCCCCAGTATCCCCAGCCGGAAAGCTTATCTGCTGTTCTATCCCAAGCTAATTGAATATCTGTTGGTGTAGGCCTGTCGGGGTCATCTTCTTCGTAGAATTCACAATCCTGCTCATCAACATGGAAAATCAGCATTTCTTCGTATTCGCTGTATTCTGTGCCGTAAGTGTCCTGTGCTTCCTCATAATAAGGATAGTCATCAAAAGGTTGCCAACCGACAATTTGCAGCATATAGCGACCATGAAAGTCATCAATACCACTGGTTTGAATTACATAGGGTGCCCATGTACTGAGGTTTGCCGCATCTTCGGGAGTAATTTCTGTGACTAATGATGTTGAGTTTGCAGCCTCCGGAAGCTGTAAAATTTGGGGAAATTGTGTGTAGCAAGAGAAACAGGTAAATAGTTGAAATAATCCAGTGCCAAATTTACCTTGCAAGCTTTCAGGTAGTTCTTGCAGATTCAGTTGAAAATGAAAGTTGAGCGCACCTTGACAATTAGGACAATGAGGATAATTTGCACCAGGACTCAGCCAAGGTTTACCGAGATATTTAGATGCCAAGGGAGCGTCAAGAGTCGGTTTTATCAAGGGTTTCCAGCCAGTGCGCCGCAGATGATTTAACCGCGCTAAACGGCGATCACTTCGAGAAATGGGTTGCTTAATGCGATCGCCTTTGTTTGCTCGCTCGTAGCCTTTTTTCAGTTTAGAATTGACGAGTTTGCTAGCTTCTTTCTGTGCTTGTTCGGCATTATCATAGGCTGTTACAGTCGTCTTTCCGGCATCGCCAATTCTCCCGTAACGTACTGTTACCTCGACATCATCAATTGTCACCTCATAGAATTTGTGCGACTTACCATCCGAAAGCTCTAGATATGTCGTTTCCTTAGTCATCTGACTGCTCCTGTTGGAGGAAATACGCGGGTTGTTGACAAGCCTTTAAGCTCAGTATTATTTCTGAAACAAGTTAAATAATTTGTAACTTTGCTTATAAACATTTACTTCTGTTCAGTTATAACCAACACAAATTATTTTGAGTAGCAGCTGTTTTGTAGGCTAAATACTGGTTTTTTCACTAATCAGGCAACTGGGGTATAAATTATGACTGTCTACCTCTGATGGTAGCTGAATAGGCAGAGAAATCATAAATTCTGTACCCTTACCCGCCTCAGATTTACAGGTTAGTTGTCCTCGGTGTTTTTCAACTACAATCTGATAACTAATAGAAAGTCCCATTCCCGTACCAATTCCTCTAGGTTTGGTGGTGAAGAAGGTTTCAAAGATTTTGGCTTGATTTTCCACAGGAATCCCGGAACCGTTATCAGCAATCCGCACCACTACCCAGTTATTGTCTTGACGTTCAGTTGCGATCGCAATTTTGGCTGCTTCTTGACTGTTATCCTTTCCTTCCAATGCATCCAAGGCATTATTAATAATATTCATAAACACTTGATACAGTGAACCAGCAAAGCCTTCAATGTTAGGAATATCGCCGTAGTTACGCTCAACTGTAATACCTTTTTTGATGCGGTTATTGAGTATTAGTAATGTACTATCAATACATTCATGTAAATTTACCGCATGAGCTTCGGCTTCTTCCAAACGGGAGAAATTCTTTAAACTCAAGACAATTTGACGCACGCGATCGGCACCGAATTTCATTGAATGTAATAGTTTTGGTAAATCTTCGGCGACAAATTCCGCATCAATTTCGGTAGCATAATCTGCAACGGTTGCTGGTGTATTTGCTACTTCTTCTTGATAAATTCGCAGCAATTCTAATAAATCTTCTACATGCTCAATCGCCGGTGCTAAATTACCATAAATAAAATTCACCGGATTATTAATTTCGTGAGCAACGCCAGCTAACATTCTGCCTAAGCTAGACATTTTCTCACTTTGAATTAATTGAGTTTCTTGTAATTGTTGCTGACGCAAAGCCGCCATTTTTTGTTCTTCTAAAAGGCTTTTAACTCTTTGTAAAACTTGGTTAAAAGCATCACCCAAAATACCAATTTCATCTGTGGTGGTGACAGGCGTTTGCAAATCAAAGTTAGATTCTTGCGTCACTCGCTGCGCTATACTGGTGAGTGCTTGTACGGGACGAGTAATAGTGCGACTAGTTAACAGGGCTAACAAAGTGGCGAGCGCAGCTGATAGCAATATACTACCAACTATAATTTTAATGCGGATTTGCTCGGCTATTTGAAATTGATTTGTGGCTATTTTTAAGTCTTCATAACCAGCATTAATAACTTCTACCAAACTATCGGATATACCATCAAATTTTAAGGCTAATTCACTATTAGTAAACTTTAATAATTTTTGTTGTGCTGTGGCGATTTTCTCTGCTGTTAAAGGCGATAAATCCAGTTCTTTAAGGATTATTGCTAGTTCCTGTAGATAAGCTTGTGGTACACCATGATAAGTTTGTAGTAGCTGAGGAATATTATCGGTATGCTTTTCTCTTTGATAATCAGCCGTTTTGATATAAGTATGCAATTCTGACCAAACTTTCTGAATATCTGGCGTATGCTTATCAGTAATATGACTGTATTCTTCCTTGTAGAGTTCTGGATTCGCTACCAAGGGAATCAGTTGTTGCTGATGGGTGCGGGTTTGCAGGATACTTGCTTGCAAACGTTGGAGCATATTAATTTCTTTAAAGGCATTTTCCTCTTGTTTAAACGCCTGTTGCTGATAGCGATCGCCTAATATTAAGCCTATTGTAGTGCCAAAAATTCCCACCCCAAGGGCGATCGCATAGCCAAATTTAATTTTGTTACCAATACTCAACCTATTGAAAATCTGCAAGAACCACTTTGTTCCGGGTAAGGTTAAGGTAAGAGTCCTATTAGATACAGGTGATACATTTGAACCTTTATTCTGGAAAGTCATAAAAACCTTCAAAAGTCAACATAATATTAGAGTTCCCGATTGCTGTAACAAAATTGCAGAACTCTAAACTGGACTTTTGATAGGGTAGTAAATATTACTAGTACCGCAAGGCGGAATTCAAAATTCAAAATTCAAAATTCAAAATGAATACAGCATAGGTGTTTCATTGATTTGGAATGGGTGGTTTATTTCCGCCGACTTGTACTAGAGGGGTTTAGCATTACTAAACCCACTAATGAGAATTGATGGTGACGCAAGAACTATTAAGGGAACTCCAAAAAATAAATTATTCCGTTAAACGTTGACGGTTCACAGTTAACAGTCAACCGTCAACAGTGAACCATAGTAATGGAATATTTTTTTACTTGGAAGTCCCTAATGTGTTGTACCCAACCAGCCAGCTAAGTTTTCTTGCTGAACTGAATCGGGATTACTCACTAAAATTACTTGATAGCGTGTCGCTCGTGGTTCAGCTAAGGTGACATGAACAGAACGGAGTAAGTCTTGGTGGAAAACTGTGACTTGAATGATATCTTTAGGCTGGAAATCTTTGAGGCGATCGCTTAAATTATTTGCTGTCACCTTAATGCCATTAATAGCCAGTAATTCATCACCTGGATCGATTCCGGCTTTTTGTGCTGGCGAACCAGTTTCTACAAACTTGATCGTCTCCCGTCCATTTTCAGTCGCTACCTTTATACCTAAGAAAGGTTCTTCATCAGCATCCCCCAGCAATTGTAAGCCAAAAGGTGCTAAATACTCATTAAAAGGTAACTCTTCTGTACCGTGAAGATAACGTTGAAAGAAATCACTTAAATTCATTCCCGCTACCGATTCAATTACAGCTTGCAATTGTTCGGGAGTAAAGCCAATTTCGGCTTTACCAAATTGCTGCCACATTTGCCGCATCACATCATTTAAAGAACGTTGATTGCGATGCTTGGCGCGAATTAATAAATCTAGTAGCAAAGAAACCATCGCTCCTTTCAAATAATAGGAAATTTGCGAATTGGCACTGTTAGCATCTGGGCGATAAAGTTTAATCCAAGCATCAAAACTCGACTCAGCTAATGGCTGTACTTTCCGCCCTGGTGTAGTCAGAAAGCGGCTGATTTCCTTACTCAAGTGATTTAAATATGATTTACTATCATAAATTCCTGCCCATAAAGGAATGAGTAAATCATAATGACTGGTAGTACCTTCACAGAACCACAAAGACGGAGTATAGTTTTCTTGGTCGTAATCAAACACCTCTAAAGCTTGAGGACGAATGCGCTTCACATTCCATAAGTGAAAGAATTCATGAGCGACTAATTGCATAAAGCGCTCGTACTTATCTTGACTGCGAAAACCAAATCTTTGATAAATTAAAGAGCAGCTATTTTTATGCTCTAAACCACCATAAGCTTGATGAAATAAATGCAGCAGAAACACATATCTGTCATAGGGTAACCCGCCAAACATTTGTGCTTCTACTTCGATAATTTTTTGGATATCCGCGATCGCACTTTGGGGGTGAATATTTCCCTGTCCCCAAATCGCTAATTCATGGGGTTTCCCCAACACATCAAACTGATATAAATTGTGGCTACCAATTTCAAAGGGACTATCAACTAAGGTATCAAAATCAGCCGCGTAAAAAGTATTCTCTCCTTGCTTATCTGCTGGTAAAGCTGTAGTTACTTGCCATTGGGGATGGGGAGGTACAATAGTTACGCGAATGGGTTGCTGTTCCCAACCTGGTAATCTAAAAAACAGTGCCGCACCGTTAAAATAACCATGAGAGATATCTAAATGATTTGTCCTTACTGATAAATCATTCGCAAATACACGGTAACTAATTGTTATTTGGGAAACATTGCCTTTTTCTACCTGCCAATGATTTTTACTTTTTTTCCACCAATGTAATGGTTTACCATCAGCAAAAGCAGTAAAATCTTGGATATTTTTAGCGTATTCTCGCACTAAGTAAGAGCCTGGTGTCCAAACCGGAAATTTTAAATCAACAATCGCCGTCGGATAGTCTACAAGCTGCAAAGTTACCTCAAACAGATGAGTTTCTGGATGGGGCATTGCCACCTGATAATGTATAGTTGGTATACGTTCTTGAATACGGCTATTGAGAGGAGGAGCAGTTACTTCAGTCATTTTCAGCCCTAAATTGCGAGAACAGATTGATAGATAAATCTTAAGTCTTTAGCATCAGCTTAACGCACCATTTATGCTGATGTGTTACAGCTTCAGAATTCGCGAAATAGATTTCAACTTAACTGTTGAGTTAGTCCGATCCAGTTTCCGGAAACATTGCCCAAGCCTGTGAAGTATAATTATTAGAAAAATACTACCCTTGGAAAACTGCGGTAAAGGTATATGTAGCCCCTCATCTCAATCAAAATTTAATTTAATGGCGAATGGTAGCAAGTCTTAGGGAACTCCAAAAAATAAATTATTTCGTTTGATGTTGTTGACTGTTGACTGTTGACTGTTGACTGTTGACTGTTGACCGTGAACAATACCAAGGGAATATTTTTACTTGGAAGTCCCTGATATATCAAGTATCTATGATTGGTGTCATTAGTTTTGGTGTGTTAATAATTAGCATTGTATTACTGCTAAATCAAGGGCTGAAGTCCTGACTACAAATTTATTTACATCAGAAAAATAATGACATCAAGTATTTAAATAACTTGCTGATTCTTTGCGATTCGTCACAAATTTATTTGATTGCAGTCATTGAAAAAGGCAGATGTAGGAAGGCAGATGGCAGAAGGGAATCCCCGAAAATAGATGTCAGGGATTTGTCATGGATGTTGTATTTCCAGACGTATGGCGAGGTAAATACATATCTATTCATTTTTTAATCAATAGATTTAGTTACTCTGTTTCCTTTTTAACAGAGGAAATAATTCTGATTTCAAGCTTCTGCCATTTGCCATCTGCCATCTGCCTTATTTCCCTTACCAAGGTAGAAAAGTCATGGAACAAATTTATAAATATCCGCGTACCCATCATATTCAAGGCTCGCGATCGCAACCTGGGGATGAAGACCTCGATTGTATCCCCTTTGATGCCCTAAAGGAACAGTACGTAGTCATTGAAGAAAAAGTTGATGGTGCCAATACAGCAATTAGCTTTACAGCTAACGGACAAATCCGGCTGCAAAGTCGCGGACATTATTTAACAGGTGGATTGCGCGAAAAGCACTTTAACTTATTTAAACAATGGGCACATACTCACGCCAGTGCATTTTGGCAAGTATTGGGAAGTCGTTATATTCTCTATGGTGAATGGCTATACGCCAAGCACACAGTATTTTATGATGCCTTACCTCACTACTTTTTAGAATACGATGTGCTGGATTTACAACAGCAAGTATTTCTCAGCACTAAAAGCCGTCAGCAATTACTCAGTGGATTACCTTTAGTTTCCGTACCCATACTTTTTACTGGAAAGCTGCAATCTTACCAGCAAATGATTGCTTTGCTGGGTAATTCCCATTATCAAACCGCCGCATATTTGCAAAACTTCCGCGAAGCTTGTCAAGCGCAAGGACTTGATGTGGAACGTTCCTTGAAACAAACCGATCAAAGTTTTTTAATGGAAGGTTTATACATTAAAGTTGAACCGGAAGATACGGTAATTGCTAGGTATAAATATGTGCGTTCCAGCTTTTTAACGACTATTCAACAATCAGATGGGCATTGGCTTAATCGCCCAATTATACCGAATGTCCTGCGTGCTGATGTGGATTTGTTTAATTAGGGCATTGGGCATTGGGCAGAGACGCGATGAATCGCGTCTCTACAATTGTCTTCCTTGTCTCCCTTCCCTTTTCTCCTATCCCCTTATGAACTCTACTATGTGGTCTTTTCCTCATTGCCCGAATGAAAGCGATTGGTCGATTAATTGGTCTGCATTAGAGGCTGAATTTGATTGGCTGCGATCGCTTGCTAATTGTCCCCAAAATCCGCGTTATCATGGTGAAGGCGATGTTCTTATTCATACAAAATTGGTATGTGAGGCGTTAGTTGCTTTACCTCAATGGCGGGCGTTACCAGCTAAAGAACGTTCAATAGTATTTGCGGCGGCTTTGCTACATGATGTTGCTAAACCTGCAGCGACAGAAATTGCTGATGATGGGGCTATTTCCTCGAAAGGTCACGTAATCCAAGGTGCAAAAATGGCACAGCAGATTTTATGGGATTTGCAGGTACCATTAGCAGAACGGGAAGCGATCGCATCTTTGGTAAAATATGGCAGTTTACCCCTGTGGTTTTGGGATAAACCCAACCCTGAACGAGCAGTTATCAAAGCTAGTCAAATTATCCGTTGCGATTTGCTAGCTTTACTAGCAGAAGCAGACGTAAAAGGGCGTTACTGTGACGACCAAGCCCAATTAATCGAACGCATCGAATTTTTCCGCGAATTCTGCCAAGAAAATCATTGCTTTCACCAGCCGCGAATATTTCCCTCAGCCCATAGTCGGTTTATTTACTTCCAAGAAGAAGATGGTAACCCAAACTATGAAGCATACGATGATACCCGGTTGCAGGTAGTACTTATGTCAGGTTTACCTGGTGCGGGAAAAGACACCTGGATTAGCGAAAATCTCCCGGATTGGCAAGTCATTTCTTTAGATAAACTCCGCGAGAAAATGGGGATTGAACCTGATGATGACCAAGGTGTAGTCGCAAATGCAGCTAAAGCCTTGGCTAAAGAATATCTGCGTCATGGACAATGCTTTGTTTGGAATGCTACTAATATTAGCCGTCAATTACGGTCAATGCTAATTCGGCTGTTTGCTAATTATCAAGCCAATATTCGCATTGTGTATTTAGAAACATCTTGGCATGAATTATTACGGAGAAACCGCGATCGCGCTGCCAAAGTTCCAGAGTCAGTACTTTATCGGTTAAAGCATAAGCTAGAAGTGCCTAATATTACCGAAGCTCATACAGTAGATTGGATATTGCATTAACTATCCATAATACCCCGTTGCTCTTGTTGCTCTTGTTCCCATGCTCTGGCCAACTCGGAGGCTCTGCCTCCAGTAAATTATTGAGGCAGAGCCTCACAGAATTGATTCCCAGACTCTGGCTGGGAACCAGAGATCTCTCGTTGCTCTTGTTGCTCTCGTTCCCATGCTCTGCGTGGGAACGCTAACTCGGAGGCTCTGCCTCCAGTAAGTTATTGAGGCAGAGCCTCACAGAATTGATTCCCAGCCAGAGTCTGGGAACCAGAGATCTCCCGTTGCTCTCGTTGCTCTTGTTGCTCTCGTTCCCATGCTCTGCGTGGGAACGCCAACTCGGAGGCTCTGCCTCCAGTAAGTTATTGAGGCAGAGCCTCACAGAATTGATTCCCAGCCAGAGTCTGGGAACCAGAGATCTCCCGTTGCTCTCGTTCCCATGCTTGCTCTGGTTCCCATGCTCTGCTTGGGAACGCTAACTGGGAGGCTCTGCCTCCAGTAAATTATTGAGGCAGAGCCTCACAGAATTGATTCCCAGCCAGAGTCTGGGAACCAGATAACCAGAGATCAGATACGTAGAAACACTGTCTCGGAGGCTCGTTATATATCTAAGATGTCAATATTTAAAAGTCCTTCCTGACTAATGTAATTACGATAACTGGAATATCGCCAATGAGCAGGTTCATCTACATAACCACGTCGCACAGGATTATTGTGTATATATTCTAATTTTTGTAAGAACATATTTTCATTTGTTAATGCTTGTGGATGTGAACCTTCCTGCCATAATTGATAATCTTGAGCAGTTTTGTGGAATTTTTTGTGAAATTGAAGTTGTTTAAGTAAATATTCTGCTTGATTGCCTTTCAAATCATCAATAATTGAACGCGCAGTAAATGATTTAAAAGCGGCTATTTCTTTAGGTAAGTTATTGGATGAGGCTATTATGTGAAGATGGTTTTCCATAATCACATAGGCGTGCAAAGCTAAACGTTGATTTGTTTGAAGAAAATCTAAGGATTGGAAAATTATTTGCACAAATCTTGGTTGGCTAAATATAGGCAGCCAGTTAACAACCGTGCAGGTAAGAAAATGTGGATAGTTTTCCAGAAATTTATACCGAGAGCGTCCCATAATCAGCGATAAATGCAATGATGTATAAAAGATTGCTAGTAACTGTTATACTCTCTCTTCCCTAGTCCCTAGCCCCTAACCCCTAATCCCTGAAATAGGCGAAAATTGAAATAAACGCGATCGCATCTCATAGACAATGCAAATTACCAACAGTCTGCATACCGCCATTCTCGTTACTGACTTGCAACGCTCCGAACATTTTTATGGCACAGTATTAGGACTAGCGAAAATCGATCGCTCTCTGAAATACCCTGGTGCATGGTATCAAGTCGGTAACTATCAAATTCACCTGATAGTCGCCCCTTCTTCCCCCACAGACAACCAAAACGAAAAATGGGGACGCAACCCCCATGTTGCTTTCGCTGTTGCTGATTTGGAAATCGCCAAACAAGAATTACTCAATCACAACTATCCCATTCAAGCCAGCGCCTCCGGTCGTCCGGCTGTATTTACCCAAGACCCCGATGGGAATATTATCGAGTTGAGTCAGCAATGAGGGGACTGTTGACTGTTGACTGTTGACTGTTGACTGTTGACTGTTGACTGTCTACCAATGCCCCATGCCCAATGCCCAATGCCCATGAAAATCATCGCCTACAGCTACACTGACCCTTTATTAGAAAATCTCCCTGATGCTGAGGATTGGGGATGGGAAGTGGATCGAGTGTATCGCGATTTGGGAGGGAGAACGCAATTACTGCAATTATTTGCTGACTGTAAAGCTGAAAGCGGAATTTATTTGTTAATTCGCCGCTTGGAGGAATTGGGTGATACTGTTGGGGAGGTAGGCGATCGCTTGAATGAATTAGAAGCGATGGATGTAGTAATTATTGCTACAGAACAACCCTACAGTTCTGAAAAAGGCAATCTCCGGGCGGAATTGTTGAAATTATTACAAGAAATTCAACGTCAACAACGTAGTCGGCGGATTCGCCAAGGACACGCCCGCAGTCGTTTGGCAACTGCACCACCACCGGGTAAGCCTCCCTACGGATACCGTCGTACTAAAGATAAATACATTGTTGACCGCAGTACATCCCCGGTAGTTAAAGATTTTTTTGAACAATTTTTACTCTATGGTTCCTTGCGGGGTGCTGTGCGTTATTTAGCCAAAAAATACGGTAAAAAAATCTCTGTCACCACAGGGAGACGCTGGCTAACTAATCCAGTATATCGGGGTCATACAGCTTACCTAGATGGGGAGATTATTTCCAACACTCATGTAGCAATTATTTCTCCGGAAGAAGCCGCCCAAGTTGACCGACTTTTACGCCGTAATAGTCGCTTACCATCGCGCACAGCTAGCGCACCCCGTTCTTTGGCGGGTTTGGTGGTTTGTAGCCAGTGTCAATCTCACATGACGGTTACTCGCGTCACCCAACATCGTCAAGAGAAAGAGTATCTTTATTTACGTCCCATTAGCTGTCCGCAAAATCCTAAATGTCGAGCGATCGCCTATGATAAAATTTTGCACAAAACTATTAATAAAGTTTGTCAAGAATTACCCCAAGCAGTAGCGGGAATGAACTTTCCTCAATTAGATGCAATTAAGAATAATTTAGTAGATGCGATCGCTCGTCAGCAAGAAATACTGACTAAATTACCTGCATTAGTAGAAACCGGAGTCTTAGATACAGAAACAGCAAATTTAAGAGCTTATAAACTCCATACAGAAATTTCTGCACTGCAAGCTAAGTTAGCTACTTTACCACCAGTTAATTTACGTTCTGTTGCGGTTGCTGTTTCTATCCCGCAATTTTGGTTAGATTTATCCGAAGCCGAACGCAGATTTTATTTTCGAGAATTTATTCGCCAAATTGAAATTGTTCGTCAACAATCTGCATGGGATTTGCAAATTATTTTTATATTTTGAGAGACGCGATTATTATATTTTGAGAGACGCGATTATTATATCTTGAGAGACGCGATTATTATATCTTGAGAGACGCGATTATTATATTTTGAGAGACGCGATTAATCGCGTCTCTACAATTGTCATTTGTCATTTGCGATTACAAAAAACTCAACTATTTTTTATTTATCCCCCTTCCCTTGTCCTCCTTGTCCTCCTTGTCCTCCTTCCCTTCCCACAACTCCCTGCTGCTCTAGGTTTATCATGAATAGAATCTGCACTTTGTAATTAATTTAGCCAATTTTGAGTTTTTACAACTACAAGTCAGAGAAGTTTAATTGATAAACTGGGGTTGACAGTTAATCTTTGCAACACTGTAATTATCAGTTCCTGAAATAGGAACGCATAAAAATATTATAGTTATTTCCCTAAATATCGAATATTTAAAGCCTTTGCAGATGCTGTTAGAATTTGCTACCAAAGAATAGTCAGGAACTCCAAAGCATTATATTTGTATGATTTATATCTCGTTGATGAAAAATATTTTAGATAAAAAATAGAGTAAAAAAACTTAGACAAGTTTCTTCAAAAAAAAGATTACTATTCCGAAAAAATGAGTTAATTTGGAATCTAGCAATTGCTAAACACACAGGTTATTACTGGGTGGCAACATTAGAGATTCGCCTCGATCTCTATGTAATCAAACCAGCAAGCAAAATGATTATCATAGAATATGCAAGAAGGAAGCTTTATTTGGGGTCATCTAGGAAAACAACATCGCGCAGTTGATAAATTGATTGATGGCGTCTGGCTAATTGTTCTGCTATTGGCAGCAGTGTTACTATTTAGCGTCAATCTGGGAGGAGTCCCCCTACGCGATGGAGATGAGGGGATTGTGGCACAAGTCGCCCGTGAAATTTTCCGCGCCCCAGCCGATTCTCTGGCTTGGCTTTACCCAACAATCGCAGGTGAACCATATCCAGATAAACCGCCTTTAATGCATTTGCTAGTTGCTTGGGCTTATCACCTCAAAGGTGTGAATGAATGGAGTACGCGGATACCAGGCGCAATTTTAACAGCTTGTTCCGTACCATTACTGTATAGCATTGGGCGAGAGATATTCCGTCAACGTTGGGTGGCGATTTATAGCGCGTTGATTTATCTGACAATGCTACCTGTGGTGCGTCACGGTAGGTTAGCGATGTTAGATGGCGCAGTCGTCAGCTTTTTGATGGTGATGATGTTATGTGTCTTGCGATCGCGTCGAGATTTGCGTTACTGTTTGGGCATTGGTATTGGTCTAGGCTTGATTTGCCTAACGCAAGGAATTTTTGGTTTATTGCTAGGTGCGATCGCAGTTGTATTTTTATTGTGGGACACGCCACGACTACTCACTTGTTACTATCTGTGGATAGCCATCGGCATCGGTATTTTACCAGCCTTTTGTTGGTATGGTGCCCAGCTATTACATTACGGTTACTCTTTTCTCAAGCTGGCTTTTATTAATCCCGCCATCAATCAAATTAGTATTGGCATCAAAGACAATTTTCAAATCTCTTGGTTTCATTTTCAAGAAATTGCCCTGTGTGCATGGCCTTGGCTGCTATTTGTACCTCAAAGCTTACGCTTAACTTGGGAAAATCGCAATCTTAGCTGGGCAAGACTCGTATTAGTGTGGATTGGGGTTTACCTGCTGATTATTACCGGGATGGGTGACAAGCTGCACTGGTACTTATTCCCTATTTATCCAGGTTTAGCTTTAGCCTTGGGTGCGCAAATCGCAGAAATCGAAAATTTACCCTTACTCTCATCCTATCCCCGGTCGTGGATTGCGGGGTTATCCATCATGGCTTTAGCTGGTTCTGCGGGGAGTATTTTTTTTAGTGCTGGTGCTACACCAAAAACAGATTTACAAGTAATTAGCGCAGCTGTTGCCCTAACTATGACTTTAGCAGCCATTTACGCCGAACGGGGCGATGGGCAATTCCTGAAGATTCTTTTTTGGGGAACTTATATTTCCCTGCTGTTGTTAATGAAAACCAACTATTGGGTATGGGAATTAGGCAATGCTTACCCAGTTAAACCCGTTGCCAGCATGATATTACAGGCAAATCCCAGCGTTAAGCAAATTTACACCTCATTTCCCTACAACCGTCCTTCCTTAGATTTTTATAGCGATCGCAAAATTACCCCCGCTACCTTAGGAGAATTAGAATATTATTGGCGCTACAAAAGTCAATCCTTCTTTCTCATCGATGAATCGGCTTACGAGAAGTTAAACTTAGAATCTGTGAAAATCATCGGTCAAGCAGAAGGTTGGCAACTGATTACTAAAAATAGTAATCGTCTTTAATCAATAAGCCCATCCGAGCATTTTTCACAGATGGGCAGCTTTTTTCTATTCCGCTAAAGAGGGTATTATACACTACTATTTTTTAGCGAACGCAGAAGTTTTCAGTCTACTGTAAGTAGAACGGTGCAAATAAACCAAAGTATCTAACAAAAAGTAAAGTTGCCTAAAAACCTCTTCCCTTCTAACTTGAAAATCAAACTTTGGCTAAAACCCAACAAGAGTATGTGGCTGAAGTCGTTGGATGGCGACAGCCAAAATTCAAACATTGATTAAGGGGTTTAAATTGC
>NZ_JACJQG010000072.1 GCF_014696435.1 Calothrix anomala FACHB-343 | reverse complement strand
TGACTGCTGTAGATAAAGCTAAGTTAGTCCCCATGCCCCATGCCCCATGCCCAATGCCCAATAACTACAAAAATTGTATGAAATATTCCCTCGTGGCGAATGCTGCGCAAGCCCGTCAGACAAAACAGCGATTTGCTAAACCAGATGAACAACTATCTTATGAGTTGGGTAAAGCCGTTCAGGAATTACCGCCGCTATATACAAGATTGTTAGCGGGAACGATCAGCTTGATAGTATTTGGGGCGATCGCATGGGCAAATTTTTCGGAAATTGATGAAGTCGCGATCGCGCCAGGGGAATTAATAGCATCTACTCAAGTGCGTCCAGTCACATCTTTAGGTGGTGGGACAATAGTGAGAATCAAGGTTAAAGAAGGCGATCGCGTCACCAAAAATCAAGTCTTAATTCAACGCGATCCCGATTTGAAGCAAACTGATGTCAATCGCCTGGCTAAAGCTACTAAATTGATTCAGGAAGACTTACAGCGTTTAGATGCGGAACGGGTGGGAGTAAAAAGTACTGGTACTAAACTCCAAGATGAACTGTTAAACTCCCGTTTGGCTGATTATCAAGCACGCCAAGCTACAGCCGAAGCCGAAGCCAATCGCCAACAAGCGATCGCGAATCAGGCCAAAGTGCGACTAACAAGATTACAAGAAAATTTAGTCAATGCTAAAAGCGCTTTTGTGAACGCCAAAACTAATCTCGCTAACGCCCAAAGCATTAGTGCGAAAATGCAAAACAATTTGGAAATTGCTGAAAAAAGAGAACAAAGTTTACGTACCCTTGTATCTCCTGGTGCTGTACCTAGAGTTGATTATCTAGAAGCACAAGAAAGATTAAATCGAGCTATTACAGACATCACCAGATCTAAAGATGAAATCACAAATGCTCAAAATAAAATTATTGAAGTTCAAGACAGAATTACATCTTTAGAAAAAGATATTGCAGCCCAAGTTCAAGAAATTCGCCAAGCCCAAGAAGCCTATCAAGCTGCACGCAATCAAGCGCAACGTGTCGCATCAGAACGGCAAACGGAAATCCTCACCCAAATCAACAAGCGTAAAGAAGAATTAGCTAATGTTTCCGGTCAATTAGAGCAAGCTAAAAAGCAGGAAGACGAAGAAACAATTAAATCTCCTTTTGCCGGGACAATTTATAAAATCAAAGCTACAAAAGGCCCTGTACAAGCTGGTGAAGAATTACTTTCTATTTTGCCAGAAGGGGAAGAAATGCTGCTAGAAGTTAAAGTCCTCAATCGCGATATTGGATTTATTCGTCGGGGGATGAAAGCTAAGGTAAAAATGGCAACTTTCCCATTTCAAGAATTTGGCGTAATTAATGGTGAAGTTGTTCACGTTAGCCCCAATGCCATTACAGATAAAGATTTAGGCTTAGTATTTCCTACTAGGATAAAGTTAAATAAACACTCAATTAATTTCCGTGGGCAAGAAGTTCCTTTAACTCCTGGTATGACAGCAAATGGCGAAATTGTTACTCGGAAGAAATCAGTTTTGACCTTTATTATGGAGCCAGTGACGCGCCGATTTAGCGAAGCATTTTCTGTGAGATAGAGGAATGCAATTCACGTAGGGGCATGGCAATGCCATGCCCTCTTGAATTAGCTAACAGTATTAAGCAGCATTAATATCTAGCTCCCATGCTCTGCGTGGGAGCGTAGATTTATGAGGCTCTGCCTCAATTTATCAGAGACGAGGCGGAGCCTCGCAATCCGCATTTCCAGCCAGAGGCTGGAAACGAGATAGAGAAAGTTTTTTAGCTTAATTTGATACAGGTGGGCAATGCCATGCCCTCTTAAATTAGCTAACAGTATTAAGCAGCATTAATATCTAGCTCCCATGCTCTGCGTGGGAGCGCAGATTTATGAGGCTCTGCCTCAATTTATCAGAGACGAGGCGGAGCCTCGCAATCCGCATTTCCAGCCAGAGGCTGGAAACGAGATAGAGAAAGGTTTTTAGCTTAATTTGATACAGGTGGGCAATGCCATGCCCTCTTAAATTAGCTAACAGTATTAAGCAGCATTAATTATCAGAAAATTATTGCGGAAATCATTGTAAGACAGAGTTAGAACACCATTAGTTTCACCTTGTCTTGTCACACCCCAAGGATTATAGAGAGTTAAAGTTCCATTTGTGGTGTCAGCACTAATAATAGTGTACTCATGTCCGCCAACAATATTTAATCCTGGATTAGAAATAGTATCGGCTGTCATTGCTTTTCCAGTAGTTAACATAGTAGCTATTTGCGACAAACTTAGAAAAGCGCCCGAACGAGTTCCTGTATTACTCCAACTTGTATCAGCATAGTAACCCCCACTGATACCAGTAAGAGATGGCATTACCCGATAACCCCAACCGCCCTCAATGCTGCCATAACTGTTAGCATTAGAATCACGTTGAGATAGCCCAGATTCAGCAAATTGAGCATAAGCTTTTTCTGCTAAAGCTACCCACAAGCCTAGATTGAGATTGTCGTATTTAGCAAATCTTTGTCCGGTGTAGCCCTCACCTGAGACATTGGTTGGTAACCAGCGATCGACGGTGACATAATCACTAGCTGTAGTAACTTTACCATTGTATTGACCGTAGAATCTGACTGTAAAAGTCCCGTCACCATTGTCAATAAACATATTTGTAATTGCCGATGGTTGCTGGCGTGCTGTTGCGCCTAAAGAAGCTAAGAAGTAACAGTCACCTAAGAAACCTTGCTTAACATCTTGGTAGTTGAATGTACCATCGCTACCAAATAAACTACCTGAAGCTTGCTGATAAGTCATTGTAAATCCAGTTGGTGCGGTTGGGCGATCGCCTCCTAAAAACCACTTATCAATTAGCCGATCCATTTGCGTGGCGCTGCTACCAGCATACAAGTTACCTAATGCGCTACCCTTGTAATTTTTATTTGCAACATCACTATTAATAACTTTGTTAGATAACACACGTACATGATCGTCTATATTGAAGCGGCTAGATTCACTGACAATTTTCCGCAAATCCTGTAGTTCATTGCTATCAATTAAACCGCCATCTCTCGCATCACGAAAGATATCAATCATATCTTGGCGGCTTAATTTATTATCAGCTGCACGCAGTCGCGTCAGATCGATTATTTGTTTATCTATGAGATTTTGGCTAAACCAATCACTAGTAATCTGAATTGTAAATTCACGTTCAACTACATCACTTTTAGCACCTGATTTATCGTAAGCTAATGCCGAGAGGCTATATTTTCCATTCGCTAGGTTTAAATTACTCAACGATAAGCTGTAGTTGAAACTTCCCAAGCGATTGTCATTAGTTGAAGGTGTGAAACTCACAACATCCACAACATCAACAAAAGTTCCATCGGATTTCTTAATGCGGAAATCTACGCGAGAGATATCTGTAACACCGTTAGCATCATAAACTAAGCCACTATTAATGCTGAGAGTATCTGTAGGTTTAAGGCTGATATTATTGAGGTTGAATTGTAATTGAGTAGGTGCGATGTTATTGGTGAAGCTAAATTCACGTTCAACTAAATTACTTTTAGCGCCTGATTTATCGTAAGCTAATGCCGAAAGGTTATATTTTCCATTTGCTAAGGTTAAATTACTCAACGATAAGCTGTAGTTGAAACTTCCCAAGCGATTTTCATTAGTTGAAGGTGTGAAATTTACAACATCCACAACATCCACAAAAGTTCCATCGGATTTCTTAATACGGAAATCTACGCGAGAGATATCTGTGACACCGTTAGCATCATAGACTGAGCCACCATTAATGCTGAGAGTATCTGTAGGTTTAAGGCTGATATTATTGAGGTTGAATTGTAATTGAGTAGGTGCGATGTTATTGGTGAAGCTAAATTCACGTTCAACTAAATTACTTTTAGCGCCTGATTTATCGTAAGCTAATGCCGAAAGGCTATATTTTCCATTTGCTAAGGTTAAATTACTCAACGATAAGCTGTAGTTGAAACTTCCCAAGCGATTTTCATTAGTTGAAGGTGTGAAATTTACAACATCCACAACATCCACAAAAGTTCCATCGGATTTCTTAATACGGAAATCTACGCGAGAGATATCTGTGACACCGTTAGCATCATAGACTGAGCCACCATTAATGCTGAGAGTATCTGTAGATTTAAGGTTAGTATTATTTAGGTTGAATTGTAATTGAGTAGGTGCGATGTTATTGCTGAAGCTAAATGTCTGTTCAACTAAATTACTTTTAGCGCCTGATTTATCGTAAGCTAATGCCGAAAGGCTGTATTTTCCATTTGCTAAGGTTAAATTACTCAACGATAGGCTGTAGTTGAAACTTCCCCAACGATTGTCAGTAGTTGAAGGTGTGAAACTCATCACATCAGCGACATTAACGAAGGTTCCATCGGATTTTTTAATGCGGAAATCTACCCGTGCAATGTTTCCCACACCATTGTCATCATATACCCAAGCATTATTAATGCTGAGAGTATCTGTAGATTTGAGGCTAGTATTATTGAGGTTGAATTGTAAATTATTGGGAATACTGTTAATTACTTGAGCAGAAACACTCAAATTATACTTAGTATCACCCTTGGCTGAGTAAACTCTTATGAAGTATGTACCACTCTCTAAAGATGTTTTGAGCGATTCAGGAGCCGTTCCTGTAGTATAACAACCAGTAATAATTTCACCTGTATCAACTACACCATTTAAGTTATAGTCGCGAATTATTTGTACATTTGCATCAGCTAATAACTTATCGAGAGAGAGGCTAAAACTACTGCGGCTACTAAGGTTGAAGCGATAAAAGTCGTTTGGATCTGACAAACCCACCAAGTTGTTGAAAGTTTGAGGGTTAGAATTTAAATTTATATTCAAAGCTGTATTTAGCGTGTTATCTGAAATATCAAAAGTCATAAATCCTCTTACCAATTGCTAAATTAAAGTGCTTGCTACCTTGTGTAGCAAAGGTTTTTTAAATAGAATTGCCAGCCAAATACATATTGATTACATTCTGCATTTGCTCATGCAGAAATAGTAAGGGTATACCTGCGTATTTTTTTGTGAAGTACAATTAAAGTTAAAATGATACTTATAAAAAAATATGGCTTCATGCGTGTTGTTCTAGATGAAAACACCCTTTTTTAAGTCGTGATGATGAATAATATGGAATTTAGAGATTCCATGTGCTATGGCAATAATTTTCCTATACAAAATAATGAAAGCTCGATCGGGAAGGAATTTAGGGGGATTTAGAATGACACCAATTTGAAAAAAGAATGCGACAGATACACAACCTCAACGCCTTGTTCTGTCTGGATTCTTAATTTTGAATTTTGAATTTTGAATTGGTATGACATACTTTAATAAAAGTGGCTGTAAAATTTATTTACAGCCACTTTGAAGCAAAATTAAAAGATTATTTGACAGAGATGCGATCGCTCTATAAGCTACCCTCATCACCCAGTGCTAGAGTCTGGTGTGGTTGAGATTTATGGGTTAGCAAACCATTGGCGCAATTCATCCATTTGTTGTTGAAATCTTTCCAGGATGCTTTGTATATCTTGTGTCTGATCGTTTTCGGGGCTATTGTTATTGTCTGTTTGCAGACTGCTATCATAATAGCGGTATTGAGAATTGATGTTTGCATTGCTGAATAAATCGACGCTTGAGGCTGGTGTGGAACTATTCGCGCTTAAATCTATGGTCTGATTTTCGGCGATCGCGCTATCATCAAAATTGACTGTCGAAAATTTAGCCGGATTTCTTGCTATCTCTGCAATAAATTCATCGGCTAACCAACCAGCACTTAATCCAACGTCTGGATTTTGTCCCCCATTACCCGCAGTTTGTGTCATAAATTGACGTACTTGGGCATCAGTTAGGCTAGGATTAGCACTGAGCATTAAAGCTACTACCCCAGCAACATGAGGCGCAGCCATAGATGTGCCATTATAACTACCATATTGATTGCCTGGTAATGATGAGTAAATACCCACTCCTGGCGCTGTCACGTAAGCGAGTTGACTGATTCCTGGTGTATTAGAAAAATCTGCAATCTGATTATTGCGATCGACTGCGCCTACAGCCAATCCCCATCTATTTGCATAACTAGCAGGATAAGATAGGATCGGTAACCCATTATTACCAGCTGCCATCACAACTACTACACCTTTGCTGCTAGCATATTCAATAGCTGATGCTAAAGAATTATTAGGAAAATCGCTACCCAAGCTGAGATTAATTACTCTAGCTCCTTGATTGACAGCGTAGTAAATACCTTGAGTAATTGAACTAATAGAACCAGAGCCAGAATCATTTAAAACTTTCACTGGCATAATTCTGGAATTATAGGCAATACCTGTCACACCAGTACCATTATTTTCACCAGCAATAGTCCCAGAAACGTGAGTACCGTGACCGTTTCTATCTATGGGATCGTTGGAATTTTCTACAAAATTCCAACCGTGAATATCATCAATATAACCATTACCATCATCATCTATATTATTATTAGCAACTTCGCGAGTATTAGTCCAAATATTATTTTGTAAATCTATGTGATTATAGTCAACTCCCGTATCAATCACAGCAACAATAATATCTTGTCCTGTGTATCCTCTAGCCCACACTTCTGGGGCTTTTACCATGTCTACATTCCAACTATTACCACCTAAATCGGCAACATCAGTAAAGGTATTTTGTCCAATTCCTCTAGCAACTCCGGCTGCGGCATTCACTAATCCATATCCAGTGGTAGAGTCATAACTCATAGTACTCATGGTATCTTCACTATTTAGCGATTGAGCCTGAGTAGAATTGGCGTTTACAGCATTGATATTATTATCAAAACTACTTCTGCCACTGAGATTAAAATTGTAGTCATCTTGAGAAGTAAAAGTATCTGCGGAGGAAATAGGATTAATATTTAGCCCGTTATTAGTCAATGTGCTGTTGTTACTGGACGCATGGGGCATAAGTATTTTCTCCTCAAAGATGACATTTTTGTGCAGCCGGAAATTGCGTAACTTTGATGATACGAAGTAATGCAGTCAAGAATAAATTTCTCTAATTATAGGACTTACGCAGTGTCAGATATTTTTCATGCTTTTTGTCAATGGTCAATAGTCCATAGTCCAAAAACATGAATTTTGACCATTGACTTTTGACCACCCTTGTGAGGATTTTTGTGTTCGGTGCGTAAGTCCTAAATTAATAATTACTATAAAATTAATCATAAATATGATATCTTAATCACAAAAGTAGTAACTAAAACTGTTTGCTGAATTTTAATTTTCGCGATAATAGAGAGGGTTTTAACAGCCTAAAAATCTATCTGTGTATTTGATTACTGAAAAATTAAATCTAGGCGTTGCTGAGTAATTTTGAGAGCTTCTGCTGGTGAATTTTTACCTAATAATACAGATTCAATCGCTCTACCTAGATTGTCAGAAATGCGTGAATAATTAGGAAAAATAGGACGCGATCGCCCGAATTTTGCTTGGTCTAAAAATACCTGTATTTGAGGGAATTTCTGAATAAATTTTTGGTATTTACTACTTTGGCGCGATCGCACATTTACAGGTAAATAACCAGTTCCTAAAGCTAATTCGGTTTGAAATGCTTCACTGACAGCATATTCTGCAAATTGAAAGGCGGCTTTTTGCTGTTCTGGCGTAGTTTTAAATAAGAATAAATTCTCGCCACCAATACTAGTAGCCGGATTTTGTTGCTTGGGAATGGGGAAGACATCAAAATCTACACCACTTTGTTGAAATTCTCCCAGACTCCAGGGGCCAGTGACTTGCATTGCAACTTTACCATTCACCAGGTTATTAACTTCATAACCTCGTTCTGGTTCGGATAACATCGCCGAACCATCGGTGATTAAATCGCGCCAAAATTGTAAAGCGGCGATCGCGCCTTGATTTTCTGTTAAATTCACAGCAGCAGCTTGCTGTACATCACCACTGACAAGTTCACCACCACCACTCCACATAAAGGGTAACCAAGTAAACACGGTAAATTCGCTTTTACCTAGAGGAAGAAGCATTCCGTATTTATCTATTTTGCGATCGCCATCGCTATCTCTGGTTAATTTCTTGGCTACTTGGCGCAACTCTTCCCAAGTTTGCGGTAACTTGTCAATTCCGGCGGCTTTAAACAGACTAGGACGGTAAAAAACGCCGACATTATTTGTTGCAAAGGGTATTGACCAGATTTTACCCTGATATTCCATCGATGCAAATAAAGTCGGGTCAATTTCTGCTTTTACTGGTGATTTTGCCAGCATTTCATCTACAGAAATGATGGCATCAAGTTCCACTAATTGACCGGCGATGGTTGGGTTGTACCATAATAAATCCGGCGGTGCATTGCCGACTACAGCCGCCAAAATTTTGGGCATTTGCTGATCCTGTTGCCCAACATACAACGATTCTACTTGAATATGCGGATGAGTTTGATTAAATTTATCTACTAGCTTTTGCAATACATCCCGATTTTGCGGTGGATTCACGCCTTGCCACAAGGTAATATGAATTACCTTTGCTTCTGGCTGGCGGAGAATTGCTTGACAGCCAGTAACAACTAATACCGCCACAAATAACATCAACAGCCAGTATTTCAGGTAGCGGGAGAACTGTCTGCTGTGACGCTGGGGATAGTGCTGGGGCGAAAAAAATTTGGACACGATCTACTCAATCAGCAATTCCAGAAAAGCGATCGCCTCAACTGTCTCACTTTCTGGAACTGTCGCGCAATTATCTTTAGGAAGAGTTAGTTGTCAGTTGTCAGTTGTCAGTTGACTGTTGACTGTTGATGGTTGACCGTTGACTATTGACCATTGACTTTCAACTATATCTTAATCTGGAAATAGAGTTGAGATGAAGTTAAAGTTATGGCGGGACATAGTAAGTGGGCTAATATTAAGCGCCAAAAGGCTGTGGTGGATGCAAAAAGGGCAAAAACCTTTACTCAGCTATCACGGGCGATTATTGTCGCAGCCAGAAGTGGAATTCCAGATCCAGCAGGTAATTTTCAATTACGTACAGCAATTGATAAGGCTAAGGCTGCGGGAATTCCTAATGATAATATTGAACGAGCGATCGCTAAAGGCGCAGGTACATTTGGTGGTGATAACAATAGTTTAGAAGCAATTCGTTATGAAGGTTACGGCCCTGGTGGTGTCGCAATTTTAGTCGAAGCTTTGACAGATAACCGCAATCGCACTGCGGCTGATTTACGGGCTGCTTTTAGCAAAAATGGCGGAAATTTGGGGGAAATGGGCTGTGTAAGTTGGATGTTTTCCCAAAAAGGCGTTTGCACTGTTGAAGGTGTAGTTGATGAAGAACAGCTTTTAGAAGCTTCTTTAGAAGGTGGTGCTGAGTCTTACGAAATGACTGAGGCGGAAATAGCGGAAGTATTTAGCGCTGTTGAAGATTTAGAAACGCTGAATAAAACCCTGAATGAAAAAAGCTTTCAGGTAACTGATACAGAATTGCGCTGGATTCCTAGTAATAGTGTAGAAGTTACCGATGCCGATCAGGCGCGATCGCTTCTCAAATTAATTGATACTCTAGAAGGTTTGGATGATGTGCAAAATGTGACATCTAACTTTGAAATGTCGGAAAGTCTCATGGCTTTGAGTATTGTTTAGGAGAATTTGGATAATTTGTTGTCTAATATACATCTGCGAAAATAGACATACAAATTTCATAAAATTTACAAACTATTGACATACGGCTATGAGATGCTGGAAGTTTTCAGGCTTTATAGTTAAATTCCAATAAATTATTTGGTAAAGCCTTATTTCTATGATTAATATTGTCTGGCATCTATAGCTGTTTCTCTAGTTTCCCTGTGTTAGCTGTGATGATAATTTGCTGCGGAAGTTGTAGCTAGGTATAGATGATTTACAAATTAAAAAACAATTTGCCCAGAGAATAATATAGAAATCTACACAGAAAGTTTATATAACTAATAACATAATCACACACTCTTTTGCGATACTATAATAGTCTGCTATTAAATGATATGGACAATCTCAAAGAGATGAAGTTAGATTGAACTCGCAACCCTGGCTCTATGGCTAGCTGCCCTAACCCTAGACCTATGTGATAATCGCCTGTTTGAGATGGCTATAACTGCTAATTTATACATTTTATAGTAGATAATCAATTAATTCTTTGATTTTCCCGTAACTACACACTATACCATTCAAGCCTGCTGCCTTTGGTAGCGGGTTTTTTGTATTTCTGATGGATGCAATCGCATTTCATCGGATTTATGCAACGCCGATTTTCTCATAGGCATTGCTGAATTAGGGGATGGATTTTGAGCTATTGAAATTTTCCACTCCTTATTCTCTCTGCGTCTCTGCGCCTCTGCGTGAGATAAATCATCCCGCAATTATGCAACGCCTTCTCATACTATTTATGAAGTTGCAGGAAATTATATCTTTGGGAAACGCAAAGGGGCGCTAAGGTTAACGCAAAGGTGCGCAGAGTTTTTTAGTTTCATCATTTTGAGCTAAGTAAAAAAAGGTAACGAAAAGGTAGGATTTACAAATATATGTATACTTTGACAAATTAAATTATCTTGATCTATAACAGGGTTTTAACATGAAAAATATGATGCATTAATCGGTGAATACGCCTACTTTGATAGTCAATTGTGACTCAATTTTTCTAAAAATTCTAAAAATAAATACTGAAAAATTAAATTAAGTTTTTAATTAAATATTGGAGTTACGAAATTGTACTTAAATAAATATAATCATCATCCCTCGTTTCCACAAAGCCTGGATTTGGTACATGATTTTCAAGAAAACAGGCAAAATCAACCTGTAGCGGTAATTTTAGAACAACCATTACCGTTGATGACAAATATAGTTAATGATGGGGAAGATTGCCTGAATTGGCTGAGTCTGCATGAACTTTGGGGGAAATTGTCACAATCAGCAAGAGAAGCGATCGCGCAATCGTTTCATTGTTTTAATGTAGAACCGGAAACTTTAATCTACCAGGAGGGACATACCCCTATAGGATTATATCTTTTGCAGTCGGGAAAGGTGGAGATTTTTCGGCGATCGCTAATTGGGCAATCATTAATTCGCTATCGACATGCAGGAGATTTATTTGGCTATGTTTTGATTGCGAATGGCGTAGAAGGAACATATCAAACTAATGCGATCGCTCTGACAAAATGCCAAATATTATTTTTACCAAAGGCTGCATTTCAAAAGCTGATTGCAGAATTCCCCGAAATTGAACGTTTGATTCATTCTCAACTATCGCAAGATTTGTATGAATATACTAGTCGGATTGCTTGGGAACAAGAACGGATTCAAGCTTTACAGGCTTATATTCAGCCATTACCAACAAATACAAGCATTATTGGTAATAGTAAAGGCGCACAAAAACTCACAGAACAAATCAATCAAGCCGCAGCCAATCTTCAGCCTGTGGTGTTACAGGGACAAGCAGGTACGGGGAAAACCTTCTTTGCAGGTTTGATTCATGCTGGTTCTAGTTTGGCTTCCCAAACCTTTGCCGAAATTGACTGTGGGGCGTTACAGCGCGCGGAAGATGGGCGGCTAGATACGGATGTGCTGTTTGGTAGGATAGGACAGCAACGAGGGATTTTAGAACTGTTAGAGCGAGGAACCCTGCTATTAGATAATGTACATGTTTTGAGTCTAGGCGATCGCGCTCGTTTAAGTCACTACATCAAAACTGGATTAATTCTGCCAAACCAAGGTATTATCGGCAAAATTAATCCGATTACACAACCTGCACCAAAAATTGAATCTCAGGTACGTCTCATCCTCGCATCGCCAAATAAACTAGATTTACCGGATATTAAAGCGATTACCATTAAACTCTTTACCCTACCTCAACGCAAAGCCGATATACCCCACTTTGCTGAGTATTTTTTAAAGCAGTTTTGCTGCGAACAAAACCGCCCCTTGTTAAAACTCGATCAATCAGATCTCCGCCGCTTAATTAGCTATGACTACCCTGCAAACGTGACAGAACTGGCAGAGATTTTGCACCGAGCCACGATTATGACGCCACCGGGGTATTCTGTGATTCCAGAACAGGCATTATGGTCAGTAGAATCAACTAAAAACGCTTTTCGCTTGGATTTGTTAACTCATGTACCCTGGTTGCGACAAATTTTGTTGAGTCGCTGGTATCCCAAGGGTATTTGGGTAATTATGATGGCAATTTTTGTCCCTGTGGTAGTTTGGGGTTTTATAGGGCCGCAAAATCGGGATAGCAGTATTACCCTAAATTTATTTTGGGCTTGGTGGTGGCCTGGTTATCTATTTCTGTTTGCCTTTGTGGGTAGGCTTTGGTGTGCTGTATGTCCATTCATGATTACCGGAGCCGTAATTAGGCGCATTTCTATGTGGCTATTTCCCCGCCAGCAACTCACTTGGAATAGCAAATGGTTGAACCGTTGGGGCGGTTGGATTGTCTTCGCCGGTTTTGTAGCTATTTACCTATGGGAGAAACTCTGGGACTTACCGCACCATGCTTACCTGTCTGCTTGGTTACTGTTGACAATTGCCGCCGGAGCCGTCATTTTTAGCCTCATCTACGAACGGCGATTATGGTGTCGGTATCTTTGCCCCATCGGTGGAATGAATGGTTTATTTGCCAAATTGTCGGTAATTGAATTGCGATCGGCACAACAGTTATGTGGTAGTCAATGTACCACCTTTGGCTGTTATAAGGGCACTAAACCAACCCCCATTACCTTTGCTGAAGCTTTAGCAAGCGAAGGACAGCAAACGGGAGGTTGTCCGCTTTATTTACATCCAGCGCAATTGCAGGATAACCGCGACTGTGTGCTGTGTATGACTTGCTTGAAAGGCTGTCCCAATCGCTCTGCACAATTGAATTTACGCTTCCCAGCTTCAGATTTACTCGATAACCACAAAGGATTTTGGGCAGAAGTCGCGCTGTTGCTGCTGCTGTTGGGTGGTGTATTCATGCATAACGGGCAGAAAATTCTCAGATGGTTGGGATTTGGTGATATTTCCCTTGATTCCGAGCATTTACTCATTAGCCTGCCGATTGTGCTGGCGCTTCTGAGCATTCCCGCCATTTTGACTTATTCCACTCATGCGATCGCGCGTTTTTTCGATAAACAGCAACCAGACTATCTCACCGTGATTTATGCCTACCTACCTTTAACTCTAGCAGCTAATCTCGCTCATTATATTCCGGCTGCTGTGACGGAAGCTGGGCAAATTCTGCCAGTTTTAGCACAAACATTGGGCTACAGTGGCGCTGGCTTACCCTCTCTCAGTTGGAGTTTAGATGTAGCGCAATTTTTGCAAGGCGTTACCCTAATTTCTGCAATGGTGTTTAGTCCCTATCCACTGCTACGCATGACTAAGCGATCGCTTTTGCAAAATCTGCCACATTTGTTGCTAATGTTAGGTTTTACCGCCTTCTTTTTTAACTTGATGTTTTAGGGCATGGGGCATTGGGCATTGGGCATTGGGCAAAAGTCAAAAAGAATTCTTAATTTTGAATTTTGAATTTTGAATTTTGAATTGTTTGTCCCCCTTTTCCTGTTCTTTGACTTGCTCTAAACAGGGCGATCGCGTCAAAATAATATTAAGATGCTGTAATTTCTCGTAACAATGCCCTTAACACAGCCTTTGCAAACCCTCAACTCTTCCCCAATAGCCACAGAAAAGCGGGGATACGATTACGATTTAGTTATTGTCGGCGGCGGAATTGCGGGATTAACCCTCGCCGCAGCCTTAAAAGATTCCGGCTTAAGTATCTTGCTGGTGGAAGCGAAAGTAGCATCAGCAGCCGTAGCCAAAGGGCAAGCCTACGCCATTCACATGCTTTCGGCGCTAATTTATCAAGGAATTGGCATTTGGGATAAAATATTACCGCAAATCGCCAAATATGAGCATGTACGCCTATCTGATGCCGATTTTTCGGAAGTGGTGGAATTTAACACCGCAGATTTAGGTACACCAGAGTTAGGTTATGTAGCCGAACATCAAGCACTGTTAGAGCCGCTACAAGAATTCGTCCGTAATTGTACTAATGTAACTTATTTATGTCCCGCAGAGGTATTGAAAACCGAGTACCACAAAGACATAGCAACCCTTGATATTAAAGTTGCAGAACATACAAGAACTATACGCAGTAAATTATTAGTCGCCGCCGATGGTTCGCGATCGCCAATTCGTCAAGCGGCGGGAATTAAAACCCACGGCTGGAAATATTGGCAATCTTGTATTGTCGCCTTCGTCAAACCAGAAAAACCCCACAATAACACCGCCTACGAAAAATTTTGGACTAGCGGCCCGTTTGCGATTTTACCGCTACCGGGAAATCGTTGCCGCATCGTCTGGACAGCACCCCATGAAGAAGCGAAAGCTTTATGTGGTTTAGATGACGAGCAATTTTTAAGCGAACTCAGCCGCCGCTTTGGTAATCAGATGGGTAAATTAGAATTATTAGGCGATCGCTTTATATTTCAAGTGCAACTCATGCAAAGCGATCGCTATGTCTTACCGAGATTAGCATTAATAGGCGATGCAGCCCATAATTGTCATCCTGTTGGCGGACAAGGTTTAAATCTAGGTATTCGCGATGCAGCAGCATTGGCACAGGTAATACAGACAGCCCACGCTAAAGGCGAAGATATTGGTAACATCAAAATTCTCAAGCGCTATGAAAACTGGCGTCAGCGAGAAAATTTGACAATATTAGGTTTCACCGATTTGTTAGATCGGATGTTTTCTAATAATTTCTTACCTTTATTATTGGTGCGTCGTTTAGGTTTATGGATTATGCGCCGAGTACCATTGCTTAAAGTTTATACTCTCAAGTTGATGATTGGGTTAAAAGGGCGGACTCCAGAACTGGCGAAAAGATAAATGGAATAGCTAGTTCAAGGTGAGTCAAAATTTTGGTGAAACAGTCCTTTTTTCCTCTCTTTCTCTGTGTCCTCCGCGTCTCTGTGGTTAAATAAATTATTTTTGAACCGCAGAGGCGCAGAGAGCGCAGAGAGAATACTTATTCCATCGCTGTAATCTCCTGATTCGCCGCATTTTCTGCCCGCACCATTGCTTGCTTTAACGGCTGCTCCCCTAACAAAGCGCTAATAAATTGATTATCAAAATTATTCACAATAGCGGCGGGATATTTGCCTGCTTGCCAAGGCGTAGCGTAGGACACACCGCTTACAAAAGGCGATCGCAAAGTATCTCTGTCATAACCTAATTTCTCTGCTACAGATTTTCGCGTCGGTAGCGCAAACCCGGTTCCCGTCCACTTTTCCATTCCGGCTTTACCTGTGAGATAAGAAATTAATTCCCAAGCCTCAGCTTTGTGTTTGGCTTGTTTATTCATTACATAGGCGACGGTAAAAACCATTGTATTTTTTTTATCATTAATAGTTGGTACTTCTGCGGTAGCAAACTCCAAATTGGGGAAAGTTTCCTGAAGATAAGTCAGCGCCCAATTCCCCTCAATTACCATTGCAACTTTACCCTGTCCAAACATTTCGCTACCTGAGTTTGTCCCTACATCGGATTTTTGGGCAGAGGTACGATCTTTTTGATACTGATCGATAACTAATTGCAAACCCTGTAAACCTGGTTCCCTGGCAAAGGTAGCATTATCATTTTTACCAATAATTTGTCCGCCAAAGGCTTTAATTTTATACGCTTGACGGGCTAATTCGGGAACTTCTCCAAAGCCATATTTATTCAACTTACCTGTTAATTGCCGAGAGTAGCTGCGTAATTCTTCCCAAGTCTTGGGTGGACTATTTAAACCCAGGTTAGCGAAGGCTTTTTTGTTATAAAACAGCGACAGGGTTGAGTAATCTTTGGGAAAGCCGTAAATTTGGTTTTGGTATTTGAAGCTATTAAGTAGGTTAGGTTCAAAATCGGCTAAATCAAATTCGGGGGTAATATAACCATCTAGCGGTTCGAGGACGTTTTGACTCATCAAAAAAGGAGCTTCCAGCGCATCTAGATAAAATACATCTGGTGCGGCTTCTCCGATTAAGCGAGTTTTAATTACATCCATGTATTGATCGGAAATTACCTCATACTTAACTTTAATTTGGGGGTGCTGTGTTTCAAAATCTTGGATTACCTGTTTGAGGAGTTTTTGCTCAACTTGATTACCTCCCCAACCGCTAAGTTTCACAGTAACCCCTGTAGATATCTGGGATAGTGATAAACTGTGCCAAATAATCATGGCGATCGCGATCGCTATTGCCAATCCCAAAAACTTGTACAATTTGCTGCTAATCACGTAATTATCACAGTCACTCTTTCTTTACTTATATCGTCTGTCGCCAAAACCCGATATTTCCCCATCTGAATTTTTGTTGCAATCTCTATTCCCTAGTCCCTAGCCCCTAGCCTGTGTTAACCAAGCTACAATGGCGAGAAATTATCGGCAACGAGACAATTCTACGGTTCATTATCCGTATAAATTTAATTTATGACTTTTGTTCCGATTGAAACTGTTGCGCCTGTGAGTTTGGAAATTACCCAGATTCCCGCGCCACAATCAGCATTTATTTCTCCGACAAAGCCCAATCCGCAAGATTATAAAGATGCTATTCGCACCAGCTTGCGAGCTTCAACTCTAGATGCGGTTTTCGCCGCCGTTTTCGGTGTAGCTACTGGTGGTATTTTACTCAGCAATTTTCTATTAGAGTTGGGTGCGAGTCCCGTGGTGTTTGGGATGCTGTCATCTATTCCGATGTTGGTAAATTTGGTTCAACCATTAGGTGCTTTATTATCCGAACGCAGCAGCAGCCGTTTCCAATATTCGCTGAAAACTCATGGAATTGCGCGGTTACTGTGGCTCATTCTCGGCTTTAGTATTATTACTTCACCCTGGATTGGGATAAATTCTCAACAGTTAATATTATTAACCCTGTTAGTTGTACTGTTCAGTGGCTTATTGGGGGGTTTGGGAAGTGCATCTTGGCTAAGTTGGCTAGCAACAATCGTTCCGCGAAAGTTACGAGGTAGGTATTTTGGGATTCGTAATAGTGCATCTAGCTTGACTAATTTGCTGTGCGTACCTTTAGCAGGGCTAGCGGTATCGCATTGGTATGGTGGCACTTTACAAGGTTACGGGATAATTTTATTTGCAGCGATCGCTTGCGGGATAATTAGCATCTGCTGTCAGTACTTTCAAACTGACATGAATCCCGCATTACAAAACAGTAGTCTTGTAAAGTACCAGCAAACTAGTGAATCTGCGGAAACTGTTACCGTCACGGAAATAACTAGTCCACCCAATGATTTGGCAAGTATCGGCAGTAACTGGAACTTTTTACGGTTTCTGCTTTATTTCGGCTTTTGGACGCTGGCTTTTAATATCAGTGCGCCTTTTTTCAACTTCTACATGCTAGATAAGCTACATCTAGATGTCAGTTGCGTAACGCTTTACGGTAGTCTCCAGGCGGGAGCTAGTATGTTATTGATTGTCTTGTGGGGTAAATTAGCCGATAAAATCGGTAACCGACGGATTTTAATGATGATTGGCAGTTTAGTAGCACTGACACCGTTATTGTGGCTAGGTGTCAGTGCGAATAGCTGGAATATTTGGTTATGGTTACCGCTATTACATATTTTTACAGGCGGAACCTTGGCAGCAATTGATCTATGCAATAACAATTTGCAATTAGCGATCGCACCACTGAAAAATCAGTCTATCTATTTTGCGATCGCTTCTGCTGTCGCTGGTTTTAGTGGTGCTTTAGGTACAACTATTGGCGGCTTCATCGCCGAATTTGCCGGACAAGGCGCTTTACTCGGCTTATTCGCCCTATCTAGCTTATGTCGCCTAGCAGCAATTTTACCCCTGATATTTGTTGAAGAATAGGGCATTGGGCATTGGGCATTGGGCATTGGGCATTTTTCATAGACGCGATGAATCGCGTCTCTACAATGTCTTCCTTGTCCCCCTTGTCCCCCTTGTCCTCCTTATCCCCCTGCCCCCTGCTCCCTGCCCCCCCTAGCCCCTCACTTACTCAGCAGCGCTAGAACTCAAGCTCATGCTTTCCCATAACACCACGTGTGGGGCGGTGGGTATGGGTTGGTGTAAACCAATCAGCTGGGCGAGAGTGTTCTTTAACTGGGTACGGGAAACGATTTCGTCAACAAAACCATGCTTGAGTAAATCTTCAGCAGTTTGGAAATCTTCGGGTAGTTTTTCGCGGATGGTTTGCTCAATGACTCGTCTACCGGCAAAGCCAATGGTAGCTTTGGGTTCTGCGAGGATGATGTCGCCTAACATGGCAAAACTGGCTGTTACACCCCCGGTGGTAGGATGAGTCAAAACAGGAATATATAAAAGTTTGGCGTCGCGATGGCGTTGTAAGGCGGCGGAAATTTTCGCCATTTGCATCAGGGAAAGCATACCTTCTTGCATTCTCGCCCCCCCCGAAGTGCAGACGATGATTACCGGGTAACGGCGTTGGGTGGCTTGCTCAATCATCCGGGTGAGTTTTTCCCCGACGACGGAACCCATGCTTCCACCCATGAAGCGGAAATCCATTACTCCTAAAGCTACGGGTAAACCATTAATTTGACCAAAACCAGTTTTTACTGCATCAATTAAACCAATTTTTTCTTGCATTTCCCGCAAGCGATCGCTGTAAGGTTTGCGATCGCGAAATTGCAGGGGATCGGTAGGACGCAAATTCTCGTCCATTGGTCGCCAAGTGTTAGCATCAATTAATTGGCGAATGCGTTCGTCGCTATCTACCCGATTATGATGACCGCATTCCACACAAACCATCTGATTTGCTTTTAGGTCTTTTGTATAGGTGAGTACACCACACTTAGCACACTTGTGCCATAACCCATCAGCAATTTCTCTTTCTTGACGTTCTTGATTAATAGTGCCTGGTTTTCGGCGATTTGCAAACCAATCCAATAGTGACTTTAAACCGCGTGATTCTTCGTTGTTTGCCATTTTTATCTTATTAATTGGGTAATGAGGTCGAAAACTGAGTCAAGAAGCTAGAGGGATTACAGGGTAAAAAGTCCTCATTCCCCAGTCGTGATTTGGGACTGTGGACTGGATATGGTTTGTGTGGTGGCTCCGCTAGGGGAAAGACACGTTTGTTCATCCCGTTTGGCTCTTGACTATATGACTAATCGTCAAATTACGCTTCTTAGCTATTCAGACCTTATTTTGCATCTTTGGTTGCCAGCTTAACGAAAATGCTGATGCCAACACAACTGTGTTATCAGTTTTATCTTTGTGAAAGTATTGGCAAAGGTCTTACATATTAATCCCCCCAACAGGACGCTCTTCCCCAACCCCTCAAGGGGACACTTGCTCCCACATCAAGACTTCGTATTGCTAGGTTATGAGCAGTTAGCTCGTTAAGAGGGTAATACTGGTCACAGGATGATATTACCAAAATCTGAAGAATTAATGGCGTAATGACAGTTACAGTCATGGGGGTAGAAATTTCTTATGATTGATTAATGGGGTTTAAAATGGGATTTTAAAAAACTCCAAAAAATAAATTACTCCGTTCAAGTTGTTGACTGTTGACTGTTGACTGTTGACTGTTAACCGTTAACCGTGAACTGTGAACCGTCAACACTGAACAATAGCAATGGAATATTTTTTTACTTGGAAGTCCCTTAAGTTGTCCATGTGCGACTTTGTTTTTGCCTCCTTTATTTAAATTACTGGAAAAAATAGCCGCAAGTACGCCGATAAAATCGCTTCACCGCCAAATAAGGCGATCGCTGCCCCAATCGCCAGAAACGGGCCAAAGGGTATTTTTTGACCAAATCTGCGCTTTGAGAGTGTAATTGAGGCAATCCCCACTAAGGTTCCCACTCCACAAGCGATAAAAGCCGCTAGCAGCAAATATTTCCACCCCAGCCAAGCCCCCATCATGGCGGCTAATTTAGCATCGCCTGCGCCCATTGCGGTTTTACCCAGAGCAATGGAGCCAAAAAGCGCGATCGCATCAAATAACCACAATCCCACCACTGCGCCAACTATTCCCATCATTAAATGTCTAATAGCTCCCACAGAACTACCTTCAGGAAACAATCCAATAACTATTTGAAATATTATTCCCAATACCAAACCCGACTGCGTCAGTTGGTTTGGTAATGTCATAGTATCTAAATCAATGAGGGATAAGGCCAATAACCAGCTACAAAACGCCCAATAACCAATTGTTAAAATAGAAACTTTAAATAAGAGAAAAACTAGTAAAAATATTACGCCCGTTAACGCTTCCACTACAGGATAGCGGGCAGAAATCTTGCTTTTACAATAACGACACCGACCTTTTAACCATAGCCAGCCAAAAACAGGCACATTATCATAAGCTTTTAGTTGGTTGAGGCAATGGGGACAGCGAGAAGGCGGCCAAAGTACCGATAATCCGGCTGGTAACCGATACACCACAACATTGATAAAACTACCGATAGATGCACCTAAGGCGAAGACAACAGCACTCGCCGGTAGGATTATGAGAATATCCATAATTAGTCATTAGTCATTAGTCCTTTGTTATTTGTACTTTGTCAGTCGTCAGTTGTCAGTTTTTAAGTATCATCTGTCCCTTGTCATTCCTCATTTGTCTAGCAACCAATGATTAATGACTAGTGACTGTTGACGGTTGACTGTTGACGGTTGACTGTTGACTAATGACTTTTGACTAATACATTTGGGATTCAATTTGACTTAACGGCACAAAACATTCTTGCGGTAACAGAACTGGCTGATTAGTAAAAATTACCTTACCGCGATGAGTAACGCGATTAATAGCTACACCTGTAGGCTGTCCAGTAACTTCTGGATGTGCTTCGCAGAGAGTGTAGTAAATCTGACCAGCAGCCCGGATAACAGCAGGATCAGCCAAAGGTGGCTGAGAATGCTGACTGCGGGGAGCAGTATAATTTTCGTTTCCTTGTCGTAAAGCGTACACTATGGATGTTATTGCTTTCTAGATTTGTCTCTAGTTTATATGAAACTTTCCGTAACGGTTGCCAAAATGATCTAGATGTTGGGCATGGGGCATTGGGCATGGGGCATTGGGCAGGGAGCAGGGAGCAGGGAGCAGGGGGAAAAGGAAGAATAATGACAACTGACAACTGACAACTGACAACTGACAACTAACTAATCGCTTTAATTAAAGCTTCACCCATAGCGCGACAGCCTAAAAGATTGGTACCGGGGGAGAGAATATCGCCAGTGCGATCGCCTTGTTCGAGAACTTGGAATACGGCGTTTTCGATGGCGTCGGCGGCGGCTGGTTGATCTAGGGCGTACCGTAGCATCATGGCTGCACTTAATACTTGTGCTAGGGGGTTGGCTTTATCTTGTCCTGCGATATCTGGGGCGGAACCGTGAACCGGTTCAAAGACGCCGGGGGCGGAAGCACCTAAACTAGCTGAAGGGAGCATTCCAATACTACCTGTGAGCATGGCAGCAGCATCGGAGAGAATATCGCCAAATAAATTACCTGTGACGATGGTATCAAATTGTTTGGGGGCGCGGACTAATTGCATTGCCGCATTATCGACATAGAGGTGCGAGAGTTCCACATCAGGATATTCTTGAGAAAGTTTGGTGATGCGATCGCGCCACAGTTGAGATACTTCTAAAACATTGGCTTTATCGACTGAACAAAGTTTCTTACCGCGTTTTCTGGCGGTTTCAAAGGCGACTCTGCCAATGCGATCGATTTCTGATTCGGTGTAAACCATTGTATTTACACCCCGCTTCTCTCCTGTCTCCGTTTCAAAAATCCCCTTGGGTTTACCGAAGTAAATTCCTCCAGTGAGTTCGCGCACCACCATAATATCTACGCCTTCGACAACTTCCCGCTTTAAAGTTGAGGCATCAATTAACTGGGGTAAAATTTTCGCTGGGCGCAAATTGGCAAATAATCCCAACCCCGCACGTAATCCTAATAACCCTGCTTCTGGGCGGAGATGAGATGGTAAAGTATCCCACTTGTAACCACCGATAGCAGCGAGTAATACTGCATCGCTGTTGCGACAAGTATCTAAGGTTGCAGCCGGTAGGGGTTCGCCAGTAGCGTCAATAGCTGCACCACCAATTAAAGCTTCTTGAAAATCAAAACTTAGATCAAATTTGTTCCCCACGACTTTCAGCACATCTACCGCTACGGCCATAATTTCGGGGCCAATGCCATCGCCGGGGAGTAAAGTAATGCGGTAGTTTTGAGTCATAGCTAGTTTTTACTGAGTAAATGCTTGCAGATTAAATATCATACCTAGCAACGTGTACTCATGAGTTAGTAGATATGCGGTAAAAATTCTTTTTATCGGCAAATTGACCTACAAGACTACAATTAAACTAAATCTCTGGTAAGGGACATCCAATTTTTTAAATACCTAATAAATTTGTAGTGCGAGCGTCTCGCTCGCTTTTGAACACCAGCGAGCAAGATGCTCGCACTACGAAATATGGGTAATTTATTTTTTGTAAGTCCCTAAAAACAGGAGAAAAAAGGCTAAATCAAATGCCTTCACCAACCTCACTCTTGAAGGGTGAGGATTGTCTAAACCAATTTAGGCAACGCAAGAGGTGAATACCGCATTGAGACACAGGTTGGCACGCACTTCCAGATACTTCCCTAGTCTGGACTATCTACAAGCCTAATTGGTTAGGTGCTGTTAGACAGGACATCTTATCTGTGTTGCGGGAAGGGACTTAAACAAGTTTGCTGGTTCTTGGGCTTATCGCCATTTAAAAACCAGTCCCCGTAAGGGGCTTGTAAACCGGTACTAAAGGACGGGGTTTCTACCCATTTTTCTGATGACCGTAACTACTTATAAATGGTCACTTGAACGCTATCACCGAGCAATAGAAGCAGGCATTTTTGACGGACAGCCGATTGAACTATTGCGTGGCGATCTTATTGTTATGCCCCCAGAACGCGAACCTCACGCCTATTACAACACAGAAACTGCCGATTATCTCCGCGCACTACTGGGTGAACGGGTAAAAATTCGCGATGCAAAACCTATCACTTTACCCAATGATTCCGAACCCGCCCCTGATATCGCAGTTGTTAAACCTTTAGGCGAAATTTACTTGCAACATCACCCTTACCCGGAAGATATTTTCTGGGTAATTGAATTTTCCCAAGCTACCCTCAGTAAAGATTTAAACGAGAAAAAAGAAATTTATGGGGAAGCAGGAATTATTGAATACTGGGTTGTTAACCTCAAGACTCCGCAATTACAGGTATTTCGCGACCTCAATAATGGAGAATACAAAACTGAACTAACATTCACTACAGGTACTATTTCCCCCTTGGCTTTTCCTGATGTATCCGTACAAGTTCAGCGTCTTATCGGTTTACCAAAATAAAATAGCCAAAAAATAAACAGACGCGATCGCTCGCGCCTGGTTACTAAGTTAGGAGTGTTAAATGAACAAGTTTTGACTTCTTGCTCTTAGCTACTACAAACCCCCAACACTCAATTCCAGATTCTCATTAGTCAAATTGATATCGTTTTGATTGTCGTCAACGTTGCGTTGATTGTCGTCAATGTTGTGTTGATTGTCGTCAATGTTGTGTTGATTGTCGTCAACGTTGCGTTGATTGTCGTCAACGTTGTGTTGATTGTCGTCAATGCTGTGTTGATTGTCGTCAATGCTGTGTTGATTGTCGTCAATGCTGTGTTGATTGTCGTCAACGTTGTGTTGATTGTCGTCAATGCTGTGTTGATTGTCGTCAATATTGTGTTGAAGAACTGTAATAATCGGCTTTTTCAGCTTAAACCGACATATGGTAAAGGCGATCGCACTCACGGGAAATACAGCAGATTACCAGTTCCTCAAGTATAAATCATCGTAGGGGCATAAGCACCGCTTTGCCCCCACCCGGCGACATCCCCCAGGCTACATCATTTCTCTAAAGTCAGGCGATCGCATTTAATGAAAAATAGCACAGGCGATCGCCTTTATCCCAAATCACCGATTTTTCTATTTGCTCTAAGTAAGTAGGCAGGAAAAAACCAAACCATATAAAGATAAGTAAAATTGGTTTTAGTGGATGACACGAATTTGTCATTGCTACTCTCAAAATGCAAATTTCACCTTAGACGATAACAATTTGTCATAACGACACGAATGTGTGACCGACGACAGATAATTAGTCACTGTACAAAAAAAGAAAAAGACCGTGAAACATAATGCTTCACGGCTTTTCGTGTGGTGTGAGGAGCTTAACTACAAATCATCATAAAGTAGCTCAATTGTGAAAATAATCCGGTTACACTTTTGGTAACCAAAAATTTGCTAAACCCAATACAAAATTACCCTGCTGGCGACGGAAGGTTTTCCCTGCTTGAGGCGAGTGGCGTTTGCAAACACACCCTACCCCTACTTATACTAAGCTGTGACGCATTTAAACTTTATATTTCCCACTAAGGTTGTCAAAAGTCCAGAGTCCAGGGTCAAAAGTCAGCTTGGACTTTTGACTCTTGACCCTGGACAGCCCTAACACGAAGATATTTGATCTGGGCGCGTAAAAACTTAATCTTGCTTAATAGTGCTTAAGCAACGTCTTTTGCTATGCAAGTGAAATTAAACAAGATATTTATAAACTTATTTAAAGAAATATTAAAGAAAATAGTACAGACAAAAACCACATTTTTGCTAAAAATTTGGAGCAAAAAAATTTTGCTTAACCCAATTGTTGACAAATATTGCTGAATGTAACGATAATTTAAATCTAAAGACAAGATTAAAATAAAATAAATCCTTGACTGTACAAGGTTTGCGGGTTTTCTTAATATTTCGTAACTAAATCTTTGAACCCAAATAAAAAATTGCACAAAATTTGCACAATTGGATTGCTTTAATCAATTGCAGGTTCAAAAAACCGCTGAACTCTTTAACCTGGATGGAAGAGTTCAGTTTCTGAAAAATTGAGGCTCAACTATTTCACGATCTGAGCTTGTGAGTCTTAGAGAAGTAGTTGTAATGGATATTCGCAGTATTGAATTGATGGATAACTGTACCGTTAGTTAACTTTAAATAGCTAACAGTTTCGGGTGGAATTTGCCCGGATTTGCAAGGGATTAAAACTTGCTAGTTACTGTTTGCTGATTTACTGATGATAGCGTGGTTATCTTTCAACAAATTATGCTGCTCGTTCACATCAAGATTCAGAATTTTGAACCTAATTTGAATCCACAGCATAGTAATTATTTAGGAGATGCTGGAATGCTTGACGCTTTTACCAAAGTAGTTTCCCAAGCTGACACAAGAGGCGCTTACGTTAGCGATTCTGAAATCGATGCATTAAAAGATATGGTATCTGCTGGTGCTAAACGGATGGATGTTGTAAACCGCATCACCGGTAATGCATCCACAATTGTAGCTAATGCAGCTCGGGCACTATTTGAAGAGCAACCCCAGTTAATTCAACCAGGTGGTAATGCTTACACCAACCGTCGTATGGCTGCTTGCTTGCGCGACATGGAAATCATTTTGCGCTATGTAACCTACGCTGTATTTGCAGGCGATGCTAGCGTTTTAGACGATCGCTGCTTAAACGGTTTGCGCGAAACCTACTTGGCTCTGGGCGTTCCTGGCGCTTCTGTAGCGACTGGCGTTTCTAAGATGAAAGAAGCAGCGATCGCGATCGCAAACGATCCCAACGGTGTTACCCGTGGTGACTGTAGCTCCTTAATGTCTGAATTAAGCAGCTACTTCGATCGCGCTGCTGCGGCTGTAGGCTAGAAAAATCCTCGGCTAGCTCAATCTTTCTTATTTCTAACGCACACCTTTACATAATTTGTTGAAAGGATAATCAGCATGAAAACCCCTTTAACCGAAGCAGTCGCTACCGCAGATTCTCAAGGTCGGTTTCTGAGCTCTACAGAAATTCAAGTAGCATTTGGACGTTTCCGTCAAGCATCTGCTAGCTTAGATGCAGCTAAGGCATTAAGCGGAAAAGCTTCTAGCCTAGCTTCTGGTGCTGCGAATGCAGTATACCAAAAGTTCCCCTACACCACCCAAATGCAAGGTAAGAACTTTGCTGCTGACCAACGCGGTAAAGACAAGTGCGTCCGCGACATCGGTTACTACATCCGGATTATCACCTACTGTTTAATCGCTGGTGGTACAGGCCCTCTAGACGACTACTTAATTGGTGGTTTGGCAGAAATCAACCGTACCTTCGATCTATCTCCTAGCTGGTATGTTGAAGCTCTCAAGTACATCAAAGCTAATCATGGCTTGAGCGGCGACCCAGCTGTTGAAGCTAACTCCTACATTGACTATGCAATCAACGCTTTAAGCTAAGAGTTGATTTTTGCCCAGAACAACTAAAGGCTGTGGATGCTAATTTTCTAGCATAGGCAGTTTTATGGGGTTCTGGGCATGTTTTTTCTGATTAAAATTCAGGAGAATGGTCATGACTAGTTCCCAGGCCGCCAGTCAGTTAGGATTTGAGCCATTTGCCAGCACAGCTCCTATAGAATTAAGAGCAAATGAAGACGTAAAAGCAGTAATTAATGCTGCCTATCGTCAAGTGTTTGGCAACGATCACCTCATGCAAAGCGAACGTCTCACCAGCGCCGAATCGCTATTGCAGCAAGGTAACATTAGCGTTCGCGATTTTGTGCGGGCATTAGCACAATCCGAACTATATCGGCAAAAATTCTTTTACTCTACACCTCAAGTCCGCTTCATCGAACTCAACTATAAGCACCTCCTTGGTCGTGCTACCTATGATGAAGCAGAGATTGCCTACCATGTCGATCTCTATACCCAAAAAGGATACGAGGCAGAAATCAATTCTTATATTGATTCTTTGGAATATCAAGAAAACTTTGGCGAATCAATTGTCCCCTATTATCGCGGATTTGCTACCCAACCAGGACAAAAAACAGTCGGTTTTAGCCGCATGTTTCAAATCTATCGCGGGTATGCAAACAGCGATCGCTCCCAAGGGAAAAATAAATCTGCTTGGTTAACCCAGGATCTCGCCTTGAATTTAGCTACAGCGATTCAAACCCCGAACTTTGGTAAGGGACTAACTGGAACAGTCGCAGGCGATCGCGGACAGCTTTACCGAGTGCGCTTTATTCAAGCAAATAGCGGGCAGAATTCTCAAGTCCGCCGTAGTATGAGAGAGTCTTTGGTGGCTTACGATCAACTCTCACCCACCCTCCAAAGACTGAATCAAAGAGGGAACCGGGTAGTAAATATTTCTCCTGCCTAAATCAATTCCATTTGCAATATCCAATCTATAAGGAGAGCTATTAGTGGCAATTACAACCGCCGCGTCTCGTTTGGGAACTTCGGCTTTCGATCAAACACGCCCAGTTGAACTGCGGCCCAACTGGACAGCAGAAGATGCCAAGGCTGTCATTGCAGCAGTTTATCGTCAAGTATTAGGTAACGACTACCTAATGCAGTCAGAACGTCTCACCAGCTTAGAGTCGTTATTGACCAATGGTAAACTCAGCGTCCGGGATTTTGTCCGCGCCGTGGCTAAATCCGAACTATACAAAACCAAATTCCTTTATCCGAACTTCCACACCCGGGTAATTGAATTAAACATTAAACACCTGCTAGGACGCGCACCCTACGATGAGTCGGAAGTAATCGAGCATCTCGATCGCTACCAAAATCAAGGCTTCGATGCAGACATCGATTCTTACATCGACTCTGCTGAATATGATGCTTACTTTGGCGATGCGATCGTTCCTTACTACCGTGACTTTGTAACCACAGGCGTTGGTCAAAGAACCGTTGGTTTTACGCGCATGTTCCGCCTCTATCGCGGTTATGCTAGTAGCGATCGCTCTCAGCTTGCTGGTACTAGTTCTCGTCTGGCTGCTGACTTAGCTAAAAACAGTGCCTCTGCGATTATCGCTCCTTCTGGTGGTTCTCAAGGTTTCTCTTACCTCCCCTCCAAGCTAGGAACAGCACCCAGCCGCACCTTTGGCAGATCTTCCGCTGGTTCTACCTCAGGTTTATACCGGATTGAAGTGACCGGTATCAGCTTACCCAGATATCCCAAAGTTCGTCGGAGCAATAAAGAATTTATCGTTCCCTACGAACAACTATCTAGCACCCTACAGCAAATCAATAAGCTGGGCGGTAAGATTGCTAGCATTACCTTGGCACAATAGGAGATAAAACCATTATGTTGGGTAAATCTGCATTGACAAGAGGGTCAAGCACCAGCTCAGAAGATCGCGTTTTTATCTACGAAGTAGAAGGATTGCGCCAGAGCGAGCAAACCGACAACAATCGGTATCAAATTCGCAATAGCAGCACAATTCTCATTCAAGTGCCTTACAGCCGCATGAATGAAGAAATGCGACGCATCAGCCGTTTAGGCGGTAAAATTGTGGGCATTCGTACTGCGTCTGCTGAAACTTCATCGGAAAACTGAAATCGCATCGCATATCTGACAGCAATAGTATTTAATTTTGGAATGTAAGGGCGTGGAAAAGTTTACCTTTCTCCGCCCCTTTACTGCTATGAAAAATAAAAGCTAAAAAATAAAATATAATGATTAAATTTTAAATTATCCCTGCTGTTTGGAAGATTTGTTGAGGTGTAATTTGTAGCCCTGGAAAGAGAGAATCTGTCAAAATATCGCGATCGCGCTTAGTTTGGGGAAGAGTATTCGGGCAAAAAATCGTAATAGTTTTGGCTTTGGTATCTACAATCCAAACTCTTTGAACTTGAGCTTGTAAATAATCAGTGGCTTTTTCTGTCATTTCTCCAAAAGTTTGACCAGGAGAAATAATTTCAATTACTAATTCAGGTGCAACTGGACATGCCTCATCCTGTAACCAATCGGCAGGAAGACGATTATAAGAAATATAAGTCAAATCTGCTACTGGAACCCAGTCTTGTTGATTTCTGATGAGCTTAATTGCCCATTCAATTACTATCCGTCCTTTTCCTTGCGCCCATGCAGACAATAAGATAAATAGCGCACCTGTTACGGAACTATGAAAATATTTTGGTGCCATATCATCATTAGGAAATTTAGGGACAGCTACGCCATCAATTAGTTCGTAAATGATATCACCTTGTGGAAGTGCAAGGAATTCTTCTAACGTGAGTTGGCTGTTTAATTTAATCATGATTGGTTTTGGTCTTGCAGGGTAACTCTAGTTTAAATTTTTCGTATTGCTTGATAGAGAACAACACTAGCTTGAAAATAGGGGCTAGGGACTAGGGACTAGAGATTTTCATGTTTGGTTGTGTGTTTTCCCCATGAAGGACTAACTTGAAAATAGCGTTGACTGTTGACTATTGACTGTTGACTATTGACTATTGACTCTTAAGAGATATTTCCATATTTGGTTGTGGGATTTTCTCGCCAATGATGGCTACTTATTTGAGTTGTGGCTAACTTAGCAACGGGCAACTATAATGTATCCATGCTCTTACAACAATTCAAAGCAATAGTCTAGGAGTCTTGTAGCAAAGTTGACGTAAATTAATATTGAGAATCACGGAATTCTGGCAGAATTTGGCAAGTTTTTGTTTGCACTATATTTAGGAGAACAACATGGCTGAAATTCCCACTGGCGGTCAAATGCTCTGGAAACTTGAAGGAGATGAGCGCGTTTTGTACCTGCGTCATAACTCCTCAGAGCCGTGGCGGCCTTATGAGGAATTTCCCCAGTATGTTTTACCTGACCCCCAAGGATTTTCTAAAGGAATTGCCACCTTTCTCGCCTTGCTCAAGAAAGATTGGACAGCAACTAAATCGTGATAAATTACACAACTACTAAGTAGGTCGGCGTAATTAAAGACAACTGGCGAGGTTTGTCATTTGTCATTGGTCATTGGTAAGGGTTTCAAGCATGTTTACATTGCGCAGCATAGTTTGGTTTATTGCCGCCGACTTACTGAATCAGGGCTGTTAACTTTTATGTGGGCGGGTTCAGGGATATCCGCGTTGATCGACAAAGATCTAAATAAACCCGCCCCTACGGTCAACAGTCAACAGTCAACAGTCAACGGTCAACAGTCAACAGTCAACGGTCAACGGTCAACAGTCAACAGTCAACAGTCAACAGTCAACAGTCAACGGTCAACGGTCAACGGTCAACAGTCAACAGTCAACAGTCAACAGTCCTCATGATGGATTGTGCGACTTAAAAGCAGAATAGCTTACTTATTGCAGACATTAATTGCCTATTGCTTGCTTGAGCGTTGTACGCTCATAACACTTATATGAGAAAAACTCAGTTTTTTTAATATTTATTAAAATTTTATTCATTTTTAGCTCGGCTGTAGAGCAGCAATATCTACCTGTAATAGCAGTAGAGCTAGGTAGATTAGCTAGACAAAACTGAGGGATGATTAAGAAATGCTAAGAAAATTATAAATACTAATAAGAATGAACAGCTTGATGAATAAGCGTTTCCGGTCATGACACCATGAAGTTGACAATTTGTAATAAACAAACGATCCAACGATATAGTATAAACAACATTGAAGAGATCAACAGACCAGGCGATCGCCTAGTCGTTCATCCCAGATGAGAAAGCTCTTCAATTATTAAAGAAATCAGAAATCTTCCCAACTTCCTCAGGGAAACAATCGGAAAGGTTTCAGCAGTTATTCAACCTACTGCTTTGAGTTGATTAGGCTATTAGCCGAATCAAATTGGGTTGTAACCTAATCCAAGCCATACTCGACTAAACGAATTAGGACATAGAGTGTATGTTTGACGCATTTGCAAAAGTAGTCTCCCAAGCTGATGCACGCGGTGAATATCTGAGTGCTTCTCAAATTGATGCCCTGAGCGCTATGGTTGCTGATGGCAACAAGCGCATGGACGTTGTCAACCGCATCACCGGCAATTCCTCCACAATCGTTGCTAATGCAGCTCGTTCTTTGTTTGCAGAACAGCCCCAGTTGATCGCTCCTGGTGGTAACGCTTACACCAACCGTCGTATGGCTGCTTGTTTGCGTGACATGGAAATCATCTTACGCTATGTAACATACGCTATCTTCTCTGGCGATGCAAGCATCCTCGACGATCGCTGCCTCAACGGTTTGAGAGAAACCTACTTGGCTTTAGGAACCCCCGGTGCTTCCGTAGCAGTTGGCGTTCAAAAGATGAAAGACGCTGCACTAGCTATTGCTGGCGACACCAACGGTATCACCAGAGGCGACTGTGCAAGCTTAATGTCTGAAGTAGCTAGCTATTTTGATAAAGCTGCTGCTGCGGTTTCATAACCACAGACTTACCAGTTTTTTCTGATCGGCTGCACATAGCTGACAACAATTGCTAAAAGCTCTTTCATCAAAATAAGATATTGGGAGAAAATCTGACATGAAAACCCCTTTAACCGAAGCAGTAGCTGCTGCTGATTCCCAAGGACGCTTCTTAAGCTCCACCGAAATCCAAACCGCATTTGGTCGTTTCCGTCAAGCTAAAGCTAGCTTAGAAGCTGCAAAAGCTTTAAGCGAAAAAGCTTCTAGCCTAGCTAGCGGTGCTGCTAACGCTGTTTACAGCAAATATCCCTACACCACCAGCACTCAAGGCCCCAACTTTGCTTCTACTCAAACAGGCAAAGACAAGTGCGTTCGTGACATCGGTTACTACTTGCGCATGGTTACCTACTGCCTAGTTGTTGGTGGTACAGGCCCAATGGATGATTACCTCATCGGTGGTCTTGCTGAAATCAACCGTACCTTCGATCTATCTCCTAGCTGGTACGTTGAAGCTTTGAAATATATCAAAGCTAACCACGGTTTGAGCGGCGATCCTGCTGTTGAAGCTAACTCCTACATCGACTACGCCATCAACGCATTAAGCTAATTTTTTAGATGGTTTGACCCGGAGGGGTATACAATGACTGACAGAAGTTAGTGATTGTTTACCCCTCCGGGTATTGTTTTGGTCAGAAAAGCGATGAATCAGAGACGCAATGAATCAGAGACGCGATGAATCGCGAGAGACAAGAGACGCGATGAATCGCGTCTGTACAAGGCGTCAGCAATCTAAAGTTTCCTAACCCTTCATCTCGTTGAGAGCGATTTTCTATGGAAAACAAAGCTAATATTCAGGATGATAGCCAATTAACTGTGGAACAGGCGATCGCTAATCTCCAAGGTGAAGATTTGGGATTACGGGTATACGCCGCTTGGTGGTTAGGACGCTTTCGGGTGGATGCTCCAGAAGCCATTGATGTATTAATTACTGCCTTAGAAGATGAGGACGATCGCACTCATGCTGGTGGTTATCCCCTACGTCGCAATGCAGCTAGAGCCTTGGGTAAACTAGGCGAAAATAGAGCAGTTCCCGCTTTAGTCAAAGCGCTGGAATGTTCTGATTTTTACGTCCGGGAAGCTGCAGCCCAATCTCTAGAAATGTTGGGGGACACATCCTGTATTCATCGGTTGATTGATTTATTGAGCGATCGCATTCCTGGAACCTCACCCGCACCAGAACCGCCCCAGTTAGCCCAACCTTTTGACGCGATTATTGAAGCCTTGGGAACTTTGGGAGCAGTTGAAGCCATTCCTGCAATTGAATCTTTTTTAGATCACCCCATTCCCCGGATTCAGTTTGCAGCAGCTAGGGCAATGTATCAGCTTACCTATAAACCAACAGAAACATCAAATCAGTATGGCGATCGCTTAATTCAAGCATTAGCTAACGATGATTTACAATTACGTCGAGCCGTGCTAGCAGATTTAGGAGCGATTGGATATTTGCCAGCTGCTGATGCGATCGCCGAAACTTTAGCAGAAAATAGCTTAAAGCTGATAGCCCTCAAAGGCTTACTCGAAAAGCAATTGCCACAAACCACAGCAACGGATTTATCTCCTGGGGCGATTAAAGTAATGCAATTAATGGATGCGCTATTGTAGCAGAAAGAGGGACAATGTAAAAGGTAGAACTTATTGCTTCTCTTCTCCCTCATGCCTGATTACCTTAACTCTCTAATTCGTGCAGTAGAAGACGCAGATTCTTCTCTCCGGCTACAAGAAGCTGTGAAAAACTTAGCAGCATCTCGTTTAGAAGGAGCCATCCCCACCTTAATTGCTTCACTCAGCTATAACAATCCAGGTGCAGCCGTCGCCGCTGTTGATGGACTAATCCAAATCGGCGAACCCGCAGTACCAGCACTGTTAGAGCTACTGGATCTGCATAACTACACCGCTAGATCTTGGGCAATCCGTGCCTTAGCAGGAATTGGCGATCCGCGAGGATTAGTCACCTTGTTAGGTGCAGCCACAGCAGACTTTGCCCTCAGCGTCCGACGGGCAGCCGCTAAGGGTTTAGGAATGATGAAGTGGCATTGGTTCCCCGAAGATTTGCTAGAAATTGCCCAAGCAGAAGCAATGGATGCCTTGCTATTTGTCGCCAAAGAAGACGACGAATGGGTAGTACGCTATTCAGCAGTCGTTGGTTTACAGTTTCTCGCCGATGCTGTGGCAACTAATTATCCAGATTGGCGATCGCAAATTCAGTCCCAATTTGAGCAAATAGCTGCCAAAGATGATAGCTGGGCAGTTAAAGCACGTGTCTTACTGGCGCAGCAACACCTCCAGAAACAGACTGTGATTGAGCAACAGCACAATGTAGAAGATAGCCCTTCACCGTTATCTTCTATGGACTGGCAAAAAATCATGGAAGGTTTGTATGGGCGTAAAGGACAAGAGCGACAGGTATTTGCCGAAGGCGATCCTCGACGTTATGAAAAACTCGCAGTAGCGATCGCTGAAAATTCGGATGATTAATTTTCTTCTCAGGAATTCAGTCTTGAATTTTACTGTTTATGCAAACTCAACCCGACATTTATGCATGATAGTGTCGGGTTTATTTCTGAGATTATATCCGCTTGATTACTTATACCAATTTCAATAATGTTTGCGGCACATCAATATATTCATATTCCAGAGGGCATGGCATTGCCATGCCCCTACCATTTGTCACACTCTTTTTTCAAATTGGTATTACTAAACCGCAAGAACCCCACCCACCAAAGCGATACTTTGTCTCCCCCTCTCCCTGCTCCCTGCCCCCTGCCTTCTTGATGATGCCTTCACTACGAAACAGCACTAATTGCTAGGCTAGAAATGGCCGATTTTAAACAGAGGGAATCAAGAAAATGCCACATACAATTGTTACCGATGTCTGTGAAGGCATTGCTGACTGCGTAGAAGCTTGTCCAGTAGCCTGTATTCATGACGGGCCAGGTAAAAACGTCAAAGGAACCGATTGGTACTGGATTGACTTTGCTACCTGCATTGATTGTGGCATCTGTCTCCAAGTATGCCCAGTAGAAGGCGCGATCGTTCCCGAAGAACGACCAGACTTGCAAAAAACGCCAGAATAGTCCATAGTTCAGGGTTAAGGTAAGGCAGAGGGGCGTGGGATATTGGGAAGGGAGACAAGGGAAAACGCAAGAGGGCAGAGGAAGCAGAGGAAGCAGAGGAGGCAGAGGGGGTAACTAAATAAATACTCAATGCCCAATGTCCAATGCCCCATGCCCAATGCCCCATGCCCAATGCCCCATACCCAATAACAAATGACTATTGACAAATGACTATTGACTATTTATTAGAAGTTCAAAATGTTCATGCTGGATATATTAAAGATGTAGATATCCTGCAAGGTGTAAATTTTCGGGTGGAAGCGGGGGAATTAGTCACCGTAATCGGCCCTAATGGTGCGGGTAAATCTACCTTAGCAAAAACCATTTTTGGATTATTAACTCCCCATACAGGCACAATTACCTTTAAAGGTGAAAATATTGCTGGCTTAAAGTCAAATCAAATTGTGCAACGGGGAATGTGTTACGTTCCGCAAATTGCCAATGTGTTTCCATCTTTAAGTATTGAAGAAAATTTAGAAATGGGGGCTTTTGTGCGGAATGTGCCCCTAAAGCCCCTCAAAGATAAAATATTTACCATGTTTCCGCGATTAAGCGATCGCCGTCGTCAACGCGCTGGTACTCTTTCTGGTGGAGAACGACAGATGTTGGCAATGGGTAAAGCTTTGATGCTGGAACCAAGTCTACTGCTTTTGGATGAACCTTCCGCCGCTTTATCGCCCATCCTGGTAACACAAGTATTCGAGCAAATTAAACAAATTAACCAAGCTGGTACAGCCATTGTCCTCGTAGAACAAAATGCCCGTAAAGCCCTAGAAATGGCCGATCGCGGTTATGTTCTAGAATCAGGACGTGATGCTATCACAGGCCCCGGTCAAGAATTGTTAAACGATCCCAAAGTCGCAGAACTGTATCTAGGTGCTGGGAAGCATTAGATGCAAGGGAGCAGGGAGCAGGGGGAAAAATAGCAAAAGATCAATGCCCAATGCCCAATGCCCAATGCCCAATGCCCAATGCCCCATGCCCAAAACTTAAATCACTCTTAAACAGTGTCAGCGAGTACTCTTACATCTGGCTGAATTTTGCTATCTTCCAGGCAACAACGAAACGTTGTCAGGTAGATGAATGGCTAGAATTAATGGATTTATTGGGCGGCGTAATTTTTTACATTTAGCTGGTTTGGGTAGCATTGGTCTTGGGGCTATTATTGGTACTGGCGGTGTACTCTGGAACAAAGAACCATCATTAGCTGAAGATCCATCTAATGATGCTGTCAAAAAACCAAAACCAGTTAATCCCCAAACAGCATTAAATCGGTTGCTAATAGGAAATCAACGATTTGTTAAAGGGAAGCGTCTTCTTCCTCGCCAATCTAAATTTCGCTTGCAAGAAACTGTTGCAGCTCAATATCCATTTGCAGCTATATTAGGCTGTGCTGATTCGCGAGTACCCGCAGAAATCGTTTTTGACCAAGGATTAGGCGATTTATTTGTAGTACGAGTTGCTGGGAATGTGGCTTCTTCAGAAGCTATTGGTAGCTTGGAATATGCGACATCAGTATTAGGTACGCAACTTATTTTAGTTTTAGGTCATACAAAATGTGGTGCAGTTCACGCAGCCGTTGAAGGTAAACCACTTCCTGGAAGAATTGGTGCTTTTGTCGAAGAAATTAAACCTGCTGTAGAAATTGCTAAAAAGAAAAACGGTAATTTAGAAGCAAATACTGTTATTGCTAATGTGCAATATCAAGCCGAACATTTAGCTGAACGCTCGGCAATTTTAGGTAATTTAATTCAGCAAGGTAAACTTAAAATTGTTGGTGGTTATTATAATTTAGCTACCGGGAAAGTGACGATCCTTTCCTAATAAAAATTCCATATAAAGATGCAGAGAATTAGGTCTAAATTGAGTAGTTAAGCAAGTCGGTGTAAAAAACAAGCTAAATTAAGCAATGTAAAAATTTAGAATTCATTCTGTAGTGAGGATTTCAGTCCTCAAATAAGAAATAAAGTCCTCACTACGGAATTAAAATAATATGCCATTCCCATAAATGCTAAAAAATGTGTCATTTTTTTAACATATATAGAATGTGATTAAAATATGTATCTGAATATAAATGCCTAATTAACCATGCGTGTCATAGTGTTAATCTGGGTATTATTAGTACGGAGAATTTCGTAGCCAAAAATAAAATACCGTGTTTTTTAGTACTAGCATGACTCACATTATCAACCATCAGTTTTAGTAAATTTAAGATGTCAGAATTTAGAACTCTTCCAGAATGGGATAAAGCCCACGAACTTACAGTAGCAATTTATGATTTAACCAGAAATTTCCCCGACGATGAATTACTGGGTTTAACGCAACAAATACGTTTAGCTTGTTCTGCTGTGCCGATTAAAATTGCTCAGGGAAGCCACCACGATGAAATCGAAGCAAAACTAGATTTTCTGGAAATGGCTAGAGATTCAGCCATAGAAGTAGAATATTACCTGCTGCTTTGTTATGAGTTAGAACTGGTGCAACCTTCAGATTACGATCGCCTTGTCAGCAGTATCGTGGAAGTGAAAGAATTACTAGAATATACGATTGAGAAACTTAGCCGCAATTATTAATGATTCTGCGAGTTCTTCCCCAACAAGTAGAAATTATCCGCAGCCACGCCGAAAGTACTTACCCCGATGAATGTTGCGGTATAATCCTGGGTCACGGGCTGAGTGAGAGCAGAACCGTAGTGGAAGTGATACCCACAGAAAATGCCTGGAATAATACAATAGATGATTTCCCAGGCGATCGCACTCAGGATACCCCACGCCGAAGATACGCGATCGCACCTCAAGTTATGTTACAAGCACAAAGAACAGCACGCGATCGCGCTTTGAATATTATCGGGATTTACCATTCCCACCCCGACGCACCCGCTATACCTTCAGAATGCGATCGCCTCTATGCCTGGCCGGAATACTCGTATATAATAGTTTCCGTTCTCAAAGGCAAAGCGGAAACACTCCAAAGCTGGAGTTTAGATGACAACCATCAATTCCAACCAGAAGCAATTAACAACATAATTTAAACAATCGATCGATACGGATATCATTTTTCGCTACGATAAATAATCCGCCCTCCACTGAAAATTGCTATGCTCAATCCCAATCTGGAAGAAATCCAGTTAACCAAAGACGATTACGAACGCTACTCTCGGCACCTAATTTTGCCGGAAGTAGGATTAGAAGGGCAAAAACGCCTGAAAGCCGCCAGTGTACTCTGTATCGGTACAGGTGGACTCGGTGCGCCCCTGCTATTATATTTAGCAGCTGCGGGCGTTGGTCGCATTGGTATAGTTGATTTCGATGTGGTTGATACATCGAACTTGCAACGCCAAGTAATTCACGGTACATCCTGGGTAGGTAAACCGAAAATTCAATCAGCTAAAGATAGAATTCTCGAAATTAACCCCTTTTGTCAAGTTGATTTGCATGAAGTTCGCCTGAGTTCCGAAAATGCTCTGAGTATTTTGGAACCCTATGATATTGTCGTGGATGGAACTGATAACTTCCCCACCAGATATTTAGTTAACGACGCTTGCGTACTGCTCAACAAGCCTAACGTTTACGGTTCCATATTCCGCTTTGAAGGACAAGCCACCGTATTTAACTATGAAGGCGGGCCGAATTATCGTGACTTGTATCCCGAACCACCACCACCAGGGATGGTTCCTTCCTGTGCAGAAGGTGGGGTGTTAGGCATATTGCCGGGAATTATTGGCGTGATTCAAGCGACAGAAACTGTCAAAATTATTCTTGGACAAGGTAACACCTTAAGCGGACGCTTGCTGCTATACAATGCATTGGAAATGAAATTCCGCGAATTGAAACTGCGTCCTAACCCAATTCGCCCAGTAATTGAAAAACTCATCGACTACGAAGAATTCTGCGGTATTCCCCAAGCGAAAGCTGAAGAAGCCAAACAGCAGCAAGAAATTCAAGAAATGACTGTGACAGAATTGAAACAGTTATTAGATAGCGGTGCAAAAGATTTTGTACTGTTAGATGTGCGTAACCCGCATGAATATGAAATCGCCAAAATACCTGGTTCAGTATTAGTTCCATTACCAGATATTGAAAATGGCAATGGCGTGCAACAAGTCAAAGAAATCCTCAACGGACACCGCTTAATTGCTCATTGTAAAATGGGCGGGCGATCGGCAAAAGCCCTGAGCATTCTTAAAGATGCGGGAATTGTCGGCACAAACGTTAAAGGCGGAATCACCGCTTGGAGTCGAGAAGTAGATTCTTCCGTTCCTGAATATTAAATTCTGGTTGACTGTTGACGGTTGACTGTTGACTGGGAATAAGCTATGAGACATCTAATTTGCAGATTCAATTTTATCAGTCTCTTGTGGGGTGGGCATCTTGCCCGCCCAAATCATGCAACTTAAATGCTGATTAGCTTATAGATTTCCGCCCCTTAATTGTGGTATTTTTCCGTAATTAAGTGACCAGCATAAAATATAAAAGATTCATAAGGGCACAGCAATGCTGTGTCCTTATTTCGTCGTAGTGGACTGACACAACTAAAATAGTGCATTAGAAAAACTCTTGTGGGATGGGCGTCTCGCCCGTCCTGGGCGGACAAGATGTCCACCCCACAAGAAAATTATATTGCCACATTTTAGGCGTGTCAGACCACTACTGGCGCGACAAGGCTAAAATGGTGCATTAATAAAACTCTTGTGGGATGGGCGTCTCGCCCGTCCTGGGCGGACAAGATGTCCACCCCACAAGAAAATTATATTGCCACATTTTAAGCTTGCTACGCCACTACGAAAATATATTAATGAGGCTTTTTTCTTCATTAATGAGGTTCTGAGGCTCATTAATGAGGCTTTTTTCTTCATTAATGAGGTTTCGAGGCTCGTTAACGAGGTTCTGAGGCTCATTAATCAGGCTTTTTTCTTCATTAATGAGGTTCTGAGGTTCATTAATGAGGCTTTTATCTTCATTAACGAGGTTCTGAGGCTCATTAATGAGACTTTTTTCTTCGTTAATGAGGTTTCGAGGCTCATTAACGAGTATTAGGGACTATTATCGTGATTATAATAGGCAAAATTGCCATATTTAATACTTATGCTTAATAATCCTGACTTACTTACCAAACTCTATAACGCCTTTAACCCCTTTGAACCCTTACCCGCCGATGATACAAGGTATGTTGATTGTCAGGATGTGCGGGGAGATGCGGATATTTTTCAAGAGTTGGGAAATCGGATGCGATTGGCAAATACTAATACCTGCCAATTATATTCTGGACATCGGGGTGCTGGGAAATCTACAGAGCTACTCAGGTTAAAGAAGTATTTAGAAAATCGGCAATTCTATGTTGTCTATTTTGCGGCTGATGAAGAAGATATTGATTCTGAAGATGCTCAATATACAGATATTCTCCTCGCCTGTACACGCCGCTTGCTCAAAGATTTACAGAAAATTGCCAATCCTCGTCCTATACTCAACTGGTTAAAAAGTCTGTGGGGTGAGTTGAAAGATTTGGCACAGACTCCCATAGAGTTTGAGAGTCTAGAAATAGAAGCGCAAATTGCTCAATTTGCCAAACTAACAGCAAATTTAAGAGCCGTTCCCCAGCTACGTCAACAGATTCGCCAAAAAATTGATCCTCACACTGTAACTCTAATTCAGGTATTGAATGAATTTCTGACAGATGCCAAAAAGAATTTACCTAATGGCTGCAATAAACTAGCGGTAATTGTCGATAATTTAGACCGGATGGTATTAGTTAAGGACGGAGATAACACTAACTATGAGGAAGTTTTTGTAGACCGTAGCGGACAACTCAAAGGTTTAGATTGCCATTTGATTTATACTGCACCTATTTCCTTACTGTATTCTAAACGCGGTACAGATATTCGGGATATCTATGGTGAATGCCTAATTTTACCGATGATTATGGTGAAAACACCCGATGGAGCAATTTATCAGCCTGGACTGAAGAAAGTTAAAGAATTAATTAGCAAGCGAGTTCGGCAAATTGCACCGGAAGTTTCACCAGAAAAGGACATTTTTGATAGTCCTGAAACCTTAGAAAGACTGTGTTTGATGAGTGGAGGTCATGTGAGGAATTTGCTATTGTTAACTCAAGATGCTATTGGACGGATTGATGAGTTACCTATTACAAAAAATGCCGTGCAACGTGCAATTACTCAAGCAAGAGATACCTATCGCCGCACTGTAGAAAACTCACAATGGCATCTTTTAGCTGAGGTGTCCCGTTCTAAAAAACTTCCTGGTGATGACCTGTATCGCAGTTTGATGTATAATCGCTGTCTTTTAGAATATAAATATATTGATGATGAGGGAGAGATGCAGCGCTGGTATGATATTCATCCATTAATTCAAGGAATTGCCGAATTTAAAGAAGCTGTAGCAAAACTTCCATGAACCCAAATGTAGATGATTGGGATGACGATTTACCCCCAGAACCAGAAGCAGCCTATCAAGATTTAGTTCGCGCCCTCAAGCGCAAATCAGGATTTGGCTTATTTTTTGTGCAATGTACACCTGTGGAAGCCGAGAATTTAATTGCTAAACTTCCACAGGATATTCCCCAGAAGCAGATAGAAGCTTTGCGCTTAGTTGAATCAATCGATAATTTATATGCGCGAGTGGCTGAGTTTGTTAAAGATAAACAAATTGATATTTTATTAATTAAAGGTCTGGAATATTCTTTATATAAATACGAAAAAAGAACTTTTGGTGAAATTACAGAAGGACAATTCAGCAATTTAACCAGCGTACCGCATATTTTAAATCATCTAAATCAACAGCGAGAACGGTTTAGAGATGATTTACCATTTTGCTTTGTGTTTCTTTTGCGGTCATTTTCCATAAACTATTTTATCCACCGCGCCCCAGATTTTTTTGATTGGCGTTCGGGAATGTTTGAATTACCAACTACACCAGAATTGGTAGAACAGGAATCAACTCGTTTGATATTGTCAGGAGACTATGAGCAGTATTTGAAACTTAGCCAAGAACAAAAAATTGAAAAAGTCTTAGAAATTCAAGACTTATTGGCAGAAAAACATCAGACAGAAGATAGTAAGGTAAGTTTACTATTTGAACTGGGAAATTTGTTGGTTTCGGCAAAAGAATATGAAGCGGCGATCGCATCCTACGACAAAGCTTTAGAGATTAAACCTGATGATCACGAAGCTTGGTACAACCGGGGGATTGCGCTAGGGAATTTGGGACGCTATGAACAAGCGATCGCATCCTATGACAAAGCCTTAGAGATTAAACCTGATTACCACCAAGCTTGGAACAACCGGGGGAATGCGCTATTTAATTTGGGACGCTATGAACAAGCGATCGCATCCTACGACAAAGCTTTAGAGATTAAACCTGATTACCACCAAGCTTGGAACAACCGGGGGACTGCGCTAGGGAATTTGGGACGCTATGAACAAGCGATCGCATCCTACGACAAAGCTTTAGAGATTAAACCTGATTACCACGAAGCTTGGTACAACCGGGGGATTGCGCAATTTAATTTGGGACGCAATGAACAAGCGATCGCATCCTATGACAAAGCTTTAGAGATTAAACCTGATGATCACGAAGCTTGGAACAACCGGGGGAATGCGCAATTTAATTTGGGACGCAATGAACAAGCGATCGCATCCTACGACAAAGCTTTAGAGATTAAACCTGATAAACACGAAGCTTGGTACAACCGGGGGATTGCGCAATTTAATTTGGGACGCAATGAACAAGCGATCGCATCCTACGACAAAGCTTTAGAGATTAAACCTGATTACCACGAAGCTTGGTACAACCGGGGGAATGCGCAATTTAATTTGGGACGCTATGAACAAGCGATCGCATCCTATGACAAAGCTTTAGAGATTAAACCTGATGATCACGAAGCTTGGAACAACCGGGGGAATGCGCAATTTAATTTGGGACGCTATGAACAAGCGATCGCATCCTACGACAAAGCTTTAGAGATTAAACCTGATAAACACGAAGCTTGGAACAACCGGGGGTATGCGCAATTTAATTTGGGACGCAATGAACAAGCGATCGCATCCTACGACAAAGCTTTAGAGATTAAACCTGATGATCACGAAGCTTGGAACAACCGGGGGTATGCGCTTTTTAATTTGGGACGCTATGAACAAGCGATCGCATCCTACGACAAAGCTTTAGAGATTAAACCTGATATACACCAAGCTTGGAACAACCGGGGGTATGCGCTTTTTAATTTGGGACGCTATGAACAAGCGATCGCATCCTACGACAAAGCTTTAGAGATTAAACCTGATGATCACGATGCTTGGAACAACCGGGGGTATGCGCTATTTAATTTGGGACGCAATGAACAAGCGATCGCATCCTACGACAAAGCCTTAGAGATTAAACCTGATGATCACGATGCTTGGAACAACCGGGGGTATGCGCTATTTAATTTGGGACGCAATGAACAAGCGATCGCATCCTATGACAAAGCTTTAGAGATTAAACCTGATGATCACGATGCTTGGTACAACCGGGGGATTGCGCTAGGGAATTTGGGACGCAATGAACAAGCGATCGCATCCTATGACAAAGCCTTAGAGATTCAACCTGATTTCCACCAAGCTTGGTACAATAAAGCTTGCTATTATGCACTTCAAAATAACATTGAGCAGACATTAAAAAATCTGCAACAAGCAATTAATCTCAGTCCTGAAGAAGTTCGAGAAATGGCAAAAACTGACTCTGATTTTGATAGCATTCGGGAAGATGAACGCTTTCAAGCATTGATTCAATAAAAGATGTTGCTACCACAGAGTATCGTAAAAATAGAATCACAACAAAAAGGCAGACCTTATGACTGTACATGATGAAACCATTGCTAAGATTCGCCTACTTCCAGATTCTCTGGTTCAAGAGGTGAGTGATTTTATAGACTTCCTTGTTTGGAAATATGGTAATAAAGACACTTCGTCCTGGCTGCAATCGACTGAATCTTTAGATCTAGTAGAATCAGACTTTTCCGACTACCTATCTAATTTAGAAGACTATGAGAATCGTTTAGCTCGTGGGGAAATTAAGTGGTAGAAATTAGGCGGGGGGATGTGATTCTTTGCGATCTAAATCCAGTAATAGGTACGGAACAAGCAGGAATTAGACCTGTTGTGATTCTACAAATCGACCAAGCGAATTCTGTTAGCCCTCACACAATAATTGCACCTTTTACATCTAAAATCCGCCGCGCTCTTTTACCATCTCATGTGTTTGTTCCTTCAGGAGTTGCTGGATTAAACCAAGACTCCGTAATACTTTGCGAGCAAATTCGAGCTATTGATAAATCGCGAATAATCAGAGTAATCGGTCATCTAGATGATAATTATATAGAGCAATTAGCATTAGCATTGTCTACAATTCTCGGTTTGTAGTGAATATTCGTAGCTTGGGTTGAGGCTTTGGGAAACACCATACCAATCATTAGGATTGGGAATTGTGAAGTTAATTGTGGAAGGTAAGCAAAAAGCACAAGAATCAGTCAAACAACTAGTTAATCAAGCTAGAGAAGAAGTCAAAGACACAGCCATCCAAAGAAAAGTTTTAGAATTAATAGAGGCGATTCTGGTAAACAAGTTTCCTAATTTGAGCAGGGAGGAGGTAAAAGCAATGTTGAGTTTGGAATTAATCAGAGGTACAAGAGTATATGAGGAGTTAAAAGAAGAAGCTAGAGAAGAGGTGAAAGAAGAAGTTAAGCAACAACTCAAAGAAGAAGTTCAACAAGAAATCGAGGAACAAGCCAAAAGAAAAATGATTGTAAAACTTCTGCAACGTGGAATGACTGTGCAAGAAGTAGCTGAAATATTAGAGTTAGATGTGGAAGTGATTAGAAATGTAGCAGGGAAACAAGTTTAAACTAATAGTAATTTAAATCATATTTGCGCTACATCAATATATTCTAGAGGGCATGGCAGTGCCAGTGCCCCTACAGACTGTCGCATTCTTTTTTCCAATTGGTATAAGATAAAACCTTCACAATACTAGGCTTTCAACTCTGTCAACAGTCAACAGTCAACAGTCAACAGCTATAATAAAAAACTCCATCCGAAAAAAGATGGAGTTTGCTGTTATTGAGGATAAATTGATGATTTTAATATTCAATTCCTGGTTGAGCTTTTACACCTTGATCGCGGAAAGGATGCTTAACTAATGTCATTTCGGTGACTAAGTCGGCACGTTCAATTAAAGCTGGTGGTGCGCCTCTACCTGTAAGAATTACGTGAGTACCAGCAGGTTTTGCAGCTAAACCGGCTAATACTTGCTCAACTTGTAAGTAACCCATTTTCAGAGCAATATTAATTTCATCTAATAAGACTAATCTAAACTCTGGGTTGCGAATATATTCTAAGGATTTTTCCCAAGCTGCTTGTGCTTTATCTAAATCGCGATCGCGATCTTGGGTTTCCCAGGTAAAGCCTTCGCCCATAGCATGAAATTCTAACTGGTCTTGCCAACTACTAAACACCCTTTTCTCTGAGGGTTCCCACGCACCTTTGATAAACTGGACGATCGCCACTTTATACCCATGACCAAGCGATCGCAATACCATCCCTAAAGCCGCAGTGGTTTTCCCCTTCCCGTTACCAGTATTTACAATCACTAATCCCTTTTCGGGGACAGCTTGTGCTATCCGCTTATCTTGGACTTCTTTACGTCGCTGCATCTTTTGGCGATACTGTTCGTTACTCAAAGATGAGGACATTACCTCGTCAATTACACGTGCAATCTCTTGATCTGAATCTAATTGTTGTGGGTTATCGTTTTTCATCAATTATTATTTGTCAGTTGCTAGAGACGCGATGAATCGCGTCTGTACAAGAATGCCCAATGCCCCATGCCCCATGCCCCATGCCCATTAATTAAGAATACGCAGCTAGATTCCTATATATGTCTACTCAAATTACACTAAAAAATCTGGAAAATATATTAGGTTTTGTCACATTATTGACGAATCAAGAAGTTAAGCTATATGACATCCAAACTGAACCATTGACTTTTGAACCATATTGCTATTCTAAAGAATTTAACGAGCTTATTACAGCACTTTATCAAGAAAACTTTATCATTTCTTTTGATTGGTTAGCTTGGAAACAATCAGCAGATAGTTTTATTACTAATCCTGAACTATTAAATGTAGCAGATATTTCTACATTACAAAAATTGTTTACAACGCACATTCGCCAAGAGCGATTTTGTAGCGGTCATTTAGCTAAGATGATTGACAATAAACACCTATTAGCAATATTCCAAAGATTACAAGCAATTTATGCGGCTGGGATGTTAGAAAATAATCACAATCATGGTGAAGCGAAAATGAGCCAGCAAACATCAGTTATTCAAGGTGATATCACCCAGCTACCAGTCGATGCAATTGTGAACGCTGCAAAAAACTCTTTATTGGGTGGTGGCGGTGTGGATGGCGCAATTCATCGCGCTGCGGGGCCGGAATTATTAGCTGAATGTCGCCTGTTAAATGGTTGTGCTACTGGGGAAGCGAAAATTACCAAAGGTTATCAACTTCCCGCAAAATGGGTAATTCACACCGTCGGCCCTGTGTGGTATGGTGGCGATCGCGGTGAAGATGAAACGTTAGGGCGATGTTACCGCAATAGCTTGACTTTAGCAGCACAATATCAAATTAAAACCATTGCTTTTCCGGCGATTAGCACTGGCGTTTATGGATTTCCTCTGGAACGCGCCTGTAAAATTGCAATTTCGGAAGTTAACAAGTTTTTACACAGCCATAAGTCCATCGAACAAGTGATTTTTGTCTGTTTTGGACAAAGTGCTTACGATTGTTATCTAAAAGTTATACGAGAATTAACGTAATCCTAGATAACATTAGATTCGGCGTATTTACTTTTCGGGATTCTCAGAATGTCAAAAAAACTAGGTCAAAAAATTGCACCGATTCCCATGTCCACCGATATCGGCGTAGTTGATTTGATTGATAATTACTTTACCGCTTACAACTCCGCGCGGTTGCGGGAAATATGTCAACTGCTGAGTCGTGAGGTGTTAACCCCTGGTGTCACAGTCGGTGTAAGTCTTTCTGGGGCGATGACACCAGCCGGATTTGGGGTTTCCGCCCTTGCGCCGTTAATTCGCAACGGCTTTATTGACTGGATGATTAGCACTGGTGCAAATCTTTATCACGATATGCACTATGGTTTGGGTTTTGAATTATTTGCGGGTAATCCCTTTTTGGATGATGTGAAACTACGTCAAGAAGGAACTATCCGCATTTATGACATTATTTTCGGCTATGATGTGCTGCTAGAAACTGATGCATTTATCCGCAAGATACTGCAAGCAGAAGCTTTTCAAAAGCGCATGGGAACGGCTGAATTTCACTATTTGCTAGGTAAGTATGTCTGGGAAATTGAAAAGCAATTAGGGGTGAAAAATTCCTGCTTGCTAGCAACAGCTTATGAATGTGGCGTACCGATTTACACTTCTTCTCCTGGGGATAGTTCTATTGGGATGAATGTCGCCGCTTTAGCTTTGGAAGGTTCGCAATTAATTATCGATCCTTCTATTGATGTTAACGAAACAGCTGCGATCGCCTACAATGCACGAGAAGCTGAAGGTAAAAGCGCAGCTGTGATTATTGGTGGCGGTAGTCCGAAGAACTTTTTGCTACAAACCCAACCGCAACTTCACGAGGTACTAGGCTTAGAAGAACGGGGACATGACTACTTTGTCCAGTTTACCGATGCGCGTCCTGATACAGGTGGCTTGTCCGGGGCGACACCTTCAGAAGCGGTTAGCTGGGGTAAAATTGACCCGGAAGAGTTACCTAGCACAATTGTTTGTTACACCGATAGCACGATCGCTTTACCATTGGTAACCGCTTATGTGCTGCAAAAAAACCAGCCACGCCAATTAAAGCGGCTATACGACAAGCGAGAAACAATTGTCGAAAAACTCCGCCAAGATTATCTTGCAGCAAAAGCGCAACCATCAGATAAAATTCCTGCGGCTGTCGTCGAAAGTGCAAACCAGCAAGCAGCTACCTATCCTTGCGGTAGGTTAATTCCTAACACGCCATAATTAAGTTTTGGGGCGGGGTTTTCCCGTCCCAAACTCAGATAACTGTGTTGAAAATAGCGTTGACTGTTGACTGTTGACTGTTGACTGTTCAGAGAGATTTTCATACCCTCGTTGTGTGATTGATCGCATGACCGTCTAGCTTGAATATCAACTAAGCGATCGCCTTTTACAATTAAAGTATTAAAGTTTGATTTCTCTTCACTTTTATGAACGTTCCTCCCCAACTGCAACAAAAAATTGAAAAATGGGCAAATAGTCAAGGAATATCGACTGAAGAATTTATTTTGCAAGCCATTACAGAAAAAATAGAGCTTCTCAGTCAGGAAGTAACTGAAGAAAATACTCAGCAAAATTCCCAACTGAATAATTTATTGAATAATCAACCAGCAAACCTTTATCGCCAAGATGGAATTTTAGTTGTAGAAGCAGAATTAGCAGAAAATTTTGATATTAATAACTTTATATCTCAGTTGAGAGAAGAACGCATTCAGGCACAAATACTTTAGTAAATAATTTGATAAACCACATCTATTTTGAGAACCATAGTTTTTCATGGTAGTGGGAGCATCTTGCTCCCTGCTGGTAGTAGGGGGCTTTCCGTCCCGCTCCAGGTTTCAACATGGACGAAGTTTAACATAGAAAAAACAGTTCAATCGAACTACCAAAGTATTGAATCGCCCGATCGCATTCATCATGGCATTAATGGCAGCATATCTGCATGTTGTAATTAGCGATCGCGATCCGAAATGCTAATTTTTCATAAATTTTATGAAATTATGACAATTTATTCCGGCGATCGCTGGTCATCAGCTGTAATGATGGGTAAGTTCATAGTATTGTTGTTTGTCTGTCAGGCGGATACCATTGGTAATGCGAATCCGCCTATTTATTAAATTTTGTAAAAACTAAATTTGCAAAACCGTTTTAATGTTTTGCACAATAGCTTGGGGTGATTGGGCTATATCTATATATATGGTGTTTAAAGGCTCCTCTAAGGCATCAAACTGGCTCTGGAGAAGTATTTCCGGCATATAGTGATTTTGACGCTCTTGTAAACGTTTTTGAATCAAATCGTAAGAGCCTTTGAGGTAGACTAGCTTGATGCGTTCGCTATCCACTAGCAAAAATTGACGATAGCTATCTTTTAACGCCGAACAAGCCAACACCACATTTGTATTTTCTTGCAACCATTGTTTAATAGCTGCTTGTAAAGCTTCTAACCAGGGTTTTCTATCAGTCTCAGTTAGAGGAATACCACGCCGCATGTTCTCCACATTCTCTGGTGAATGGAAAGCGTCAGCATCGCTAAAAGTCCACCCTAAAGACTCTGCCAAAAGTTTGCCTACAGTGGTTTTACCAGAGCCAGAAACACCCATGACGATGATAATCATATAATTGGCAGCAAATTCTTAAGAAGGAATTTGTGTTTTAACTTTGGCAGCAACAGGGATAAAAATACTAGAAGTATTGACTAGAGGCAGTTTTGCGCTATCTAAAGTTTGTAAGCTTTCAAAAGCTGCTTCGCGAATTACTGCTTCTTTTTCCTGAGTTAATAACAATTGCAAACATTCAATTACATTTTGTTTTACACTTGCATCAACCCGTTTGCGGCTAACAAGTTTAGTTAATTGACGCACAGCAACCAAACGCTTTAAGGGGTCTGCTTCTGTTAAGTTATCTAACAAGCGATCGCATTGGTCTTCTTGACGAATTCCATAAAAATTGACGATTTGGGAAACCAGCAAAATTAAACTTAATAAAGTTCCTAAACCTTGGAAAATCACACCCGCAGCAATCCAAGGACTGTTAGAGTCAAACCAAATCGCTGCAGCGATGTAACTGGTAAAAGTCGCAATTCCACCGCTACTAACTGCCAAGATTAACTGACGGTTGGGGGCATTGACAAACCCCTGCATTTGAGACCAACGTTGTTGCCAGTCCCACTTCTGCATTGAGTAGACTGATAACATCACGCCAATCCCAATTAGCAGCGCCAACAGAAGTTTCCAGTTCCACAACAGCATCGCCACAATAATTGTCAGCAATCCTAGCACGCCACCAGGGCCAGAAAACTGCCGATATTTTCGTTGCTTTGAGGCTCCTGTCTTAAGATCTGGAAGCGACCAGTTAGAAAGCTGGTTAATTAATTGCTGCCATGAAGACAAAGCCTGCGCCACGGTTTTTACCTACTAGATTACAAGATTATTAGTTTATAGTTTTACTTTATATAAGGAAAGGATAGTACACCCATTTATTGTCAAGGCGTTCCATGCCTATGGGTATATAGATGGCAGCTATGAGAGTTGCCTCAAGCTGCCATCGAGAAACAATAATACCTTATTTGACCGTTGACTGTTGACTGTTGTACAGACGCGATTAATCGCGTCTCTAACAAATTAAACACAAAAGCGAAAATTATCTAGGGTAAATTGACCGTCAAATGCACTGAAGGTCAGATGATAAATATTATTTGCAGCTATAGATAATAAAGCGTTAGGCGCTATGGAAGAGTCAGAATTAGCGAGATTGGCTGCTGGTAAGACTGTTTGCGCTAGCATTTGGCGATCGCGATCGTAAGCTGTGAGTATTAGCCGTTGTGAACTGGTAACAAAAGCACTTACCCAATTCACGGGTTGCAAAAAACTTACTTCTAACGATCCACTTTTTGGCGATCCCATCAATACTGTTGAACCTGAATGTGCGGGAAATGCAGGATTTGATGGCTGTATAGCTATACAGTTAGTGAAAATTACACCCCAGGATTCATACTGGCGTTCTACTGTTTCAAAACATTTTAAATCCTCAAAGTTTAAAGCAATACAACTCGGTGTATTTGCTGATGCAGTTTCATAAACTTCTTTGACAGAACCTTGCCATTCTGTAGCTAGAGTTTGGTGATGAATCTGACTACTATCAACCGCAAATTCACTATTGTTAAACTTGGGGATTTTATCTGATTTGAGAATTGCCTCCTTTACCATCACACTCCGCCTTTGAATTTTCTTAAGAATAATTAATTTAATGATTCGTCATAATTACAAGCAAAGATTGTTTTTTGTTGCCAGTAATAAAGTTAACGTTTGTTGATATCAGGGTTTTAACTGAGAGTTAACTTAGAAAAAGTATCCGTAATCTTTCTGATAGATTACCATACAAAAGCCATGCCATAATTAACCTCTAAGTTATCCTGATTACAAACCTAAATCCTCATGGGGCAGTAAATACAGGCAAAAACAGCCCAAGTTTGTCATAAAAAAATCATCATATCTTCATAGATAATCTGGCAATTTTACATCCACTTAATCTGACGTTGGACAGAAGTCTAAGCATCATAGATTCATCCATAATGAAAGAGATTTGCAGGTCAACAGGTAATACCAAACTGCGATCCTAGATAGTCACGCATACAGGTATCTGGGGGAACGCTAATAAATTCTCTCCATACTTGTTGATTCTTTATGCTAATACTTGATTACTTAGTGCTATTCCGGAACTTAATTTAGTATAAATACTTAAAATTGACTAAATTTTAACCTTTTCCTAACAAACACAAACCTGAATCACAATATTTATGTTTCAGCCACTAGGATTTGAACAACGCTCGATAATTACCTCTCTAGGAAGAATAGTTTACTACACGAACACAGGTTCACTGTGGCAAGATGATACGCCTAAAGACGAAAGGGAAACTTTAGTGTTTCTTCATGGATTTGGTGGTGGTTCTTCGGCTTATGAATGGTCTAAAGTTTATCCAGGATTCGCTAGCGACTACCGAATTATTGCACCGGATTTACTTGGCTGGGGGAGATCTGAGCATTTAGGACGCAATTATCAAGTTGAAGATTACTTAAAAACGATTCAGGAATTTTTACAGCAGACTTGTACCCATCCAGTCACAGCGATCGCATCTTCTTTAACTGCAGCTATCGTAATTCGATTAGCGATCGCTCATCCCGATCTATTTAAATCTCTCATTCTTACCACTCCTGCGGGACTCTCTGATTTTGGTGAAGACTATTCCCGCAGTTTTTTTGCGCAATTAGCCAGCGTTCCCATTGTCGATCGCTTGTTGTATAGTACGGGAGTTGCAACTAGCAACGGCATTCGCTCTTTTTTAGAACAACGACAATTTGCCGAGCCTAGCCGAGTTTACCAAGAAATTGTCGATGCTTATCTCGAATCTGCACAACAGCCAAATGCAGAATACACAGCACTGTCTTTTGTGCGTGGCGATTTGTGCTTTGATTTATCGTTATATATTCAGCAATTGACTACTCCCACCGCCATTATATGGGGAGAAAAATCCCAATTTACGGGGCCAGAAATCGGCAGACGTTTGGCGGATCTCAATCCCCAAGCCATTAAAATTTTTCAACACATTGAAGATGTGGGATTAACACCACAGTTAGAATTACCAGCAGTCACTATTGGCTTAATTCGTCAGTTTTTACCTCTGCTGAATTCCTAAATTTTTACTCAGCATAGAGAAAGCAGAACAATAGGTTAATACTTGACTTGTGCAATATGGGGGGAGCATCCCAAATGTGCAAAAACGCCCTCACCCTATAAGGGTGGGGCTAGAAATACGAAGCCTGCCTTCGCAGGCTATCAAACTTTTAGCCTGCGAAGGCAGGCT
>NZ_JACJQG010000071.1 GCF_014696435.1 Calothrix anomala FACHB-343 | reverse complement strand
GCAATTTAAACCCCTTAATCAATGTTTGAATTTTGGCTGTCGCCATCCAACGACTTCAGCCACATACTCTTGTTGGGTTTTAGCCAAAGTTTGATTTTCAAGTTAGATTGCAGTAGTCGAAATAGTTCTATAAACTAATATAATAGTAGAAGCTTGTGGAAAATTTTCCTGAAGCGTCAATGTGGCTGATTATCGTGTGCTTAATAGCAATCACTAGAAATTATCCAATCTAATATCTTTCCAAATTTCAGAAACCTGCCAGCCTGTATTGCCAACTGATTGGACTACAGGATTATCTCGCAAAGGGATATAATTAGGTTCTCGACTTTCTACATCCAGTATTTGGTTTTCCAGTGCTATCGATTCTGGCGCATCAATAATATCGTCTTGAATGTTTGTTTCTTCTATTTCCTCCATACCCTTTATCTTGTTGAGGAGGAGTTTTTCAGATTTTTTGATTAGTCTCATCTGGCTCTATTTAGATTTTCTAAATTTTAGGCAATGACAATTTTTACATAGATTAACAAAGCGACTAAAGTTGTGATTTAAAAATCTTCAGACAAATCCATAAGAATATTTTATGAGGTATAGCGGGAAAAATTTAACTCGGATTAACTAGGATACAGTAAAAGAGTGAAAAATCCCAGCAGTTTGCTCAATAATGATAGTATCCTCTCATTTCCCCTATTAGCAGCAACGCAAAGTCTACTTGTTTAAGTGTACTTGTTAAAAACTATTATTTAGAGAGGCTCTCTAGTAAGATTGCTTGACAAAAATGCTCCCATCAGCATCACTCAGGAGATTATGGCTAAAACTAAGAAATCAGAAAACGTTTCCAAAAAAGTGGTTAACTCTTCTGCGAACGGGCTATATGTGCTGGATGTATTTATAATTGACGGCCCAATGACCGAAGAATTTATTGCTGATAATCCAGAGGTGTCTCGAACCATTGAGATTAAAGGCAGCAATACTTTGGAGGAGCTTCATAAAATCATCTTCAAGGCATTCGACCGCGAAGAAGAGCATATGTATGAATTTCAAATTGGCGGAAATGGCCCGCAAGATCCAAATGCCAGAAGGTACGGTTTGAAACAAGCATTTTCCAGTTCCGGTTTGACACCAACGCCTACAGGCGATGTTTCTAGTACTTCAATTGCTGAAGTGGGCTTATCAATTGATGAGGCTTTTGGTTACTGGTTCGATTTTGGGGATGATTGGTGGCACCAGATTAACGTCACAAAAATCTTAGACAAGGCCCCTGCGGGCAAATATCCCAGAATTAGCAAGCGCATTGGAGTTAGCCCTCCTCAATACGCGGATTTTGATTAGTATGTCTGTTCAAATGTACGGAGTTGTTTTAGAAATCAAAACTAGTCCTATATTGCAACTATACAAAAGTACAATAGTTGTTGCAAGTAACCATAGAGAAGATATCAATCACAAAAATTATCAACACGTAAATCTCGCCAGATGTCAGAAACCTGCCAACCAGTATTGCCCACAGACTGGAGAACTGGATAGTTTTGCACTGGAGCGTAGATGTGAAGAGATTCTCTTGATTGGCTTTCTACCTCCAAATCTGGCTGCTGGTCAATGATAGGTTCATCAGCAGAGACTGTCTCGATAGGCGCAACTTCCTCAATTGCTGGCTGTGAAGTAACAGACTTTTTGACAATCAGTAGTTCCGGTTTTTTGATAGGTTTCATGTTGATCTCGGTGCCAAAAGCTTGATAGCAGAAAAACAGATGTAGCTAAAAATTGTGCGTCTCATCTATGGTGAGTGATTGGACATTCCTTCACAAGTAGTGAAAACAAGCTAATCTGTTCGGTCTGTTGAAGGGAGCAATTCATGATTAACAGATCAAAAGCAGAGTGCAATTACGCTCATAGAGTACTGTTAGTGATTGTAACTGTGCTCGCGCAAGTATTACGTCATCTGTAAAATCTGCGGTTGAACACTTACGTTGTCCACCTAGCGAAACTAAGCTGGAGATGAAGATTTACTGGGAGCGACTTATCTACAGGCATAGCTGGGTAATATGTACTACTACTATCTCGGTAATGGATTGTACCAGCGATCGCTGTCACATCCAAATAGTCACGAAGCAATTAAACTACCCGTCGCCAAACTTCAGCAATATCTCCCAGATTAATGTGCTAAATATTTTATATGCGTAAGTAGTTCATTTTACACGCTGGACATTGCGAGCAGTTATTCCAAACGGATTGGAAACAATTTCAAACTGTACGAGCGTACCTGCACCCAGGGTGCGATATCCCTCTCCAGGAATGGCAGTAAAGTTGAAGAACACATCATCTCCACCCTCATCTGTAGCAATCATGCCATTACCTGTTTTGAAGTCAATCGTCTTCAATCAGGAGTCGTGCCAGACTGGGTAATGCCTCACCGTAGGTTGGATGGATATGCACCGATTGTTCTAACACCTGCCAAGTTGCATCCGCTTCCATCAGTGATAAAAATACATGCACTAGTTCTGCTGTTTCATAGCCAACCAGGGTTGCGCCTAAGATTTTGTTGGTATCGCGATCGATTACCATCCGGTAAAACCCTAAGTCATGTCCCCATTCAATCCCACGAGCAATTTGATCTATTGGTAGGGTAACAGCACGGGCGTTAATGCCTTGCTTGGTTGCTTGCTCTAGCGTCATCCCAACTCGTCCGACTTGTGGTTCTGTGTACACGGCATAACCGAGAACGCGATCGCTGCGGGTGCGTTGTTCTCCACATAAAATGGCTTTTAAGCGACGGTAATCTTCCCAAGAAACATGGGTAAAGGCTGGTTGTCCTGCTGCATCGCCGATGGCGTAAATTCCTTGAGTTGTTGTCTGAAATTGGTCATTGATTTTGATAAAGCCTTTTTTATCCAGTTCTACCCCTGCGGCGGCAACATTCAATGCATCCGTGTTGGGTTTGCGCCCAATCACCACCATTAAAGCCTCACCCGCAAGGCTTTCGCCGTTACTCAGGGTGAGCGTAAATATATTATTGTTGTAGTCAACTTGTTCTACATTGACCTGAAAATGCACAGAAATGCCATCAAGCTGTAATGCTGCTGCCAAGGTTTGACTAACATCTGCTTCTTCTTGTGCCAACACGCGATCGCCGCGCACAATCAGATGAGTTTCACTTCCTAAACGAGCTAAACCTTGTCCTAATTCCAGCCCAATATAACCTGCACCTATCACTAATAATCGCTTCGGTAGTTCCTTTAAATCAAAGAAGTTGCGATTGGTGAGATAGGGAGTTCCGGCTAAACCAGGTATATCTGGGATCGCTGAAGATGTACCAGTATTGATGACAATCAGTGGTGCTTGAACGGTGACATCTTTGCTTGTGACGATGCGTTCTCCAGTGAACGAGGCTTCAGCGCAAACTACTTGCACTCTGGCATTCTCTAAACGCTGACGAACTCCTTGATTAAAGCGAGCGCGAATACCTCTAACTCGCTCCATCACTCTAGGAAAGTCAACCTGAACCTGAGTGTTAATCCCCAGTTTAGCAGCCTGACGGGCGCGTCCTGCGGCATGGGCAGCTGCTAAAAACGCTTTAGAAGGAGTACATCCATAGTTAACGCAACTGCCACCTAACGCATCTCGTTCAAAAAGTACAACTTTGTGTCCCGCTTTGGCAAAATCTGTGGCTAAAGGAATGCCACCTTGTCCGCTACCAATGACGATTAAATCTGCGGTTTCCATCTCTACACCCCCCTCATTCTTGAGCAACAGCGATGTCTACGACAAGCCGCCTTGCGGCTACGCACTCACCCCCAGTTTACGGTCAAATACTATCTACAGAACTAATAAAATCTTGAACAATAGTCACAGCGAGCATACAATCTCTGAGGGCACAGAGGCTCTTCCCCTACTGCCAGTTAATTTTAAAACTAAGTGAAAGTACATGTAATATACCTAGCACATGATTTTAGGCATCTCTTCTGGCTGATATAGTGCCTATGTACTATAAAGTTAGTACCATAGGATTGAACTTCTGCAAACAAGGTATGCAAAACACAAAGCGCTTGAGGAGCAAAATTTTGGTTGAAGAAGAATTCAGGAGTCAGAATACATCCGTCAGAATCAATAAGTCGGGGATTCAGACCCGCGACTGATTGAACACGAGTGCGTCTCCCCTTGGGAGAAGACCACCAAATCGTAGATTTGGTGGGGGTCTTAAACCCGGTTATTCATCAGCCACTCGCACAGAATACCTTTCCTGTATTCTGACTTCTGACTCCTGAATTCTGTTCAATAAAAAAGCATATTTCGCCGTAAATCTATGTTTTTTCGGTCAGTAAATGGATGAGGAAGATTATTCATGTTGACATGGATGCCTTTTACGCATCAGTAGAGCAACGGGATCATCCCAGCTACCGAGGAAAACCATTAGTAGTTGGTGGCAGTCCCAATCAACGCGGTGTGGTAGCCGCCGCTAGTTACGAAGCTAGAGCTTTTGGCATTCACTCAGCGATGCCTTCAGTGGTTGCGATCGCTCTTTGTCCTGGACTAATCTTTGTTAAACCAAGATTTGAAGTTTACCGAGAAATTTCACAGCAAATCCACGACATATTTAAACGTTACACCGATTTAGTAGAAGGTGTAGCCTTAGATGAAGCTTATTTAGACGTAACTAAGAATAAGCAAAACATCAGCTACGCTTCGACTATTGCTAGGTACATCAAAGCCGCAATACTAGAGCAAACTCACTTAACGGCAACAGCAGGTGTGTCAATTAACAAGTTCTTGGCAAAGATGGCATCGGGGCAAAACAAACCCAATGGACTCACGGTGATTTTACCTGAGGATGCGATCGCCTTTGTAGAAGGGTTAGCAATTGAGAAGTTACACGGCATAGGAGAGGTAACGGCAGCGAAAATGCACGCTCTGGGCATTCATACTGGTGCAGATTTAAAGGCGCGTTCGCTTTGGGAACTAACACAACATTTTGGTAAGGTGGGGCATCATTACTACAAAATTGCCAGAGCAGAGGATGACGGCTCCGTTGAGCCGAATCGAGTTCGCAAGTCGATTGGTGCAGAAACTTCTTTTACTTGGGATTTAAGCGAGCGGCATCAGATGCTACAGGAACTCGAACAAATTGCTCAAATTGTGGAGCAACGCTTGCAACAGCACTCAGATGGGGGACGCACCCTGACATTGAAAGTCAAGTTCTCTGATTACCATCAAATCACACGCAGTAAAACTCTTTTGTCAGCCATTAACAAAGGAGATATAATTTTTGAAACTGCACTCGTCTTATTTGATTCAATTGAATTGGAAAACCGTAGGATCAGGTTGTTAGGAATTTCATTGTCCAATCTGGATAATCACAAAACATTTGAAGTAATTCAATTACCTTTGTTTAACAATACAAATTTCATATATTAATAATACTTGATCGGAAATTGTTACCCAAGGTTGGGCGCTGCGCGTCCAAATTCTATATGTCTAGCAAAAGTTCAATTAAACATCTTTTTATTAAGCATCAGCATGGTTCAGTCATGCATGAAGTAGAAGAACTCAACTTAAAAGTAGGTTATGGTATAGAAGGAGATATTAATGCTAATCCTATCAGCCCTAGACAAATTTTAGTTGTGAGGTATGAAGATATTAGAGAATTAGCAATTTCCCCAGGAGAATTAAGAGAAAATCTAGTTATAGCAGGGGTTGATTCTGCAACTTTTACTCCTGGTGCTCTGATAAATTTTGAGAGTGGTGCAGGGATTCGTTTAACTTTCCATTGTGAACCTTGTAAGCGCATAGCCTATTTAGTTGATTCCTTAAAAACTATTCAAGCTAAAAGAGGTATTTTAGGTGTAGTTATCAATTCAGGTAGAATTCGTGTCGGCAATAATTTTCGGATTCAGGCTCATAAATTTCCAGCATTATCTGAACAACCTTATGAACGCTTTCTAGACTTTATAGTTAAAGTACCATTAGGCAAAGTAGTAACTTACAAACAGATAATTGCAGCAATTGGTGTAGATAACAGTTATCTGCGAGCGCTGCCGATATATCTTAAAAAAACATCTTCTGATGATTATCCAATCCACAGAATATTAAATTCTCAAGGTCAATTAATTAGATATATAAATAATCAAAAATCTAAATTAGAGTCCGAAAATATTGAAATTTTATATAATTCGGGTTTAGACAGCGAACCTTATACCTATTTTGTAGAGGTTGATAAATATCTATATAACAATATAACAATGTGAAAAATATCGATTTTGACGGTTAACTGTGAACATTGAAAATCATTTAAGCTGAACTTCCGCTTTCTCTAGTAATGATAGCAGCGGTAATCAAATGCTCTAACCGTAAAACCTCTGGTACTTTGCCACAGTCAGTTAAGCAGTGAAGTACAACAGCTACTATGGCAGACCTGAACGTTGTAGACTCCACCAATCGCATAATAATAGGCTCTAGCAGGCAGCTTTTGACCATCAATGGAATACCCTTTTTATTCAACTGCCATAGCAGGTGAGCTGAGTAATAACAAAGCAGATACAACCAACCTGAAGATTTTCATTGTTTTGTTAACAACAATTGTTGATCAAACTATTTTCTAGTCTAAAAGATACATTTCATTGACGGAGCAATTACAAAGTATCAGTGCGATAGATGGATTCAATCAATTCCTCAACTTCTTCTTCATCCAAACATTGTTTTACTTGGGTATTGAACCACTTTATTTCTTCGGGTTCTGTGTTTTGGAGTTGGTAAACCAGTAGTGTTCCTGCAACACGGGCAAAAGTCAGGGGTGATGGGGAAAGGTGGCTCAGTAGTTCGGATGCATTTTGATATATTTGCATGACTGATGTTTCGTCCAAAGGAGACCCCAATTGAGCAGAAAGCTGTTTTAGGTTCTCTTGAATAGATAAATAAAAGTCTGGCTCTTGTTCATGTGACATAGGGTGACTTATAAACGCTAACTAATTAGTGCAACAAGTTGACGGTCTAGCCTGACTATTTCGGCTCGAATGTTTACCATATTTTCACATTCATTGAGTATTTTCATCGGCTAAAAAGCATAACTGATGAAATTAGCCTTCAATTTTACAGTAACTTAGAAAAGATGTTAAAGAAGAATTCAGAATTCAGAATTAATGGGGGATTCAGACATGCCAGTAATTGTAGACAGCTAAATCTTCAAGAATTGCAGGGGTATTAGACCCCTGCAATTCATCCGCTACTCGCACAGAATTTATACTGAATTCTGGTTTCTGGCGAATGTATTCTATTTAGATAAAACTGACCCAAGTGATGCATTTGCTCGGATAAAGCATCACTAAAAAAGCGAGCAAGTTAAATTATTATTTTGAGTTCAAATTTTTAGTAATGTTGGCAAAGACGACGTTACAGTCAGTTAGTTGCCGAAACAACGCACAAATCTAGCCAGGAGAAACAACATTGCAATCTTCTAAGCTTGAGTTCAAACCGATCAACCTAGAGCGGGATCAAAATTTATGCGTTCAGTTCAGAGCAGACTCTTTCATTTGCAGCTTTGGTTCAGCCGCTCGGTTCTATAAAGAGGATGGAAGCGGATCTGAGAAATATTTGCAGTGGCTCAGACAGCGAATGACACAAATCCCGAACAGTTGTGTACATGTTTGGAAACAAGAGCAAATTATTGGGCAAATTGAGATGATGCGTTGTCAACACGATTCAAGCGTTGGCTACGTCAATTTGTTTTACCTGACTCCAGAGTTTCGAGGTCAGGGTTTTGGTCAGCAGTTAGATCAACACGCATCTGATTTTTTCAAGCGTCTGGGTTGTCACTCAGCTCGCTTGAACGTCAGTCCTACGAATCGAGTGGCAATGAGATTTTATCTCAAGCATGGATGGATTGATTTAGGGCAACGGGAAGATGATCTTGAAGTTCACTATCTTGAAAAGAAATTCTGACTTCTGAGGCCTTGGCGGAGCGTCTCCGGCTCCGCTCCTGGTGCTGAATTATTCATCGAAATGCACTTTTAGAAAGATATTTAATCAATCCTAAGTTAGAGATATATTATCTTTTATGGTAGAAGATTTTTAAATTTTAATTCACTAAAGTAATTAATCATCTCATTAAAGTTTTTTGAAAAACATATCTTTCGATTAGAAGATACTAAAATTTATGCCTTCAGAATCATCATCTAGTGACTTGGCACAAACGCCTAAAACAATTAATATAGATGGGCAGCGCCCAGTTGATCCCAGTAATATTGAAATTAAGGAAACTTTGAATATAGATGGGCAGCGTCCAATTGCCAAGGCTGAAAATTATTCAGAAAAAACAATTGATATAGATGGTCAACGCCCGATTGCTAAGAGTGATTTTTCAGAGCATGAGATGTTAACAGTAGATGGCAAACGTCCAATTGATCCTAATGATTTAGAGGTGGAAGAAATTCTCGATATAGACGGTCAACGTCCGATTGCTAAGAATAATTTTCAAGTTCAAGATACTCTAGAAATAGATGGTAGCCGTCCAATTTCAGAGAACGCTGTTGAAACGCAAATGCCCACTAGCTATATGGATTAAAATCATCAAATTCAACGAGTTTTTCTTAGCAATCGCTACATCACTCAGAATTAATCAGCCAAAACAATTGCTCAAGTTGCAACTAACTTAAATCCCTCATAGAGATTGAAACTAACTACTAGCAAGATTGTAAAAGTTGTTTCTTGACAGTCTTTTAGAGAAAACTCTTGTATTTCTTAATGACAAAAACTTGAACGATCATCGCAAAAGCTTAGGCGGCGATTGTCACCTCGGTAGTGTCTACTCCTTTAGTGCCATCTACTTTGGCGGCTACATCTTCGAGAGCATTTAGGATGTCCTGGCTTGACACAGAACCCTTGAGGACAATAGTATTACCATCTTGACAGATTTGTAGAGTTTCAATTTCATCGATATGTGGTGCTTGCTCGAAAGCCTCAGCCACACGCTTAGCTAAGCCTAGTTGATCGTATTCACCCTCAAGTCCCATATATTCAGGAGGTGGAGGAGGTTGATGCTCTCCAGCCTTCTCGCGTCGAGCTTGATCGTATTTACCAGTCAGCCCAGGACTCATACTCGTCTCCGATTGCCCAGCGTCCCTTGTTTTTAGTAGGCTGCTTGTTTCTTGTTCACAAACTCTTTTTAGCCAACTCATGAGTCTTACCTAGTTACCGTAGTTTATATCTTTCTACTCGCTTGGCTGTTGATTTTTTGGTTTCCAAACCGTAAATTCTTACAGAAATAGGGCAATGAATTAAGCTTCATTTGTGATTAGCGAGTATTTCTTTCAAGATAACTGTCATTACTGTTGATAACTTCTACTAAAAGAAAGGGTTTTATATTAACCTTTGATTCCCACGGATCTAAAACATATGCAGAACGCGATCAATACAGCAAAAAGCAGTACCAAGGCAATAATAAGCCAAATAGATGAAAATTTTCATACAAATACATCAATTCAAGGTTGTCTGACCATTTTCAATGAAAAAGCATAAACTTGTTAGCGATATTTCTCCCTCAACTTGCTTAAGGTTTCCGCAGCAGTACGGCGAATCATTTCATCCGCATAGTAGTTGTTGGGAATCGTCGTCGCCCTTTCCAAGGCATCTAGAACGGTTGGAGTCGGGTTATTTAATTGATTTAGGGCATCAATGACATTTAACGGGACACAGTATTCGGTACTGCAAATATGAGTTGCGATCGCATTTACCATTTCATCGTCTCCAAAGCCCAACGCACCACTCGCTGTTAGTACCTCATTCAGCACCCGAAAATCTAATGGTGCTTCAACATAGCGCAAAAAAGCATTGCGGGTGTCACAGCTACGATCGCCCCAAGAACTGAGAATTTGAGGACACAAAGAACAAATCGAAGGTTCTGGATCGTGAAAGAGTGCATATCGAATAACTTCTGCATTCTCATCTGTCCAAGGTTCATCCCACAAATCCAACAGAAAAATATAGCGATCGCTCGGATCGATGGGTAAAGCGTTTACGTTCATCTACAAGCCAAAAATGCGAAGCAATTTTCTATAATTTAGGACATCAGCTCGATGGAGTTGAGCAGTTTAATTCGCCCTCCTTCCCATCCAGTAACCAGTTGATACTGATTGCCATGTATTTCCATTCGTAAGGTTTCAGGTTGTTCCAGTTGGGCAGTTCTGAAGACGGCTAAAGCGCGATCGCGAAGCGACTCCTTTGGAGTATCGCGAAGCGACTCCTTTGGAGTATCGCGTAGCGACTCCTTTGGAGTATCGCGAAACTCAGCATAATCCATACCGTCTGGGTAAAGCGGATCGAAGACCATCCAGTCCAAACTTAAATCAAATTCCTGAATTGGCATATCCCCTACCATCCAAAGAAATTCAGCCTCATCAACGCATCGTCTCAGATGAGGATAAGTGCCCATTAGTTGGGAATAGACGCTTTCAGGTATTTCGCAATTGAGCAATCCGACAGCAGCAAGTTCCTGAAGCAATTTTGTGCGACAGGGTTCTACTAAGCTGGGTTGATATAGGTGCCCTTGATTGGCAAAAAACTGCATGTAATCCGCAGCAATTGTTTCTAATTTTCGGAGAACGCTAGGGACGAACCCAGTTACCTCAGCCCAGCCAAACCGTAAATCCCACTCATCTTCAGAAAAAAGCTTTACACATAAAGGAAAGTTGAACTCTCCTGCTTTAATCTGTTGAGTAACTTGAATGATTTTGTTAATGCTACTTTGCGGGATATAGTGACCGCAACCATCCCAACCTGCAAAGTTTGGATTTACATACCAGAAAGGTTCAGTTGCTGGATATCCTGTTCGTTGCTGATATCGCTCGATTTCTTGCTGGAATTCTGAACCCTTGATCGCTACATCATATTCCAAAATTGACCTAAGCTGGAAATAAATGACTCCATTACCGAATTCTTGCCCACTGACAAACGCCTGATGCAATTGATTATGGATGCTCTCAACTCGCGTTAAACCGGACTCAAAGACAAAATCCTCACCTGGTTCTGCCAAGGGTAATAAAAATTCGATGATGTTTTGGTAATATCCTTCAGATATAAAGCGCAACTTATTATCTTTTGCCAAGACGACGAGGGGGTAATCATCAATTAACAATCGCTGATAGATTGTCCAGTCCGGGTATTCCATCAGTTCTATACTTCCGATAACGATTCACCTGCGGCTGCTGAGTGCTAGCCTTTGGCAACCCCTGCGGGGAACGCACACGCTACGCGAACGTCTTTTTCTAAAGGGGTAATTGCTTGTTGACACTGCCACTTTTTCTCCACTTCTCCTCCTCGAAATCTCTCCCTTCCTCGCTCACCATCAAACATGACTGTTACATCAACACTCACAAACTCAATTCGCCTTGCTGGCGAGTAATCCCGCAAGTATATTTCGTCGCTAATGCGGTATAGCAAATCATCGAACCAGGCTTCATCCTGAAAGACGGAGCGATTTACCATACCAGAAACGACCCACAAGCGATCAACCTCTCGAAACCAAAGAAATCCCAAGTCCGGAAATGGCGCAAATGCATCGGATACAGATCCCTTTGGCTGAGTGAGGGGATCGGTTAATCGACAGACCCAATCAGAATCTGCACCATAGCAGGCTATTTCAATTTCAGAATTATCATCCAAAAATTCTACCGCAATTTTTCTCATCATCCATTTCACCGTCTCAATTTTAGTAAAAAATAATATTGTTCTAGGCAATATTTGAGATATTCAGCACCGGGCAATGAAGGATCGGTGCTGAGGTCTTCCAGTTCCTCTAGCAACCCCAGCGCACCCCAATCTACCAAAATATCCCAATTCATCGGCAAACTGTCGCAAGATGCCCTGGTCACTAACTCCAAGTAGGTTGGTGCATATTGATTTTGAGGCGTTGTTTCACGCATAAATGGATTGCGAAGGACATTTAGTGGAACTGCTGTCATCAGCTTAATCTGCTTGTTATCCCAATCGGTAATCAGACGGTATTGTTGTCCTTGTAACTCAGCAAGTAATGTCCGAGGCTGATTTAGTTTTGCGGCTCTGAGTATTTCCAGACAGCAATAGCGAATTTCATCATCAATCAACCCAAACAAACTAAACATCATCCAATCCAAGCTCACATCGCTTTCCTGGATTGAAATCTCCGGATTGGTATACCACAAGCATTCAGCAGCATGAACACATTGACTCAGATGAGGATAATTTTGAGAAATCCGCTCAAAAATCAGTTGATCGATCTCACAATTGAGTAAATGAAGGGCATCTAATCCTTTTAACAATTCATCACGCGACCAAATCACCACCATTGGTTGATAGTCTCTTGCTTGATATGTAAAGTAATGAATGTAATCCTTAGCGATATTTTCCAGTTTCTGTAACGCGCATTGCCGATCAATTGTCCAGTCAGGGTATTCTATTTCTTCCATTATTCTGTTACTACTCCCCTATGAACTGGCTCAAATCATACGCCTCATATTTCAAACTTCAATTTAACTACAAGTTCACTTCTAATATTTACGAGAATATACTGAGTTCAATTCAGAATCAACAAAGTCACTATATTTTTTATACTGGATTGCATATTACTTATAGAGTGAACCGTTCACAGGGCTAGCTATGAAAAAACGCTCAGTTTGGCAGTCAGGGATTGCCCGCTACATCATTTGCGTTAGCTTAGGACTGTGGTTAATACGATTATTGCACTTTGTTTGGTTAGATTGGCTGACATGGTTTTTCTTACCATTGCTCTGGATCTCAGGTGTGATCGCAGCATTAATTGGATTAATTTGGGCGATTTACTTTTGGGTGCGTGCCATCCAGAAAGGCTCATTTCTAAATCAACGGTGGCGACGTTCTTTTCCACTGTTACTACAGTTATTAGGATTGGTAATTGGGATTATCGTCCCGTTTGAACAGTTTTGGCTAACGGCGAATTTTTATCAAAATTTGGCAAGTCGGCAACAAGTAATTGCGTTGGTGCAGTCAAATCAAATTCGTGGAGGTATGAACAATCTTGCTGCTTTACCGCCAGCTTACCATCACACTTCAATAAGCAAAGAAATTCAAACACAACGGGGACAGAATGGATTATACATTTTGTTCTTTACAGCTAGGGTCTTTGGGGGGGCACAGGGATTTGTGTATAGTGAACAGGCTAAACTTCCCGATCAAAATTTATTTTTAGGATATCGATTAAGGGTAGAACGTGCAATCAATTCCTATTGGTATTATGTCACGATTGGAGATTAAGCTCATACAATTTAAATGCCAGGGATAGTGGTTGAAGGCTACTGAGGATTGTTAATTATGGAAAATGATGAAATTTAAGATTGCGATATTTGCGAGTGTCATTTTATTTGCAACTCAGCTTGGTGTGGAACCGAGCAAAGCTATCCCTGCGTCAGATGCCAAGCCACAGACTCCTCTACCTTATCCAACCGTGATATTAGGATTTGCTGGGGTTTTGCAACCGGACTGTGTTCGACAGGTTGAAGCGGGTGAATATCGCTGTGCAAAGCGTTGGGTAGAAGTAACCCATTTGCTCAAATCATTGGTTTATCAAGATGTTGAGTCGCAACTTATTCCACCCCTTCAACATCAACTGGCGATCGCGGATAAATCCTGGCATCAGTTTCAAACACAACACTGCCAACAGTTAACTCAACGCTTACGCAACACGCCAGACTTTCCATTTGCAACATCTGTCTGTTTGGCGCGATTAAATAACGATCGCATTCTAGAATTGCACAGAGGTGGTGAGATTATAACCTTCCAATCTCGCGATCCTCGATTTGAATCCTTACTCGATCGACTCAAATTGAGAAATTCATCGGTGCAACGCCACTGGGAGCAATATCAAACTCAGTATTGCCAGATCGAAAAAGCTCTATTCTCCCTGAACACCCTGAGATTGGCTCAATGTCATCAGCGTCTCAGAGAGGCTCGAATTCGTCAACTTGAAGAACTTTTGGCAGCACCTGCTAGTGGTTTAGCTCTCTTCAAGGGTTCTGTACGACCTGGAATTCCAGAGCTAAATTGTGTGGATAAGACGCAGTTGGGGTTAAATCGATGCGCGGTCTATTGGTCGAAAACAACTCAGCTTTTGCAATCAAGCATTTATGGCGATTGGGCAGAAAGACTATCGAAGCAGTATCAGCCAACATTTGCGATCGCACAGAAGCACTGGCAAGACTATCGTGAAGCACATTGTACTGAGTTGGTTGAGCCTTTTAAAGAAAGTTCTATGGCACCGATGCTCTATCATCGCTGTTTAGCTCGGCTAAATAACGATCGCATTGCGGATCTAAAGGGGATAGCTGTATACGATCCAGAAGACGAGCCGCAGCAAGCCCCAGTTACATCTGGGCAAGATACCACTCAAGCTCTTTGGGAACGTTATCAAACTCAGTACTGCAAGTTTGAGTCACTGTTTTTTGGTAGTCAAACCAGAAGCAAGCAATGCCTAAATCGTTTAAATCTGGGACGTTTACGCCATATCAAAGCAATGATGAATACTCGATAAAGAGGCAAATAATACTAGTTTATTACTTCCTAGAAATTTTTCGATATCAAATAGCGTTGCTCCCTCTTGCAATTCAAGTCAATCTATTAATAAACTTCCTTTTAATTGAGATTGAGGATAATTATTATTTTCTTTCAATCTAATTGCAGTTTCATCAGAATTCCAAATTACTTGGAAATCATCCTCTGTCTTGCATCTTCTCTGGGAATTATTGGAAATTGAGCCGATTTCTTTTTCCAATAGCCAATAATGTCTAAAAACAGCATGATGACAGTCCATATAACATGTCTCGCTAATTGCGATAGATTTTTTCCCACTAGGAGAAACAAAGTCAGTTCTACATCCTGTTCCAAAAATAAAAATTACTATAAACAATTGAACAATAAATAAAGTTAAGGGCATTATCCCCAAGAATTGAGGTATAGACAATATGAATTTTAACCACCGAGACAAATTTGATTTAAAAATTAGAATCAATGCTGTAATAGAAATAATTAAGACTAAAATCGTCAAGAAAAAACTACTAAATAAGCCTCCTCTGAGTGAATATTTAGAATTTGCCGATAACCAAATCAAGCATATCAAGGATATAAAACCGAATATAGATAGTATGTATATGTAGAAAGTGGGACGATTTATGGGAGAAATATTGATATTCTTTTGAGTATTCATATAGAAAATTTTCGTGAAAATATATAAACAATCCAGAAAACCAAGTTGGAGATATTAGCTATCATCAAATATAATTCTGATAATAGTCACAGTTTTTTGGTAGTCAAACCAGAAGAAAGCAATGCCTAAATCGTTTAAATCTGGGACGTTTACGCCATATCAAAGCAATCATGAATACTCGTTAACAATTCAAAATACCCTGCGGGAAGCTAAAGCTAAAAAATTCAAAACTTGTACTAAAGCTCAATAATTATTCACGCATTAAAGACAGTTGGAGTCGGGGATTTAAACCCCAAATCAACTGATACTATGTGTAGACGTAGGAATCTTAAACCCTTGAATTTACGATAAAGAGGAAAATAATAGTAGTTTATGACTTCAAACGATTGGCAGTGAGGAAAACGATCGCAATCCCCAGCGTATAAGCAACCAAATCTCGCCAGTCGAAAGTAGATCCAATTGTTAAATGAGCTAGCTGGGAGTTTCGCCAGCCTAAAATATCGATGAGATTAAGAAACTGAAGCAACTCAATCAAGTAGGCAAAGATGAGAGTTCCAATAGCAACCTTCCGTAGTGGAACTGCAATAAAAGCATGAACAAAGTAAGCAATCACCATGACAATTAAAACGTCGCCCAGTAACGGTCTAATCCAATCATCTCGGAAGAAGAGTGCAATTATCACAACTATCGCAAATAAAATCGCAAACAGGGTGAAAGAGGTAGGATTAAATCTCAACCACTTGAGATTACAGAATTGTTTAGGCACGATTGATTTCCTGGGTTTGATTCGCCAGGATTGTAACATTGTTCTTTAAAATTGGACTAAATTGATGAATCCAATTAGTAAGCGATTTGATTTGCAGTCTATTGCGATCGTAATTAGTGACAGTTGCGATTCCCTTTGATAAAAGCAGTTTTAGGGATTGCATTACATTTAACTCCTGGAGAACCAAATCCACTATATTGATCGAAACTTCCTTGAACCTGCAAATCTGGGGGAAGTTTGGCAATGCTAGTTTTGTACAAAAAAAGGTTTCCTTCAACTACCATTGCATTGGGCAGTTCTTCAATGTACGTACCGCTAATAGTTAGGTTGCCTTTGACGGTTAGTTGATTGGGAAGTCTTTTGAGATTGCCTTCTAGGGTAACGTTACGATTGATGATACAGCGTTCTCCTTCCTCGAGCGCGCCAAATTTCTTCAGGCTTCCACAAGGTGCGGGGGGAGTCGGTTGCAGCAGATAAATTCCAACCACCACCAAAGGAAATATGAAAAGCAGCAATCGCCATCTTAGTTTTGGGAACATTTGAGCTAATAAATTCTAATTTAGGTTAACTTAATATCTTGCAAATTTACGTATACATACAGGAAAATCAAACATCTGGGCGATATAGCTACAGTATTTTTGTTTGCTTTTAACACTGAATTAATACTCTTAGCGTTATACTGAGTATTTAATCTTACAATTTTTACTTGGAAGATGTGAGGAGTATGCCACTAGAAAATCCAAGTCCTTTAGAGATCGCACTCACCCTTTGGAATATTGGCATTGTTTCCGAGCAGAACCTCATTGCTTGGGCTGATGCTCAGATTCTGGCGATTGAAAAACCTGCTGATGATTTACTGGAAATTGCCACTAAAGGTGCTAAAGTGTGCATCAAACAAGGATTAATTGAAACGCTTCCAATTGCCCTTGGCTACTCAGAGGAATTTTTTATTCGAGCTTATTTGTTGGATATCGAATGCGATAGCGCAACAAAATCCTTCATTGCTTGGGTTGCTCACAACTGCTGTGGGAGTACAGAAACCCCCGAAGCTGTACTAGGGTATCATCTAGAACACTTATATTGTGATTGTGAGGATGTTGATGCGGCGATCGCAATGCTACGGGTTGAACTTCCAAAAATCATGCCTCGTTGTGAATCCTTTGCTACTATGTTTTTGGAGCAAGTCTCTGGGTTAGAGCTATGCATTTAACCGCCCATCAAACTGCAATGATTGAAGTTGCTAGGGAGATTCGTTTGGCGTTGGATCGCTTGAAATACCTCGATCCAGATGGAATGTGTTTGGCAATAGACTTAAATCCACCGCTTGGCTCAATGGCGATTCTAAAAGCATTGGAAATTCAGCTACCATTCGCCTATGCTGCTTTTTTGCTAGAGGTGGGAAATGGAGGGTGTTGGGATTGTGCCGAGCGCGACTGCTGGATGACAATTGATGAAATCATGCAACATAATTCTATCCAGTTATGGCACCAGTCACCGCCTGATTTCGTTAGTCAATTTCTGTCAACAGGAAAACAATCTGATGCAGTCGAGTTACCCTATCTCCTGAAGATTAACGCGCTCCCTGGACTATTACGAATTGGGTTGTATCCTCCAGAACAAGAGACTTACGGGTTATTTTTGACACAAGAAGGACATGAAGTGAAAATTCAAATCTGCTTACAACCGTTGTTGACCTATGTTGTGATGGAACGCTATACGCCGAAGCAATGGTTACAAATGCATCTCAATTTTTTAAATAATGAGATTTATGAAATTGAAAAATCGATCTCAATCTTGAATTCTCAGCAAAGTCCATATCTTCTTTTCCAAGGATATTTAATGGGTTTGTCCGAGGCTAGGTTGAAGCAGTTTATTGAAAATTGTCCCGCAATTGTTTTAGAAAGAAAACGAGAGTTGCTGGATGAGAGATAAGCATGGAAAAACCTTTGTTCTAATTGATGGGTATACACTAGCGATCGCACAAAGCGATTCAGGTGTGTTATTCTCTGGTTGCCACAGTCGCAAAGCCATAACCCGATATGACAATTCGCTTCTGATTCAGTTTTTGGCACATCATGCCCATCATGATACTTTTTGGCAGTGCTTTCAGGCGCGTGAAATGTATGAAAATGAGGATAATCGCTTCTTTGTCAGGGATTGTCAACAGTTGATTCGCGATCGCAGTTGGAAACTACCGCAAGGTTATCAAAATTGGGCGATTTGGGAACTGATCGATCAGCTGTTTCAAATTCATGGCGAGTCTTACAATGAACCGATTTGTTTATGGCATCCAGGGAGTTACTATCCAATGTACGGTATTCCCTATGGAACTGCATTGAAGGTGATGCAGGTTGCGTGGAATTGGAGCAATCTGCAAGAAATCGAGGGAATTGAACTGCTCAATGAAACCCAGTGGAATTTACGCTTTGCGTCTGCTGCGAGTCCTACTCACTCTTTACTAATCCCGCAGATTTTGTCTGAGATTGAGGAAGTTGCGAGTATATATCTACTATTTTTTGCAGAACAAGCCCGCCTATATACGCCCAATCAGGTTGCAGCAATTCGATATGAACTGCTGCATCAGATGGCGATACTCCTACCCTGCGGGAAGCTAACGCAACGGAGTCACTTCGTGAACGCGAACCTACTCAACCGTGAAATCTCGCCAGAAATTCTTGCTCGTCTAGTTGCTTATCCAAATCTGCAACGCTGCGTCATTCAAGCTGAAAAGCTATGGCGTTATTTAGATGGTGCTTCTGTGAGCCAAGAAAAAAATAGTTTGTGTTTAGATTGGATGTTTTTTGATCCACCACTACCTCAACCTGACTTTCATCAGCTTTGCTTACAGCATTTTCAAAAAGCAAAATTGCAATACCCCTATACGATTCCCTTTGAAGCCAATGGGAAGCAATATCGACTGGTGACGGGAAATGTGTATCCTAATGCGATCGGCTTGTTGACGGTTTTAGAAATTACAATGCCGATAAATGCGAATACCTTATTTACCAACGTGAATGAGCCGACCTACCTAGAGTTAGTTATCTGGGCTTCGCAGACATCCTGCTTACCTCCCGTTGAAGATTGGGAAATGTCTGTTGATTGGAGAGGAAGAGAAGATGAGTTGGTAACTTTAGGAACAGATCCTTCCTTGCCTAAAGCTGAATTTTTCTTGAACTGTTTAGCATCTCACCTTGCAAGGCTCTGGCAAAATGGCGATCGCGCAGCGTTGAAAAAAGGATTGCTCCCTTTGCAAAGTTATTTCCCAAAGGAAACCTACTTTCTCTACTGTCGAGGTCAGATGCTACTATCCGGGGAACTGCGATTTCACTATAGGGAATGGTTTGATGGGGGATTCCTCCGGCTTTTTCGGGCAGAACAAGCGAAGTAATAATCATACCAAATGGTAAGAGGTGAGTGCATGTGGGAAGTCAGATATCTGAATGCAGAGTTACTCGATCTCAAACTTTGGGGCGAAGGCTGTCGCCTGTATCAGATTCGCCAAATGGGTGATGATGAGATTTGCTTGATTCAAACGCGCGATACTCCGCAGGAGTCGCTGAGTCGCAGAAGCGACACGCTACGCGTAGCTTGCTTCCACGGAGTGGTACGCGAACGCTGGCAAGTTGTTTATGCCGAGCGTGGTAAGGTTCAACATCTGCTGTTTGAATTTACGGATGAGGCTGAAGCTTGTGAGTTTATGTATCGGGAGATTAAGAGAATCAAGCATCCCCATCTTGTGGGGCTATTTCAGACTGATGCTGAGGCAGAGCAATTGTGTCAGGCATTGACTCAGTTACAAATTCAGTTCTCTCACGACGCGAAAGGAAGGGTGAGAGTGTACGATCAAGACATTTTTACAGTGGAGCGTCATTTCGGTTGCCAATTACCCCTGCGAAAATGGTTGACCATTCCCGAACGAATTCACGTTACCCTCGCTCGATTGCGAAAATTCGATCCATACAATCGCTATGCCCAAATCACGACTAATCCGCCAATTGGTTCTGAAGCAAAGTTGAGCGCGTTAGAAGCACAACATGGAATTCGACTACCTGACGTTTACAGAACGTTTTTGCTAGAAGTTTGCAATGGTGGTAATTGGGAACGGCTAGGACATTACTGGTCGGCTGAGGAAGTTATGGCAAACAATTCTGTGGAACTATGGAATCAGCCTTTACCTGAGTTTCTCGCAAAGTTGAAAGCAGCAAAGTCGAAGGATTGGCTCACAAATCCAGGAAATCGGCAATATTCAGGGTTGTTACGAATTGTCGATTGGGATAATCCTGTGCGGGATTTGTTTCTCACCCAGGAAGGATACGAGGTTGAAATTCAGGGGGATTGGATTCGTTTTTGTGAGTTTTCTCCAGAACAATGGCTCAAGGATTTTCTAGATGATATTCAATATGGGTTATCTCCAATTGAAGGATTACTGGCTTTTCTTCGCTCTGGGGAATTAATTCGAGATTATCCATACTTTCATTCGGTGAATTTTGCCAGACTCCTTGCAGAAACTATTGGACTCAATATCGATCCTGAACTCACAAATGAGCAAGTGAAGATGAGCGATGAAATAGATTATAAAATCAACCAATGGCGAATTGAGAATATGGGTAAGATGCGGTACAACTTTGACTTTAATGCAGAGCAAGCCGAACTGCGAACGCAACGAATTTTAGAAAGGCTGGAATATGTATATCATATATTGTATCCCTAAATGACCCATCATCTGGAGAAAAATTCTTACTTTACCTAATCATCTGCCAAATATTCTTTCACAGATGCAATAATAAAATATCAATTTTCAACTTTCCATCAATTATCCAAAATCATATTCATAAAATTTAGCATCTGTTGTTTGAAATACCTGGATTATACGTTCTATCCTCTCCCTCATAAAAGCTAAATCTTCTTGTTCTAAAGTATAAGAATGTAAACAAATTAATTCTTCTAAAATTTTAGGAACATCTTCTGCTAAGACGACATTTAAAGACCCATCATGAAAATGGCTAATAAATTGTAAACCAAGAGACTTACAAGCAGGCAACCAAAATTGGGAAAATATTTCGCTAGTTGCAACAGGAATCACCTCATAATTCCCGGTATTAATTTGGAGAATTCCCATCTCTATTGTCATCTCATTATCTCATAATATTTCAGACTCAAATTTGTCGAAAATTATATAATTACTGGGTTGGTTGCCAAATATATTTACCAGTGCGATCGATATATCCAGATGCTTCTCCAACTTGCACTTCTGCTAACCCATTAGAGAAGGAATAAGCACTATCAAACTGGGGTTTAATGACTAATTTTCCAGTGCGATCGATATATCCCCATTTACCTCCAATTTGTACATCTGCTAATCCCTCGGAGAAATAACCAATCTTATCAAACTGTGGTGCGATCGCTAATTTCCCTGTACGGTCAATATAACCCGATTTTCCGCCAACTATTACTTGTGCTAAACCATTCTCAAAAAGCCAAGTCATATCAAACTGGGGTTTAATGACTAATTTACCAGTGCGGTCAATATATCCCCATTTACCTCCAATTTGAACTGCTGCTAAATCTTCATGAAATGACCAAGCTGCATCAAATTGAGGTTTAATGACTAATTGACCTTTTGGATTAATAAATCCCCATTTTTTACCAACTTGTACTACTGCTAACCCCTTAGAAAATGACCAAGCAGTATCAAACTGAGGTTGAATTACTAATTTACCTCTGTTATCAACAAATCCCCATTTTTTACCAATTTGAACTGCTGCTAAATTCTCAAAGAATGACCAAGCACTATCAAATTGAGGTTTGATGGCTAATTTACCCTTATTATCAACGAATCCCCATTTTTTACCGATAGCAACCAAAGCAAAACCATTGACAAAATATTCAAGATTATCAAACTGTGGTTTAACCACAAACTTACCATTACTGTCTATGATTCCCCACTTTTTACCAACTTCGACTTTAGCAAACCCATTCAAGAAGCGATCGCCATCATCAAACTGTGGCTTGATGACCAATTTACCTGTGTGGTCAATATATCCCCATTTCTCACCTACTTGGACTTGAGCTAATCCCTCATAAAACGACGAAGCATAATCAAACTGGGGTTTAACTACTAATTTCCCAGTGCGATCGATATATCCATATTTCCCGTTGATTTTTACATCCCATAACTGGGGTAATGAATTCTCTTTTGCAGACTTAACTGTGATAGAAGATATTGATTGATGAGTATCACTAGATATAGATGGAGTTGAAAACAATGTTATCCCAGTTATTGCTACTAGCAAAATCAAGGGATGGTGAATATGAGATTTCATATTTGTGACTTCATAAGTAGTAATGTCACTTATCCATAGCTCAAAACTAGCTTAATTGTCATCCCTAAAAATCATCGGATACACGAAACCAATACCAATCACCGTACAAGTAAAATACTTGGTACTTAGCAGCACCAAATGGACTTCCTTCACTATTCGGTTGATAAGCAAAACCATAGGATATGGTATCAGGACTTAGACCATCACCACCCGAAAAAACACGAAAATATGCACCACCACGGGAGTCGATCGCGTATTCATCAACTTCATATAAACCAAGTTTGCGGTTTAATGTGATTTTTCCTTTTGCAGAAATAGGAAGTTGTACCCGAACTTGTTCAAACGCCGATTGCGATATAATAAACGCTAAACGACGGGGAATGTAGAACTTGAGCAGGACATAACAAACTAAAACTATACCTGCAATGATAGCAACTTCTCTCCAGGGTACAAAAGTGTGCCTTCTAAGTCTAATACTTTTCAAATCCCGTCTTCCTAAAGTTCTCAATCCCCAGAAGAGAATTGCCAATACTGCAAATATTGGTACACAAACAATTGACACCAGCATGACTGGAAAAAAGAAACTATTTAATGCACCAGGGTAAATACTAATAATTAGAATAGCGACACCAATCAATAAGGTTATACATATTGCTATTTTGCCAAGAATTTTTATCTGAAGATTATCCATAGTTAATTGAAAATTTTCATTCTAGCAAGCGTTGCATTATTGCGATAATTTTCCTGAGTTGTGATGCGATTACTTTGGTTTGGGTTCCCAGTTAAAATCATGAGGACAATCGCATTCTTGCGCTTGGTTGCAGTTAATTACCATCATGCTAAAGCAAAAATTTAGGAGAGTCCCGTTGTCAAATTTTACTTGTAAATTGCCTGGACTACGAAAACCAGCACCACCATAACCAATAATTTGATACTTAGAACTTAAGTTTGATACATTAAAAAAATATGGTTTAGGGCTGAAGCTAGAATCACCCTTTAAATCATTTAAACAAAAGGCTTTTGTGATATACCTTTGTGCGATAATTTCTACTTCTTTTGCAGATGGATCACCAATTGCACTGATAAAGTTATCGGATATTTTGGTGATTTTATGAGCTTGAGTACAGTCAACTATATAGGTTATGGGAAAAGCGATACGTAATAAATGATATGTCAAACCTAGTGATAGAATTGTAATAATTGAGATTTGAATAAGTTTTTTCATTGATTACAAGGGATAATGCTGTTCTAACTTTGTGTTGCTGATAGAGAAAGTTTGTTCACGAAGTGCTACAGATGATGGTAAGCAAGCTGAATTGTGTATATCGTTCCAAAGAAGACTCTAACAACATCTGGGGTGTATCGGCAACATCTCAACGTACCAATTTATAACGCTTTTTATCAACAGTTAAAGTAATTGCCTCTTGCTTACTCGGATCGTAAATTAAAGTTTTGCAGTTCATTTTGGAAGAAATTCGCCAGTTTTTAAGTTAATTTTAATCGCAGATGCTGTTGAATTTCGGTTTGCTTCCAAGGGAATCGTTACCCACTCACCAACGCGATCGGGTGAACCAAAAAGACAATCACAATTAAACTTTGTAATTACAAAAGGAGTAAAACCAAGTCTAAATTTTAATTCCCCGTGGTATGTGTCACAGCCTGTAGAAGTATCTGGTGGAGAACATGTATAATTGTATAAATATACGGTTGTAGGATAGTCTTTAGATGCCACAGTTTCAATGTTTGGAGCATCAAATGCAGACGATATCAAAACGATAAATGAGACAAACAAAAATAGCACACTCGATAATAATAAATATAGAAAAATAAAAGTTCGCTTTTTTGTCAATGGTAAATCTTGAGGCTTCTTAAACAATAAAAAACCAAAAATGAAACTTAGTAGCCATATAATTATATACAATAGAAATTTAGCATCTTCCAAAGTTGGAATGGTTGGTAAAAATAGAATTCCAACACCAAGAAATGGGGTAGTCAGAAAAAGCAGAAGTTTGAAATTTCGATGATACATTGTCTTGCATTTACTGAAAGAAATTATTAGCATAACAGCCACCGCCCTCGCGGCCACTTTCAGGTATGGTTAGGTGCTAACTGCCATGTTTTTTCGACTGACTCACCATGAAAACTAAGCCAGAAGCAACAATTTGATAAGGAATGAGCAAAACTGCCCCAGTAATAGCTTTCAAAGTCCACCCAATGCCCATTATCGATCGATAAAGTTTTATTGCTTCGTCTCTGAATTCTGGAGCAATCTTTCTGAGTCGGTCTTCGTCTGACCAGCCATTAAAATCAAAACCCAGATAATCAAGCCGCATCTCGGCATATAAATCTGGTAAATATGCCAACAAAGTAACTAGAAGTACGCACGTCATCAAAGATAGAAAACTGCTTAATAGCAAACTATTCACATAACCCTTCCGCCTTAACAGAAAGGGCATTGCAAATGGCGTTATTACCATCATTACCAAAATAGAAAAATAAACTGCCGAAGATATATACTGCATTTTTACCTAACTATTTATTCCACAGGCGAAAATCACATCATTAATTCTACTTACTGAACTGATTATTAATTTTGATAAGCAGGCAGTTGACAGTTGCTAAAAGCCATTATTATTAGGATTTTCAGTATTTTAATGATGGTATGCTTCTTTACGTCAAACTATATTAGTAAACTTCGTCGATCGCAGTTTGCTTGTGTACCCGATCGCTCTCTTCCAGGTCTTACCCAAGCTATATCTCGATCAGAATCCAACGTCATTTGTGTATCTCGCTCTACATCACTGTGAAATCCACCACGGGTTGAAAATCCTGGATTGTTGCGAGGACTGGTAAACATATGATAAACAATTACTGCCTCTGTCCGTCCCCAAAGATATTGTTGCGCTAGGGTGTCCGCACCGGGAGCATCTCCAACAACAAAACATTCGTTTTGAGCGATCGCGCGATCAATCAAAGGACGGTAATGCATCTCAAATTCTGCTTGAGTTATATCAAGGTGTCCACTGATAAAATTAACAACCTTTTTACTTATCATCTGCTGGCTTTCCATATCTTCACAACTTTTGCCCGTATGCTACTCTTGTAGTATACATACTACACTAAATTTATTCGATTGAACTGGAGTTATGCGAACAATTGTAGTTGGCGATATTCATGGTTGCTATGCAGAATTGCTTCAACTATTAGCCAAAGTAGAAATTACAGAAGAAGATTGTTTAGTCTCCTTGGGGGATATTGTCGTTCGCGTAGCGTCGGCTTCAGCCGAATCGGGGGGCTGATTCAGTCAATGTGTATGACTTTCTCAAAAATCGTCCTAATACCATCGTATTGATGGGTAATCACGAACGCAAACATCTCAGGCAAACTCTTTCCTACTCCCAGGAAATTGTCAAATTACAATTTGGCGACAGCTATGACGAATTTTTAGAATGGATTAGTCATCTACCCTATTATCATGAAACCGAATCGGCAATTTTCGTTCATGCTGCGGTAGAAAATGATATACCCATCGAGGAACAAAGGGAAGAGGTTTTATGTGGTTGCACTGCGGGTGAAAAACACCTGGGAAAACGCTACGGAGATACTTCTTGGAGTCAGTTATATACTGGTGTAAAGCCAGTAATTTTTGGTCATCGCGTTGTTGGAGATAATCCCCTCATAATTCCCCAAAAAACCTACGGTATTGATACTGGAGCCTGTCATGGTGGGACATTGACAGCCCTAATTTTACCTAGTTTTGAAATTGTTCAAGTACAAGCAGCTAAAGACTATTGGCAAGAAGAGATAGTTAAATGGCAATTGCCAGTGATGAAGGCTAAACCCTGGGGTAGTTATAAGTGGGAAAAAATTCAGGCGATTTGTGATGAGTTTAGAAATTCGGCAAATTCAGAATTATCGGCTTTTATTGCCCAAAAGGAACAGTGGATGTACGATTTACTTGCCCTTGCTCCCAAAATAATCTTGAAAGTGGAGGAAAGACTGGCGGAATTGATTTCTGTTTATGGTAACGATGGGTTCAAAAAACCAGCTCGTTGTTTTACCTATGCCACCCTACTATATCAAGCTAATGCTAGCAATCTGACAAGCAAATTTCTCCAACAAGCCCTGCCGACACCAGATAAGTGGTTGCAAATCATGAAGGAATTGGAAGTTTAGCCTGGTAACAGGTGTACTTATCCCCAAAGTCCAATTATTAATCCCAATAGAATTGTACCCACTGGACTGATTATTGATTTTGATGATTAAATTTTTACCAAAAGCGATTCTCGTTCCGAGAGGCTGAGTCGCAAGCGACACGCTATGCGTTTACGCAGTATAGCGAAGCTAACGCCAACACGTAACATCTCCAAAAGGGAAATTGCTTAATACAATCCCACCAATACAAAATAACCACTCCCATAGTTTTATATGGATAATGTTTAAGTCGCTCGCCTATCAAAATTGGCTATTTTCAGATGCTAGTAGACAAAGCCGTAGTTTCAGTAGTGCAGGGGGGAAAACGGTAATGTGGAGATACATTTTCTTAGCTCTTAAACATCTCCTGTCTACTGGTTTATCAATCGTCGCTGTCTTTGTATCAGGATTGGCTTGTGCAGCAACTCGTGAAGCTTTACGGGGCAAGAACTATTCTGATGTGGGAGTGCCAATGTATGAAAATGACGGCATAGCAACTCTTGTCGGTCTTTTAGTATTCTTAATAATTCTGTTCGGGTTTTTATACGTTCTTCAACGTACACTTAGTCAGAATTTACAATGGCTTCCATATTTAGTAGCTATTATTACCTGTATTTTTGCTAGTCCATTTCTTTTAATTGCGGTTTTTTGGTAATAAATCAAATTGTTAATGAATCAGGAGCAAGGAGTGCAAAGAGGGCTAACACTTTGCTGAAGCGGATGGAACGAAATACTATAACTTTAAAGAATTAAAGTGAGCATAGTAAAAAACTTCAAACCTTAGTATCTACAATTATGTGCGACTTTGATAAAGGTTTCATTTTATGCATTTGCAAGGACAAAGAAAAACCCATTGTGCATAACAAAAATTCGAGGCGATACAAACAGGAGCAAGCAACGACTCCCAAGGTGTATCGATGGTATTTATCTACATTTAAAAGATATAAAAGCGACGACGAGCCACTGATGGAAGGGCTATACGAGCTTCCTGCGGCGGATATAGGCAAGGGACTAACAGACGATTGGGTTTTGCTCAATCTCAATGACAGAAATTGCTTTGATGTTGACTATACACCCCAAGAGGGCGATAACCTTGTCATCCAAGATGCTCATAAGGAATGGATTTATCTATCTTTTATTTTCCAAAATGGAGGCTGGGCAAGAGGACATTACAATCCATTTGATATTATCCAAACTTTGAGTATGAACGGAGAAGTAAAACAAATAGGTTCCTATTGACATCGACGCACATATAGCAATCCTAAATAATTCATGAGAAAACACCACATTCATGCAGCTTAGGGAAGTCAAAAATTTGGCAGTTAAGCGACAACTCAAATAAAACCTTGACAACAGAGAAGGAATGATAGAAAAAATAAAACTCTTAAATCAGTCTTTTTCCTGATAACCAAATATCTTCTACATGGTTCTGTTGAAGTGCATTTGGAGCAAATCTTTCTAGTTGATTTATTAAGTAAATATTAACTTATAGTGGTAGTTATAGTTTAACTCAAGGCTAGCAGATAAAAATGTATAAATATACTTGGACTATTCTCTGTTTAATGATGATAAATTATATGGTTGACTTGGATATTCAAAAAGTACAAGCATTTAGTCTTATTGTTAGACAAAATAAATTAACCAGTCAAAGTTCAAAATCTCAACTTGTGACAAGTCCACTATTTCGTATTGTCAAAAATGGCAATTATGGTTTTATTGACAAAACTGGGAAGATAGTTATCGAGCCGCAGTTTGATTTAGCTTGGAGCTTTATCGACGAGCGAGCGCAGATTAAAATTAATGATAAATATGGGTATATCGAACCAACTGGGAAACTGATTATACCTCCACAATTTCGTTTAGCTTTTGCGTTCTCTAATAGACTTGCCTTAGTTGTAGTTAAAGATAAATATGGCTACATTAATACCAATGGGAAATTAGTAATTCCACCTCAATTTGAGGAAGCTTTAGCTTTTAAGAATGGGTTAGCAGCAGTGAAGATAGATGAGAAGTGGGGTTATATAGACTTGAGCGGTAAGTTAGTCATTCAGCCGCAGTATGAACAAGCGCTACATTTTAACGAAGGATTAGCAGCAGTAAAAATTAATAATAAATGGGGCTATATAAATTCTCTAGGAAATATAGTTATACAACCCAAGTTTGAAGAAACTTTAAGATTTTCACAAGGATTAGCAGTAGTAAAAATTGGAGATAAATATGGTTACATTAATAAATCTGGTAAAATTGTTATTTTAGCAAAATTTGATGAAGCTTGGGAATTTACTGGAAATTTAGCAGTAGTAAAAAGCGGTAAAAAATGGGGTTATATTAATCCTCGTGGAGAGAGGATTATTGCTCCTAAATTTGATAGGGTAACCTCATTTGCTGAAGGATTAGCTGCTGTCAAACTTGATAATAAATATGGCTATATTGATACTCAAGGTAAAATATTAATTCAGCCACAATTTGATTTAGCTCTGAGTTTTACAAATGAACTGGCTTTAGTATATCTTGATGGCAAGGCTGGCTATATTAATAAAACCGGAGAGTTTATTTGGACTCCCAGCAATTAATCAAAGCATAAAACTTCTTTGTTTTATTACCTCACAACAAAGTATTTTTGTCAGTCAAGCAAGTGCAGAATCACCAGAATCACCAAACAAACCTTTGTAAGCTTCAGCAGCTTCATTGCCAAAACCACCAGCTTGGGTATGGCGAACCAAAGATTGAACGATTGGTACAGCAATACTCATACCAAATAAGGCATTGAAACCTGCAATCACCACTGGTGCTGACAATATAACTGTAAACTCTGGAAATAGAGCCAACACAGCTACCAACACCAGAAAAACAATTGGTGTAGCAATACCTGCTGCTTTTGCCGTTTCTAAAATTAAAGTTTTATATTCTTCAACAGTGATGTCGCCTCGGTAAAGATCCAAAGAATATGAAATCGCTGTCACTATTACCTGGGTGAGAATGGCGGTTCCTGTTGCAGTAATGCCAAGTCTAGCAATTGTAAGAGAATTGCTGACGATAGAATCTACTGCATTGTAAACCCGGATATAGAACTGCTCCCCAACAGTCATAACTTCCGCGCCGCGACGGAGATTATCAACACCTACTTCCCAAAGAATATTTTCAGCCCCATTTGAGCCACCCTGCGAGCGTGGAATGATATGACTACCATGTTTATCACTGAGAAATTGACGAATAGTTCTTTCATTAGCTCCTAGCTTGGATGTACCAGGAATTTTCTCAAAAAGCTTGATGACATCGGAGTCCGATCGCGGAGAGTCACCAACTCTTAAACCAGCACGATACCTCAACCTATTGGCAATCTTGGGCATTTCTGCTGCTAATTCTGTGGCTGTCGAAGGCAAGTTTTGCAGAGCATCAGCTATCACTAGACTAGAGGTAGTAGCCCCAATAGCAGCTGCTTCAAATGCCTTGGTAACATTTTGTACAGTTTGAAGACCTTGCTGTGCTGCTGTAGTTGATAATCCTTGCAAATCAGCGACTGCATTAATGCTTGAAGTGGTAATCTCTACAGTAGTATTCTTAATTCCATCAACCACTTCATCTAGACTGTTAGTTGCATTAGTTGCCACTTCCTGAACTTTCTCTCTAACCTGAGATGCTAACTTTTGTGCTTGGTTGATGAAATCCATATTGTAGTAAACTGTCGAAAATAGTAATAAGTGTTTAGTCCAGCTTGTATGTTGATCGTAAAAAACCACAAGAGTATTAATCACGAAATTTCTGCCAAGATTTTTCCATAAATTGTAAACAATTGATAAATTTTGGTTTTTACCAGCCAAAAATTAAAATATGAGTCGATTTTATCAGTTTCTGTAGCTATGTACCCATAGTTGTATCATTAGCCACAACAAGCATTTCCTTCAAGGTAGATAGGCGATCGCAACAAGTGGATAATATCTGGGTATTGAGATTGTTGATCTCATAGGGGCGCAAGTATAAGCGCCCTCACCTCTACCTGCGAAAATTAGACTAAAAATCAAGCGTCTCATAAGTGCGGACTGGGAATTAATTTTGCTAGATATGTGTATTTCTCAGCATTTGGAGGATATGCAATTTTTCAGCAGTCAAGACTGGTGCAAAATTGCATAAGGTCGATTTCCTCAGAAGTACTAAAAAATGAAGGCTCAAGTTTAAAAAGGCAGAAGGCAGAGGGCAGAGGGCAGAAGGTTTTATTCAGATCGGAGTCGGAGTAACACCCCTCCTGTTGGAAGTTTTAAACCCTTGTTCCTTAAGGTCGCCGGCAGAGGGGGCATGACAGGTACGCAGGGTTAGGAGTAACTGCCGTGGCAGGAAGCAGAATTCCCTTCTGCCTTCTGCCTCCTGCCCTCTGCCTTTCCCAATAACTGTTAAATCAGGTACTCAGTATGGAATCTCAAAAAATCGTTGGACTTGCGTTGAGGAGCATCGGCAATGTGACAATTAACAATGACCAATAAATACAAATACTTATGAGCGGGGCTTCAAGATATTGGCAATTGGTGAGGATTGATGCGGGAGGTAACCGGAGAATTCAACAGATACCTGCTGCAAAGTCGTTTTACGCACAAGTATTTGAGCATTTGACACCAGATGATGTACCAGATGCAGACATCCAGCGTCAATTGCTAGATTTATATCGCCATAGTTCTGGCGAGACTGCTTTGTTCGCAGAACGTTGTTTGCTGTGTTTTCTATCTTGGATTCTCGAGCAAGGATGTCTGCAATTAGAAAGAAAATTTGGTCAAAACCATAATTTTACGGCTAGGGATTTGTTCCCTTATGTTCTAGATGATGATGGTAAATTATCAAAATTAAGTTCCTATAAATGCTTCTCGCAAAAAATTCTTCAGAGTTTTGATTCGCAACAAAGTAGTCTGACTACTTGGGCGATGATGAAATTAAAGCAACAGCCTGAATTGAATAAATTTTTATTAGAATGCGGTGTTTATTTAATTAGTGATTGGGCGATTCTAAATGATACTCAACCTAAACAATTAGAGCGCATTTTCAAAGAATTTCATATTTTTAGGCAGAGTGGTTTTAGCAACGCAGCAATTAAAGAAGCGCAATCTATTTTAGAAAGTTATCATAATGTCTACCGTTTGCAAAGGCTGCAACAACGAAGAAAAGGTCTCAGGAGTAAATGTATTGCGCCTGATACTCAACAATTACAAGATATTGCCCAAGATATTCAAAAGCATACAGGTCAACTTTTTGAAATTGAGGTTTTGAGTCAGAAACTACAAAAGCTAGCTGCTCAATTGCGTGAGTATCGAATTTATGTTCGGGGTGGTTCTGTACAGATAAGTTCTCTAGACGCTGTGTATGGAAGCAAGTATAATTCTTTGATAGAAGAAATCCCGGCTCCTGAAACTAATAATATTGTAGAAGAAAACGACGAACAAGCAGAATTTTTGCAGTTTTATCGCCATGAATTTCAACTTGGCTTGCAACAGGCTTTAGCTCAAGTTACAGAATCACGAGTCAGATATTTAGAACGCAAAAAAGGCGATAAATCTAAGATGTTTTTAACTGCTTTGGAACTATCTCAATGTCAAAAATTGGCAATGAAAGAAATTGCTGAATTTCTGGGATTGAGAGCGCAAGATTCGGTAACCAAGTTATTAAAGTTAAAAGACTTGCGGACTGATGTCCAACAGGAAATGTTGGTAATTTTAAAGGACTCTCTCAAAGAAAAGGCTAAAGTATATGTTGATATCCAAGCTTTGAAAAACCTGGACGAGCGATTGACAAGCTTTCTGTTTAATGAAATTAGCCAAATGCTGGAAAATTCCGAGATTCAATCAAGAACAATGAAAGCTCACCTAAAAGCTGATATTTTCGCCGAACGGTTATGTGAATATCTCCATTCTAGAAAAACAAATTAAAACAAAATTATGACAAATTTATTAAGTAATCTTCCTCCCATGTCTTACCTTGATTTTGATGCTTTACCAACTTCAGCAGTTATTCTCTCACCTGATGAGATTGACCAAGCTGCAATCCTCAGTAATCAAATTATTAATGAATCTAAGCAATGGCAAGCTTATCTTGATTATTTAGCTTTATCAGCTTTTGAGCAATGGCTACAAGAAAGAGCAGAATCTTTAACTATTAATCGCGAGCAATGTACAATTCTACAACCTGTTTTAGCAAATTTTATTAGTGGCGTTGCTAATTTACAAGTAGGGGAATTTAAAATCTGTTTAATTGCTACTGGTAGCTTGAGCGATGAAATGGTGAATATTCCCAAAGTAGTTGTAGATTTACCAGAGTTTATTCCCCACTTTTATGTTTTAGTGGAGGTGTTGGAAGAACAAGAAGCAGCGAATATTTATGCTTTTTTAAGCTATGAAGAATTACAAGAGAATTTACAGATAAGTTCTTTACAGTCAGATTGGAATTATCAACTTCCAATATCCTGTTTTGATAATCATCCAGACCGTCTATTGCTGTATCTGCGATGTTTGGAATCATCAGCAATCTCTTTACCTGCAATTCCTACAAATCGTAGTGCGATTTTAGCAAACATACAAAATCAGTTGGTGGAATTATTACCTCAGTTACAATCACCGAAACGGGAATTATCTGAAGTTTTAACTTGGGAACAAGCTGCTGCTGTTTTAACTAGTCCAGAATTGATCAATTGGGTTTACACATTACAAACACAAGCAGCTACAAAGAATTTAGAGATGGGTAGTACCAACCCAGAATCAACAGCTACTTTTAAATCTCTACAAGATGTAATTAAATTAATTACCCAACCTGCTTTAAATGCTGGACGTTGGTTATGGGATGAGTTGGATGATTTAGCAGCTTCACTTTCTTGGGTGCTGTTACCCAGTTTTGCAGATGCTTCCCAAATGCGCCCAATACGTAGTCCAGAGGAAGAATTTGAGGTAATAGCCACTCAATTACGACAGAGGGGTTTAGAAATTCCAGTACAAGCGCGGGGTGCGTATCAAGATTTACTTTTGGCTGGGATACCTTTGCGGTTGTATGCTGTGACTTGGCATTTACTATCGGAATCAGAAAAGCCAGAGTGGAGTTTGTTACTAATTTTGGGCGCACCTGCTTTAAGTAGTTTACCGTCTGAGATTAAACTTAGGGTCAGCGACCAAACAGGTATTTTGGATGAACCGGGATTAAATGCAGAGAGTGAAGATTCTTATATATTTACCCGTGTGGTTGGTAATTGGGATGAGAAGTTTTTGGTGAGTGTGAGTTTGATGGATGGCGTTGAGGTAACTTTACCACCCTTTGCGTTTAATTTGGAGCGGTTACGGAATTGACGCGATTGGATATTAGAATTGAGCGATCGCTCTCACAATACTACTCTTAACTGGATAATTGCAATAAGCGGGTAATTGTTGCGAATGTCTGGTATGCTTTGACTTGTCTTCACAATATCTTTAAATAGCTAGCGATATCCAGTATTTATACGGTCTACCACATCAAGGTATCGTAATGATGCTGAGGTCATTTTTAAATTTTGGCATAACCTGGTTTGTCCTCAGAAATATAAGAGATTGAGCAAACAATCTTCTGTAGCCATATCAAGAGGAATAACCAATGTCTAAGAGTTTGAAGAGTTTCGCCCTAGTTAGTTTAGTGTTTTCACTGACTTGTGGTGTTGGTTTAGCGGCGAATGATGTGATAGTTAAGCATACTTTGGCGCAAACTGCAACAAGTTCGGATACTAAAGCAGATGCAGATAAGTTGTTTGAGGAAGGTGTACAGCAGTTTCGTCGTGGGGAATATCCCAAAGCATTGCAGACTTATCAACGGGTGTTGGAGATTCGGCGACAATTGGTGGATAAAGCAGGGGAAGCTGCGACTTTAAATAAATTGGGTGAGGTTTATAACGGATTGAATCAACCTACCCAAGCTTTGGAAGTTTTGCAGCAATCTGTAAATCTGTATAAAGTAATTGGGGATAAAGCTGCAATTGGCGAAGTTTTGGATAATATCGGCACGAGCTATAGATTAAATTTTGATGCTACTAAGGCATTAGAATTTTTCCAACAAGCTTTAACAATTCGTCGGCAAGTTAATGATAGAGAAGGTGAAGGTAAAACTCTCAGTAATATTGGATTTACTTACAGTAATCAAGAGCAATATCCTAAAGCTTTGGAAACTTTACAGCAAGCTTTAGCTATTCATAAAGAAGTAAAAGATACTTATCGGGAAGCATATACATTAATTAGAATTGGAATAGTTTATAGTAATTTGCGTGATTACAAACGTGAATTTGAGTCATATCAACAGTCATTAAAAATAAGTAAAACTCTCAAAAATAAAGACGGAGAGTTGAGAGTTTTATTTAATCTAGGATGGCACTATAACAGTCAGGAAGATTATGTTCGTGCTGTGGATTATTGGCAAAAATCATTAATACTAGCGCGAGAAATTCAAAATAAATCATTAGAAGCTAGTAGCTATGAAAATATTGGTGATACTTACTCTGTTCAAAAAGAATATGGAAAATCTATTGAATTTTATCAGCAAGCATTAGCTGTAGCGAGAGAACTCAAAGATAAATCAAAGGAAGCAGATATTCTTAAGATGATAGGGAATGTTTATTTTATTCAAAAACAGTATAAGCAAGCTAGTCAAATATATGAACAAGCATTAGTAGTAGCTAGAGAAGCCAAAAATAAATCACGAGAAGCCAATATTCTGGCAGTAATTGGAGATTTTTATTTTCAACAAAAACAATATTCACAAGCGATTGAAACTTATCAAAAAGCACTTAGTTTAGCACAAGAATTAAAAAATAATTCTCTAAAAATAGGTATTCTTAGAGAATTAGGAAATATCTACTTCCAGCAAAATCAGTACGAACAAGCAATTAAAATCTACAAACAGGCATTAGGTATTGCACGAGAGGAAAAAGATAAATCTTTAGAAATTCGTATTTTAGGAGAGATTGGAGATGCTTATAAAGACCAAAAGATGTATGACAGCGCTCTTCCATTTTATCAGGAAGCACTACCACTTCTATCAGCAATTGAAGATAACGCATTTAAAGCAAATTTTCTAATTGTTATCGGTCAAACTTATTTATTTCAAGATAAAGATGATCAAGCAATTGAATTATTTCAACAAGCATTAAGGATTTATCAGACGCTTCAAAATAAAGAAGGGCAACTGACTGCTTTGCAGAAAATTATTGCAGGGCATAATTCTAAAGCTGTAGACTTCTTTGTTAGAGAATTATATAGTCAAGCGAAAGTAGAATATTCTCGTGTCATAGAACTAGCTCCATCAGTTATTAATCTTGCAAAAGAACTAAATAAACCAAAAATTCAAGCATCTACTTTGGCTGATTTAGGTGCTGCTTATGCTTTTATCCGTGAAAATAAAAAGGCAGTTGAAACTTTACAACAGGCTGCCAAAATGGCTCGCGATCTGAACGATTTAGTCACTGAAGCAACAGCTTTAGGAACCTTAGCCAACATTTATCGATATCAAGGAGAACATCATAAACAATTAGAAGTAGATAAACGATATTTAGAAATAAAAAGAGAAGAAAAATCAAAATCACAACAAGATTATGGTTTATTGGGTGAAGTATTTGCTTTAAAATCTGTAGCTAGTACTTATAATGTTTTGGGAGAGCATGAAAAGGCAGTTGCAACATATCATGAGGCTTTACGTATAGCCCAGCAAATAAAGATTGATAAATTACCATCCAATGTTCGGGATAATGCTGTCCAAGCAGAAATTTCTGCTTTGGGAGGTCTACAAACAAGTTATAGTCTCTTTGGTAAATCTAATCAAGCTTTAGATTTTGCCCAACAAGCTGTCAAAAAAGCTCAGGCATCAGGTATAAAAGAATATTATGCAGAAGCTTTAATTGACTTAGCTAAATTATATACTGATGACTTCAAAGATTTTCCTAAAGCAATCGATATATGTAAGCAAGCCTTAACTATCGCTCAACAAATCAAAGAACCTAAAGTTGAAGCACAAGCATTAAAACAACTCAGTAATACTTACACACAACAAGGAAATCACACTTCTGCCCTAGAATCTGCACAGCAACTTTTGGCTATAGCCAAGCGAGTAGAAAGTCCCTCTCTGGAAGAAGATGCTTTAAATAACTTACGCGATATTTACTTTAGCCAGGGTAACTTTATTAAATCTCTAGAGATAGCACAACAAAATCTGCAAATAGTACAAAGCAAAATGGTTGGGAATGAAATTATTGTTTTGCTAAATCTTATTGAAAATTACATTTATGTAGGTGATACAAATAAAGCATTTGAGACAGCACAGCAAGCTTTAGCTTTAACAAGAAAACAGTCAAATTTATTGTTTGAACCAGGTATTTTAGTATATCTCAGCAAAGTATATAAATTCCAAGGAGAATATGACAAGGGTATTAAAACAGCAGAGCAAGCAATAAGTATTTCACGTCAAATTAATAATTTTACCTTAGAAATCGAGTCTATAGCGGCTTTAGCTACTATTTATGAAGCCACAGGACAGTATCAACAAGTGACGGCTCTTGGTGAACCTTTACTTAGTAAAATTCAAAAGTTAAATAATCCAGTTAGAAAAGCAGAAGTTTTAATTGTTGTAGGTAAAGCATACGGATTAACTGGTCAATATACTAAAGGTAAACAATTAGTTGAACAAGGTTTAACAACAGCCCATGAGCTAAAAAATCCACTATTGGAAGTCCACGCTTTGACAGCATTAGGTAGTATTTACAGTTCCCTGAATAATTATGGACAAGCTTTAGATTTAACAAAGCAAAGTTTAAAAATTGCAGAGCAACTCAAAAGTCCTATCATTCAAGTTGATACCTTATATTTTTTGGGAGAGATTTATAGCAAACTAGGAGACTACAAAAATAGTGCTAAGTATTATGAACAAGCATTGACGATAGTGAAGCAATTCAACAATCGTCAGGGTGAAGGTACACTTTTATTAGCTCTAGCTAGTAATTACTTTTATCAAGGAGAAGTGAATAAAACGATAGATTCAGCAACGAAAGCGTTGGCTATTTTCAGAGATATTAAAGAACCACGCTTAGAAGCTTTAGCAAAATTAATTCTAAGTGCTGGCTATGGTGAATCTAAAGATGATGCAAAAGCGATGGAATCTGCTCAAGCATTTTTGGACTTTGCGAGAAAAAACCAAAATAGTGTTTGGGAAAAGTTAGCTTTCAGTAATATTGGTAGTTTACATCGTAAGTTTGGCAGAACAGAACAAGCAATAGTTGCTTATCAACAAGCTTTAGCAATTAAAACAGATAATCAAGTAAAAGGTGCAGACGCAGGTATTTATGCTGGATTAGGACGGGTTTATCAGGATTTAAATCAACCTAATATTGCTATTGCAAATTATAAGAAATCTGTGAATAGGCTAGAAGAAATTCGTGGTGGTATTGAAGGCTTACCCAAAGAATTACAAAACTCTTTCTTAAATTCAACTATTGATTTCGCTCAAATGAAGGTATCGGATATCTATGCTCAACTCGCAGGGTTATTAAATGATCAAGGAGCATATAAAGAAGCATTCCAAATCCGGTTACTCATCGAAGAACAAGAAATTCGAGAAGCAAGAGGTTCTAGAAGTGTCGCAGAAGATAAATTAAATATCCCTCTTACTCCCACAGAAGCAAAGATTACTGAACAAGGTAAAATAACACTTGCTTTAGCAACTCAGATAAGTGAATGCGAAAGAACTAATTGCAGTCAACGCACTGAGCTAAATAATAAGCTCAGTGCTTCAATTCAACAAGTAAATAAAGAATTGAAGAAAATTGAAGAAGAAATTAAGGATAATCGTGCTAAAGATGAACAATTCTTTAATCCGAAAGGATTCGCAAAAGCCCAAGCAATTGTTGAAGCCCAAGCAAAGGAAACACGCGCAAACAGCGTTATGATTTATCCCTTGGTACTAGAAAATGAATTGTGGTTACAAGTATATGGACAAAACGGGCTAGTCAAAACAGAGAAAGTCCAAGTATCAAGGAAGGAATTAAGAAATACAGTCAAAAAATTTCGTGAGTTAATCGGAAAATGTGAACCAGAAGGTTATTACTGTAGTGTAAAAGATATTGCCGAAATACAGCCTATCAGCCAACAACTTTATAGATGGCTAATTAAACCTTTAGAGAAGGAATTAACGGATAATCAGGTCAAAAATCTGATTTTTGCGCTACATAGAGAAATTCGCTATATTCCCATGAGCGCACTTCATGATGGGAAACAATACCTAATCGAAAAATACACAATTCATAATGTCACTACAGAAAAGATTGAAGAGCAAGATAAGCTACCTACTAATATTCAAAATACTCCCCTTTTAGCAATGGGATTATCGGAACCTGCTCCCGATCCAAATCCTAATTCTAATAAGAGTTTCCGTGCTTTATTAAATGTACCCAAGGAATTAGACGCTATTGTTCGTGAAAATACCAACGATAAGCAAGGAATTTATCCAGGAAAAGAGTATTTAAATAAAATCTTCAATTTTGAAACATTGCGAGATAATTTGAACAAATACAAAATTCTTCACCTTGCTACTCACGGTGTATTTGACTCAACAACTCCAGAACAATCTTATATCTTAATGGGAACTGGTACACCATTAACACCGGATATGATTTCTAGCTTGACAGGATTAAAGGATATTCATTTGGTTGTTTTGTCAGCTTGTCAAACAGCCCTGGCTACTTCTACAAATCAAGATGAAGCTCAGGACGGTGTAGAAATTAACACCCTTGCTTACGAGTTTATGAATCGAGGTGCTAAATCGGTAATGGCTTCTCTGTGGAAAGTTGATGATCCTAGTACATCTCAACTAATGCAGTTATTTTATAAAAATCTTGCTACTGGCAAAATGACGAAATCTGAAGCATTACGTCAAGCACAATTAAGTATGCTCAAAGGTGATAATTCTACCGTAGAAAATGGTGATAAACGTGGTGCTTACTTAGAACCAGGTGCATTACCCAGAAATGAACAGCGAAAAAGTAGTTACTCCCACCCCTACTACTGGGCACCATTTATTTTAATTGGTAACGGTTTATAAACAACATCAGAGATGCAATTAATGGCATCTCTCCTCACTAATAAATAACGCACTACCAATCAGCAAGCACACATGAGCAACTTTTATCTCAAAGTTCAACACATTGAAAAACTTTGTTTATTTCAACTCAGTTGGGGAAAAGGACAGCAGCTAAATGTGACAATTTCCTATCCTCAAAATCTCACCATACTTTATCAAAATTGGCAACGTTCCTATCTAAATTATTACAAAAATTACAAAACACAATCAGTACGTGGACGGATAGCAGATAGTGGTGTAATTTCTACTCCTGGGACTGATTGGCAGGCAAAATTAGTGCAAGCGGAAGCTAAATTTTTGTTGGAATTTCATAAATGGTTGCGTTGTGGAGAATTATATGAAATTCGTATGGCTTTGGCTAATGTAGTAAAAGAAAAAGAAAAAATAGAAAACCCTGCTCAATCACCCCAGATTACAAATCTTTTTGTTACTTGTAACACCATAGATTTAGAACGATTTCCTTGGGAATCCTGGGAAATTGGTACAGAATTTGCACTTTCTTCTGGTAAAATTCGCATTGTTCGTACTCCTGTAAATATTCATCAAGGATTTGCACAGAAAAATCTTCGGCTTACTCGTAAAGTTAGAGTATTAGCAATTTTAGGTGATGAAACTGGCTTGGATTTCAAAGCTGAGAAGGAAGCACTGCGTCAATTTAAAAATATAATTGATGTCAAATTTGTAGGTTTGCAGCCAGAAACAAGTATTCCAGATTTAAAAACTAAAATCAAAGATGCTCTTACCTCAGAATCAGGTTGGGATATCTTATTTTTTGCTGGACATAGTAATGAAAATAATATCACAGGAGGAGAAATTAGTATTGCTAAAAATGTCACTTTATCGATTAGTGAAATTGCACCATTATTAAGTATCGCAGTAAAACGTGGTTTACAATTTGCAATTTTTAACTCCTGCAATGGGTTGAATATTGCTAACTCTCTAATTGACTTGGGTTTGAGTCAAGTTGCTGTGATGCGCGAACCCGTTCATAATGCGGTAGCAGGGGAATTTTTACTACACTTTTTACAAGCTTTGGCGGAATTTAAAGATGTTCACGAAGCTTTATTATTAGCATCTCAATATTTGAAGACAGAGAAAAACCTTACATATCCCAGTGCTTATTTAATTCCTTCTTTATTTCGTCATCCAGAAGCACCTTTATTTAAGGTTGAACCATTTGGGATTAAACAAAGACTTAAAAAAATTATTCCCACTCGCAAAGAAGCGATCGCACTTGCCGCTTTATTATTAATTAGCTTACAAATTCCCATCCAAAATCACTTATTAGGACACAGATTATGGGTACAATCTCTCTATCGTCAACTCACAGGAAAGGTTAGCCAGCAAGAAATTCCTCCTGTATTACTCGTAAAAATAGACGACGAATCAATTAAAAAGTCTCAAGGTAAAATTAGTAACCCTAGACCGATGAATCGCGAATATATTGCGAGTTTAGTCAATCGGCTAACAGATAAAAAAGCGAAAATAATCGGGATTGATTTTATATTAGATAGACACCAACCTGAAAATGATAAAATTTTAGCTCAAGCCATCAAAAAAGGTGTTATTGCATCACCTAATCCCACTTGGTTTATCTTCGCGGGAACTGAATCTGATGCTGGAGTTTGGCAAACTGTAATCCCAGAAATTGCTAGTTTCAATTGGAGTTTAGATGGGGAAATTGAAATCTTATTTTGTGATAAAATACAGCGTATACCTTGTTATATGACACTGTTACCATCATCAAATAATAATTCAACCCCTTTCACTTTTGCAGGTTTATTAGCTTTATCATATCAATTAAAATATTCTCTCGATGATTCCAGAAAAGATAGTAACAATAATCTCAAAATTCCCCAACCAAAACTAGATAGTCCAAGCAATTTCTGGCAACAGTTAAATAGCTATCTCAACCGGAATAAACAGAATACACTAGATAAGACGATTTTAAATTCACCTCGTTCTCGCTTGCAACCAATCACAGATTACAGTACTATCATTTCTCAAATGTGGCTGCATCCGATTATTGATTTTTCTATTCCTCCCAATCAAATATATGAATCTGTCCCAGCTTGGCAATTATTAGATAAAGACAGTAAAAATCCACCCTTAGCAAACCTACAAAAACAAGTAGTTATTATCGCAGCAGGAGGATATGATGAAGCGGGAATGTCAATAGATAAAGAAGATAATTTTGATGTACCTCCAGCACTAGATTTTTGGCGACTTCAACAGGGAAACAATAGCAGAATTATACCTGGTGGAGAAGTTCATGCTTATATGGTGCATCATTTTCTCACACAGAGATTGGTTATACCTATTCCTGATGTTTGGATATTGGGGATTGCTGTTTTGATGGGGAAATATTTCTACTATTTATTACGCAAACATTCCCACTATCGCTGGCAATGGCTGATGCTACTTTCTTTACTAACAGTCGCTTATGGAATTATTAGTTTAGAAATATACATATCACCCCTAGCGATTATAATACCTTGGTTTTTACCATCTGCTACTGTTTGGACATATTTCATAACAGGTTTTTTACGGAGAAGGGTTTATGAATAATTACAACTGGATTTTACCCAGCTTGTTGATATCTGCAATAACTGCTACATTGCTCCCTGTTTTGCCAAATCAAGTATCCCACGCAGAAAAGCGTCCAGCACAGCCGTCTTTTTCTTGGTGGAATCTTTTTCGGAGGAACCCTCCAGTGGGAAGGGGTAAAGGAGCGCCACGTCCAATCATTAATGGTGTTTGTATTGCTGCACCAGATCGTGGTGAAACAATTTGGAGCGATCGCCCGTTTATAATTTGGCAAGGGAATCTGAAAAAAATCGGACTTTCTCAGGGTATTCCCGATGCGAGTGCAACTGACAATATCCAAATCGCACAGCTTTATGCAACCTACAGTGGGAAACCATTGCTACCCGCTCAACAATACCATTGGTCAGTAGCAATTGAGAATTCTTGGGCGGGAAATATTGCGTTTAAAATCATGGAACCCCAACAAAGACAGCGCATTACCAATGATTTACAGAATTTGGAACAGCAAGAAAAAGCTAAGGGAACAAGTGCTGAGGGGATAGCGTTTGCAAAAGCGGAGTATTTTTTAGCACAAAAACCGCCATTGCGCTCAGATGCTTTGCAGCAAGCTTACTCGGTGGACAAACCTTCACCAGAGTTAGTCAAAATCCGGGAAGAGATTGTTAAGGATTTTTGTAAACCGAATTAACCACAGGCTAAGAATTTTCAACTGGTTGAGATGCCTAAAATTAAGCCCCAAATTGTTGTTATACAAGAGTTTGGGCATTTATATAACTTTCGACATCATAAATGCTGGCATAGAGATTATTATGAGGAAAAGAAGTTGCGATCGCTGTCTATGAATCTTCAATCTGTTGTAAGCTTAAACAACCTGCCTCTTCATATCCTAGTTGAACGGCTGGATTCAGGGCATTTTATCGCATCAGTAACAGAGTTAGCTGATTGTGTAGCCGAAGCTGAAACTCGTGAGGATGCGATATCTTCGATGGGCTACGCCTACGCATCTCTACAGGAAAAAATTAAAGCAAGGCTAGCAAATATTGAGATTTTGACCATAGAAGTTCCAAATAATCCCTGGACAGATTTTATTGGTATGTTTGAGGGAGATGAGGAGTTTGCAGAGCTGGCTGAGGAATTGCGGACAGAGCGCGAGTTAGATATCAATGGTGCAGCATGAGCCTTTGGTTGCTAGATACTGACCATGTATCGCTACTGTTGGATGGATGAAATCGATCAGCATGGGAAAAAATGCCCACATTACTTGTTTTTGCTCAATTCCTTGAGGGAGAAGGTTCAACAATAACTTGCTTGGTACGCTAAAAAAAGCATAACCTCTGGTGGTTGAGAAATACAAGTAATTACTGAAAGATTTCAAGGGCTGAAGAAATGCGTAAAAGTCTGAATTGCTTTAACCGCCGAGGTAATAGGCTTTATAAAGCCAAAAATAAGTTATCAATCTTTGTTTATCGGACTATATTTGTTACCGTGTTAATTTCGCTGATGTTTCCCGTTGGTTTAGCATCTCCGCAGATGAGGGAAGTAGAGGGTGGGATAAGTAGTAGATTAGTAGCACAAGGACAGACACAGCAACAGCGACTAGAAGAATCAAGGAAACTAAATAAACAGGGACTTAAATTATTTCGCCAAGGTAAATATAAAGAAGCCCTAGAGTTATTCGAGAAAGCGCTAGTAATTAGTAGAGAAATTAGTGATAAAGAAATTGAAAGTAGAATTTTCAGCAATATTGGTTCAGTTTACGACAATCTGGGTGAGTACAAACAGGCACTAGATTATTATCAACAAGCTTTAAGTATCGCTCGACAAATCGATGATAAATTCGGCGAAGGTAGAATTTTAGACAACATAGGACAAGTTTACGATAATCTGGGAGAATACCAAAAAGCATTAGATTATTATCAACAAGCCTTAACCATTTCTCGACAAATTGATGATAAATTTGGCGAAGGTACAACTCTCCACAATATCGGGAAAATTTATGACAATCTAGGGCAGTATCAAAAAGCATTAGATTATTATCAGCAAGCCTTAATCATTGCTCGACAAATTGATGATAAAGCTGGCGAAGGTACAACTATTAATAATATTGGTTTAGTTTATCGCAGGCTGGGGCAGTATCAAAAAGCATTAGATTATTATCAACAAGCTTTAACCGTTGCTCGACAAGTGGAAGACAAGGAACTTGAAGGTACAACGATTAACAATATTGGGTTGGTTTATAATAGTTTGGGACAATATAAAAGAGCCTTAGATAATTATCAGCAAGCTGTAACTATTGCTCGACAAATTCTTGATAAAAGACTACAGGGTATAATTATCAGTAATATTGGGGTAGCCTACGACAATCAGGAAGAATACCAAAAAGCATTAGATAATTATCAACAAGCATTAACTATTTCTAGACAAATTGGTGATAAAGCAGGTGAAGAAACTACTCTTGGTAATATTGGAGAAGTTTACCGCAGGAGAGGAGAGTATCAAAAGGCATTAAATTATTGTAACCAAGCATTCAACATTGCTAAACAAATTGGTGATAAAGAAGGTGAAGGTACTTATTTAAACAACATTGGAGTAGTTTATAACAATCAAAAAAAGTACCAAAAGGCATTAGATTATTATCAACAAGCATTACCTATTCGTAAACAAATTCGTGATAATACTGGCGAAGGTGGAACTCTCAATAATATTGGAGTAAATTATATAGATCAAGGTAATTACTCCGAAGCGGAAAAACCTCTATATGCTGCTATTAAAATTTGGGAGTCACTACGGGCGACATTAAATGATGAGCAAAAAATATCAATATTTCAACAACAAGCCACTACCTATCGCTGGTTACAAAAAGCTTTAATCGCCCAAAACAAAATAGAACAAGCATTAGAAATATCTGAACGCGGTAGAGCCAGAGCTATTATCGACTTAATCACCTCAAAATCAACCAGAAGTAACGAATCTTTAAACACAATCCCATCCATTGCTCAAATTAAAAAAATTGCTCAACAGCAAAAAGCTACACTTGTGGAATATTTCTTAGCCAAGGATGCAAAACTTTATATTTGGGTAGTTAAACCCACAGGAGAAATTGCATTTAAACAAGTAGATTTAAAATCCCTCAAAACACCTCTAAAAAATTTAGTAGAAACCAGTCGTCAATCTATTGGTGTTATAAAACAACGTGGTGCTGAAATTGAAAACCCACCCCTACCAAGTCCAGAAACTCAAAAGAAACACTTACAACAACTCCACGAACTCCTAATTACACCGATCGCCAAGCATCTTCCTAAAAACCCAGGCGATCGCGTAATTTTTATCCCCCATGAATCCCTATTTCTCGTTCCCTTCCCAGCGCTCAAGGATGCAAACAACAAATACCTAATTGAAAAGCATACCATCCTCACTGCTCCAGCAATTCAGGTATTAGACTACACCCGTAAAAACACAGAAACATTAAATATTGCATCTCTGCAACCGGGAGATACATTACTAGTAGGGAACCCAATTATGCCAATTACAGGAATTCCCCCCGTACAACAACGTCCTTTACCCGGTACAGAAAAAGAAGCGAATAAAATAGCCCCCATCCTCAACACTCAACCTCTGATCGGTAAACAAGCAACAAAATCTGCCGTACTGCAAAAAATATCAACCGCCAAAATAATTCATTTAGCCACACATGGATTACTTTATGGCTTTGGGGAAAGAATACCAGGTGCGATCGCACTTGCTGCCGATACTCCTGGTGTCAACGAAGGATTGCTGAAAACAACCGAAATAATTAACTTAAATTTGAACGCAGACTTAGTAGTTTTAAGTGCTTGCGATACTGGTGGCGGGGAAATCACAGGTGATGGAGTCGTGGGATTATCCCGTTCCTTATTGACTGCGGGAGCAGAGAGTGTAATTGTTTCCCTGTGGGCGGTTGATGATAGTTCCACCTCAGATTTAATGGTGGAATTTTACCAGCAATTACAGCAAAATCCTGACAAAGCCAAAGCCCTACGTCAAGCAATGTTAAGCACCATGAAAAAACACCACCATCCCATACACTGGGCGGCTTTCACCCTAATTGGCAACGCAGAATAAACGGGAATTTAAAAAAAAATTTCACCAAGCCGCAAAATTTTGGCATATCCTCCTTTCTCCCAGAAATACATATAACCAAGAAAGCAAAAGATACTTCCAGAACGGAAAAAACAATTGTAATTCACTCTGCCGAAAGTATCTAGTTTTCTTTTGCCAACATCACCCAACAATCATCAATAATTTAGGAAGCGAAAAAATGAAAAAATTCACACTAGCACTTGGCATGGCTGTATTAGGTGCGATTCTTTCTAGTCCCAAAGTTTTGGCTGAAAATCTCAATCAACCAGAACCAATCCTGATTGCTCAAACTCAAACTCAACTCAAGCAACAACTACAGCTACCCTCAATCACCCCTCAATTTACACATACATACAACTCTGGAAATAGTAACAATATTGAGTCCTTATTAAATCAGGCGGCAGAGTATCTAGAAAAAGGCAATTATGACCAAGTAATTGAGAATTGTAATCAAATTTTACAACAATATAAAGATAATTATGGAGCTTATATACTGCGAGGTTTAGCATATATCCAACTAGAAAAGTATCAGCCCGCAGTTGATGATTTTAATCAAGCAATTCGGATTGAGCCAAATTCCCATTACTCATACTTTGGTAGAGGTTATGCTTACTTATACTTAAAAGACTACGAACAGTCACTAGCAGATTTTAATCAAGCAATAAAATTAGATTCAGACTTCGCCCATGCTTATTTTTGGCGTGGTATTGCTCAGGGGAATTTAGGTAATAAACAGGGAGCAGTTGCAGATTTAAAACAAGCTGCGGAACTGTATAAAAGAGAGGGTAAAACTGAGAATATGAAGACAGCACTTGACCTGCTAAAGCAAATTAGTTAATGCAAATATTAAGCCCAGATTCCCATCTGTTTGGAGGGGAATCTGTAGCACTCGCATTTGTGATAACTGAGTTTTATGGTAATTTAAGCAGAAATACGGATAAAGCGGGTGCGTTACGTCAAGCGATGCTGGAAACGATGAAAAAGTATCCAAATCCTCGCGATTGGGCTGGTTTTACGTTGGTTGGTTTGTTGTAGTGGGGGTATGGCTATGCGTTCCTGCAAAATTGGGTTAGGTGTGTTGGTTTGTCTGTTGGCTGTTGTTTCGACTTCCTTGGGTTCTAGTTTGTCGATGGTGTTTACTGAATCGCGGGTTTTGGCGCAGACGGTGGATGCACGGAAAGCGGAAGCTGATAGATTGTTGGAACTGGGTAATCAGCAGTTTCAAACCAGTCAATTTACAGCAGCATTGCAGTCTTGGCAACAAGCACTACAAATTTACAGGGAAATAAACGACCGTAAAGGTGAGGGTAATACACTGGGAAATCTAGGTATTGCCTACTTATCCTTGGGAGACTACCCCAAAGCCATTGACTACCAACAACAAAGGTTGGCGATCGCACGAGAAATAAAAGACCGTTTAGGTGAGGGTCAATCACTGGGAAATCTAGGTGTTGCCTATTTATCCTTGGGAGACTACTCCAAAGCCATTGACTACCATCAACAAAGCTTGGCTATTAAACGAGAAATTAAAGACCGTAGGGGAGAGGGTAACTCACTGGGAAATATCGGTTTTGCCTACTATTCCTTAGGAGACTACTCCAAAGCCATTGACTACCATCAACAAAGCTTGGCTATATTTCGGGAAATTCAAGACCCTAATGGTGAGGATAAGGCACTAGGAGGTCTCGCTAACGCCTACTATTTCTTAGGAGACTACCCCAAAGCCATTAACTACCATCAACAAAGCTTGGCAATCGCGCGGGAAATTCAAGACCGTCAAAGTGAGGGTCAATCACTAGGAGGTCTCGGTCTTGCCTACTATTCCTTGGGAGATTATCCTAAAGCGATTGACTACCATCAACAAAGTTTGGCAATCGCACGGGAAATTCAAGACCGTCAAAGTGAGGGTATTTCACTGGGAAATCTAGGTATTGTCTACCGTGCCTTGGGAGATTACTCCAAAGCCATTGAATACCAGCAACAAAGCTTGTTAATTGCACGAAAAATTAAATACCGTCAAGGTGAGGGTGTTGCACTGAGAGGTCTCGGTAACGCTTACTATTTTCTAGGAGACTACCCAAAAGCCATTGACTACCATCAACAAAGCTTGGCGATTGCACGGGATATTAAAGACCGTCTAGGTGAGAGTATAGCACTGGGAAATCTAGGTATTGCCTACTTATCCTTGGGAGACTACCCAAAAGCCATTGACTACCATCAACAAAGGTTGGCGATCGCACAGGAAATTAAAGACCGTTTCGGTGAGAGCCAATCACTGGGAAATATCGGGAACACTTACTCTTTGTTGGGAGACTACCCCAAAGCGATTGACCACTATAAACAAAGCTTGGCGATCGCACAGGAAATTAAAGATCGTTTAGGTGAGAGTCAATCACTGGGGAATCTTGGTAATGCCTATGATGCCTTGGGAGACTACTCCAAAGCGATTGACTACTATCAACAAACGTTAGCAATTGCACGAGAAATTAAAGACCTTAGGGGAGAGGGTATTTCACTAAATAATCTAGGATATGCTTACTACAAACAAGGAAAACTTGCTTTAGCTGAGAATACTTTAATTCAAGGCATAAAAGTGTACGAATCTCTCCGAGGTCGAGACTTAAAGGATAACGAGAAAGTCTCAATTTTTGAAACCCAACGAAATACTTACAATACTTTACAAAAAGTCCTGATTGCCCAAAATAAAATTGATGCTGCTTTAGAAATATCCGAACGCGGGCGGGGACGCGCATTTGCAGAACTACTTACTTTCCGTTTATCAAATAACTCTAAGGAACAATTCCCAACACCACCCAATATTACCGAGATTAAACAAACTGCCAAATTCCAAAATGCAACCCTCATTCAATATTCCATTATTTATGACGATTTCAAAATAGCAGGTAAAGAAGAAACCGAAGAATCAGCACTATATATCTGGGTCATCAAACCCACGGGTGAAGTCATATTCCGTAAAGCAGACCTCAAACCATTATGGCAAAAAGAAAAGACAAATTTAGCACAATTAGTTCAAATAAGCCGCCAATCAATTGGTGTCAGAGGTGCAAAAATGGAAAACCCACCTCCACTAAATCCAGAAACCCAGAAAAAACGCTTACAAAAACTCCACGAAATATTAATCTCACCCATCGCTGATCTATTACCCACAAAAGAAACCGATAAAGTAGTATTCATCCCGCAAAGCTCATTATTTCTAGTTCCCTTCCCGGCATTGCAAGACGAAAACGGCAAGTACCTGATTGATAAACATACTATCCTCACATCTCCATCAATTCAAGTTTTAGATTTAACTAAAAAACAATATCAAAAACTTGGCAACCAACCCCTACAGACTAATAATATGCTGATAGTGGGTAATCCCATCATGCCCAAAATAACAATAAAAATTGGCGACAAGCAACAAAAATTATCACCTTTACCTGAAGCAGAAAAAGAAGCAAAAGCCATTGCTAATTTATTTAAAATTCAACCCTTAATTGGTAAACAAGCCACAGAATCCACCGTAGTCCAACGCTTACCCAAAGCACAAATTATTCACTTTGCAACCCACGGATTATTTGATGATATTCGCGGTTTAGATAGTTCCATTGCTCTAACACCAGAAAATCCTAATTCCCTCTCATCCCCCCTCAGCAAAGAAGAGCAAAAACGCGATGGACTCCTAACCGCAGAAGAAATTTTCGGCTTGAAACTCAAAGCCAATTTAGTAGTTCTCAGCGCTTGCGATACAGGTAGAGGAAGAATTACAGGGGATGGTGTTATCGGTTTATCTCGCTCTTTTATCAGTGCAGGAGTACCCAGTGTCATCGTCTCACTCTGGTCAGTTGATGATGGTTCAACGGCATTTTTAATGACCGAGTTTTATCAAAATTTGCAACAAAAAATGGACAAAGCCACAGCATTAAGAAAAGCCATGCTCGACACCAAGAAAAAATATTCAAATCCATCACAATGGGCAGCTTTTACCCTCATCGGTGAATCTCAATGACCTACCCTTGGCAACGAAATAGGAAATTTTAAAGCCTTTATCTTTACATATAAAGAGGTCAAAACTGGCATATCCTCCCACACCCCAGAAATACAAATCTGCAAACAATCCCAAATCTAAAATCACCATGTCCTATATCAAACGCCGTCAATTTATCCAATTCGCTGGTTCCGCTTTAGCCACAATGGGTATCAGCCAGTTAGACATTATGCGTCAAGGAGAACGTTACGCAAAAGCTTTAGCACAAGATACACCCCGCAAACTGGCGTTACTGGTGGGAATAAACGATTATAAAAACAGCATACCTACTCTAGGAGGTTGCTTAACCGATGTATCCTTACAAAAAGAGTTACTAACCAACCGCTTTGGTTTTAACGAAAAAAATATTCTGACTTTAACTGACTCACAAGCCACACGCCAAGGTATTTTACAAGCATTTGACGAACACCTGATCAAGCAAGCCAAACCCGGTGATGTCGTAATTTTCCATTTTTCTGGACATGGTTCGCGTGTCAAAGATAAAGATATGCCTGGTGGACTTAACGGTACAATTGTCCCCGTTGATAGTTCTTTACCTCCCAATGGTGGTGTGGTGCAAGATATTATGGGAGGCACACTGTTTTTACTCATGTATGCATTGCAAACCACAAATGTCACCGTAGTATTAGATTGTTGTTATTCAGGGGGTACAAAGCGGGGAAATTTTGCCGTTCGTTCCCGCGATGGTGGAAGTAATTTCTTACCCAGTAAAGAAGAATATGAAACACAGCGTAAATTATTAGAAAGAATCCCACTGTCACAACAAGATTTTATTACCAAACGCCGCCAAAATGTTGCTAAGGGAATAGTAATTACAGCTGCGAAATCCGATCAATTTGCTGTAGATGGTCAATTTAGTGACTTTCGTGCTGGAGCTTTTACTTACGCTTTAACTCAATATCTTTGGCAGGTAAACAGCAATGAAGCTTTTGCTAAAACTTTCGCCTATGTTCGCCATAATGCTCGCACGATAGCATGGAATACTGGCGGTTTTCAAGAAGCAGAAATAGAAAGAAACATCCAAAATCTCAACTCTCCATTATACTTTTTACCTCCTAAAGCAACTCCCGCAGAAGCCGTAGTTACAGGTGTGAATGGCAACCAAGTAAATTTATGGTTGGGTGGAATTGAACCCCAAAGTCTAGAGGGTTTCAATAAAAGTGCAACTTTAACAATTATTGATGAAAAAGGGGAAGCACGGGGACATGTACAAATTGAATCCCGTCAAGGCTTATTTGCTAAAGGTAAATTACTCAACAACACACGCACACAAACGGCATTAGCAAAAGGAACTTTTTTACAAGAGCGTATCCGCACTATTCCTAAAGATATAACTTTACAAATTGGACTTGATGATAGTTCTCTTGATAGTAATATCATTGCTCAAGCGAAACAAGCATTACAAAAAATACCTGGCATTGAAGCCTTACCTCTGCGACAAAAAGAAGTGCAATATATATTTGGTCGGATGACTCAAGCCAAATATCAGGAATTACAGAAACAAAAAATCCCAAATTTACCTGCAATTGGTAGCTTTGGTTTATTTACACCTACCTTAGACACAATTATTGTTAATTCCTTTTATGATGCCGGAGAAACCTTAAATGCCGCAGTGCAACGCTTACAACCAAAACTTAAATCATTCTGGGCTGCTAGAGTTGTTAAAAACATTCTTGGCAATAAAAATACATCAAAAATAAATATTTCTGTCTCCATGATTATTGCTGATAGTCAAGAACCTCTCGCCAATACTTTTACACCTCGTGGAGCCAAAACAAATAATGATACTGGAAACGAATCAACACCAATTAAGCCAGTAAATATTTCCGATTCCGGTATACCAAAATTACCCTTGAAAACAACAATTGCCTTCCATGTTCACAATAAAGAATCAGTACCCCTTTACGTCACTATTTTAGGTATAGATAGTGCTGGAGACATAGGAAATCTCTTCCCTTATGATTGGTCAGAAGAACCGATATTAGCCGCATCAATAGAAGCTGGAAGTGAACTATTAATCCCCAAAGCTGAACATCAACGAACAGGAACAAAAATAAATATTGGTGAACCACTGGGCTTTTCAGAAATACTGATTATTGCCAGTCCCACACCATTACGGGATTTACTCGAGAAACTCCAAGCGATCGCAGTTTCCCAAGGACAAGCTGGTAAACGCAGCCTCATCACAGCAACCGGAGATGAATTTTTAGACTTAACTAATAACTTGCTTGATGATTTAGACAGAAGCACTCGCGGTGGAATTATTGTGGAAAATATCCAACTTCCAGAGGGAGAACGTGGAGTTGATACTACGAAGTTAGCCGTAATGTCGATTCCATTTGAAGTAGTGAGTTAGTAAAATTGAGTAAACTTACAGTATTATTATTTCATTTGTGGAAGGTTAGGTAATTTACCTAACCTCATTTATTTCAATTCACATTTAGGAATCAACCGATCATCTTGAAGGTGTGGCTCGAACTTTCTCACGTAATAACAGTCCAGGTTTTAGTGATACAGATGTTGGAGATGCTAGCAATTTTGCATATCCCACCAATCCTTTACGACTTTCAAGCTTAACTATTCCTTGCTGCTGACCTTCAGCATTGATGATTTCAAAAAGCGCACTTTTATTCAAGTTCTCCAAATTTTTTGGATTAGCACCACCAAGCCAAATTTCTATTTGATTTTCTTTAACTTGAGTAATTACCCCTTCTGCCCTCGGTGTTTGTACTCCAATAAAATACATGGGACGTTGCTGATAATCGCTGTTGGGTTTAACAAAAAGTACAGGCTCTTGCAAATTACCTTGCTCAAAACTCAAAGCCTTGACATTGCGAGCAATATTCACAAATGATTCACCCAAAGTTGGATTCCCACTTTGCTGCCAGAGATACTGTGTCAAAGTATAAGTAAATAGTCCTGCATTAAAGTCATTAAAGCTGGTATCGATGGCAAATTGATCGCGCCTTGCACTTGCGAGCACAACTCCTTTAGGTATTCCGTTTCTCCTTTGTTTCTTAAATTCCTCTGCTGACAAACCTAAACGTTGTAACCAACTTGCTTGGTAAGCTTTTTCTTCGGGGCTAACTTGAAATTTCTGCTTTAACTGAGATGATTTCAATGCGCTACTGACTAAACCACCAGAATAGATAGTATCGATCCTATCTTCCGCACCCAGAACTGTCACACCCAAAAAACCGGATAGATATAGTACATAAGAACTAGCTTCTAGTAGAGCTTATTCCAGCTAAATAAGAATAACTTCTA
>NZ_JACJQG010000070.1 GCF_014696435.1 Calothrix anomala FACHB-343 | reverse complement strand
GCAGTAGCGGATGCTTGGTTAAGTACTGCCCTTGTACCAACAGCGTTGGGAATAGGGACACAAAGGTTTACGGCTTGCTGGATGAACCAAGAATCCCCTGCCTTTTCCATTAAATGAGCGTAGCAAAATTTAATCAGGCAGGGGAGTGTCAAAATTTTTAGGAATAAAAGCGGGACAATCCTGAAAATTTATTCAGGTTGTTTCTCACCTAAATTGATGCGTTGCTACCGTTTTCAGATTAACTTAACGCTAGATATATTCTGATTAACGGATTCTATAGGCAGAAAGCTAGGTGCTTAGAAGTGCTTAGTTTTCTGCCGATTTTGAATATTTAATATTATTCTTCAACTATTAAGTTTTCTGACAGCATCACAAATTATAAAAACTATTTTGTAGCAAACCCAGCGAATTGGTTTGAGAATAAAAGTAAAGATAAAACCTTGAAAGGCTTCTTTCGCTGGTTCATAACAGTAATATAAAATCATCAGTAGCGGTAAAAATAGTGCATAAATACAAAAAGCCGGAAATACAGACATATTTCTAGCAATCTGACGCACTTGAATTTCACCGCGAGATAGATTTTCGCTGTCTATTTCATCTAGGCTTTCCATGTATAAAACTGGTAAAAGCATACTGTCTATCTCAAAAATATAGTATTACTAAATCCAGCGTTAACTTAACGCTAACATAATCTCTTTTATGTAAGAGTTCGGCTATTTACAAAAATGATAAAATGGGTAAATAAGCCGATACTTGAATTGTTAAAAGTCACAAAAAATTACTGATTATTAAGTAGGGAATGCATTGATTTCAGCAGATTTGCCGAACAAGACAGAAATTTGCTGTAATAAGTGCTGCAACAGTTTTAATAAATTTGATTAGTTTTACTGTCAGTCAAATTTGCAACTTGAGAAATTATGGTTGCTGACTGGGCACTTATCAGATTTATTGATTCTTGAGGAAGAATCAATTTATTTTCTCAAAGTGATTAAATATGATTAATTGTCTATTCTAGAAATGAGAGCATTACCCTCAAGACTTGGTAGATCTGAGTTTTGAGCGATCGCTCGCCCATAGGCAAATATTGAGTATAAAAACGTACTTGTATTATTTATATCACTTGGAAATGTAAATATCTACTTTTAGGACAATGTCATGCAAACAAATTGGAAAATCGGATCTTTATTTGGCATTCCACTATTTTTAGATCCTTTGTGGTTCGTAATTTTAGGGTTAGCCACCCTCAACTTTGGGGTAGCTTATGAAGCATGGGGAAGCGTGTTAGCTTGGAGTGCGGGAATGGTAATGGCACTGCTGCTATTTGCTTCAGTGTTATTACACGAACTCGGTCATAGTTTAGCAGCGCGATCGCAAGGAATTCGAGTTAATTCCATTACCTTATTTTTATTCGGTGGAATTGCCGCAATAGAAGAAGAATCGAAAACACCGTTTAAAGCATTTCAAGTAGCGATCGCGGGGCCTTTAGTAAGTATTGGGTTATTTTTTATCCTGCGGTTACTATCTTATGTCTTACCAGAAACTAGCCCCATTAGCGTTATGGTGAGCGATTTAGCGAGAATTAACTTAGTTGTCGCCTTATTTAACTTAATTCCCGGCTTACCCCTAGATGGCGGACAAGTACTCAAAGCTGCATTATGGAAAATTACAGGCGATCGCTTTCAAGCGGTACACTTAGCAGCAAGGGCGGGACAAATTTTAGGTTATGGAGCGATCGCTTTAGGTTTTGCCATAGACTTTTTTACCAGAGAACTAGCCTTAGGTTTGTGGATTGTCTTGATAGGTTGGTTTGGCATTCGCAACGCCAACACCTACGACAGCGTCACCACATTACAAGAAACTCTGTTAAAAGTCCCAGCTAGCGATGCAATGACTCGCGATTTTCGCGTAGTTGACGCCGAGCAAACATTGCGTTCCTTTGCTGATTCCTATTTATTAGATAGTAATGCGCCACCAATTTATTTTGCAGCTGCTGATGGACGTTATCGCGGTATGGTTGCCATTGATGATTTACGCTTAGTAGAAAGAAGCGCCTGGGAAACTCAAACTATCCAAAGTATCGTGCATCCTTTATCAGAAATACCTACAATTGCCGAATCTACTGTTTTAGCAGAAGTAATTAATAAAATGGAGAATGAACAGTTACCAAGGATTACCGTAATTTCTCCTGCTGGTGCAGTAGCTGGCGTCATCGATCGCGGAGATATTGTCAGGACAATAGCGCAAAAACTCAATTTACGAATTGGTGATGCAGAAATTAAACGCATCAAAGAAGATGGTAATTATCCCTCAGGTTTGCAATTAGGTGCAATTGCCAAATCAACTACAAATTAATTATGAATAGGGCATGGCAATGCCATGCCCCTACCAATTGGTCACATTTTTTTTGAGAAGAATGATTAGTTAAATTTTCCAACCTGATGGTTTTACCGCAACAAAAACCGACAATTAATTAACTCGGCTTTGATTATTAACTTGCTATTGTTTGAGAAACTTTTGATAAGCCTGATTAAGTGCTTGCATTGATGCTTTAGCATTCTCAGAAGTATTGATATCAGGATGATACAATCTAGCTAATTGACGGTAAGCAAGCTTTACTTCTTGAGGATGAGCATTTTTATCGACACCCAAAACTTCCCACCAAGAGCTAGAAAGTAAATTATGGATTATTAATTCTTCAAAGCTTTGAGTTTGTTGCCAAATTTTGGCTGTACCATGATTACCCCCACTAATCAAGGTTTTACCATCTGGGCTAAAAGCTACGGGACTAAATCCATAAAAAGTTTGGATAATTTCCCCTGTTAGAATATCCCAAATGTTAATTATACCATCACTGCTGCTACTAGCTAAAGTTTTCCCATCACGGCTGAGACTAATAGATAAAATAGCCGTTTTGTGTCCATTTAGAGTACGGATTAATTCGCCATTGTTGAGATGCCAAAGTTTAATTGTGGTGTCTGTACTGCCACTAATCAAAGTTTGACTATCAGCACAAATAGCAATTGTATTAACTGCTCCTAAATGTGCAGATAATATAAAGCGCTGTTTACCAGTTTTGATATCCCAAATTCTGATAGTTTTATCTGCACTACCACTAATAATATAGTTACCATCTGGACTGAAAACAACAGATATAACTGCATCTAAATGTCCATTTAACGTAGATTTGATTGTTCCCGTATCACTTCCCCAAATTCTGATAGTTTTATCGCTACTACCACTAGCAATGTATTTACCATCTGGACTAAAAGCTACTGAATTAACAAAACCATTATGACTGTAGGGAGAGTTTAAATAAGAATATGTCCGCCAGAATTTTTGAGTATTTATCTGCCAACTGCTAATTTTGCGATCGCCACTACCACTGATAATTTTCTGTCCATCGGGACTAATCGCTACAGATAAAACGGCTTCTGCTTGCCCAGAGAAGGTATACAGCCATTTTCCAGTCCTTAAATCCCAGAGATGAACTTGTTTGTCATTACTGCCAGTAGCCAGGATTTTACCATCAGGACTAAGAGCGATCGCATTGATTGCCGCTAAGTGTCCCTTAAGTGTGTTCACACATTTCCAAGCTTCAGTTGCTGGGATGATGACAGGAATTATTTTTTTTTGAGTTTTGGGAGTCTCAGGTTGAGGATTAACAAATTTATCATTCTGGGTTTTCTGTTTTTCCTTGAATTTAGCCTTCAATACTTGCAACTCATCTTCAATTTCCAAAGCCGCAAATTTTTGATTGAGATCCTCACCAGATAAAAATGCTTCCAACTCCATCACTGCTGCGGCAGAATAATCCATCTGTAAGACTTTCTCTTCCATTCGTTCAAAAACCTGTGTGGGAGTTTCCCGAATTTCCGATTCATCTAAAAGCTTGGCGATACCATAAGCAGCCAGTCCTACCACCGCACCAACTCCTACCATAGGTACTGTACCAATACCAAACGCCAGCCCTATTTTTGGTGCAACTAATCCCATACCACCCACGACGCTAGAAAAGCCAGCACCACCAACTGCGCCAATTCCCATTGCACCGAAAGCAGCCGCATCTCCTTGTGCTATTGCTGTAAAAGCGCCATAAACTGCTGCACCACCGACAGCACCAATCCCAACTACTGGAACTGTACCAATTCCTACAGCACCAAATCCTCCGGCTAACCCCATCCCGCCAACTGTTGCGGAAACACCAGCGCCTGTTATGCTACCTCCAGCAATAAATGCTGCACCTGTTTGAGAATTTTTAGTCACTTTAAATTGATTTGGAGAATCTCTTAATCAACGATGCTCCAAATAAAAAACAGATGAGAATGGAAAAAATACTTAAAACTGTGTCTATCCTCTTCATGCTCAATTTCTATCGTGAAGTGCATAGCCTATGAAGGTATTGTAGTAAAAGCGATGCCTGGATAAAACAACGAATTTATATGACTTCGGTTTCTCCTCATAAAAAAGCCAAAGCCTTAAAACCCACTAGCCGCCGCCCTGCTAAAGAACTGTGCAGCGAGTGTGGATTGTGCGATACATACTACATCCACTACGTCAAAGAAGCCTGCGCTTTCATTAATCAGCAGATTGGCGACTTAGAAACACAAGCCCACAACCGCCCCCGCAACCTCGATAACCCCGATGAACTCTACTTTGGCGTTCATCAAGACATGATGGCGGCGCGGAAACAGCAGCCTATCGAAGGCGCACAATGGACGGGTATTGTCAGTTCCCTCGCCATTGAAATGTTGAATCGCGGCATAGTTGAAGGTGTTGTTTGCGTGCAAAATACCAAAGAAGATCGCTTTCAACCAATGCCCATCATCGCCCGTACCCCAGAGGAAATACTGGCAGCACGAGTAAATAAACCAACACTATCGCCCAATCTCTCAGTTTTAGAGGAAATCGAAAAATCGGGGATGAAGCGGCTATTAGTAATTGGCGTTGGTTGCCAAATCCAGGCATTAAGAGCCGTAGAAAAACAACTAGGCTTAGAAAAGCTCTATGTTTTAGGTACACCTTGCGTAGATAATGTCACCCGCGCTGGACTGCAAAAATTCTTAGAAACCACCAGCCGCTCGCCTGAAACAGTCGTGCATTATGAATTTATGCAAGACTTCCGCGTTCACTTCAAACATGAGGACGGATCTACAGAAACCGTGCCCTTCTTTGGCTTAAAAACCAACAAACTCAAAGATGTCTTTGCCCCCTCATGTATGAGTTGCTTTGATTACGTTAATTCCCTAGCCGATTTAGTTGTCGGCTACATGGGCGCGCCCTTTGGCTGGCAATGGATTGTGGTGAGAAATGATACAGGTAAAGAAATGCTGGACTTGGTAAAAGATCAGTTAGATACTCAACCTGTAATGTCCCAAGGTAATCGTAAAGAAGCTGTACAGCAAAGCATTCCGGCTTACGATAAAGCTGTGACTTTACCAATGTGGGCAGCAAAATTAATGGGTGTGGTAATTGAGAGAATCGGCCCGAAAGGTTTAGAATATGCAAGATTTTCGATTGATTCTCACTTTACGCGGAATTATCTGTATGTGAAGCGGAATCATCCGGAGAAATTAGAGGCGCATGTGCCGGAGTATGCTAAACGGATTGTTGAACAGTATAAGTTACCGGAATAAAAGGCAGAGGGCAGAGGGCAGGAGGCAGAAGGAAAAATGGTCTTTGCATTTTTGCGGCTACAGTCAAAAGCCAGGAAAACGAAGGGTAAAAAATATACCAAAATTAAAGATTTGGTGGCTCTAATTACTGATTAAGTGAATATTCCCACCCTACTTAAACAAAACCTCCTGCCTCCTGCCTTCCTCAAGCAGGCCCCACAGATGCGATCGCCGCTTCCAATGCGATCGCAATATGCGTCCAATGCGTCCCCCCTTGGCAATAAACTACATAAGGCTCGCGCAACGGCCCGTCCGCAGAAAATTCTAAGGTGCTACCCTCAATAAACGTGCCTCCAGCCATGACTACTTGGCTCTCATACCCCGGCATTTCATCGGGGATGGGGTCTAGGTAGGAACCGATAGGAGAATTCTGTTGTACGGCTTTACAGAAGGCAATTAGCTTTTCGGCGGAACCGAGTTTGATGGCTTGAATGACATCGCCACGGGGCGCTAAAGGTGCTGGATTGACAGGATAACCTAATTTATCAAATACATACCCTGTCAGATAAGTGCCTTTCATCGCTTCTCCTACCATCTGGGGTGCGAGAAATAAGCCTTGGAATAAAAGCCGATTTTGGTCAAAGGTAGCACCGCCATAACTGCCAATCCCAGGGGCGGTAAGGCGACAGGCTGCGGCTTCGACTAAGTCAGCACGACCGGCGACATAGCCACCGGCAGTGACAATAGTGCCACCTGGATTTTTAATTAAGGAACCAGCCATTAAATCGGCACCCACATGGGTGGGTTCTTGAGTTTCGATAAATTCGCCGTAGCAATTGTCTACAAAGCACACAGTATTGGGATTTTGCTGTTTGACTAATTTGACAATTTTTTCAATATCAGCAATCGATAAACTCGGTCGCCAAGAATAACCACAAGAACGTTGTATTAATACTAAACCTGTGTTATTAGCCACGCTAGTACTTAAAGCCTGCCAATCTATAGTTCCTTCGCTAGTTAAGTCTAATTGGCGGTAATTTATGCCAAACTCAATAAGGGAGCCTTGTCCTTGACCCCTTAAACCAATGACTTCTTCGAGCGTATCGTAGGGAGAACCGACCACTGCTAACATTTCATCTCCAGGACGCAACACACCAAATAAGGCACAAGCGATCGCGTGAGTCCCAGACACAAACTGCACCCGTACTGCCGCAGCCTCGGCACCCATTACTTCGGCAAAAACTTTATCTAAAGTTTCTCTTCCTAAATCATCGTGACCGTAGCCACTTACACCTGCAAAGTGGTGTGCCCCTACACGTTGGTGACGAAAGGCATTTAAAACTCGTTGAAGATTTTGCTTGACCTGAGCGTCAATTCCAGAAAAAATCTCTAACAGTGCCTGTTCTGCTTGCCGCAGCTGTTCCAAGCTGTTCATTGGTTCCTCATTAAAAATTAAATAAATATGCGGATTTTTGGGATCGCGCAGATTAGGCTTAACCGTTCCTATTCAGGTTTCTCATGACAATTGCTACCTCAACCAAACTTCAAATTAACTGGGTTAATACCCTATTCTTTGCTGCGTTGCACATCGGAGCGCTGTTTGCCTTGCTACCTAGCAACTTTAGCTGGACAGCAGTTGGTGTCGGTTTATTGCTCTACTGGATAACTGGTGGATTAGGTATTACTTTGGGTTTTCACCGCCTGGTTACCCATCGCAGTTTTCAAACTCCCAAATGGTTGGAATATCTACTGGTGCTTTGTGGAACTCTCGCCTGTCAAGGCGGGCCAATTGAGTGGGTAGGTACACACCGTATCCATCATCTACACTCGGATACGGAAAAAGACCCCCATGATTCTAATAAGGGTTTTTGGTGGAGCCATATGGGTTGGCTGATTTATCACGCACCCGCTCACGCTGAAGTTCCTCGCTTCACTAAAGACATTGCCGAAGACCCAGTTTATCAGTTTTTGCAAAAATATTTTATTCTCGTCCAAGTGGCTCTGGGTTTGTTGCTGTTGGCGATAGGTGGTTGGCCGATGGTTGTTTGGGGAATTTTTGTGCGGATTGTCTGGGTTTACCACTGCACTTGGTTAGTAAATAGTGCTACTCACAAGTTCGGTTACCGCACCTATGAATCTGGCGATAACTCAACCAATTGCTGGTGGGTAGCTGTACTGGTATTTGGTGAAGGCTGGCACAATAATCACCACGCTTACCAATACTCAGCTCGTCACGGCTTGGAATGGTGGGAAATTGATCTGACTTGGATGACGATTCAATTGCTACAACTGCTTGGTCTCGCTACAAATGTAAAGCTAGCAGAGAAAAAGTCATAAGTCAGTCAATGCGGCTCAGTCCAACCTTGACATGAGAAGGTTGACTGTAGACAGTAAATTAGTGACAAAGTTTTCTTAGCAACAAAAATATCCATTTACTAATTCCGCATACAGGATGGGTTAGGTTGCTATAATCCAAAACGTTAATGTTAAGAAACTTTGCGGCAAACCACTTTGTGGTGTGTAGGTGATAGGTTGTGTTGTTTTTCAGGTTTTCATGACTACATCAATAATCAAAAATCAAAATCAAACTTATGACCTTGGGAACTCCGACCTAAGGCTAAAAGATATTATTAAAACCTTGCCAAAGGAGTGCTTTAAAAAAAATCGGTTTAAAGCTTGGACAAATGTGGCGATCGCAGTTTTGATGGTTGCTTTAGGCTACGTCAGTATCGCTATTTCTCCTTGGTTTCTCTTACCCTTTGCTTGGATTTTTACAGGCACTGCTTTAACAGGTTTTTTTGTCATCGCTCATGATTGCGGTCATCGTTCGTTTGCTAACCGTCGTTGGGTAAATGATTTAGTCGGGCATGTATTACTCCTACCTTTGATTTATCCCTTCCACAGTTGGCGGATTAAGCACAATCATCACCATAAACATACAAATAAACTGGATGAAGACAACGCTTGGCATCCAATTAGACCAGAAGTATTTGAAACTTGGGGCCCATTCCGCAAAGCAGTATTTGAAGGCTTTATGCGTAATCGCCTTTGGTGGCTAGGTTCTATTGGACATTGGGCAGTTGTTCATTTTGATTGGCGGAATTTCAAAACCAAAGACCAATCTAGTATTAAATTCTCTGTAGCTGTAGTTGTTCTATTTGCTGTAGTTGCTTTCCCGCTTCTCATCGCCACAACTGGTATTTGGGGATTTGTCAAATTTTGGCTGTTACCCTGGATGGTTTACCATTTTTGGATGAGTACTTTCACAATTGTTCACCATACTACCTTTGATGTTCCTTTTGTCGCCGCTCACAAGTGGAACGAGGCACTAGCACAACTATCTGGTACTATTCATTGTGATTATCCACGCTGGATAGAATTTCTCTGCCACGATATCAATGTCCACGTACCACATCATCTATCTACGGCAATCCCTTCTTATAATCTGCGATTAGCTTACAAGAGCATCAAAGAAAATTGGCAGCCTTACTTACATGATGAAAGTAAATTTTCTTGGGCATTAATGAAGGAAATTACAGATAAATGTCAACTCTACGTCACTGATGTGGGCTATATCACATTTGACGAATATCATGCAGGGCGATAAATCAAAGATGAAGTATAACTGGGGGAGTTGTATAATATGATTCCGACCAGTTATGTCTTGATCTGTGCTTTAATTTAACCTTGTTTAGCAATCTTAATTCTGGCAGTTTCTCTTAATGAAAATTGTTTAAGAAATTGCCAGAAACGTCCTCGTGCGGGTTTTTGAGAACAGAAATGTCTTCCATAATTTCCATTGCAGAGGTAACTTTTCCTTGCTTTGAGCAAGACTAGAATCTACATTTCATCGAATCCAGTGTCATTAAATAGTATTCCTGCCAATAACCCTCAGCTAATCCCTGTTTCTAGCTCACAATCATCTGCAAATTTACCAAAATTGCCCTTTACCCTTCAGGAATTAAAAGCTGCAATCCCTCCTGAATGTTTTCAGCCAGATTTAGGTAAATCTCTTTATTACTTTTTCCGAGACATCCTGATTATTGGTCTACTCTATGCAGTGGCTAATTACCTAGATTCTTGGTTTTTCTGGCCGATTTTTTGGCTCATGCAAGGAACAATGTTTTGGGCTTTGTTTGTAGTTGGACATGACTGCGGACATCAATCTTTTTCTAAAAAGAAATGGCTCAACGATTTGATTGGTCATCTTGCACATACACCAATACTCGTCCCTTATCATGGTTGGCGAATTAGCCACAGAACCCACCATCTCAATACTGGCAATATCGATAATGATGAAAGCTGGTATCCTGTGAGCGAATCACAATATAAAGAAATGCCGTGGGAACAAAAGATAGGCCGATATTATGTGTTTTTCTTGGCTTATCCGGTATATCTGTTTAAACGCTCTCCTAATAAAGAGGGTTCTCACTTTTTACCCGGTAGCCCACTGTTCAAGCCATCAGAAAAATGGGATGTGATTACTAGCACTGTCCTATGGACTTGCATGGTAGCTTTGCTTGGGTTTCTCACATATCAATGGGGTTGGATGTGGTTATTAAAAAATTACGCCGTACCCTACATTGTGTTTATCATTTGGCTAGATGTGGTGACTTTTCTGCATCATACTGAGCCAGATATCCCCTGGTATCGAGGAGAAGATTGGACTTTCTTAAAGGGTGCTATTTCTAGCATTGACCGTAATTACGGTTTCATCAATCATATCCATCACGATATTGGTACTCATGTAGCTCACCATATCTTTCTCAATATTCCTCACTACAATTTGTTAAAAGCAACTGCAGCAATTAAACCTGTAATGGGGGAATTTTTCCGTGAGTCTCACGAACCAATATGGAAGTCGTTATGGCGTTCATGTATCAGCTGTCATTTTGTACCAGATTCTGGGGGAAAAGTTTACTATACATCTCATAGTAAACGCTATAAAAGTTCATCAATAGACAATATTGTCTGAAGTGAACCCTAAGCGTAGGTTAGGAGATTTGAAGTTTATTGATACTGCATATCTCCCTACGCTTTTTATGTTTCGACATGAAATTTACGCGAGCAAATTCTATGACAACGACACCAGAAACAAGAGTCACTTTTACTAAAAACCTTGGTTTTAGAAAAGAACTCAATAAGCGAGTAGATGCTTATTTTAAGTCTAATAACATTGCTCCCAGAGATAATCCTGCAATGTATTTTAAAACATTCACTATCGCAATATGGGTGATTTCTGCTTGGACATTTACTCTGTTCGGCCCGCCGCAAATCTGGCTAAAAATAATTGGCTGTATGGTTTTAGGTTTGGGTATTGCTGCTGTAGGATTTAGTATTGGACATGATGCTAATCATGGTGGCTATTCGAGTAAAAAATGGGTGAATACTCTGATAGGTTCGATATATGACGTAATTGGATTATCTAGTTATTTATGGCGATATCGACATAATTTTTTACATCATACTTACACCAATATTTTAGGTCATGATGTGGAAATACATGGTGATGGCTTAGTGCGGATGACTCCTTATATGGAGCATAAATGGTATCACAGATTTCAACATATATTTATTTTATCTATCTATACAATCATTCCTATTTACTGGTCTTTTGCTGATATACATATCATTCTGTTTAAGCGTAAATATCATTCCCATGTAGTTCCTACACCTAAACCGCTAGATATGCTGATTCTGTTTGGCGGTAAAATTATTTGGTTAGCACTGTTTTTAGGAATACCCATTGCTGTTGGATACAGCCCAATACAAGCATTATTAGGATTTATCATCACTTACATGACCTATGGCTTTTGGATTTGTATCGTCTTTATGCTGGCTCACGTAATGGATACAGCAGAGTTTATCCAACCAAATGGACAACCAGAAGAAATTGATGATGAATGGGCGATTTTTCAAATTAGAACAACTGTAGATTTTGCACCCAAGAATTATTTTCTGAATTGGTATTTGGGCGGATTAAATTATCAAGTTGTTCATCATTTATTTCCCCAAATCTGTCATATTCACTATCCGAAAATTGCTCCTATTTTGGCAGAGTTATGTGAAGAGTATGGGGTTAAGTATAATGTATATCCCACATTTTGGGGAGCGCTGGCTTCTAACTTCCGATGGCTGAAATATTTAGGAACTACACCAAATGTAGAATATCAAGTTTTACCTTTAGTTAAGAGCTAGGACAATTTATCTTTCTCTTTGCTAGTATTTTTTGGGGACATAGTTATACTATGTCCCTGATTTTTTTGCGACTAATACAAAAGGCGATCGCATTACACCAATTTAAATAGCAAAACAGTTCAGTTAGCGGCAAAAACCTTAAGCTGCGTAGGTTGGGTTGAGGAACGAAACCCAACATTTCCAGGGGTTTTTTGGGTTTCACTTCGTTCAACCCAACCTACAATTATCCTTAACTGAACCATATTGATATAAATAGAACTTACGCAAAAATTGCCAAAAAGCTTAATTTATTGAACCGCCAACGCGCAGCTTCTCCCCTTGGGAGAAGAATTCGTAGGGTGTGTCAACAAGGATTGATCGTGCAGAAGGGTTTTATTTGCCAGAAAAAGGTACCCTAAGGGGTAATACCCATCACCCAATCTAGAAAGTTAAGTTTGATATGTAGTTGCTCTGTAAACAAATATATGACAGACATATCAATCGGCATCATTAGACAAAAACCTACTTTAGTTTCTACTTTTGAACTACTAGTCAAACCAATTACCCCTGTTACTGCTCCTGGTACCGAAGCTGTTGCGCGTACCGTTGTTCAAGGTTACTTTTTGACTATTGCCAATACTAGTAATTCTGATGTCAAACTGACGTTGCAATTTACTGCGACTACACCAGCGTTAAATATCGCGGATACAGTGACAATCACTGATGTTCAAGGAACTAATGACTTTAGCGATCTCACCCCTGTTCCTGGCGATCCTAGCAGATTTACTTTTAGTTTGGGTATTCGAGCTAATGATACAGCTTTGCTTACTTTGCTGCCTGATGTTAGCAAAATAGAGATTGTCAAAGCTGCAAAATTAGAGATTCGCGGATATGTGGAAATTCTTGTCAATTCTCCTTCTGCAGCTACTCCTGTTAACTTGCTATTGACACCAGAACATAGAGGTACATTCTTACCTCAAAATCTATCCTCTCGCAATCTTGACTTGGATCAATTGGCTTATTCTATACCCACATCTACTGGTGGTAGCCTGTTTACCCTTTCAGGCCCTGTAGCCAAAATGAGCAAGGAGTTAAAGATAGAAGTCAAGGAGTTTGAGAAAATTCAAAAAGAGAAAGACTTCGAGAAAGTTCAAGTTGAAAAACTTCCAGAAATCGATCAATTGGCAAATCCAATTCCTGTAAATGCGGGAAATGATTTACAACGATTAATTGGTTTGATGGCTCAACGTTTGGATCAAATAGAACAGCAAATGGGTAATACCCAAAATGGTAAGTCTTTTATCCAAGCTCAAGAACGTCCCACTGTTGGTCAACAAGTAGTTAATCAACCAAGGAATTAAAACAGGGTGTTAGTTATTGTCGCCAGTCGCCATGACAAAGCCGCCGAGGCGCTGGTTGCTAATTGGGCGGCTGATGGTGTAAGCCTTCTGACACCTGAAGATTTGTCCGTGGTGGGATGGCGACAATACTTAAATTCTCCGGCAGATTCTCAAGCCGTGGTAGGTGAGCGATCGCTCTCTCTCGATCAAATTACTGGTGTTCTCTCTCGCCTACCGGCAATTTTACCACAGGAACTTTTACACATTGTCCCGGAAGACCGGGTATATGTGGCAGGGGAAATGAATGCCTTTTTGATTGCTTGGCTGTCTAGCCTCAATTGTCCAGTCTTGAACCGACCAACACCAACATATTTATTGGGGCCGGCTTGGCGATTGGAACAATGGGCTTATGCAGCTGCTCAACTGGGTATTCCGGTACGTCCAGTCCGGCGACAAAGTTCGCTGTTATCTCATGTTAATTCCCAGGTAAGCGAACCAGCTGGAGTTAAGGTGATTGTAGTAGGCGATCGCTGTTTAGGTGATGTTGATAACCAGCTAAAAGTTTATGCGAGGCGGTTGGCTGATGCGGCGCAAGTTGATTTGTTGACGGTTTCTTTTAGCAGTCGCGAAGCCTCAGCAGAGTTTGTGGGCGCTGATTTGTGGACTGATATTTCTGTACCAGATGTCAGCGATGCCATATTTGAATATCTGAGTGGAGGCGATCGCAAATGTTGATTTTATTGTGGGGAATTTCCGAAGAATCTCCTTTAGCAGCAGTCTACTCAGAACTCAATCATTTAGGTGTACCTACAGTCATCCTCGACCAACGAGATATTTTAGATACAGAAATTGAACTTTGTGTAGGCGATTTACAGCGACCGATTCAAGGACAAATTCGTACTTGGTATCAAAAAATCGACTTAAGCGAAATTACCGCAGCTTACTTACGCCCTTACGACTCCCGCCGTTTGCCGCAAATTACCGCATCAGGGGCAAATAGTCCAGCTTGGCAACATGCGATCGCGGTTGATGATACTTTGATGGGTTGGTCAGAAATTACACCTGCTTTTGTTATCAATCGCCCTTCATTCATGGCGGCTAATGGTTCTAAACCTTACCAATTACAGCAAATTCGCTCGTTAGGGTTCAAAGTTCCGGACACGCTTGTAACTACAGATCCTGAAGCTGTACGGGCTTTTTGGCAACTTCACGGTAATGTAATTTATAAATCAATTAGCGGTATTCGCAGCAAAGTCTCCCGTTTGGGAGTTGAACATTTAGAACGACTTGATGATGTAGCTTGGTGTCCGACTCAGTTTCAACAGTACATACCGGGGAGAGATTACCGCGTTCATGTTGTGGGAACTGAAGTTTTCGCCAGCGAGATAGTTTCTCAAGCTGATGATTACCGCTATGCAGCAGAGGATGATGAATCTACAGAAATTCGTGCTTGTTATCTACCACAAGAAGTAGAACAGCAATGTAGAATATTGGCAAAAGCCATAAATTTACCTCTTTGCGGTATCGATTTACGCCGGACACCAACGGGTGAATGGTACTGTTTTGAAGTAAATCCTTCACCGGGATTTACTTACTACCAACAGTTTACAGGTCAACCTATTAGTCAGGCGATCGCTAATTTACTTATAGGTAACAATCGCATTCGTTAAACTCGTTGACGGTTGACGGTTGACGGTTGACAGTCATCAGTCAACAGTCATCAGTCAACAATATCGGTTAAAATCGCCCATTTCCCTAGACAATATGCTTCACAGTTGTCAGGCTAGATTTAGCCGAAATAGTTGTTTTACACATTAAAATCTCACAAAATCTACAACTAACGACAGTTGACAAATAACTCGTGACCAATAACTAATAACTTTGGCAGAATTTTATTTTTTGATGGGTATCAACCCCTAATTCCCTTACAAACAAAATTAATAGAATAAAAAATATCTGTTGCTTGGTAATTACCAATTATCATGTTGCTTGCTGCATGGATAAATTATTAGCATTGGGCTTGAATGTGCAAAATAATACTTGTTACCAGCAAAATAAACTTGCTTTTGTGATGGGTAAATTATGAATTTATTGCTAATAATAAATAATTATTGACTGATTAAGTGCATATTTTTCCCAAGCCAAATGTAAGTATCAATTAATAGGTGGGTTGCGACATCAGCATTAGGCAATTTATAATGCGGTTTTCCTATCAGACTTGTCCCGGAATCACACCACTGGTACAAGAAAGTGAGGCACGATCGTGGTGAAAACTTTTGATGCTCGGACAGAGATTTTATGGCAACAGGTTTGGGGATTAGCGGCGTTATTGGCGGCTATTATCTTCAGTTGGATAGTGTATAGTTTCTATCAGCCAAAAATTTTACATCGGCTAGAATTTGGTGAATTAGTTGGTTGGTTAGCAATTATCCAAGGTTTATTAGCTATTGTTACCGAACCAATAATAGGTAAATTCTCCGATCGCTTACAACAATTAATAGGTAATCGCCTACCGATGATTAGTGTTGGCGTAACCTTAGCTGGGTTAATTTTGGCGATTATTTCCCTATTAGTGGAACAAAATTTACACGGAATAATCCGTTGGTTAGTACCAGTATTAATGACTGCGTGGCTATTAGCGATGATTATATTTCGCAGCCCGGCGATCGCATTATTAATCCAGTTTGCGCCGATGAGCGAATTACCCCAGGCTAATGCGGTTTTAGTCTTCGTCTTTGGCTTTGTGGCTTCACTGGAGCCAATATTAAGAATTCTGTTAAATAATTTGGGTGCGTCAATCACTTTTTTATTAGCTGCGATCGCTTTAATGATGGCTGCATATATTTTGCGATCGCTAATTCCTACGCATACCTGGAAGCCTGATTCTGCTAATGAAGAGATTCCCAGCAAAACTCACAATTTATTATTAATTTTACTGTTTGTCGTTGGTTTAGGTACAGGGTTAGAAATAAATTTGTTAATGTCCGTATTTCCCCAAGAATTACAACGTCAATTCCCGGCGGTAAGATTAGAATTTATTACCTCTAGTATCCTGATTGTATCGGCAATGGCTGCTGTAATTTTTGGCGAATGGACCGCACAAATAGGCGCTAATAAAGCGTTGTTACTCGGCTTAGGTAGCCTCACAGGCTTAATGGGTTTAGCACTATTAAACGATATCGATACATTTATCGTCGGTTATATTTTTGCTTTTGGTATCAGTGTTAGCTTAATTTTAGTCAGCATGATTCCCTTTTGCTTAGGAAAGTTACCACCACATCAAGCAGGTTTAGCTACTGGTTTATTTTTTGGTGGTGCTGCTGGTGCTACGGCTTTAGTATCGCTTTTCGTTAAACAAGGATTAATTGGAGCGTTAGGAGCATTTTTACTTTCTGAGCTAGCTTTTTTCGTAGTAGCTGGATCTGTTGTGATTATGAAAAAAATTCAAATTAGTTAATTTTGCAATCTTCTAAATATATTTTTAATGACAAGAAAAGTCTCTTAGTGATTCCGCAAAAATCCAATACCAGCTTTCGTTTCAATGTAATCAGCTAAACTGATAAAGTCTTCACGGGGATAACATCTTCCACCTATTAGATCAAATGCTAATCTACTGGCAGGATTTGTTGGGTTTTCGATAATATGTATACCCCAGTAATAAAGTAAGTCACTAGCTCTGATACAAACTTCTTCCGGGTCTATACAATGAAACTTATCATCTGTTTTACTAATTTCCTTATAAGCATCAAAATAAACATTTTTTAGAAGTTTTAATCGCCTTACTCCTGGATCTTTAAAGTTGTTGACTAGGACAAACAAATGAGCATTTTGATTCAATTCGCGTATTTCTTTAACAGTATCTTGAATAACTTTACCATGCTTGTTAATACCTAGCGGATTTAAAGTTGTTGGGATAATGCAATAATCTAATCGCTTAACTAGCTCTTCTGGATTACGCTCTAATGCAGGTGAACAATCACAGATAACTATTTGACAATCACGGGCAGAATCTTCATGCCAATCACCTTCATCAAATACTTGGATGGTTGTACCAATACCTGTAGTATTAGGAACAAAAATGCCATCACCGACTAACTTTTGTAAATTTTTTTCTGGATCTAAATCTACCAGAGCAATATTAAATCCTTGCAGGGCTAATGCTCCTGCTAAGTGTGCTGCTACAGTTGTTTTACCTACTCCTCCTTTACAAGTAAATACTCCAAAATAGACTTTTTTTGGAAGATTTGGCTTGGGGTATCCTGAATTATCTTCGTCATCAATTCCAATACCAGTATCAAAACTAATTAACTTATTTTCTTGAGCAATTACACAACGGATTTTACTATTTTTACCCCAGCTTCTAATTAATGCCTGTGCTGGGCCACCAAAACCTTTTGTAGTTACAAACAAACCAAAATTAAATTTTTTACCTTCCTCTGAATCTAAAAAATTAGCAAAAGCTAAAAGCTGAGGTGCTGTCACATTATTTTTTAGCCACTTCACCTGAACGGCACCTACTAAATTGTCTTTTTTAAGAACTAAATCATAACCACGCTGGTTTGTTTTAGCAGTTTCAACTGTCCAACCCGCCCTATGGATCAGTTTTGCTACGTGCTGCTCAAAATGAATAAAGTCTTGGATATATGCTGGCTCTAAAGATGATTGCATAAATAAAAGCTTTTGAAATTTTTTCAAATTTGCAGAGTGGTTTAATTAAATAGATTTGATAATGAGTAATATTTAAGTAATTTATTTTTTAAATATAAAAATAATGTCGCTAACTCTGTATTAAAACCACACTTCTAGTATTATTTTATTCCAAATCAACCAAGAAGGGTTGAGGGAATTTACTTCTGCTTGACAAAAGTCTTCAGCAAACAAATTTGTATTATTTAAGTATAAATGCGTAAATCAGTTACAAACTTCATGAAGTTTTGAAGAAGTTGTATCATTAGCACAGGCGATCGCATAATTTTTAGTTAAGCTATAAGCGCTAATATTTAGAATTATTGCGCTTTATGCACTGGTTACTATCTGGGCCGTTGAGTATCGAGAAATTGACGGTGAAGATTGCAGATTTACCTGCTTCCTTACAAGGTAAGAAGCTGGTGCAAATGTCAGATTTCCATTATGATGGTTGGTGCTTATCGACAGCGATGTTAAAAAGAGCGATCGCAGTTAGTAACCAAGCTGAACCAGATTTAGTTTTATTGACTGGTGACTATGTCAATGCTAATCCAAAACCGATTCATAAATTAGCTTTACATCTGAAAAATCTTCAAAGTCGCGCTGGTATTTATGCCATATTGGGTAATCACGATCTATGTTACCAACAATCAAGAGGAGAAATTACAGAGGCGTTAAATAACATTGGGATTAAAGTTCTCTGGAATGAAATCGCCTATCCATTTGGGAGTGTATTACCTTTGGTGGGTTTAGCAGATTTTTACTCAAGGGAATTTAACCCTGTAGCAGTGATGAATCACCTAGAAAATCATACTCCCCGGATTGTTTTATCTCACAACCCAGATACAGCCGAATTATTGCAAACATGGCGAGTAGATTTACAATTATCCGGTCATACTCATGGGGGACAAATTGTCATTCCCGGATTCGGGCCTGCATTACAATATTACAAAAAAATAGTGCGAAAAATTCCTAAAAAATTGCGGCGTCGAATTCCCTATTTTCGTGGCGATAAATTTGTAGTACATCGTTGGGAATGGGGACAAGGTTTCCATAAAGTAGGAAAAAATCAATTATACATCAATCGCGGGTTAGGAACTTATCTACCTGGGCGTTTATTTTGCCCGCCAGAAGTGACAGTCATCACCTTACAACGAGAGTAATTTAGTAACAAAATTACAAATAAATTAGTAATTAAATTGATTATTTTACGTATTACATATTTTCTCGCTAAATAAAAAGTGCTGTAATTGATAGCAATAAATTAAGATAGATTTTATTTTTTGGTAAGCTGTAAGCGCTGCTATTGGGAGTTTATATTGGACTATGCATTGGTTATTTACAGGACATTTAAGGGTAGATGAAATCACGGTTAAGATTGCTGATCTACCTGCATCTTTAGTAGGAACAAAGATTGTGCAATTGTCTGATTTTCATTATGATGGAATGCGGCTATCGGAATCTATGTTAGCAGAAGCGATCGCGCGTAGTAATGAAGCTGAACCCGATTTAGTTGTCTTAACCGGTGACTATGTTACTGACGATCCCTCCCCAATTTACAGATTGGCGCAACGACTCAAATATTTAGAAAGTCGTTATGGTATTTATGCCATACTTGGTAATCATGATATCCGTTACAACCAATCAAAATCAGAAATTACAGATGCTTTTACTAGCATTGGCGTGAATGTTTTATGGAATCAGATTGCCTATCCATTAGGTGAAGAATTACCCTTAATTGGATTAGCTGATTATTGGTCAAGAGAATTTCAACCTGCGCCAGTCATGGATCAAATAGACTCCGCTACACCGCGCATCGTTTTATCTCATAACCCAGATACTGCTAAAATATTGGAACAATGGCGAGTAGATTTACAGCTATCTGGTCATACCCACGGAGGACATATTGCATTACCAGGTATTGGCCCTTTAGTGTTTCACTATAAAAAGCTGTTGAAAAAACTACCCAAAAAATTGCGGTCTTGGGTGTCTTTATTTTTAGGAGATTTCTCGAAAGTGGTGCGATATTGGGAATGGGCGCAAGGTTTTCACCAAGTAGGAAATAATCAGCTATACGTCAACCGAGGTTTAGGAACTTATCGCCCAGGACGCTTATTTTGTCCCCCAGAAGTCACGGTAATTACTTTAGTTGGTCAATAGTTAGTTGTCAGTTGTCAGTTGTCAGTTGTCACTGGTAATTATTGATTTATTCTCTGCTTCGTAGTTTTGACTTTGGACTATTGACTATTGACCATTGACCATTGACCATTGACCAAAACAGTTGAAACCGCCTCTAGCTACGATGGGAGAATATCGGTAGCTTGGGCGGTTCCTTGAGAACGCAATCGTTCGAGAAATTTTAAAATTCAGAGGAAATAACTAAACTAATGTGAACTACGGACAACTTTCGCAACCCCATCTCTCAAACCAGAACTGCTTGCGCATCCACGATCCGACTAGGCAGGTATTTCTGGCTATACGTTATATCACCTCCACGACAATTATCTATCAATGAGCTTAAGGCGAAAACACTTAAACGGATGCGACAACTGAGTGGGGAAATGCGAGGAAATTAGAGCAGGAGGCACAGGCTCTAATATCAAAGGTTTTGATGAACTTTTAACCTTTCTGTACCTTGCTCTTAATGTAGCACCTTATTTTCTATCCGCACCATGTATTTACTAAACTTGATCGCTATTTATTTATTGCAATAATTTAGCAATATTTCTTAAAAATTTCCTACCTAATTAAAAGAACTCACCAATAAAATTGATGAGTTCGTAGTTAATCAAGAAAGTGCTTGGTGAATGCAGAATCAATAGGGAGCATCCCAAATGTGCAAAAACGCTCTCACCCTATAAGGGTGGGGCTAGAAATACGAAGCCTGCCTTCGCAGGCTATCAAACTTTTAGCCTGCCAAGGCAGGCTTTGTTGGTATAGCAATACCCTTCTAGGGTATTGCGTCAAAATTGGGATGCTCCCGAATCAATAGGGAGCATCCCAAATGTGCAAAAACGCCCTCACCCTATAAGGGTGGGGCTAGAAATACGAAGCCTGCCTTCGCAGGCTATCAAACTTTTAGCCTGCCAAGGCAGGCTTTGTTGGTATAGCAATACCCTTCTAGGGTATTGCGTCAAAATTGGGATGCTCCCGAATCAATATTCTACTGAAGTTTCAAAAACTTATCTAAAGCAGCTACCATGCTAGGAGGCCAACGACGGGTATTTTGCACCCAATCAATGTCTTTGTAGCGGTTATCTAGCCCATAAGCGGCTACCCAATTGCTTTCAGCTTCGCCTGGATTTCCGTTTACCCAGTAAGCAGCAGTTAAAGCTGCACGCATATCGGCAAATTTCGGATATTTACGAACAATATTGCGCATTTCGCGAATAGCTGTGTCTATTTTTCCAGTCTCATACAAAGCTAAGGCGTAGTTTGCGCGAGCAAAGGCAAAATTTGGGGCAATTTCTACGGATTTTTTATAATCTGCGATCGCATCTTCCCAATTACCCAACCCAGCTTGAGCATTACCACGATTGTTATATGCCATCGCATCGTTCGGATCTAATTCTAGGACATGATTATAATCCGCGATCGCCTCTGACCATTTACCCAAACCTTCCAATGCTGTACCACGATTTAAATAAGGATCGGTGACATTTGGGGCTAATTCTATCGCTTTGTTGTAATCTGTCAGCGCAGCTTCTAATTTATTCTGACTCACGCGAGAATTTCCGCGATTACTCCATGCACCTGCATTAGTGGGAAATTGCTCAATTATCTGTGTCCAGAAACCTTCCGCCGTGGCAAAATCACCTTTATTTGTGGCTGCAAAAGCCTGATTTGCCCATTCATTTCCCTGTTCTAATTGCTCTTGCGTAAATGTGGGTTGTGGAGATTGTGCCATGACTGGTGTTGCCCAGCCAAACACAACCAACAGACTGAGAAAAATACTAATTAACTGAATCATCTAATTTGTCGATTTGTGTCTATCTGTAATGGGCATAGGGCATAGGGCATGGGGCATGGGATGTGGGGACAAGGAGGACAAACAATTCAAAATTCAAAATTAAGAATTCTATTTGACTTTTGACTTTTGACTTTTGACTTTTGACTTTTAGCCAATGCCCAATGCCCCATACCCATTTCCTATCTAAAATCATTACAGCAAAGACATCTGTTCGTTAGGTGGCTTAAAACCTAAATGTTTGTATGCTGCGGTTGTGGCTGTTCTCCCACGGGGGGTGCGGCTAAGATAGCCAATTTGCATTAAATATGGTTCGTAGACTTCTTCAATTGTTTGAGTATCTTCCCCTGTGGCGGCGGCGATGGTTTCTAAGCCGACTGGCCCGCCATTAAATTGTTCAATTATCACACTCAACATTTTGCGATCTGTCCAATCTAAACCGCATGGGTCTACCTGGAATAGCTGTAATGCTTCACCAGCAATACTTTGGTTAATTTCACCAGCTTTTTTTACTTCCGCATAATCCCGGACTCGCTTTAGTAGTCGATTTGCTATCCGTGGCGTACCGCGCGATCGCCTAGCAATTTCTGTAGCTCCATCTTCTGTAATTGGGGTCTGGAGTAATTGGGCAGTCCGGAGTACAATTTTGCTGAGTTCATCAACTTCATAAAATCGGAGTTTTTGGACTAAGCCAAAGCGATCGCGTAATGGTGAAGTTAAAGCACCAACGCGAGTTGTAGCTCCCACTAGGGTAAATTTTGACAGGGGTAAACTGCGGATGCGGGCGCTGGAACCTTTACCGACGGTAATATCTAAGCGATAATCTTCCATTGCTGGATAAAGAATTTCTTCTGTCATCCGCGAAAGCCGATGAATTTCATCGACAAACAGAATATCCCCTGGTTTTAAGTTCACTAGTAGCCCTACAATATCCCGTGGACGTTCTAGTGCAGGCGCACTTGTAATTTTGTAGTTTACCCCCATTTCTGATGCTAAAATCATTGCCATTGTGGTTTTACCCAATCCCGGCGGCCCGTATAGTAGCAAATGATCCAGCACTTCATTTCGTGACTTAGCAGCTTTGATGGCAATATCTAGCACATCTTTTAAGTCTTTTTGACCAATGTAATCGGCAAATCGCTGTGGCCGAATACTTTCTTCCTGCTTACCTTGTTCATCCACAGCAGCTTCGGCTTGCAAAAGTTCTTGATGAGAAGAAGCTTTCACAGATTCCTGCGGCTGCTTTTTTGGTTGTCCATTGGGTTCTTGAGGCTGTTTTTTCGAGGAGATAATCGCCATAATTCAGCTATCAACTTTAACTTAAGGACTATGTGAGGGAGATTTGGGACACAAAACTAGGCATAAACAAGGCATCCAAAGATTTTCGCAACAGAAGACGCACGCCCATTTAAAATTTAAATTCCGGACAATTACCCAGGAGTTAAAAAAATTTTATGTTATCTAAAAGAATCTTACCTTGCTTAGATGTGAAGGCGGGACGGGTTGTTAAAGGAGTTAACTTTGTTGACCTCAAAGATGCGGGCGATCCGGTAGAACTGGCTAAGGTTTACAATGATGCCGGTGCTGATGAGTTAGTGTTTCTGGATATTACGGCGACTCATGAAGACCGAGACACAATTATTGATGTAGTTTACCGCACGGCTGAACAGGTCTTTATTCCCCTGACTGTGGGGGGAGGGATTCAAACCTTAGAAAATGTTAAAGGTTTGTTACGAGCTGGGGCAGACAAGGTTAGTATTAATTCTGCGGCAGTACGCGACCCAGACCTCATTAATCGGGCAAGCGATCGCTTTGGTAATCAATGCATAGTAGTTGCTATTGATGCTAGACGCAGAAATGACCCACAAAACCCAGGCTGGGATGTGTACGTGCGCGGTGGAAGGGAAAATACAGGTAAAGACGCCTTACTTTGGGCGAAAGAAGTTGAAAAACGGGGAGCCGGAGAATTATTAGTCACAAGTATGGATGCTGATGGGACTCAAGCCGGTTATGACCTGGAATTGACAAAATCTATCGCTAATGCTGTGCAAATTCCTGTCATTGCTTCTGGTGGTGCTGGAAATTGCGAACATATCTATGCTGCACTCACCCAGGGGAAGGCTGAAGCAGCATTATTAGCATCGCTGTTACATTACGGGCAATTGAGTGTAGAACAAATCAAAAATTATTTGCGCGATCGCTCTATTCCAGTAAGAATGCTTAACTGAACCATGAATTATCCTTATACTCACATCTATCCCAGGTCAGAGACGCTTCCCCAAAACAGTGTTAATATGAATTAACTAGTATGAATAAATATTAACAAATATGTTGATTCCTATTTTATTATTTGATGTAGCACTAGTGGCTTGGTCACTACACCTGATGGAGAAAGCCTTTGAGCACAAGGAATTCTCGCTAATGTTAGCTGGTACATTAGTCGCCCTAGCGGCTGCTGCTATGTTAGTAGTTTACTTTCTCATGGGTCACTGTATGAGCTACCTGCTACAAGTTTCTTAATTTAACTGCTGAGTACTTGTTTATTTGGTAGCCGCAAGCGATTTATTGTTGACAAACCTCATCTGTTTAGGCATAATAGATAAGGCTTCTCAAGGGGTTATAGCTCAGTTGGTAGAGCACTTCAATGGCATTGAAGGGGTCAGCGGTTCGAATCCGCTTAGCTCCACTCTTAAATTAAAGAATTATTTTCTGAAACAGAATAGTCATAACTGAGTGCTAGTGAAGGCGATCGCTCAACACATCACCATAGCACCACTTAATATTACAGCATAATTAACAGCATAATTACATCTTAGATGGCAAAATTTTTTGCTGAGGATCTAATTTGGCAATACCACCAAACATAATTAACCAAGCTACGACTACAACCCAGTGAATACAAACTATCACCCATAAAGAACCTGTTAGCCTATAGGCAACAGTGCAGATAATCCCTAACAATGTAGCTAAAGCTAAAAAATCACGCTGCATAAAGGTGGGATTGCCAGCTTTAAAAAAGGTTTTAGCATTTAATGGATGATAGAAAATAAATAGTAATAAACTGACTATTGCTGATAAACTCCAGGTGAGAAAATTGCTATGTTCGCTAGGATGAGGCAATAAAAATACCCGAAAAATCAGTTCTTCCAGCAATGCGGGTGCAAATAAGCAGCGCAAGCTTAACAAACTTTTATGTCGCCAATTTGCCGCCCAAACTTGTATATTTAAAAATTGAGATTTATGTCCATAAGGTAAGGCAATCAAGCTATAAATTAGTAACATGACAACAATTACTAACCAATCTTGAATTGTGGGAATTGCTAATGAACCTAAAAACCGATTGAACAGCAGTGACAGTGGTGCAATATCGGTAAAGGGAAGCTGAATTTGTCCTAACAATATTGTTGGCGCAATTGGTATAATATCCGCTTGCCAACCGCCTACTTGATTGGTGCGTAATACTTGCATCATCGCCCCATGTGTTAAGAATATCGTGGCAAAGTCATCATGGGCTTGTCTTGGCATGATAGTTCGCCATGTTGTCAAACCAGCCCAAATACTACGATCTTGAAATACTTTTTGGGTTTTGTCTCTTCCTGTCCCCGTTAGTATACCAGCTTGGCTTTGCCAATCAGCGCGAACTATACCCAAGGGTGCTAATTGTTTATCTAGTGATTCGCCTAATTTCATTAGCTGCTGAAAGCGTAATGCTTCTGGGTGGTTGGCGTTGGCTTTTAACCAAGTTTGAATTTTATCGTTTGCAGCGACTTGATTTTTAATTGCGAGGATAGCTGCAAATAGCGCTTGGCTGGAGTCTTGGATACATGAAGTAGCAGGTGATACCATTGCCCCACCAGTACCATCGCCAACCCGATAACGCGCCATTGTGACTTGTAATTGTCGCTGGAATTCTTCTAAAGGGGAAATTTTCATCTCGTCAAAATTGTAATCTTGGGTGACAGGAGGAAATTTGATGAGAATATCCGATACTGGGCGAGTTGCTAACCAACCGCGTTGTAAATTACCCATATAATCAGCCCATGTATGTTTAGCAGCAATAATGCCATCGGGGTTATGGGTATAGATTTGATAATATTGAGGATCAAACCGTAATTCTTGCGTAAACTCGTCGCGGATAACTTCAGCGATACCAAAAGCAAAATGTCCGGTAACTGTATATGGTACTCCTAGAGATTCTGCTTTATTGCCGCCAATGCCGCCAAACAGATGAAGTGCGATCGCTTTATCGCCTTCCTGCCATTTTACAATAGATTGACTGGGTGAATTTTGGGGATCTAGCAATAATGTATTCAATTCGCCTTTATTTTTTGCAGGATTTCGCCAATTTGTAGTTTGAATATAATTGATTGCTAATTGCTCGTCATTAATAATTTGACGGGGTTGAATTTGCAATAAAGAACGAGGCACAAGCGCCCTGACAGTAAATACATTTTTTGCATCTTGGGCACCATAAATATACCACCCATCTTTACCTGCCGGTGATTTTTCAATTGCTTGGATGCTTGAAGGTGCAAAATTTCGTGTATCGATAATTTGTTGGGGAATGCGAATAGTTTCTTGCACGCCATCAAACTTCTGAGAACTGGGGTTATAATGTTGGACTAAAAAATAATCATTTGGCGGATTTGCTGGGGAAGATAAAAGATTTTTATTGATATTTTTAATCGGATTAAGAATTTTGACTAAGCCGTAAAACCTACCAGTCACAATAATCGGTTCATGCTCAATTTGTAAAATATTTGTTTTACCGCTTGTCGCAATATTTGTCGTCGCATCTAAAGCCACAATTGTCTCATCATCAGGATTCGCACCAGCTAAAGAACGTAAAACCCCTACCTGACGGACTCCATTTAAGCGTACAGGATGAATGTTACCTTTTTTTAAGCTTTCTAAGATTTCCGCATTGAAATTTATATCTTGTTTGACAGATTCAACGTAATTGAGGACATCTGGATTATTTTGCCATTCTAAACGCACTATTTTACCTACTAAATTTTGTGCATTCGCAGGCGCATATTGTACTTCCATCCATACCCAATCTTGACCATCTTGTAATTGTTGTTCTGTTGGTAAAATTAATCTACCCACCCAATCAGCAATTGGTTTATAAATTTGAGCCTGGGGAATTTTATCAAGAGGATAAAAGCGAGATTGATTAAAATTTTGGCGGATATGTATGGCGTAATGGCTTTGTTTATCTATGGCTGGAGTGGGTTTTGCTGAAAGTTGCAAAACAGCAATTGAGGCGATCAATGCTAACAATAAAGAAATGGTAAATCTTGACCTGGTTTTGCGATTCAATCGACGCCGAATCATATAAGATCAAAAAATTTTACTTCCCAAGTATCTTACTCTAAATACGGTGTTTTGCGTCGCGGCTTATTCTTCTGTAATACTGCGTAAGCGTTGTGAAAATCTTTTTTTAATGAACCGCCAAGTACGCCAAGTACGCCAAGATAAGAGAAGAAAGTGAGAGGTTGTAGATTTCATAAATGATTGAGGATTGTTATACCTCAGCCAGTAACCGATTGAAAGTTATACCCTGTGAATCCGGTTCGCCTGTGTCAAGATTGGAATCAGATATTATCGCATTAAACTAGGCAAACCAGATGTTGGGAAACACACTTGTTGGTAGATACCAAATTGTTAGTCACTTGGGAGGAGGTGGATTTGGGGAAACGTTTGTAGCTTGTGACACTCAATTACCAGGTTCGCCGCCATGTGTCGTTAAAAAACTAAAGCCGCAAGCAAGCGATCCGGTAACTTTAGAGACTGCGAGACGTTTATTTGATACAGAGGCGCAAGTTCTGTATAAATTAGGAACTCATGCATCTATTCCCCAGCTTTTAGCATATTTTGAGGAGAATGCCGAATTCTATCTAGTACAAGAATTTATCGAAGGGCACGATCTGAGTCAAGAATTAGTACCAGGGAAAACTTTCAGTCAAGATGAGGTAATTGCTTTATTAACAGAGATATTACAAATCTTAGAATTTGTTCATCAACAAAAGGTGATTCACCGCGATGTCAATCCGCGAAATTTACTCAGACGTAAATCAAATAATCGCTTAGTTTTAATTGACTTTGGTGCGGTTAAACAAATTACTACCCAAGTGATTACACCCCAAGGACAAACTAAAGCGACTGTGGCGATTGGAACACCTGGATATCTTCCTGGAGAACAAGCACAAGGTAATCCCAAATTTAGCAGTGATATCTATGCGTTGGGGATAATTGCGATTCAAGCTTTGACAGGATTACCTCCAGAACAATTAGCAAGAGATGCTGATAGTAATGAAATTATCTGGCAAAATCAGACTCAAGTTTCGCCGGAGTTTGCCCAAATTTTAGACAAAATGGTATGTTATGATTTTCGGCAACGCTACAGTTCAGCTACGGATGCTTTACAGGCATTACAAGAGTTAACAAAACCCACTCCTAAAACAGTGGCGTTAATTCCCTCTTTGCCATTTAAAAATTTAACAACATATCAATATAAAAAAAATATAATTCCCAAGATGTTTGCCGGGATATTAATTTTAGGTGTCGGTGGTATAGCAGGTTTATTTATTATTGATGGTTTACATACTAAGAACGCTACAGAATTATATAAACAAGGCAATACTTTATTTGATTTACAACGCTATCAAGATGCATTAGCTATTTATGATAAAGCGGTGAATATTCGCCCAGATTATGCTGAAGGCTGGTATGGAAGAGGTAATACGCTCTCGGCTTTAAAGCAATATCAAGAATCTCTAGCCGCATACGATAAAGCTATTCAACTTGAGCCAGATTACTTAGAAGCTTGGACGAGTCGTGGCTTTGTTTTGCAAAAATTACAGCGCTACCAAGAAGCGATCGCGTCTTTTGATAAAGCTCTACAATTAGAAAATAACTCTCCCGCAATTTGGAATGCTAAAGGTGATGCCTATAGTAATTTAAAACAATATGAGAATGGAATTAAAGCTTACGAGCAAGCGATTGAATTGAAAAAAGATTATTACATTGCCTGGTATAATAAAGGATTAGCACTGCAAAACTTAAAACGTTATGAAGATGCAGTTACAGCCTACGATAAAGCCATAGAATTAAAACCAGATAATGAATCATTTTGGTATAATCGGGGTAATTCTCTGGTAAATTTAAACCGCTACGAAGATGCATATAGAGCTTACGAAAAAGCGGTACAATATAAACCCGATTATTACCAAGCTTGGTTATCTCTGGGTAATGTGCTAATGACTTTAAGACGTTATCCCGAAGCGGTAGAATCCTTTAGTCAAGTAATTAAATATAATCCCAATAATTACCAAGCTGTATATAGCCGAGGTTGGGCATTACATCAAAGTCAACGCTATGCAGAAGCGATCGCAGCTTATAATCAAGCAATAACTTTGAAGCGTAACGATTATCAAGTTTGGTATAACTTGGGAAATTCTCAATACAATTTACAGAAATATCAAGACGCGATCGCATCCTACAATCGCGCAGTCCGTTACAAACCAGACCATTACGAAAGCTGGTATAGTCGGGGTAATGCCTTAGTCAATTTACAGCGCTATCAAGAAGCGATCGCATCTTATAATCAAGCTATCAAATACAAGCCAGACTATCAACAAGCCATCACCGCCAAAAAGCAAGCAGAAAATCAACAGCAAACCATCAAACCACAACCTGTAGTTGTTCCCGTCATTCCCATTCCCAATCCCTTATTTCCCAATCAAAAACCGCGTTAGACAATACGAATTATACATTAAACTTAAGTATTAACACATAGAATGGCACTGTCAACTCTAGCAAAATAAAGCCGACAGCGCCCCCTCCTGTGACCTTCGATCTCATTCATGTATTAAAAGTAACGGCTATCTGAGCGAGATTTTTTAGGTGCAGAATTGCTGCGGGATAAAGCTACTTTACTAGATTGCGATCGCAAGCGTTGCTTTTGGGTATATTCGTTTAATTTCATTTGAGCTTGGACGTAAACAGGTGTGTTTTTGGGAACCTTGCGCAAAAATTGCATAGCATCGTCAAATTCGCCCAAAGAAGCTTTGTTATAAGCTTTTTGGAGAAAATAAGTAGCGCGAATTTTTTGCTTTTGATCGTACTCCGCCAATTTTTGCTGAACAATAGCACCAGCAGAACTGTTAATGGGAACTTGACGCAAATACTCAATAGCGCCAGAAAAGTCCTTTTTATTAGCGCTTTCGTAAGCTTTGGCTAATAAATCTTGCGTTTGCGCTTCTACTTGGTTGCGTGCTTCTTCTACCAGTTTATCGGTTTTCGATTGCCAATATAAAATATCTGGCACATTAGCCGCAATTCGCAATACATCTGACCATCTACCCGCACTAGCAGCAGTTTCCAGTAATTGATAGTTTTTAGCAGCAATTTGCCATTGCTCTTGCCATTCATCTGCTGTAGCTTGCGCTTCTGGATAAATTTTACTATCTGAGGGAATGGATTTCACCAGAGCGATCGCTTCTTTTAAATCTCCTGCTTGATATTCTTCCGTAGCCTGATATAAAGTTTCCTTTTCCGAATATGCGGGAGAATTAGTAAATACCGAATACATCCCCAATCCCAGCAACACCGAATTAGTCGCTATCCCGACTTTCATTCCAGTGATTAAGGGAGGCGATTTTGGAGATTTATAATTTTCTGGTAACCGACTCGCTGTAGCTGGTTGCTCCACAAGTAAGCTCCCCTCTACTTCTTGTATGCTGGGGACATCGGTTTCCCAGAGCATTTCCTGAAGTATGTGTAATACTTCACTTGCAGATTGAAAACGGTCTTGATAATCGTAGCGGATCATTTGGCTAAGAATAGCTGCTAAATAATCATTCACAGCTATATGGGGAGAATGCCAAATAATCTCATTAGTATAAGGGTCTAATTTAAATTCTAATGGTGATAAACCTGTTAAAGCTTGGATAGCAATGATTCCCAAGGAATAAATATCACTGTTGGGCTGAGTTTGACCAATAAATTGCTCTGGTGGAATATATCCCAAAGAAGTTACAGGAACCGAATGAATCGGTAATTCTGTGTCTTCACCAAAATCAACCGGCTGGATTGAGCCAAAATCAATCAGCACTAATTTGTCATCAAACGCCCGTCTAATCAAATTTTCTGGTTTGATATCGCAATGAATTACCCCCTGAGAATGAACAAAATCCAGAATTCCCAAGACATCTTCCAGAAATTCGATGACTTCTGTTTCACTCCAAATTTTCCCACACTTTTTATGAATAGGTAATTCTTCTGTCAGTGGATGTCCTTCAATAAATTCTTGCACTAAGTAGAATCGCTCATTTTCTTCAAAACAGGCGATCAGTTCCGGAATTTGTCTATGTCTTCCCAGACGCTTCAAGGTTTCAGTTTCCGTGAGAAAACGCAGCCTTAAGTCATCTAAATAACTGGGGTGCATATTGTTAACTTTGAGTTGTTTAACAACGCACTTGGGATTTTCTGGGTATTCTATGTCTACAGCAATGTATGTCTGTCCAAATACCCCTGCACCTAGGCTTTGGACAATTTGGTAACGCGCTTGTAGTACTTTACCGATCATGGGGTGGGTCATGAGCTGGTTACTGAGTAAGTCCTGATATAGGTTTTCTCAGTTTTTACTCCTCTTTCCGGAATGCCTGATAATTAATTCTACGGAGAGATGGCTCCCACAATGCCCAGCGTAGTAATGTAAGTATTTTTTACCAGAAAAAATAGTACTTTCAGGTTTTTATACAAAATGTGATATTTACAAGCTTTGTATTAAATAGTGCCAATGTTACGAAATCCTTAAGTTTGTGCAGATATCAAAACAAAGTCATTCACCATCATGATTCAGAAAGTGTAAAAAAAAACTGCATTATGTAACAAAAAGTAAATGCAGATCTTTGAGCGAAGAGGCGGAGGGGCAGGGAGCAGGGGGAGCAGTCCCCTACCCTGGAGCCGTGGAGCGGAGCGGAACACGGGTATCAAGCCCCGCCCTTCTAGGGCGCTCTTACCGGGGCGGAGTCCAAGCTTCGTTCCAAGCCTTCCCCCTTGCTCCCTGCTCCCTGCTCCCCTGCCTCTTGTGACAGTATTTTTTGCTTCAACTTTACATACAGAAGCAATAGCAATATGTATCAGTATCTTATCTTTGGTTGTTATCAGACAAAATATACACTTTGTTTTCAGTAAATACTCTGAGATATAAAGAAATTGGTTCAGAGTGAGTTTGAGGATAAAGTTGTTGAATTAGATATTGCTCAAAGCAATATCCATGATTTACCGACTGAAGATTTAGTGAAGTTTTGAAATACAACCTCATGCGCATAATCACGCTCAGTAAGCAGAACATTTGTTCTGCTTAATTAGAAGTTATGAGTATCTAAATATATTTTTAAGTTAAAAATACTAAATTTTACGCAACTGCTAATCAATTCAAAGTTACGAGTAATTCCTCATGTTATAGGCTAAAAATGGCGATTATAGTCGAAAAACAAATCACTAAACAGGTAAATGTTTTTTCGATTACTTTTAATAAGTTTAGTTTGTGTAGTCACTACTAGTTGTAGCGCTAATGCAGAAATTAAAACATCAGGAACTTCAAATAATGAACAAACTGCTGAGAAATTAATATCAGCTAAGACAGAGAAAATTAGCAGTACTAATACAGCTAAAATTCCCCAACAACATGAAACAGATAAATTTACCGCCCCTGTAGGTAATTTAACAAATGTATCTGCTCAACCTAATGAACAGAATTTGAGTAAAGGTAATCCCAAACCTAACCAATACTCAGTTGCAACAAGCGGTACTTACATGCAGTTAGTGAAAACTAACGAGGTGAATCAGCTGGGAAACCCGATATATGGTTTGCTGCTTTACGCTAACGGCCAACAAGTCGGTGCATACAGAACCGTCACAGGACGCGCGCATACTCAAAATAGAGACCGCGATCGCTCTGGAACAGAAGCACCCCTACCAGATGGAAGATATACAGTTGCTAAACAAGTAGTTCGCGGGACTATTGCTGAAGCTGGCGATAGATTTCTAGCAATACAACCACAATTTCGCACAGGTCGTACCGCTTTAGGCATTCATTACGATCCATCTTTCGATAAAAACAACGGTGAAGATGGAACATCCGGATGCATCGCCTTAACTAATCGACAGGAATTGACAGAGGTTTTGGAATACGTTCGTACCTACAAACCTCAATTTATTAACGTATCTATTCGCTAAATTTTTCACTGCAAAACTGTTAACTCAAAAGGAAATTATCAACCATGTTTAAACTATTAATGGCCGGTGCTTTAATCTTGACAGCAGCATTACCTGTAGGCGCTCAAGAAGTAAACTCTAAATCTTTTAAAATAGCTCAATCTTCTTATCCTGCTTATGTATGTACCAACGATGTTGGTGGTACTCTAAATTTACGTAGAAGACCTGGTCAAAACCAGAGAATAATGCTTCAAATTCCTAGAGGACAAGGTGTTTATGTTATCAGCGATTCTGTAAGAATTAATGGTAGGGATTGGGTGAAAGTTAGCTATGGCAATAAAACTGGATGGGTTGATTCTCAATATATTTGTGCAGTCCCTTAATAGTTAGTTAAGTAATGGGATTGGGCAAAAAATTGTATCAATTAATAATTATTATTAATTTGGTCACTGCTCAATCCCCGCCATATTGTAGCCTTTAAAATTTATTTAATGGCTACATAAAAACCAACTTAACTACATTTATCACCTTCAGAGTAGTTAACTTGAAATGGAGCGATCGCATATGCGCAAATTACTCATGGCGAGTGCATTAATATTCGCAGTAGCATTACCCGCAAGTGCAGGAGAATTATTCCCCGAAGTTGGTCAGATATCTCATACAGAAGGTTATTCTGCTTCTGTATGTACTAACGATCCTAGTGGGACATTACCTTTACGCAGTGGCCCAGGACAACATCACGATGAGATCCGACAAATTCCTTCGGGAAAAAACGTGAGGGTATTAAATAGTAGAAGAAGTCAGGATGGTTTTGACTGGTTTAAAATTTCTTACAGAGATATTCGTGGATGGGTGCGTTCTGACTACGTTTGCAATTCTCGTTATACCGATTAACATTTGTCATTTGTCATTTGTGAGAGTTTTAAGCTTATTTAAGTTCGTAAAATAGACATAATTATCTGATTGCCTAGTAAATAAATTTTGAAGGGACGTTATGATGTAACGTCTCTTTAATTATGAGAAAATATCCTAGTACAATACGGCGTCAAGAAACATACCATTCTCAATGGCGCAAAAGTCCAGAATATTAAGTCTTTTGACTTTTAACTTTGGGAGCATCCCAATTTTGACGCAATACCCTAGAAGGGTATTGCTATACCAACAAAGCCTGCCTTCGCAGGCTAAAAGTTTGATAGCCTGCGAAGGCAGGCTTCGTATTTCTAGCCCCACCCTTATAGGGTGAGGGTGTTTTTGCACATTTGGGATGCTCCCTTAACTTTTAACTTTTAACTTCCGCGTAGCGATACTAGCTATTGGCTTCTGTATCTTCTTTAACTACCTCAATATTGCCTTGTAAAGGCTTGACTACTCGCGCGATCGCTTCAGAGACAAAAGCCTTGATAAATTCATCCCGGCGATTAATTTGAAACTGTCGCTGAACAACTTCTGTCATCCCTCCATCACCCCAATCTTGATCGTGACGGAAATATTCAATAAAACTTTTCCCCGCAATCCGAGTTAAATAGGCGGCTGTTACACCTTGAACTGCTCGCCCGACAATAAAAGTAGCCGGATTAGTTTGCAAAGCTGTCGATAATAATTGAATCGCACCTTTAACAATTCCCAAACTGGCGATGGTTTTAGCTAAGGATAAGGCTAACTCCCGCCCGCGTTCCATGTTTAATTCGCAACCATAAATTCTGCCGATTTCTACGACCATTTGGGCATTTACTGCCGCAGTTGCTAGTAAATCTACTACAGGTAAAGGCGTAACTGATACTACGCCAGCGCCAATCCACTGAAACCTTTCGACAATTTTATCGGCTTGGCGGCGACGTTGAGCGTCGATGAGTTTGCGGGCTTCTTCTCCTAAGCGTAGAGATTGCAAGAGAATATTATCTGCCACTAAATCTTCACCTTCAGCGCGTAAAATCGCCGCCATCCGCCGCAACAGGGGGACAATATCAGCTTCTGGTTGGTAAATTTCACCGGTTTCTAGTTGGGCGCTTTGGGGATTAGCCGCGATCGCAACGACATCGTTAGTCGCAATAAATCCGCGCACTCGTTGACGCAATCTCGCTAAGATAGCTTCTTTATCTTCGTCAGTGTATAAATCAGTTTTGTTGAGAATCAACAGCGATCGCTTACCAATTTCGGCTAAACCCCGCAATGGTTCATATTCGGAACGGCGTAAATCATTATCCACCACAAATAACAGTAAATCGGCTTCCGTTGCCAAAGCCCTAGCGAGTTGTTCCCGTTCTGTTCCTGCTACCCCTGCTTCTAAAATCCCTGGTGTATCGGTAATTAAAATTTTCCGTTCTAATCCCTTCAACCGCAGACAATAGGTTTCGCCTACTTGGGTTGTACCCATCGGTGCATTTACCTCGCCTACCATGCGCCCCATAATGGCATTTACCAGAGAAGTTTTGCCGGCACTTCCCGTACCAAATATCACAACTTGAATTTCCCCCCGTGCTAAATTGACTTCAATTTCCCGCGAGCGGCTGAGTAAAGCTTGTTTAGCTACTTCATCTTGAATTTGTGCTACTTGTTGACGCACAGCTTTTAAAGTTGTTGAAGCTGCATCAGATTTAGCGGCGGGAATTTGCGCAGGTGTAACACGGGGACGTTGACGACGCGATCGCGTTTCACCTGCTTGCAACACCATCACATAATAAACAAAGGCTGCTACTAAACCAGCAATCAGCACAATCAACAGCAGCAACAGCAAATTGCCCAGCAGTGGCGAATACGACAACTGCCAGTAAAGGCGTGACAGGGAATCAATCAGCCACAGGCTTAACCCCAAAATAACTATCAAACCAACAATCAGCGTGACTATCCGTGACAGAGGCATAACGGGTATTCAGTAGGCGGATGTTTCTCATCTTAATAGGTTGATGGGGTATTGGGCATTGGGCATTGGGCATGGGGCATTGGGCGAAGACGCGATTCATCGCGTCTCTACAATTGTCTCCCTGCTCCCTGCTACCATTTGAATAGTCTCTTGCTGGTGTATCCTTTTTAGGCGTCTTCGATGACTTCTGATTTTGTCAATTCTGTAATTCCTCAGACTGCCCTATCTGTCGCTGGATTAACTGACTACATCCGCTTGCTATTGGAACAGGATGAACACCTGCGTCAAGTTTGGGTGGTGGGAGAGGTTTCTAGTGCTAATCACCATCGCAGTGGTTTATTTTTCACGTTGCAAGATCCTGATGGTACGGCGGGAATTAAGTGTGTAGCTTGGAATGGGCAATTGGCGAAATTGGCACAAATACCAGTTCCAGGGGAGCAAATCATTATTTTAGGTAGTCTCAGGGTTTATCCGCAAAGGGGAGAATATCAGCTATCTGTATGGCAAGCTTTCCCGGCTGGTGCGGGTTTACAAGCGTTACGCTATCAACAGTTAAAAAATCGCCTGCTGGCTGAAGGATTGTTCGATCCCGCAAGAAAGCGATCGCTTCCTTTGCATCCCCAAACTATCGCTGTTGTCACTTCACCAACGGCTGCGGCTTGGGGCGATATCCAAAAAACCCTCAAACATAGGTATCCAGGGTTACATATATTATTTTCACCCGCAACAGTACAAGGCGAGCAAGCGCCGGAATCTATAGTTAAAGCCATTGAACGAGTAGAAAAAGATGGTCGTGCCCAGGTGATAATTTTAGCTAGGGGCGGCGGTGCGGTGGAAGAATTAGCTTGCTTTAATGATGAACGAGTAGTGCGATCGCTCGCTAATTGTTCTATACCTGTAATTACGGGAATTGGTCATCAACGAGATGAATCTTTAGCTGATTTAGCCGCAGATGTCTGCGCCCACACCCCGACAGCCGCAGCCGAGATAGTTGTCCCCGCTCTAGCAGAATTGTATACTCAACATCGGCAGCGAGTGGCAGTTTTACAGGAGGTAATGCAATACTCTGTAGAAACTGCACAAAATAAATTACAAGTGTTGCAAAATCGGTTAAGGCATTTACGCTTAGATCGACAAGTAAAGCAAGAAGTAGAAAAACTAGCCTGGAAACGTCAGCAATTAATTCAAGCGACAAAAAGGCGATCGCAGCAATCCAGCCAACATTTGGAACTGTTGCGGCAAAAATTAGCTACACTTGACCCCAAAGCCGTATTACAGCGTGGTTACGCCGTAGTTAGACAAGAAAATGGCGCGATCGCTCGTTCTGTTGCTGAGTTAGCTGTTGGGGATGAATTATTGATTCAATTAGGGCAGGGCGAAGCTAAAGTTAAAGTTACGGAAGTACAAGAATGATTAAACGTAGTAAAGCTGAGAATTCTGAAGCAATGACGGCGGGGAATTATGAAGCGAAAGTGGCGGAAATTGAAACAATCATCACTCGCATTGAAACAGGCGAGTTGGAATTAGAACAAGTATTTGCTCAGTTTTCCACTGCTGTGGAATATTTACGTCAATGCGAGAATTTTCTTCAACAGCGACAACAGCAGGTAGATTTGTTAATTGAAACCTTAAGCGATGATTGAAATGGGCATTTGTCATTAGTCATTTGTCATTTGTGACAAGGCTGATGACATCAAATATTTTCTTGCTCACTCCATTCTTTGAGGATTGGTAAAACAAAATCAATTGGCGATCGCCTTTAATTTTCTAAAGTCCAATCTTCAAGTTTCAAATTCGGAACCTGCTCAAAATCTCGTAGATTGCGGGTTATGACAGTTCCTTTTACAGCTAGTGCGATAGACGCTATTCTTAAATCTCTGGTTCCAATCCGAATTTTTTGCCGGATTAGATTGTCATAAATTAGCGAAGCTTCCGGCGTAAAATCTAGAACATTGAGAGTTTGCAAATCATCTAATAACTCTTTTAAACGTCGGTAAGCCAAAACTAGATCGTTATTGGAACTTGCTCGTCTAATGATATTCAGTCTTCCGCGAATTTGTTCTTCGGCTGAAATAATAGTAATAGCAATTTCCTGTACCTTAACTTGACTAATACATTTGCGGATACCTGGATGTCCTCGTTGTAAAAGCGAAAAATGATCGGTATCGAGAATCCACAAACTCACTTAATTTCCTCTTGCGCATCAAGTTCTTTTCGTTCAGCTTCTATGTAAGCTAACATTTCATCAAATTGGGGATCGTCTTTGTATTTCCCAGCCAATTTTAGCCAAGGATTATCCCCATCCACTAATTCTTTTTGCAGTAACTCAAATATTGCTTTCTTTCCTTCTATAGGTAATTGTTGGACTAAGGCGATTACTTGCTCAACTGTTACATCTAATAATATCGGCATACTGATAAATTCAGCAGATTTATTCTAGTTTTACTACATCTATAGCAATCCTAAATGAATTATAAATACTTATCTTCCTTGTCCCCCTTGTCCTCCTTGTCTTCCTTGTCCCTTTTGTTTGCATCTCAAATAGGATTGCCATATATGAGTTTTAGCCATGCCACTATATTAACCCACCGGCTTCCTCACCCTCTAGCCAAAGTAAGCTAAAATTCAAGCATAGTAAGCATTCCCTGCCTAAGATGCCCCATGCTTGAGACTTTGCAAATCCAACTTTACAAACTCGAACAATTTGCCAACGCCCTTGTTGCTAATCAACTTGGACACCTCAGCTTGGTGAGTATTGGCATTATTTTTCTAGCTGGTTTACTTACCAGCCTCACGCCCTGTATGCTGTCGATGCTGCCGATTACTATTGGTTATATCGGCGGTTATGAAGCAAAAAGCCGTCTACAAGCCGCAGCCCAATCTACTTGGTTTGCGTTGGGATTAGCAACCACACTCGCCGGATTGGGAATTATCGCCGCTTTTGTGGGCAAAGTTTACGGACAAGTGGGAGTCGGCTTACCAATTATTGTGAGTATTATCGCCATTCTCATGGGGTTGAATTTACTAGAAGCTTTACCCCTGCAATTTCCTTCTTTAGGCGAAACTAATTGGATTTCGACGGATTTACCGCCGGGAATTCGTTCTTACGCCTTGGGTTTAACTTTTGGGTTAGTCGCCTCACCTTGTAGTACCCCCGTTTTAGCTAGTTTACTGGGTTGGGTGGCAAGTAGCCAAGACTTAATTTTAGGGGCTGTTTTACTCATTGCTTATACAGCAGGCTATGTTGCACCCTTAATTTTGGCAGGTACTTTTACTGCTGCAATTAAAAAGCTGTTAGAAATGCGTCGCTGGTCTGGTTGGATTAATCCAGTTAGCGGTGTGTTATTGGTAGGATTTGGTGTATTTTCGTTAATTTCGCGGATTCCCTTAGGAAGTTTTTAAGTAATGACAACAGACAATTCCCCCACCACACAAACAAGTTGGTGGTCATTACCTGGTCGCTTCTTGCGGCGAGAGTTTTTACCTGTACTCACAGATTTACGTTTAGCGATCGCACTTTTACTGATTATCGCTTTATTTAGTATTAGCGGTACTGTCATTGAACAAGGTCAGACACCCGCTTTTTACCAAGCTAATTACCCCGAACATCCAGCTTTATTTGGTTTCCTGAGTTGGAAAGTCATCCAGGTAGTAGGATTAGACCATGTATATCGTACCTGGTGGTTTTTAGGCATACTCGTCTTATTTGGTACGAGCTTGACTGCTTGTACTTTTACCCGCCAACTTCCCGCATTAAAAGCAGCCCAGCGTTGGAAATATTACGAAGAACCGCGCCAATTTCAAAAGTTAGCTTTGAGTGCAGAATTAGAAACAGGTTCTTTAGATAGCCTCAGCCAAATATTAAAAAATCAGCGTTATAAAATTTTTCAAGAAAAAGACGATATTCTTTATGCGCGTAAAGGAATCGTGGGACGCATCGGCCCGATTATCGTGCATATTGGCATTGTCACCATTCTCTTAGGGGGAATTTGGGGTGCAATGACTGGTTTTATGGCTCAAGAAATGGTTCCCAGTGGTTCTACATTTCAGGTAAAAAATATTATCGATGCGGGGCCTTTAGCATTATCGCAAGTGCCTAAAGATTGGTCTGTTCGCGTCAATCGCTTTTGGATTGATTACACTCCTTCAGGCGGAATCGATCAGTTTTATTCTGATATGTCTGTGTTAGATAACCAGGGAAAAGAAGTTGACCATAAAAAGATTTTCGTCAATCAACCACTGCGTTATCACGGCGTCACATTCTATCAAACTGATTGGGGAATTTCCGGGGTAAAAATTAGATTTAATAATAGCCCCATTTTTCAATTACCAATGGCACAGTTAGATACCAATGGTGCAGGGCGAATTTGGGGTACATGGATTCCCACTAAACCAGATTTAAGTGAAGGCGTTTCTTTAATCGCCAAAGACTTACAAGGAATGGTATTAATTTACGATGAAACTGGTAAGTTAATAGATACAGTCCGTGCGGGGATGTCTACCCAAGTTAATGGGGTGAGATTAAGAATTTTAGAAGTCATTGGTAGTACAGGTTTACAAATTAAAGCCGATCCAGGTATACCAATTGTTTATACAGGCTTTGCTTTACTGATGTTGGGTGTAGTAATGAGTTACTTTTCTCATTCGCAAATTTGGGCATTAAAAAAAGGTGATCGCTTATTTGTTGGCGGTAAAACCAATCGCGCCCAAGTCGCTTTTGAACAGCAAGTGTTGGATATTTTAGAGCAGTTGAATAATCCCTCAGAAAGTCAAGTTAAAACCCCAGTCAGTGGCGTATCCTCTTGATATTTGCCAGACAAAATTATCAAGTTTTTAAATTGGTGGGCAATGCTCACCAATTTACAGCAGTTTTCACCTATTTGAACCACATCTATCGTAGGGAACACCGACAATCTTTTAATACATACAATAATTTTACTGATGCCGTGCCCCTACAGCGTGGTCTATTGACCTGAAAACTGCTGTAACATAAACCACATCTATTTTGAGAACCATAGTTTTAAAAGTAGTGGGAGCATCTTGCTCCCTGGGCTTCTTAGCGGGTAAGACTTCGGCGTGAGCGCTCAGTCGAACGCTGCCCGCACTACTCCAGGTTTCAAAATGGACGAGGTTTCTAAAACTATCACAAATCTTTTAATCAACTACTATAATCATCTGACGGTTGACTGTTGACCGTTGACCCTTGACTATTGACTATTGACTATTGACTATTAATTATTGAAACTCTAAATTTTCATGTTATCTCATCTCCAATTTAAGCGATCGCCTGCTCTTATCCCCTTAATTGCGGTCTCATTAAGTTTAGCTTCCTGTAGTGCTAACTCTAAAAACGTCAATACTGTTTCTTTGATAGGTGCTGGCGCAAGTTTTCCTGCACCTTTATACCAGCGCTGGATTGCAGACTACAATCAGGTAAATCCTCATGTGGAAATTAACTATCAATCTTTAGGTAGCAGTGTCGGCATCCAACAATTGATTGATGGTACTGTAGACTTTGCAGGCAGTGATATCGGCATTACCCACGAACAAGTAGCTAAAATTAAAAGAGGCGCGATCGCTTTACCGATGACTGCTAGTTCAGTCGTATTAGCTTACAATGTGCCAAATATACCCAATAATCTTAAGCTATCACGCCAAGTCTACACAGATATATTTTTAGGGAAAATTACCAATTGGAACGATCCCCGCATCGCCAGCGCTAATCCAGGGATACAATTACCGAATCTCCCCATTCAAGTCATCCATAGAACCGATGGTAGTGGAACTACCAGCGTTTTAACAGAACACTTCAGCGCTATTAGTCCAGAATGGAAGAATAAAGTCGGGGCTGGTAGATCTATACAATGGCCTGTGGGAATTGCTGCTAGAGGAAATGAAGGCGTTACCGCCCAAATTCAACAAACTGTGGGGGCGATTGGCTATGTTGAATATGTCTACGCCACACATAACAAATTACCTGTAGCCGCTTTAGAAAATAAATCTGGTAATTACATTATCCCCACACCAGAGTCAGTAGCTAAAACCTTAGAAGCAGTCAAATTACCCACCGATACCTTGATTGCTTTTATAGCCGATCCGATAGCAGCTGAATCTTACCCCATTGTCACTTATACCTGGTTGTTAACTTATAAAAAATATCCAGATCCAGCCAAAGCCCAAACAATCCAAAACTTTGTCAACTGGGCTGTGACTGAAGGACAAAAATCTAGTTTAGAACTGGGATATATTCCTCTGTCTCCCAAAGTGGTAAGTCAAGTAAAGTCAGCAGCACAGCATATTGAGAAATAATTCTTAATTACGGGCTAGGGGCTAGGGACTGTTTTCAAACCCTAAATTAGACTTCAATGTAGGTTGGGTTGAGGAACGAAACCCAACATTTACGTTACTAGGGGTTAGGGTTAGGGGAGAGAAATTTTTGTGTTTGATTTTAAGAGTAATTTTAAACAAGAATGCGACTGTAGGGGCATGGCAATGCCATGCCCTCTAGAATATGTGGATATGCCGCTTGATTTGTCAGCAACTGCGATTAGCAAACAGAAAAGTAGAAAATATGTAAAGCAATCGTTGCAATTAATGAGTGGGAATTATCAAAGTAGTAAAGTTTAATTTCAGTATGAGATCTCAGAATTTAATGATGTTATTTTAATGATTGAAGCTACAGAGCTTCCCTGGCAGATACAACAGCCAAGATGATAGAGTCCACGTTAGTTAAGAGGTAAAACAAGCTGTTACATAGTCTGTCTCGTCAACAAACAACAACACCCAACTCGAAAGCTAATATTTCCTCAATATGGTAAAGAGGGGGTTATACAAATAAACATTAATTACATGGCGAGTATGTAATTATGAATTGTATCCCCAGATGTCATGATAAAGCAGAGGAAATCACTAAGCAGGTCGCAGCTTGGGTGTTGTTGTATTTATGGGCATTGGGCATAGATTTCGATTATTTGGTTGTCCTGAATGTTATGGGTAAATAGACCACACTGTAGGGAACATCCACAATTTTCTCGTACATACAATAATCTTACTGGTGCCGTGCCCCTACTACTACGATTGTGGTTCAAATGCATGAAAACTGCTGTAAATGTAATTCGATTAGACATCAGCATTTATCCATTCGATCAATGCTTCTGTTGATTTTGTTTTAGCATTAATGAATCTGACAACTGATTCGACTTTACAGACTACCAAGCTATCCGACTCGGTTTGATATTTGGAGGGAGATTTTTATCGCTTTTTTTCATTCCCAAATTTTCTGCAAATTTAAAATAAATCCGGGTAACACATCTTCGGCGATAAAGCTTTGAGGTGCTGGTAAAATTTCGACTTTATAATCGGGACGATAGATTTCTAATTCTTGCTTTTTGCGATTAATTAATAAACCGAGACGACAGCCATTGTCTAAATACTCTTGCATTTTTTCTTGGACTTTTTGCAATCTATCTGATGGAGATAGTATTTCAATGACAAAATCGGGGCATAGGGGAATAAATTTTTCTCGTTGTTCTTTTGTTAAAGCATTCCAGCGACTTTTTTCAATCCAAGAAACATCAGGAGAACGATCTGCCCCATTTGGTAAAGTAAATCCAGTGGAAGAATCGAAAACTTCTCCTAACTGGTTTTGTTCGTTCCATTGAGCTACTTGCAGAATTAAATTAACATTACGTTTTCCTGTTTCTCCTCCGGTAGGTGGCATGATAATTAATTCTCCTGCGGCGTTTCGTTCTAGCTTCAAATCGGGGTTATCTTGACATAGCTGATAAAACTCTTCTGAAGTTAGTTTGATTACAGAATTGAGATTTAATGTAAGTGGTGTCATAAGGGTATTTCCCATTTTTTATTCACCGACTGCAATACATATATATAAATATTATTATCGATGACAAGTTAGACTCTGAGTGCTTCTGGCTGATTCCGAAATAACGCCGTCACCCTCAAGGGTGCGGCTAATAGAACAAAGCCCACCTTTGTGGGCTAAATTTCCCCAGCCCACAAAGGTGGGCTTGGTAACGATAGCCCCAGGCTTTAGCCTGTGGGCGTTATTTCGGGTAAGTGAGGAATTAGAATGTTTTTGCTGACTTCTTCTAATACTTTTAATCCCTGTAAAGAACTACGAATTAAACGAATAGCAGCAATCGGCTGTTTAATAAATGTCATTGCTAAAGGTAACGGGCGCAGGGAACCATCGGGGCTAATGGCTGATGTTAAGTCGGGGATATCATGGTGACAATCATCGCTGACGACACGCAATATTGTGACTGCTACGCCAAGAGAATTGAAAAATTCTAAGGCTGCAAATCCTTCCATATCGACAACATCAGCGCCTAGAGTTTCACCAAGTTGGCGTTTTTCGGCGGCGGAACAAATTACGCGATCGCTTGTTAGCCCTTTAACTAAGGTAAGCTGTGAATTTAATTGCGATCGCATCTGTGCTGTGAAAGTGCGATCGCACTCTTGCACTTTTCCCTGATAAATACAGTTTTCATACAATACAATCTTTCCCACTGGGTAATTGGGCGATAAACTACCACACACACCCATCAGCAGCACTTGTAGCTGTGGATGATTGCTAAATATTCCATCTGCTTGCAATTTATGCAGATATGTGGTTAATGGTTTTATACCTACAGGAATCGAAATGACATTTGGCTTGGTGGTAGTGACACGGCTTAAGCCACGACACACAGCTTGATATTCTGCGCCTTGAGGGACAAGGATTAATGGGGCATGGGGCATGGGGCATTGGGCATGGGGTAAGCTTGAGTTTTGAGATTGATAAATTAAAGAATGAGGTTCAAAGACTCGTTAATCAGGCTCAAAGACTCGTTAATCAGTCTCAGATACTCGTTAATCAGTCTCAAAGACTCGTTAATCAGTCTCAGATACTCATTAATCAGTCTCAAAGACTCGTTAATCAGTCTCAGATACTCATTAATCAGGCTCAAAGACTCGTTAATCAGGCTCAAAGACTCATTAATCAGGCTCAAAGACTCGTTAATCAGTCTCAGATACTCGTTAATCAGTCTCAAAGACTCGTTAATCAGTCTCAAAGACTCAAAAAGCACTGTCAATGGACAATGCTTTTTGTTCCTATTCTCTTATTTTTCTGAGATAGAATGGGTGCGATCGCTTAAAGCTCAATACGGTTCAGTGAAGGATAAATTGTAGGTTGAGCTTACCGTGTGTAAACCCAACAAGCCGCCGAAAATGTTGGGTTTCGGGACATCCAATTTTTTAAATACCCAATTAATTTGTAGTGCGTTCGCGTAGCGTGTCCGAAGGACAAACGTCTCGCTCGCTTTAGAACAACAGCGAGCAAGATGCTCGCACTACGGAATATGGGTAATTTATTTTTTGTAAGTAATTTTTTAATCAAATACGATCTTGTCTGTCTTCTCCTTAATACTTGACTGCTGGCGCTTCTTAGGAATTAACTGCAGAGTGCGGTAAGCAATAGTAGCCAGTTTGGGCATTAATTCGGGTTTGAGTAAGCGCTCGTCATACTTGCTCATGCGCGAGTAATTTTCCTGAATGCATACGCTGAGAAACTTTTCTAATGTCAAGTCGTCGGTGAAAGTGCTAGCACCAGTGGCGGTAAAACCCGTACCGCTAGGATCGGAATCGCCAAAGGCGGTAATTAAATTACTCAGTGCTTTGCCATAGTATCCTAAAGTTCTAACGATCCGCAGAGGGAGAAATCCTTGACGGCGATTAATCTGAATGTAGGTAAACCAGTTGACAAAAAAGACAATATGCCTTGCTTCTTCGTCCAAGATGGGATCGAAAATTGTGAAGAGTGCTTCTGGAAAGACTTTGGCGTCACGGGCAATACCAAATAGCCCAAAGGCAAAGAAAGAATCCAGGCATTCTTCAAAGCCAAAGGTGGTGAATGCTGGCTCAATCTTGGGGGGTAGTACCACCGGCGGACGTTCCGGCATGTTGATACTATAACGGTCAATTAGGGTTTTAATCAGCCTAGCATGGCGCGATTCTTCTCTACCTTGGAGAGCGATCGCTTCATGTAACAGGGGATCTGTAACAGTGGCGGCGTAACTGCTAACCATTGCGCCGGCTTCCCGTTCAATATCTAGTGCTTTCTCCCAAAAGGGAATTGCTTGCAAACGAGCTAAATCTGCTTCATTTAAATTCGGCCAAGGCAAATTTTCCGGCTCATATTCCAAGTGGCTATCTAAAAAGTTGCGGCAGAATAATTCCTTGTGTTCAACAGAGCCAAGTTTCATATCTCAACTTTCCATTTAGTATAAAAAATTAATTCATACCAAGGTGAGAACATTCAGCAATCTTGCTGATTAGGGATTACCCGAACTCGTAAACTGTAAGTGATTACTGTAGCATGTGAATAATTGTGTCACCCGCACGATAATTTTCCAAGATGGTCAAGCCTAATAGCCCTAAATCTGCAAGAGAACGCTTCAATATTTCTAAATTGGCCATTGAATTTTCGTGGCTGACGGTAAGTTTTTGGATTGCTGTGACGGTAGCTGGACTTTTAGCTTTCAGTTCCCTCAAGTATGCTTTGTTTCCAGATATTACCTTTCCGGTGGTGGTAGTAAATGCGACTGCTCCTATCTCCACAGCCCTGGATACTGAGACAAAACTTACCCAACCACTGGAACAGCAGTTAAAATCCCTGGAAGGAGTTGAGGATATCCGCTCATCTACTTATCCGGGACAAACTGCTGTTAGTTTATCTTTTGTCGTCGGTACCAATTTAGAAACATCGACGCGCCAAGTTGAGAATACAATCAAGAATTTGACTTTAACTGAGGGGGCAAAGTATAAGATTATTCCCCTAAACTTAAATGAGTCTTCAGCGATTAGTTATGCAATTGAGAGTCCTAACGGGAATCTCACGGATTTGGCGAAGTTGGCAAAAGATAAAATTGTGCCAGCGATCGCTAAATTGCCAGGAGTGTTAAAAGTTGTATTGTTAGGCGAACCGAGTAATTCCCCAACCCAGTTATCAGCTGATACAGCAGCTTTACCGGAAGGTGGCGCAACTTTAATTCGCTTTAACGGTAAGGATGCTTTAGCATTTCAGGTAATTAAAAAGGGGACGGCGAATACTTTAGAAGTTGTCAGCCGAGTGGAAGATGAAGTCCAAAAGCTGCAATCTTCTCTCAAGGATGTCAAACTCACCTTAGCCGCCACTCAAGCCGAGTATATCCACAACGCCACCCAATCAACAATCAATGCACTGATTGAAGCTGTAGTGTTGTCAATTATCGTCATTTTTCCTTTTTTGTGGAATTGGCGAGCAACTCTGATTTCCGCCTTGGCGATTCCCACCTCTTTGTTGGGCACATTTATCGTCATGGCGTTTTTTGGTTTTAACTTAGAAACGATTACATTGTTAGCCTTGGCGTTAGTTATCGGCAGCGTCATCGATGATGCGATTATTGATGTAGAAAACATCATGCGCCACATTGATGATGGGGAAAGTCCTCGCCAAGCCGCTTATTCAGCTACCAATGAAATTGGATTAACAGTCATCGCCACCACTGCTACAGCAGTAGCAGTTTTTTTACCTATAGGTTTAATGGGTGGGGTAGTTGGACAATTTTTTAAGCCATTCGGGATTACGGTTTCCGGTGCTTTTATTGCTTCTACATTAGTTGCTCGAACTTTGTCACCAGTTTTGGCTAGCTACTGGCTAAAACCTAAACCTTCCCATTCCCCGCACCAAGAAGCAAAAATTTGGCTGAGTTTTACCCAATTTTATCGAGACTTGCTGCGGTGGTCTTTAACTCACAGAAAGATAGTTATGGGATTAGCTTTACTCAGCTTAATTGGCGGTATGGCACTGATACCTTTGATTCCCAAAGGTTTTATTCCCAAACTCGATCGCGGCGAATTTAATATTACTTACAGCACTCCTTTAACTGTACCTGATGCTTTTCGTTCAGCAGTAGATGCAGCAGCGCAGTTAGTTTTGGGGGGACAAGGGGGAGGAAATACTTCATCTATCCCTAATCCTTTAGAAGATTCGCTACAAGTGGCGAAGAAAATAGAAGAGGTGGTGAGAAAATCGCCAGATGTGCAAACAGTATTTACTACTGTGGGTTCTCGTGAAGGTGAGCCGAACAAAGGCACAATTTACGTCAAACTTAAAGAAGACCGCAAAATTACAACTGCGGAATTACAAGAGCAATTTCGTGCTTCTTTACCAAGTCTTCCCAATGTAACTACCAGTGTGGAAGATATTCAATTTGTTGATACTGGTGGTCAAAAACCCTTACAGTTGGCATTAAGAGGTGATAATCTTCAAGAACTCAGCCAGACAGCCAAAGCAATTAAAGACCGAGTAGTCAAATTACCGGGATTTGCTGATGTGACTGTAACAGGTGAAAAAAATATCAACGACCAAATTTTTCAAATCGAGCGACTAAATAATCAACGAGTAGCTTATATTAGCGCTAACTTAGGCAAAGATTTGTCCTTAGGTGATGCTACCGATGAAGTAGTAGCAGCAGCTAAAGCAGTGTTACCGCCTACTGTTTCTTTAGATTTGGGAGGAGATTCTGCCCGTCTGGGTGAAGTTGTGGGTAGTTTTGCCACTACTCTAGTTTTATCAGCACTGTGTATTGTCGGAGTACTGATTTTGCTGTTTAGAAGCTGGGTAGATCCGGTAGTGATTGGTGTTTCTTTGCCATTAGCACTAGTAGGCGCATTACTAGCATTACTCATTACTAAAAGTGACTTTGGCATGATCTCGCTGATTGGTTTTGTCTTCTTGCTGGGTTTGGCAAATAAAAATGCGATTTTGCTTGTAGATTATATCAATCAGCTACGTCAATCTGGCTTAGAGCGTACCGAAGCAATTTTAAAAACTGGAGTAGTGCGCCTCAGACCAATTATGATGACAACTGCTTCAACTATCTTAGGGATGCTTCCCATTGCTTTAGGATTTGGTGCGGGTTCAGAATTGCGATCGCCTATGGCTGTGGCTATTGCTGGCGGTTTAGTTAGTTCGACAGTCCTCAGTTTAATTGTGGTGCCTGTAGTCTACGCCATTTTAGATGATTGGTTTCCTCGATTTAAAAAGAGGTGGAATCCTTGATGCAAGCCTTTGTCACCGGCGGAACTGGTTTTATAGGTGCCCATGTAGTTCGCTTGTTGCTGCAAGAAGGATATACAGTCAAAGCCCTGGTACGTCATAGCAGCAACCTAGAAAACTTGCAAGGGTTAAAGGTGGAACTTGTCAAGGGCGATTTAAATGATGCCAATCTTGCAGAGAAAATGCAAGGTTGTCAGTATTTATTTCATGTCGCCGCCCATTATTCCCTATGGCAGACAGATAAACAGCTACTTTACCACCATAACGTCCAAGGTACGCGCAACGTACTTGCCGCCGCCCAACAAGCGGGCATTGAACGCACAGTATATACTAGCTCCGTTGCTGCCATTGGCGTCGGGGAATCTGGTAAAGTCGTAGATGAAACTCATCAGAGTCCCTTAGAAAAATTGGTTGGTCACTATAAAAAGTCCAAATTTCTGGCAGAACAAGTAGCTATGCAAGCAGCTATTAAAGGTCAGGAAATCGTTGTAGTCAATCCTAGCAGCCCAATTGGGCCATTGGATATTAAACCGACGCCAACAGGTGATATTATTCTGCGATTTTTGCGGCGACAAATGCCATTTTATGTAGATACAGGACTGAATTTCATTGATGTACGAGATGTAGCCTGGGGACATTTACTAGCTTTACAGCGAGGTAAAAAAGGCGATCGCTATATTCTAGGACATCAAAATCTCAGTCTCAAGCAACTGCTAGAACAACTCGCCGAAATTACAGGTTTAACAGCACCGCAAACCGCCGTACCTAGTTGGCTACCCCTGAGCGTTGCTTGGATTGATGAAAAAATTCTCGCACCCTTAGGTAAACCACCCTCAGTCCCCTTAGATGGTGTACGCATGGCGCAACAACCAATGTATTACAATCCGGCAAAAGCAGTCACAGAATTGGGCTTACCTCAGTCTTCCCTGAAAACAGCACTACAAGATGCTGTTGATTGGTTTACAAGTAAGGGATATGTCAACTAAGGCAAACCTCACCGATAATACCAATGCCCAATGCCCAATGCCCAATGCCCCTTAGAAGAGTGAGCTTTTCGTGGTGTTTTTCTACTTAATCGAGGAGTGAACAGAGTCAATGGCAATTAATTTACAACAAGCTATAGATATCGGGAAATATTTGGTAACTCAGCGTTTAAAAGGACGCAAACGCTTTCCCTTAGTATTAATGTTAGAACCGCTATTTCGGTGTAACCTTGCCTGTAACGGTTGCGGTAAAATCCAACATCCACCGGAAATCCTCAAGCAAAACCTCACCCCAGAACAGTGCTTCGCTGCTGTGGAAGAATGCGGCGCACCAGTAGTTTCCATTCCGGGAGGCGAACCCTTACTACATCCGCAAATTGATGAGATTGTTCGCGGATTAGTTGAACGCAAGAAATATATTTACTTGTGTACCAATGGTTTGTTACTAGAAAAAAGTCTGCATAAATTCCAACCTTCCCCTTACTTAACATTTAGCGTCCATTTAGATGGAATGCGCGAGTTACACGATCAATGTGTTGATCGCCAAGGGGTTTTTGATATTGCTGTCAAAGCCATTCGTGCCGCTAAAGCCCAAGGTTTTCGAGTCACAACTAACACCACTATCTTTAAGGATACTGACCCCACAGAAATCCAGAAATTTTTCGACTTTCTGGAAACCTTAAATACTGATGGAATGATGATTTCCCCAGGTTACAGCTACGAATGGGCACCAGATCAAGAACATTTTCTCAAACGCGAACAAGCCCACGCCTTATTTAGAGAAATTCTTGCACCCCATCAATCTGGTAAGAAAAACTGGAATTTCAATCACAACCCCTTATTCCTAGACTTCCTCACCGGCGAAAAAGACTATGAATGTACACCTTGGGGTAGCCCTAGTTACAGCGTTCTGGGCTGGCAAAAACCATGCTATTTATTAAATGAAGGCTATTACGCCACCTTTAAAGAATTACTAGAAGACACCGACTGGAGTCAATACGGTCGCGCTAGCGGTAATCCCAAATGTGCCGATTGCATGGTTCACTGCGGCTATGAACCCACAGCCGCAATGGATGCAATGCAACCGCAAAATATCGCCCGTTCCTTAGGTACAGTGTTTGGTAAATAATGATTGGCTGAATTGATATAACTTATTGAGGCGGGGTTTCCCCCGCCTTTTACAGCAATCCTAAAAAATCAAGTTGCTTTGATTAAAGTTACCAGCAGTAAAGTTGTTAATTGTAACTAACGTGCTAAAACTAGCATTGGTACCCAAACCATCACTGTCAATTTGAATCAAAGTATTTGCCCCAGATTGTACGGCTCTAACATAACCATCAGCAATGGGATTAGTGCCGCTATAGTTCAAATTAACCAATAGGGTTTGCAACACTAATACATCATCTGTACGGCTAAAGTCGGTAATGGTATCAATGCCTTCACTTAAACTCTCAAAAACAAATCTATCATTACCAGAACCACCACTTAGCTGATCTTGACCAAATCCACCCACTAGTACATCGTTACCTAAACCACCAGATAAACTATCATTGCCATCGTTACCATAAAGGCTATCATTGCCGTCATTTCCTCTCAAAGTGTTAGTACCAGAGTTACCAATGAGGATGTTATTGAGATTGTTACCTGTACCAGTATTGTTACCAGTTCCAGTTAGGGTTAAGTTTTCCAGGTTATTACCCAAAGTCCAACTAACAGAGGAATTAACTAAATCTGTCCCCGCATCCAATTCTTCGGTAATTACATCAGTACTAATATTGACAACGTAAGTGTCGTCACCTAAACCACCGATGAGACTATCCTGACTGGCACCACCATCAAGGAAATCGTTACCTTCGCCACCTAACAATGTATCATTGCCGGAACCACCATTGAGGCTATCATCGCCCAGTCCTCCGCTTAAAGAGTTAGCTCCGGTATTTCCCGTAATCAGGTTATTGAGATTGTTACCTGTACCGTTAATCGCTGAACTACCACTCAAAGTCAAATTTTCTACATTTGCGCTGAGAGTCCAGGTTACAGAGGAATTAACTAAATCTGTACCGGCATCTACACCCTCAGTCACGATATCATTGATGTTGTCTACGGTGTAAGTATCATTGCCTAATCCACCATCAAGACTATCACTTCCGGCACCACCAATTAGGCTATCATTGCCATCTCCCCCAATCAAGGTGTTAGCCCCGCTATTTCCCGTAATCAAGTTATTGAGATTGTTACCTGTACCATTAATCGCTGAACTACCACTGAGAGTAAGATTTTCTACATTTGCGTTTAAAGTCCAGGTTACAGAGGAATTCACTAAATCCGTACCGACATCTACACCCTCAATCACAACATCATTAATACTATCTACGGTGTAGTTATCATTGCCTAATCCACCATCAAGAATATCATTGCCAGTACCGCCAATTAGGGTATCGTTACCGTCACCAGCAACTAAGTTGTCATTACCTGAACCACCATCTAAGCGATCGTTACCGTCACCAGCAGCTAAGATATCATTACCACCACCACCAACTAGGGTGTCGTCACCACTTCCTCCACTTAAGGAATTAGCTCCGGTATTTCCCGTAATTAAGTTATTGAGATTGTTACCTGTACCGTTAATTGCTGAAGTACCACTCAAAGTCAAATTTTCTACATTTGCGCTGAGAGTCCAGGTTACAGAGGAATTAACTAAATCCGTACCTGCATCTACACTTTCAGTCACAATATCATTGATGCTGTCTACGGTGTAATTATCATTGCCTAATCCACCATCGAGACTATCATTGCCAGTACCACCAACTAGGGTATCGTTACCTGCTTCTCCAAACAAAGTATCATTGCCAGCACCGCCAACTAGACTATCATTACCATCGCCACCATTAAGGAGATCGTTATTATCCAGCCCTGAGATTGTATCATTGCCCTGAAGGCCTGAGATCATATCTCTTTGCGTAGTACCAGTTAAATTGTCTGCACCTGAAGTGCCATTAATCACATTGAAATTAGGATTAATAGTTAAGTTGACAGTGGCAGTGCTGGTGAGTCCTAATACATCAGTGATGGTGTAAGTGAAGCTATCAGAACCAAAATAGCCAGTAACAGGAGTGTAAGTGTAAGTGCCATTGTTGTTAACTAAAGTTCCTTGGCTAGGTTGGCTAAAAGAAATAATACTTAAGACATCTGTAACATCTACATCACTATCATTGCTGAGTAAGGTAGCGGCACTAATTGAAATAGGAGTATTTTGAACAGTAGTGACAGCATCATTTGTAGCAACAGGAGCATCATTGACAGCAGTCAGACTGAAAGATTGAGTCGCCGCAACATTACCACCATTACCATCGACTACGTTGTAGGTGAGGTTAACTGTGCCGTTGAAGTTGGCATTTGGGGTAAAAGTGTAAGTGCCATCATTGTTGTTGACTAATGTGCCGTTAGTCGCTGTCAAGTTGGCGACTGAGAGAGTATCGCCATCGACATCGCTAAAGCCTTGGAGTAAATCTGAAACCTTAATGCTGTAAGGGGTATCTTCTGTTGCATTGTCTAAGGATGCACTGGCTGTACCCGTGGGTGCATCATTCACAGCAGTCAGATTGAAAAATTGAGTCGCCGCAACAGTACCACCATTACCATCAACTACGTTGTAGCTGAGGTTAACTGTGCCGTTGAAGTTGGCATTTGGCTCGAAAGTGTAAGTACCATCATTGTTGTTGACTAATGTGCCGTTAGTCGCTGTCAAGTTGGTGACTGAGAGATTATCGCCATCAACATCGCTAAAGCCTGACAGTAAATCTGAGACATTAATGGTGTAATTCTCATCTTCTGTGCCATTTGCTAAGGATGCACTGGCTGTACCCGTGGGTGCATCATTGACAGCAGCCAGATTGAAAGA
>NZ_JACJQG010000007.1 GCF_014696435.1 Calothrix anomala FACHB-343 | reverse complement strand
TAGTAGGTAAGGTCACCTGTAGATTACAGGTTAATAGGCTCTATGTGGAAGTGCAGTAATGCATGTAGCAGAGGAGTACTAACAGACCGAGGGCTTGACCTCACAAATCAATTCAAAATTCAAAATGCAAAATTCAAAATTAAAGACTGAAGTTTGGGTTTTGATGCTTTGAATTAAACTTTGGTGAATTTCGCGTTACTTGCAGTCTTCAGGGTTTTGAAACTTCAAATTTAAAATTCTTTTTTCTTGATTTTGAATTTTGAATTTTGAATTTTGAATTCCCACAGGTTTTCCTGGTGTCTATTGCGCGGTGGAACCACTCTGACCCCTTCCCGAACTCAGAGGTGAAACGCTGCTGCGGCGACGATAGTTTGAGGGTTGCCTCCTGCTACAATAGCTCGATGCCAGGGCAATATTATACGAAAAGCCTTCTCTTTTAATCAAGAGAGGGTTTTTTGTTTGTGACAATTTTTAAGTCACCCAATCAGTTTTAATTTCGATTTTAATTTCGATCTTTAGAGCAATCGACAAATCAAGATTAAGCGATCGCACTTTAGCCCTAAGATTGAGAACCTTCAAAAGTAACATCTTCATACACATCTGCGATCGCACAATTAAAATCAACACTTACCAAGTGTATATTATCCCCTGGACTATAAGTATAAAGTACCCATTGTCCCTCTGGGTTGCGGCGAAAAATCTCTACGTTCATCCGGGTTTGACTGACAAGCACATATTCCTGAAGGGACTCCATTTTTCGGTAGTCAGCAAATTTATCACCACGATCAAAAGCTTCTGTTGTAGGTGATAGAACTTCTACAATTAAGCAAGGATAACGTAAAAAATTGTCAAATTCTCTATCTCGCCGATCGCAACTGACTATGACATCAGGGTAGTAATAGATATTAATTGATTCAATATGTGCTTTGGTGTCTGATATGTAAGTTTGACATCCACTGCCGCGCAAATGATTTCTCAGCATTGAAGCCATGTTGAGAGAAATAACTACATGAGCGTTACTTGCTCCCGCCATTGCGTAAACCAATCCCTGTCTATATTCGTGTTTAATGGGACTACTTTCTTCTGCTTTGAGATAGTCTTCTGGGGAAATATAGGTAGAGTTTGGAGTTGCAACCATGTATAGTTACCTTGTGATGCCTTATATCTAGTTTAAGAGAAACTAACGGCTGTTTATAAATCTAGCTATTGCTAGATGCGCTAATAGTCTCAAAAGCTATAGTCTACCTCTGTTGGTTAGAGAGATAAACTTGTGGATGCAATTTTAGAGCGATCGCACGCACTCAAACAAGCTGTGGTAGATTTTGTTTTGGACGCAGAAGGTGATTTAGCACAAGCCTTAGAAACCTATGCTGCTGGAAAGCTACGCAGTGGTAACGGTAACAGTACACAGCAAGATTTAGTTATTGATAGCTTTATTACAGAAGGCAAAGTAAGCGATAAGTCACCGCTAGAATTATTTATTGATAGCCATCCTGATTTACCACAGAGCGATCGCAATTTAATTAGCTCTTGGCATCATAGTTTTATGGGCTTATTTGCCATTACGAAAATATTAGCTGATGGCTTTGAGTTAAGGAACTGGTTGACGGATAAATATTACATCGTTAAACCCAATAATGCTCAAATATTGCAAGAAACATCTCGGTTTAAAGAAGGAGAAATTTTGTTAACTCGGATTTCTCCTGTTACCGATAGTTACTGGACATTTTTTAGTAACTATACAATTATGGGTAAATTGGGTAAACCTAAACTGGCTGTAGCTATTGGTAATTTTAAAGAAGAATATAAAAATCATCTTTACAGCGATGCACCAGATTTATTAGCAGAAGCTTGGCAATCAGTTGTCCAATATCATCAGCAGTTTGTGGATTTTTTTGGTAAAGATGAAATTACACTACCAGGATATCAACTAAATAAAAAAATCGCTGAGTTCCAAGAATTAATTACTGAAAAATATTTAGCAGCTACAGGTATTGATACTTCTAAACCTCTCAATGAATTAGTAAAAGAAGCTGGAATTAATGAGGAAGAAATCAAAGCAGCAGTTAAAGAAATGGGTGCTGATGCCAATGTAGCATCAGAAATATTTAAGAATAATGGCAGTAGTAAGATGGTAATGCCAAAGGTTGATTTACCTGCTGAATTGAAGAAAGCAGAACAGGTGACAGCTATTTCTCATCCTCGTTGGGGACAAATGTTTTTACCAACATATAGTAAAGTAAAAACTATCTTATCAACAGCAGATTGGCAAAATATTGAAGGTGCGCAAAAACTAATTCGCTTTTATTTAGAAGATAAAAGCATTAATGCGTTTATTTGGTATCGATTAGCCCAAGAATATCCTCATACATTAGAAAATGTACTGCAAACAGTTTTGCAACGTGGTGATTTTCAGTTAAGTAGAGATTTAGATGCTCTATTACAAGAATTTAACAAACCTCTAGAGCCAGATTTACCAGAAATTGCTAGCGTTCCTGTACATCTGCATAACTTATTTCAAGCAGCTTTAGGAGAAGTGCAAAAATCTAAACCACAAGGTAAGGTACAGAAAAAAGTTGCAAAGGGTTTTAAATAATTGACTAGCGGTAAAATGGGCATTGGGCATTGGGCATGGGAAAGAGAGATTTTCATGTTTAGTTGTGGGATTTTACCGTGATTAGCTAGCTTGAAAATAGCGTTGACTGTTGACTGTTGACTGTTGACTGGGAAGAAAGAGAGATTTTCATGTTTGGTTATGGGATTTTCTTGTTTTAGCTGTCTTGAAATGAGGCTGAAAAATCTAGAGCTATTGTTCTGGTTAAGAAATTAGACTACCGACTCAGAAACATTCTCACACCTGCGTAGATTATTAAGAAATTTAAGTATATTTTTTCCCTATTTGGCGGCACAGTAGTATCATTTGAAGCGTCCATTATCAAAACTATCCAATTTGGCTGAGTAATAATATGACAAACTCCAACCAAGTTCTCCCCAGTGAAGGTGTTTTGAAAACTAATACTAGTAACACGAATGTTGTGAATATTCGTTCTGCTCCTGTAATTAAGGAAGGTAATATTATACGCCAAGGAAAAGCAGGCGATCGCGTGAAAATTTTGGACAAACAAAAGCCTTCAGGCGATCCTCGTACTTGGTACAAAGTGCAATTTGGTACACAAGCGAAGGATGTTGGCTGGGTAAGAGAAGATGTAATTACCTTAAGCAAACCCTCACCAGATAAAAATCCTACAGATGCACAAACTTTAGTGTATTTTGTGACCGATACAAAAACGGTAAGAATACACAAACAGGATCAGGTATATATGAATGTGTATGACAACAAAACCGAAGTTACAGAACGCGCTCCGGCTGCCAAATTACCTAACAATGATACTAAGAATTACTGGACAACATACATTGCCATTAAAGATGGCTCTACCTATCAAGTGAGATTTATTCCTGGGGCTGATACGGAACTAACAATTCTGCGTGATAATCAGGTGAAATTGCAAGAAAAAGGTTTTCGTGCTGACGGTACTGAATACAGACCAAAATGATAACAAGCTGCTAATTTAGGGATAAATTAGCTAAAAGGTCATTTATCAGGTAAACCCTCGCTCAGAGAGACTGTTTGCATTTTCAATGTCAGTAAAGAAACTGAAAAATTGCGGTTGGTTTTCTGAGCATAATTTGATTTGTACTTGATAAATGACCTCTTATACTAAGTATCTCGGCGTTAATTACAGCCCCCGGATACATCCAGGGGGTGATGGTTATTTTTCAGCTTGAGTTGCAACTGTTAATACTTGCGGTGGGGAAGCATCGGGGGGATAGATAAAGTCTACTTGTACTAGGCGGCGATCGCCTGCTGGCATATTTAATGTAGTTAAGGGTTCTCCAGCTTTACCTCTAGTTTGCATTAGGTGAAAAAATTGGGTTTGCGCCTTACCTTGGTCATCTTTGTAACGCACTCTTACTGTACCCCGGAAAAATACCTGCTTGGCTGGGGTATTGAAAAAGCGTAAACCTGGTTGAACTAATTGATCTTCTTTAATTGGTGTTTGAAATGACACCGTGACAGTTTTTGGACTTTGACTATTATTATATAGTGGCAATTTCAAACTATATTGAATCCCATAGTTGCCATGAGCGCGATATGCGGTGTCAGGATAGCGCACCAACATGGTTGCACTTTGAATTTGATTAGTTCCTAAGCTACCACCATGCACCGTGCTTAAAGCGTAGGATAAGGCTTGTCCCGGTTGAGGAATTGTGAGGTATTTGGCTTTGGGTTCATCTACCAATAAGGCGCGCCACTGAGAACCACTGGCGACTCCAGATACTCTTCCGTAAATGCGGGGTTTACCAGTCTCTTCTAAAGGCGTGGGGATTTTATCTCTGGGGCCAGCTACATCACTATTATTCAGTAAATTTTGCCACTCTGCTAAAGTTGGCGATCGCTCGCTACCATCGGGATTAGTTTGTGCAAACATGGCGAGGCTAGCTGCATAAACTTTACCGTTACTCCGCAACCGCATTAAAGTAGAGCGTCCATTTAGGGGAGGGGTAAGTCCTTGCACCGGAATTGGTAAATTTAGTAACATCTGACTTTCCCTGGGGGGAATGACTATTTGCGCCGGAAAAATTTCTTGTCGCCTACCTCTAAGTACTTCATTAGTAATGCGATCGCCTGGGCCAGAAAAAACTGTACCTAAGATATTGTTACTGAAAGATGGTACCTGAATAAAAGGTGCATCTGGTTGACTCAAATAACTAGCTGCTTGCAATACATTTATAGTTACTGGAGTCGCACCGGGATTATGCAATAAGATACCTAAATATAAAGAGCGTAAATTATCTGCGGGTTCAGCTTTGGCAATATGGTGAGCAAACACATCAAATCTGCCTTGAAAGGGAAAATTTAAATGCGCTGTTGGCACTTTTTTGCCATCTGGGGGAAATGTAGAAAGTAAAATTCCTTCCTTCAATACTAATTCTGGACTGTTGCTATTAAAAACTGGGACTGAATCAAGTTTCCCTGGTAAAGGACGGACAATTTGTGGTTGTACTACTTCTGCTGGTGGTTGTGTAGGCGAAATTGATTGAGCCAGACTCAAACTTAGTAACAATGGCAACATAAATTTAACTATTTTCTTCCTCATCAAGACGCTGACAAATTTATGAAAGTGCCAGTTTGTTAATTATTAATACGAAATCTGCCACAATGTTTACCAAATTTTCTGGCTGCAAAACTGGTACGTGAACAAAAATGCAATTAGCTCGGATTTGGGATTGACGCAGGTGATCTAATACGGAATAATAAAGACCCTCGCAGACAAATTTTCCACAGTCGTGGCTAATCTCAATTTCCCTAGCACCAGCCACTAATTGTTCTAAATCCACTTCTGTTTGCAAAACTCTTTCTTGGCAACAAGCACAAAATTCCACAGTTAATTGCGTCCGGCTAGCCGCCATCCCACAACAGATAATGCAATCTGGTTGGATTTCGGTGATTTTTTGAATTACGCGATCGCTAGCTAGTTGCACATCTACAGGTAACTGACGTAAAAAAGTCAAATGATGGGGTAGATTGTCAAGTTTAGCGACTTCTAGTAATAGATCGTCGGAAGAATTTGATAGTTGATCGCTTTGCCAAGTGTCAAAAGAAGTTAATAGAAATCTTTTCTTCATAAGAAATATTATTTAAAATAGAATTAGCCTCCATAATAAATTTACAAGGAGCAGGTCAATGCCAGTGATTGCGGTCGTAGATTATGAGATGGGAAATTTGCATTCAGTTTGCAAAGGCTTGGAAAAAGCTGGAGCTACTCCTAAAATCACTCATTCTTTTAAGGAAATAGAACAAGCAGATGCAGTTGTTTTACCAGGAGTAGGCGCTTTTGATCCAGCTGTCCAACACCTGCGATCGCGCGGTTTAGAACAACCTATTAAAGATACGATCGCATCTGGTAAACCATTTTTGGGTATCTGCTTGGGGTTGCAAATTCTCTTTGAATCGAGTGCAGAAGGTACTCAACCAGGACTAGGAATTGTCAAAGGAAAAGTCAAACGGTTTATTCCCGAACCAGATATTACGATTCCTCACATGGGTTGGAATCAACTAGAAATAACTCAGCCAAAAAGTATTATGTGGGAGCATTTACCATCCCAACCTTGGGTGTATTTTGTTCACTCTTACTATGTGGAACCAACCGATCCGCAAATTCGCGCTGCAATAGTTACCCACGGTACTCAAACAGTGACAGCTGCGATCGCTCGTGATAACCTGATGGCAGTGCAATTTCACCCTGAAAAATCATCGAATATCGGATTGCAAATATTGTCTAATTTTGTTGCTCAAGTTCGAGAAGAAGTTGCCGCATAATATAATTTTATTTAGGTGTCAGTTGTCAGTTGTTAGTTGTCAGTTGTCAGTTGATAATTCTTGCTGCTGACTCAATGACTAATGACCAATTAACCAATGACAAATGACTAATGCAAGATGAGTCTGAGAATTTACGGAAATCGTCAGCTAAAAACATTACCTGGTAAAGATACCAGACCCACGAGTGCGCGGGTACGAGAGGCTGTCTTTAATATTTGGCAGGGAGAGATAGCCGGTTGTAGCTGGTTAGATTTGTGTGCGGGTAGTGGTTCAATGGGTGCAGAGGCTTTGTGTAGAGGAGCCAGCTTAGTCATAGGTATTGAACAATCGAGCCGTGCCTGTAATATTATTCAACAAAATTGGCAGCAGGTAGCGCAGGCTAACCAAGAATGGAAAGTATTGCGCGGAGATGTACTCCAGCAGCTAAAGAATTTATCAGGCAAAAAGTTTGACAGAATATATTTCGATCCACCTTATGCTAGTGGATTGTATCAGTCGGTATTAGAAGCGATCGCAGATTATCAACTTTTAAATTCTGACGGCGAACTCGCAGCCGAACACAGTTCCCAAGATTGGGTGATTCCAGTAATTGCCAATTGGGAAATTTGCCGTCAGAAAGTTTATGGCAATACAGGGTTGACATTTTTTAGAACTTTTGAGTGAGGGGCAGAGGAAGCAGAGGAAGCAGAGGAAGCAGAGGAAGCAGAGGAGAAAACATTAATTATCAATGCCCAATGCCCAATGCCCAATGCCCCATGCCCAATGCCCAATGCCCCATACCCTAATCCTAGCCTCCTAGCTCAGTGGGGCGCTTATATTGCTTATAGGCAGCGTAGAACAGGCCAGAAAGGGTAACCACAATTAAACCAAGGACAATACCTGAGAGCAGGGGTTCAACCACTGTAAATCTCCTCTTTGCAATTATTAAACATTCGTTTCCTGTTTTTGATTTTACCAAATCGGGGTGAATCCGGCTGCCAATAGGATTTTAGACAGGGAATGTCCCCAAAAAAATTGTGCTTTGTGCTTGCAGACAGCATCAAGAACTTTTAAGCTATGTGTAGGAAAAGAAAAACTTTTAGCACACCTCGACTTTAACTACAAACCTTTTGGATAACCAGATTACCAAACCTGAAAATCTAATTCAGCAGATGGCTTTGCTGGCTCTGGCCATACTGCTAACAATCTCATTGTGCATTTTTGGTGTTCAAATGGTTCAAGCTGCCGATCCCTATGTCAAGAGTGTTTTCGCCTTAAATGGCGACCCCGTTCAAGGGAATGCTATTTTTCAAATTAATTGTGCCGGTTGTCATGGTTTGCAAGCAGATGGGCGAGTCGGCCCTAGTTTGCAAGGTGTTCCTAAGCGTAAATCTCGGTATGGATTAATTCATCAAGTAATTAGTGGAGAAACGCCACCAATGCCAAAATTCCAACCTAGCGCCCAAGAAATGGCAGACCTGTTGAGCTACTTAGAGTCTTTATAAAGTATTGATAATTTTACATGACGCCACGTTTCTGTATCGTGGCTTTTTTATTTTCTCCGGTTTTATCGGTAGATAAGGGAGACAAGGAGGACAAGGAGGACAAGGAGGACAAGGAAAATAACAAATGACCATTGACTATTGACTATTGACTATTGACCATTGACCATTGACCATTGACTAACCAAAAAATTCACTGAACTTTTTTGGCTAATTTTCGTCCCCATCTTCCAAATGGGTGAAAAATCGCTTTATGACTGCGAAGCCGAAATTCTTTGTCATGTCGCTGTTAATTTTAATACTAGGAGTTACACCTAGTAATGCAGCATCTCAACCTGTTGATCCGAAGATTTTACATTTAATTAACCGCTTGAGTTTTGGGCCTAGCCCTGGAGATGTGCAACGGGTTAAGTCTATTGGTGTAGAGCGCTACATTCAAGAACAACTCTCGCCGCAGACTATCCCAGAATCAGCCAGTCTCGAAAATCAATTGGCGCAGATGGAAACTCTCAACCTGAAGCCGATGGAATTGTTAGCTTATGGGAAAGTTGGCGAGAAACTCAGCCGCGAAGAGAAAAAAGCAGCTGACCAAAAAGCTAAAGCAATTCTGCAACAAGCAATGCAAGCACGTTTGTTAAGGGCGACACAAAGTCCGAGACAACTGCAAGAGGTGATGGTGGACTTTTGGTATAACCATTTTAATGTATATGCCAATAAAGGACGCGATCGCTTCTGGGTGGGAGCCTACGAACAACAAGCAATTAGACCTCATGCTCTGGGGCGGTTTCGCGATTTGTTAGGCGCAACGGCTCACCATCCGGCGATGTTATTTTATTTAGATAATTGGCAAAGTTCAGCGCCTAGTAGTCCGAATGCTCGGCGGAAAACTCAAGGTTTAAATGAAAATTACGCCCGCGAGTTAATGGAATTGCATACTCTTGGGGTAGATGGTGGTTATACTCAGCAAGATGTGATTGCTCTAGCCAAAATTCTTACAGGTTGGGGAATTCCTAGCGCCAATCAGCCCAATATTAATAGTGATGGATTTTACTTTAACCCCAAGCGCCACGATGGCAGTGACAAAGTTTTTCTCGGAAATACAATTAAAGGCGGTGGTGAAGAGGAAGGAGAACAAGCTTTAGATATTTTAGCCAGGAGTCCGGCAACTGCTCGGCATATTAGCTACAAATTAGCACAGTATTTTGTTAGCGATCGCCCGCCTACAGCTTTAGTTAATCGTCTAGCCCAACGCTATCTAGCTACTGATGGAAATATACGCGCTGTTTTGGAAACGCTATTTAAAAGTTCCGAGTTTTGGGACGCAAATAACTTTAACGTTAAATTTAAAACACCTTATCAATATGTAATTTCCACAGTCCGGGCAACGGGAATGGAAGTTAATAATACAAAACCTCTCGTGAGTTTCCTGCAACAGTCGGGAATGCCGATTTATGGTTGTCAAACTCCCGATGGCTACAAAAACACAGAAGAAGCATGGTTAAACTCCTATGCTATGACTCGTCGCTTGAACTTTGCAACAGCGATCGCTAGTGGTAAATTAGCCCTATCCGGTTCACCAGAGCCGAGAAACCAAGCTAATAATATACCCAAAGGCGATGTATTAGCCGTCAAAGTCAAACCAGCCCCCATTGATAGCGGACAACTCAGCAATACATTAGGTAATTTATTATCTAGCAAAACCCAAAGCGCGATCGCTTCTAGTCCACCACAACTCCATGCAGCTTTAATTTTAGGTAGTCCTGAATTTATGCGTCGTTGAGAGGTTAGGAGCTAGGAGTTAGAGAGGAAAAGGGGCAGGGGGCAGGGTGCAGGGGTGCAGAGGAGGCAGAGGAAACTGAGGAGAAAGAATCTGCTGCTATGAAAATGGGATAATTTATTTTCTGGAAGTTCCTAAGAGGTGATTGAGAAGATAAATAACTCGACAATCCGAGTTAAAAACACCAAACTTCGCCTTCCGAACTCGACAATCCGAGTCAAAAACATCAAACTTCGCCTTCACAACTCGACAATCCGCGTAAAAAACATCAACCTTCGCCTTCCGAACTCGACAATCCGAGTTAAAAACATCAACCTTCGCCTTCCGAACTCGACAATCCGAGTTAAAAACACCAACCTTCGCCTTCCGAACTCGACAATCCGAGTCAAAAACCTCAACCTTCCATCTTTACCATCTGCCAGATCACTGAGCCTGTCAAAGTGCTGCCATCTGCCCTCTGCCTTTCTACAAAAAAACTTCAACTTTCCACCGGATAACTAAATTTATATGCAAAGACGCAACTTTCTTCTCCAAGCAGGTATGTTTTCCGCCTCAGCATTAGTCGCCGTCGGAACTAATGCATGGGTAGCTAGATCTGCTAACAACAACAGCAATGCAAAACGCTTGATTGTCATTTTTCTGCGTGGTGGAGTTGATGGTTTAAATGTGGTAGTTCCCTACTCAGAAACAGCTTATTACCAAGTAAGACCGAATATTGCTATTCCCCAACCGGGTAAACAAGGGGGAGTGCTGGATTTAGATGGACGTTTTGGCTTAAATCCCGCTTTAAGTTCCTTAAAACCTTTATGGGAACAAGGTAGTCTGGCGTTTATTCATGCTTGTGGTTCTCCCGATCCCACTCGTTCTCACTTTGATGCCCAATATTACATGGAAAACGGCATTCCTGGGACAAAAAATACTAAAGATGGGTGGATGAATCGTTTATTAGCGAATATCTCCAACAAAGAACCGATTCAAGCAATTAATGTCGGAGAAACTATTCCCAGAATTTTGTACGGTAAGATGTCTGTAGCTAGTTTACCAACGGGGAAAAGAATCAATAATCCCTTGTCGGTGGATCGTCCCCAAGTAGGTGCAGCATTTGACAAACTTTATGATGGTAATGATACCTTAAGTCAAAGTTACCAAGAAGGGCGGATGGCGCGACAAGCGATCGCCAAAGATTTAGCCGATGAAATGAAAATGGCAAATAATGGCGCACCTTTACCTGACGGTTTTGCCAGAGATGCCCAAAGATTAGCGCGATTAATGGTCAAAGACTCTAAAGTAGAATTAGGGTTTATAGCTTTAGGTGGTTGGGATACCCACATCAATCAAGGCGGTAGTCAAGGACAATTAGCCCAACGCCTAAAAAAATTAGGAGATGGTTTAGCTGTGATGGCGCAAACCTTGGGGCCAATTTACCAAAACACAGCAATTGTCGTCATGTCTGAATTTGGGCGCACAGTCAAAGAAAACGGTAACCGTGGTACAGATCACGGACATGGAAATGTCATCTGGGTATTGGGTGGAAAAGTGCGCGGTGGTAAAGTTTATGGAGAATGGCCGGGATTAGCCACAGAACAACTTTACCAAAAGCGAGATTTAGCGATCGCTACCGATTTTCGCGATGTCATTTCTGCATTGTTAAAAGATCACATGCAGCTTCCTTCAAGCACCATCAATCAAGTTTTGCCCAGTTATACCGCTACACAAAAAATAGCTTTAATTAATTCATGATTATCCCCATGCCCCATGCCCTATGCCCTATGCCCTATGCCCTATGCCCCATACCCACTTGAGTTTGTTGTGATGGACACAAATGCCACATCAAGCGATAAAGTTGTAAAGGCTGGTCTTGACCTTTAACTTGTACTAATGGCATTTTTCCTAAAGGGAAATTTCGCGACTGTATGCGCTCAAATGTAGTTTGAGATATAACTATTTCACCAGCTTGGGCAACATTACATATTCTACTAGTGACATTTGTTGTATCGCCAATAGTCGCGTACTGAATTAATTTTTCTGAACCAATATTACCTGCTGCTACTTTACCTGTATTCAAGCCTATATGAATTTGAATCGGTTGTTTTCCTTGCTGAATCCATTTTTGATTTAGTTTTAACACAGCCCATTGCATATCAATTGCGGCTTGTATTGCCAATTCTGGATCGTTTGGTTTGCGATAAGGCGCACCCCAAATTGCAAATAAAGCATCACCAATATATTTCTCTAACGTGCCTTCATAGCGAAAGACAATTTCCTCCACAATTACCTCAAAATATTCATTGAGCATCGTAATTACTTGACGGGGATGCATTGTGGAAGACATTTTTGTGAAATTACTAATATCAGCAAATAAAGCTGTAACTTCTGTATCAACAATACCTAAAGTGCCTTCTTCCCTGAGCTTTTTTCTCACAGCTTCTGGGAAGAAACGCTCTAATTTATTTCGCATGATAGCTTCGGCTTCAATTTGCTGGTAGAGCTTGGCGTTGTCAATTGCGATCGCCGCTTGGTTGGCTAACGCCGTTACAAACTCGACATCTTCATCCGAGTAAACATCACACATGGATAAATTATCTACATATAATACGCCAATTACCTCTTCCCTGGGTTTGAGCGGAATGCAAATTGAAGCCCGAATAGTTTGCACAAAAATCGACTCGGACTCATTAAATCGATTATCTAGGCAAGCATCAGTAGTTAAAATTGCTGTGCCATTGATGTAAACATAATTCGTAATATTTTTACTATAAAAAAATTGACTGTCTTGAGGTATTCCTGGACGTAGTTTGATGGCTTTATGCTCTAGCTGCTTGCTAGTTTCATTCACCATCAAAATAACTGCTCGGTCTACATTCATAATCTCAAACAGTAGATCGAGAATTTTCTCTAATAGGCGATCGGGTTCCTCTGGAGAAGACAGCTGTTTGCTGACTTCTAAAAGAATTTTTAACTTATCTACCGTCCGTTGATTACTCGCTCTTTGTGATATTCTCAGCAGAGAATCGCTTCTGCCTGGATTATCGAGTAAATCCTGAATTTTAATGCTACTGGGCCCGGTAGAAAATTGTTTAATAATCGTTTCTGCAATAGGTGCTTCCTCTTTGACATCCTCTACTGGTGGTTGTGGGGGATGAGGATCATCGGTAGGGTTGGGTGTAGTATTGACTTTTTGAACAAACTTGAACTCTACATTCCCACAATTAATCAAGTCGCCATTTTTCAGTTCACATTGATCGATTTTTACCTTATTCACGAAAGTGTGGTTAAGGCTTTGTAAATCTTTAATAACTAGCCGCTCATTGGTGACTGTAATTTCTGCGTGAGAACGGGATAGGCTCTCATCTGCGAGGGCGATCGTGTTTTCGGTAGAACGACCAATCGTGTTGACTCCAAACATCAACTGATAGGTTTTTTCTTGCGTAGTGTTAGGAGCATAGATTAAATAGAACATATTCCACCCTCACATTTCCACCTAGCTGGAAAATTGCTTTTATGACTGAAAGAATTAACTCTCATGTCATAGATATAACCTTGCCATAGTATGTGCAATCTCCAGTCAGTATAATCACTGATTATTAGCATTTCTACCTGTCTGAATAAACAATAAGTCTTTCAGCAGATATTGTATAATAAATTACTAATAGCCAACGCAAATTGGATTGCTATCATATAAGATTCACAATCCTAACCATAGATTTCGCAATTTTACCAGTCTGGCTAAAAAATTTGATTTGTGGAAATGATGAGAGTGCGATCGCGGAATTTTCACGATATAAGCTATTTTGCTTTTAAGTTGCACAATCCATTGTGAGGGCTGTTGACTGTTGACTGTTGACTGTTGACTGTTAACAACCCTTATTAGTAGTTATGCAATTTAGATGCGCATTAGCTTGTTTAGAATCAGTTTAAACCTGAATCACATAGTAATTATCCGCATCACTAGTACCTGAGCCATTACTGCGAATAAAGTGTTTTTGGACATATTGCTTCCAATTCCAATTTTGATCCCAGACGTAGAAACCAGCTACCCCATACTCAACGCCATAACCGGCAAAGATTGCTGTGTGCTGGCTACTATAATTTGGTGGCGTGTCATAGGTTTGATTGGGGCCGAGAAAAGTAGCGATCGCTGTACCAATAGCGATATTGCCATTCGCCATCACATTCTCGCCGCATTTCCAGTTATAGGTTGATGTGTTATTACCCGTCGCATAAGCCACCAAATCCCAACATTGAGCGCCATAATAGCCATCCATATCAAAAGATAGACCATTCAACTGTCCATCAACTAGTGTCGTTAGTTTCTGGGAACTAGTCATCAAACCTAGAGGGGCTGTCAAATTAACAGGGCTGAGTTGAATTTTCCAGTCAACGGGAGCATTTCCCGCCCTTGTTGGCGCTGTTACTTGAGCATTGCTATTGACTAACCAAGCATCAATACTTGTGCCATTACGTAACACAATATCAGAGATGCGATCGCCGTTGAAATCGCCTGTGCCTTGAATTTGCCAGTCAACAGGAGCATTTCCTACCCTCGTTGTGGTTGTAATTCGACCATTGCTATTGACTAACCAAGCATCAATACTCGTGCTATTACGCAACAAAATATCGGAGATCCCATCCCCATTGAAATCGCCTGTACCTTGGATTTGCCAGTCAATAGGAGCATTTCCCGCCCTCGTTGGTGCAGCTACTTGAGCATTGCTATTGACCAACCAAACATCAAGACTCATGCCATTACGCAACAAAATATCAGAGATGCCATCACCGTTGAAATCACCTGTACCTTGAATTTGCCAGTCAACAGGAGCATTTCCTAGCCTCGTGGGTGCAGCTACTTGACCATTGCTATTGACTAACCAGACATCAATACTCGTGCCATTGCGCAACAAAATATCAGAGATGCCATCGCCGTTGAAATCACCTGTACCTTGAATTTGCCAGTCAACAGGGGCATTTCCCGCCCTCGTAGGTGCTACGACTTGAGCATTACTATTGACTAACCAAGTATCAATACTCGTGCCATTACGCAACAAAATATCAGAGATGCGATCGCCGTTGAAATCACCTGTACCTTGAATTTGCCAGTCAACAGGGGCATTTCCCGCCCTCGTAGGTGCTACGACTTGAGCATTACTATTGACTAACCAAGTATCAATACTCGTGCTGTTACGCAACAAAATATCGGAGATGCCATCGCCGTTGAAATCATCTTTGTTGACTCGTTGTTCAACTTTCAAGAATTGACCGTTTAAAAAAATCGTTGTAGAGTCATCTTCTGCACGTAGCTGGGTTAACTCATCTACAGTTAGTTGCTGACCAGAAATCAAATCTGTGAGAATTTCCCCTTCATCGCCTGGGGAATCAATATAGCTAGCGTAAGCATCGAGGAAATGTCCTGTTTCTTCCACGAGAATTTTAGCGATCGCAATTGGATTATCTGAACTCTGCGTCAGAAAATCTCTATTAATGTAAATGGTATTTGTACTGTTAGCATATGCACCTAAGGCACCATTCATATTTGCATCAGAGAGAAATTGTAAATCTGGCAGTACACCATAATTTCCCCCCAAAATTTCTGTACCTAATGCTTCTGCTTGATTTACATCAAAAGCATCGCCAAAAGCGATTTGGGCATTAGCAGCAAAATCACTTTTAAAAATACTCCCAGCCGCATAAACTAATGCTTGGCTTGGCTCGCCTTGATTCTGCCATGCTTGAATGAGAGTTTCGCCCGCTAAAGTCAAAAGTTGCTGGGAAGTAAATTCTTGCCAGTCTGCTAGCAAAGAATTAAAGGAAGAAGAATTGATAAAATTGGCAGCACAATTTAATTCCCCCAATAGGGAATCGATGCCAGATTCAGGGTTTTCAAACATAGTTAAACTGGCTCCCACTCTGGGAACTCAACAGAAATTTTTAATTAAAAAATCTAGATTGAATAGAATTTGCGGAATGATGAACCCTGAAATGATCTTAAAAAAATCAGCCAATTAAATTGATAATTTTTTGGTTGTAAAAGTCAGTTTTCGGTTGTTTTGATTCATCCACGTTCCTGGGTACATAAATCAGGACATCCAAAAATTAAAATCACCAAATATTTACGTAAATTCAATTACTTATGCAACTAGACAATATCAGTACATGACTGTAATTTCACCCTCCATAATCAACAGTTTCAGATGAATCGAAGTATGATTGGTTAAGTTGAATATGTAATTCAAGTTACTTGAATATTTGTTAACTACATCATGACAAATGAAGTTGAAATGTGACTATCGTGCGATCGCGTAAATTATGCTGATTCTGCGGAATTTAATTTTTGTGTGTTGCTGGCGAAAAAGCTGCAAACCCAAGATGAGACGGACATTAGCCCCACAAAATTGCCGATCCACAACCTTTTATGGCAACTTTATAGAATCATATTTGACCGAGAATATACTTAAAAATCAGTCAACTTAAGGTGGAAATAGGTAATAGATAAATTTGCTACTGTGCTTCAGGAGATGAAAATTGTTACCACCCCTACTAACTATTGACCATTAACCATTGACCATTGACTCTTGAGTCTTGGTATAATCGCCAGTCGAGCCACTATATAGTTGCAAGAGAATAATCATGGCAGATTGGCAGGAGATTACTGGTGGAATCACAGCACCAAGAGGTTATCGGGCCGCAGGAATTACCGCAGGTTTAAAGCCTTCGGGATTACCCGATTTAGCTTTAATAGTATCTGATGTAGAAGCGATCGCAGCTGGTGTGTTTACTACCAGTCAAGTTAAAGCCGCCTGCGTAGATTATTGTCGTCAACGTTTGCAAGCCAAGCATAATGCCCGTGCTATTCTTTGTAATGCCGGACAAGCAAATGCCGCTACAGGTACTCAAGGTTGGTTTGATGCTCTAGAATCAGCTATGGCAGTAGCGCAAGCTTTAAATATTCCCAGCGAATCGGTGTTATTAGCTTCTACTGGGGTAATTGGCCAGCGGATCAAGATGGATGCACTCAAAGCCGGAATTCCCTCATTAGTAGCGGCGCTTTCGGAAACAGGTTCCGATACAGCCGCCGGCGCAATTATTACTACAGATTTAGTCCCAAAATCAATTGCCCTAGAAACCACTATAGGCGATCGCCCGGTGCGCATTGGCGGAATTGCTAAAGGTTCGGGGATGATTCATCCCAATATGGCAACGATGTTAGCATTTGTTACCTGTGATGCGGCAGTATCGCCTGCTTTATGGCAACAAATGTTAAGTCGCGCTGCCGATAGAAGTTTTAATTCGATTACAGTCGATGGCGATACCAGCACCAATGATAGTTTAATCGCCTTAGCCAATGGTCAATCCCGCACCCCAGCGATTATTGAAATGGGTTCAGAAGCGGAAAAACTAGAAGCCATGTTAACAGCAGTATGTCAGCATTTAGCAAAAGCGATCGCCCGTGATGGTGAAGGTGCTACTTGCTTAATCGAAGTTCAAGTTACTGGCGCACAGGATGAAACCTCCGCTCGTCAAATAGCCAAAACTATTGCCGGTTCATCCCTAGTTAAATCAGCAATTTTTGGTCGCGATCCCAACTGGGGACGCATCGCCGCCGCCGCCGGACGCGCAGGTGTACTATTTGAGCAAGAAAATTTGCAAATCAAATTAGGCGATTTCTTATTATTAGAAAATGGTCAACCTTTAACATTCGATCGTCCAGCCGCCAGCGCTTATTTAAAACAAGCCTCAACAGGTGCTTATCTCAAAGAAGATACAGTATTAATTTCTGTTAACGTTGGCAATGGTCACGGTACAGGTAAAGCTTGGGGTTGTGATTTAAGCTATGACTACGTGAAGATTAACGCCGAATATACAACTTAATAATTTGTAATTCGTAATTCGTAATTAAACTCTACTTTTCATGTCGCCAAGAAATACAGCATATTTCAGGTAAATGAGGTACGCGCTTCGGGGCATGGCAGTGCCAGTGCCCCTACAATTAACGATAATCTGTACCTCACCAAATGGCAATCTGCTGTAAATTCTCAGGCGGTATATTGACTCGGTATGAAAAGTATGTACATTACAATTGAACTGAGAAATCAACCATTTAAAATAGGGAGATTTTCAAAATTTGTGAATCTAAATGACAAATGACAAATGACAAATGACAAATTAAATAAATATGGCTGTTGCTTACTTTCACTTTTATGCCGAACTCAATGATTTTCTCCCCCGCCATAAACGCCAGGTGCAAATCATCCATAATTTTTCAGAAAGAGCCTCAATTAAAGACACCATTGAGTCTTTAGGCGTTCCGCATCCAGAAGTTGATTATATAAAAGTCAACGATAGCTATGTAGATTTTTCTTATATTATCCAGGATGAAGATAACATTTATGTCTATCCGATTTCTGTCATTGATATTCATCCGCCAACAATTTTAGTACGTCCGCAACCTTTAAGCGAGATGCGCTTCGTGCTTGATATTCATTTAGGTAAACTAGCGACATCATTAAGGTTATTAGGTTTTGATACTTTATATCGCAATGACTACGCAGATGAAGAGTTAGCAGAAGTTTCTCATACACAATCAAGAATTTTATTAACTCGTGACAAAGGTTTATTAATGCGGAGTTTAGTAAATTATGGCTATTATGTCAGAAGTACTAATCCTCAACAACAAATAATTGAAGTTCTCCGCCGCTTTGATTTATTTAATATAGTATCGCCTTTTCACAGATGTTTGCGTTGCAATGGATTATTACAACCTATAGCCAAAGCATTAGTCATTGACCAATTACCAGAAAGCGTACAATTACAAAACGATGAATTTCATCGCTGTCAAGAATGCCAACAAATTTATTGGAAGGGCACCCATTACGAACGCTTACAACAATTTATTGATGGCGTACTTCAGCAAAAAGCATGAATTAATAATTCTCATCCTTTTCAATGACGAATTACGCATTACGAATTACGAATTAAAAATTCTATGTCATTAATATTAGCCCTGGATTTTGGGGGAACTAAATTAGCAGCAGCAACGGTAAATATCGGTGCTAGAGAATGGTTGAGTTATGAACGCCGCTTATCTCCCGCGAATGCAGATGCTAACACGGATTTAGAAATTATGCGATCGCTCATTCACTCTGTACTGCAAGATAGCAAACCAACGGCGATAGGTGTCAGCTTTGGCGGCCCTGTAGACGCGACTACCGGATGCGTGCTACTTTCCCATCATGTTGCTGGCTGGGAAAATCTTCCCCTAAAACAATTGTTAGAAGCCGAGTTTGGCGTCCCCGCTTATGTAGATAATGATGCTAATGTGGCAGCTTTAGGGGAACATCATTTTGGAGCAGGTCAAGGATACGATAGTTTGTTTTACATCACCATCAGCACTGGTGTAGGTGGTGGTTGGATACTCAATCATCAACCTTGGCGCGGTTCTGGGGGAATGGCTGGAGAAATCGGCCATATAGTTGTAGATCCCAATGGCCCTGTATGTTTGTGTGGAAAGCGGGGATGTGTGGAACGTTTAGCCTCAGGCCCCTATATGGCGCAAAATGCCAGGGAATTATTAGCAAGCGATCGCACTAGGGGTAAAATCTTGCAGAATTTAGTTGAGGATAATTTAGAATTACTCACAGGACAGTTAATCAGTCAAGCCGCCGCCGCAGGTGATGATTTAGCACAGGAAATTATCCAAAAATCTGCTTGGGCTTTAGGTGTAGGCATAGGTAATGTCGCCAATTTAGTCAACCCGCAATTATTTATTTTAGGCGGAAGTGTCACCAAAGCCGGTAATCGCTGGTGGGAAATTGTCCGTCAACTAGCGCGAGAAACAGCATTACCAGAAGTTGAATTTCAAATTCTCCCCGCAGCTTTAGGAGATGACGCGCCATTGTGGGGTGCTGTTGCACTTACTCAGGTCAATGGTCAATAGTCAATAGTCAATAGTCAATAGTTATAACAATTCGGGTTGTGATACGTAATTAAAATTTTCGTAGGGGCGGGGTTTCCCCGCCCTTGTGTGTGTTGTTAATACCTGATACCTAAAATATTAAACCAAATTAATTGCAGTTTATCGTTATCCACAACCCAAAATTATTAGTAAATAATCGATAAATGCTGATTAAAATTGTCATGAATTATGTATATTTACAAATTACAAAGCGCAAAGTCTGAGCAGAGGTTTCCTCCGTTCAGAACTTTGTAAGAATTACAAATCACAAATGACCAATGACCAATGACCAATGACCATTGACCATTGACAAAATTCACCTATCTTACACCGCTCTCAACCTTTAGATAGCAGCAGTTATCCCAAATTATTAGTAAAAGCCAAATATATCCCAGAAAATCACATAATTTGAGGTATATTTTAATTATTAATAAAACGACAGCGATAACTCTATGATCTGCTGCCTCAACCCCGACTGTCCAAATCCTCTAAATGCTGACGGTGCAAACTTTTGTCTCACCTGTGGAACCGGTTTAGTATCGCTGCTGAGAAATCGTTACCGCATTATCCAACCAATCGGTAGAGGTGGGTTTGCGCGTACTTATCTTGCAGAAGATGTAGACAAGCTAAACGAACCATGTGTAGTTAAACAGCTAGTGCGCGGTCAATTTTATAGTGGGGGTGGTAGTGAAGCTCAAAAAAAAGCAACTGAGTTGTTTGAACGAGAAGCAAAACGCTTACAAGAACTAGGAAAATACGATCAAATTCCGACTCTGTATGCTTATTTTAAAGAAAATGATTACTTATATTTAGTCCAAGAATTAATTGTCGGACAAAATTTATTACAGGAGTTAAAGCAGCAGGGAGCATTTAATGAAACAAAAATTCGCCAACTATTAAACGATTTGTTACCTGTGCTGGAATTAATACATCAGCAACAGGTAATTCACCGAGATATTAAGCCAGAAAATGTTATTCGCCGTCAAAGTGATGGAAAGTTGGTGCTGATTGATTTTGGTGTATCGAAACAAAAAACCGATTTGATTAACACTTCGCCTGGTACTATTATTGGTTCTTTAGGATATGCACCAATGGAACAAATCCAGCTTGGTCAAGCTTATCCTGCTAGCGATTTATACAGTTTAGGAATAGCTTGTTTTCACCTGTTAGCTGATTTTCCGCCATCTCAACTATGGTTAAAACAAGGTTTTAGCTGGACTAATAGTTGGCGCAATCAAATTAATCAGCCAATAAGCGATGGATTAGAGCATATTCTCGATAAGTTATTGCAAGAAACCCCCGAACAACGCTATCAATCAGCTAGGGAAGTTTTACAAGACTTAAATAACCAAACAGCTGCGCCTTGGAATGTACCCCACACCATACTTTCGCCGCAGCCATTCTCAACGCCGCAACCTCAGCCGCAGCCATTCTCAACGCCACAACCACAACCGCAACCACAACCGCAATCAAAACAACATACTTATCTGTCCCAATTATCGGTGAGTCAACTACTACCTGGAATTGTCATTACTAGTATAGGGGGTGCAGTTTTAGCTATTATTTTATTGAGCTATTTAGGCAGTAGTATCATGAGTTGGGGATTATGGTTACTCATCTTAGGAGGTGTCATCTTAATTCAATCTCGGTCTTTATTTGAAAAGATTTATTTATTAGCGATCGCGATCGTCACAAATTTCTTCATTTTTTCTGTATTTCACTCTTTGAACCTGAAAAATCTGTGGCAATCAGGAACAAATGGTTTGATTGTTGTATTCTTATTAATCGTACTGGCCGGTTTATTGGCATTTATGCTGATGGTAACATCCCTGCTTGTGGACAAGTTAATTGCTAAATATTTTTGAATTTGTTAATTATTTGTAAATAAATTTAAACTTTTACAAAGCTTTTTCAATAAATTTTATTTAATTAGTAGGGGTAATCATCTATGGCAGCTAAGGACGAAAACGTTCGCTTACTAATCTCTCTAGGAATTGCTGGAGTGATGGTAGCAGGGATTTTATGGTTGGTGAGTAATTTTTCTGCCAAAACAGCTAATCAACCAAAAACACCTTTAAGAATTTCACCGGAATTGAATATTCCATCTTCTCCTGAATGGATGAGTAAAGGTGAAAAAATTTTAGTAACCGCAGATAAAACAGCAGAAAAAGAAGCCGGAATTAACGCTTTTAAATCTAGTGATTATGGGACAGCGATTATTAACTTTCAAGCATCCCTACAAAAGCAGCGCAACGATCCAGAATCATTAATTTATTTGAATAATGCCAAAATAGGCAACTCTAAAGCTTTAAAGGTAGCTGTAATTGCACCGATTGGCACTAGTTTAAATGAAGCGCAAGAGACTTTACGCGGGATAGCGCAAGCTCAAGAAGAAGTTAATATTAGTGGTGGAATTAATGGCGTACCTTTACAAGTTGAAATTGCTAGTTTAAATAATGTTGGACAGATAGAAAAAATAGATACTGAATTAGTCAAAGATAGCAGTCTTTTAGCAGTAGTTGGATTTGGTCGCAACGAAGAGCTTTATAGAAAAAATAGTTTGGTGAGAATTTCCCCAAATAGCGGTAGAAGAAGTCAAGACGGACAAAATCAGACACAGATGTTAGGGGATAGTAAATATGTGTTTAATATCAGCCCTAATCGCAATATATTTACTCAAGCTTTAGCAGAATATATTGTCAAAAAACAACGGCGGACAAATATCGTCATTTGTCGAGATTCTTCATCGAGTAATAATCAACAAACATCTAACACAGAAAGACCAAATCAAGAAGTTGTCAAAGAATATAGCGATTTAATTGCTCAATTTGGAGGTAAAGTTACTAGTACAGAATGCGATTTAGGTGCTGGGAATTTTAGCGCGAGTAATTTTATTTCTAGAGCTACTAGTGATGGTGCAGAAGCTGTACTACTGATTCCCAGATTTACTAATATTAATCCAGTGATTGATATTGCTAAAGAAAATCGCGGCAGATTGGCACTATTTGGTTCGCAACAACTCTACAGTGCTAGGGTGTTAAAATTTGGACAAGGTGATGTCAAAGGAATGGTGGTGGCTGTACCTTGGCATCGGGATGCTAACCGGAATATGAGTCCGGGTAATTCCTTTGCGGAAAAAGCCGCTAAACTCTGGGGTGGTGAAGTAAGTCCGCGCACTGCTACAGCTTATGATGCAATGCAAGTCATTATTGCAGGCTTAAAAGAAGATAGTACCCGCCAAGGTTTACAAAAGGTATTGTCTAATGAGAATTTTTCCGCAATGGGTGCTACAGGTAAGATTCAGTTTACGCGATCGGGCGATCGCGAAGGTGGTGTCTTTTTAGTCAAAATTGAACCTTGCGATCCCGCAAAGCCTTGTCCCTCTGGTACTGGCTACGATTTTGTCTTAGTTCAGTGAATTTTGTTTTTGTCGATGCCAAAAAATACTAACTGGAAAATAGCGTTGACTGTTGACTGTTGACTGTTGACTGTTGACTGTTGACTGTTGACTACTGACTACTGACTACTGACTCTTCAAAGAAATTTTCATGTTTGGTTATGGGTGTCTTGATAGACACCTTTTTTTATCGAAAAAATCTACTTATAGATAATTATATGTCTATTGGAAGATGCAAAAATTTATATATTTGCATAAATACAGCTACTTGCTGCATATATGAGAATTACCAAGTTTAACAATATACATCTGCTCAATTAAGCACTAAGATAGTGAAGTGCCTACAATGATACTTCGTATACAGTGTAGGCTTCCTGTCTCATCTGCCGTTGCTCTGTTGGGGACATTGCTAGACAATGTGCGTTACCAAAAACGCTCCAAGACTTACACAGCATCTCTGGACTTGCGTCCTTTATCTCTTTAAGGAGAGAACCCAGGCAGCCGCCCGCCTCCCGCAGGCAGTAAACTCTTTTATTTAGGAACTTTTGCGTAGAGACTACAGTATTCGCCTCTAGTTCCAGTGTGGTGTCTAGCCTTTTTAGCTCCCCTTTGAGCGGTTCGCCCACCACGGCTACTCCTCTCTCCCAACTAGGGGTTTGGGATGAATTTAGTATATCATAATGGGTACACAATGTATATCCGTTATGAAAGATTCTAGATTAAGCGTCAGGATGTCAACACGTAGATTAAACAAGCTGAGGCAGTATGCAGCAGGCAAGGATAAAACAGTGACACAACTAATAGAGGATTGGATCGATAGGTTGCCAAACCCTAAAACTGGTGATTCCGACGCTCGCGGACTCGCTCTAAGCGAAGCTATGCCGTTGGCGAAGCCTCTCGAAGAGAAGGCTTTACGCTGCGTATCATCGACCCCCTGCCCTGTCAATCCTACGGATTGAATTGGTGAGTCCAGCACTGAAGACGGGTTTCCCGTCGCAGGTGACTGGCGAACCCAAAGGGTTGTGGGTCAATTCGTCATCACCCAAAAATTCATCTCATCACTCGTCCTTCGGACTGAGTGAGAGGCTTCTTTTTGATTCAGCTAAATACACAATCAGTAGCAATTGGGTGCATCAGATATCTCAGGAAAAACAAAAAGTCTCAAGGGTGTAAATTCAGCAAGCTCAGGTTTTGTGAGTAATTTGTTAGCAGATTACAAAAATCTTGTAAGCCTGAGTAATCAGCTAAATAAGCTGAGATACAAAAGTCTAATACGTAATCATCAGGAAAATTTGGACTTTTTGAACTCTACCTTTGACTAAGCCGCAGTCATACTTAAGTGCACTACCCTACCAACTTAGTTGATGAAATGAATGTGGCGAAGAATGTTTTTGATAACAGAAATTCTGTAGCACCATCTGACTATAATTTATGACTCAGTCTTCTCGTGGAAAGCAAGCAGGTAACGATAAAAATCAGTTACAGGGTAGTCAGCCAACTGTGGGGAAATCAACTATAGATCATGCAAAACTGCCGACAATCATTCAAGTTCCTTATCGTCAACTCGGAGTGAGCAATTGGAGTTTGAAGGCTAAAACTACAGTTTGGTCTTGCGCCATTAGTATGCTTCCCTTGTTGGCAATTGGGACTGCAACTTATTACATGGGTAATCAGCTAATTAAAGAGCAAATTCCCGATACCAAACCAGCTGGCAATGAAAATTTAACTCTCAGTAAAGAAGAACTGCAAAAACAGCTAGCAATGTTGTTACTGGGAACAGGGGTAACAACTGTATTAGCAGGTGCGATCGCGGCAATTTTAGCTAATCGTGCCATTCGTCCACTGTTAAATGCAGCTGCGCTGTCTAATAATATTGTGCAAAGGCTAATATCAGAAAATGTAGGGATTCGCAGTGCCGAAACCAGCAAAAATGAACTGCTAACCTTAGAGAAAAATATCAGCTTAATCACAAAACAGCTACCAGATTTACTGTGGAAGCAAGAAGCGGAAGCAGAACAAATCCACATTGTGATGGACATTACTCACCGCATTCAAGAATGCTTGAATGAAGAAGATGTCCTGAAAACTACTGTTGAACAAGTCCGCACAGTTTTAAGTTGCGATCGCGTCACCATTTTCCGCCTCAATCCTCATGGTGAAGGTACTTTTATTGCTGAATCTGTAGCATTTGGTTTGCCAAAAACCTTATGGACTACTGTCAAAGACCCTTGTTTTCAAGGGGATTGTGTGGAAAAATACCGCGATGGCTATATTTTTGCCATAGATGATATCTACCAAGCAGGTTTAACTGATTGTCATATCAACTTGTTAGAAAGATTTGGGGTGAAAGCGAATTTAGTTGCACCCATTATCAAAAAAGGGCAACTATTCGGTCTATTAATTGCTCATCAATGTTCTCAACCCCGCTTTTGGCAGAAGTTTGAGATTGATTTGTTCTCTCAAGTAGCTAGCCAAGTAGGATTTACGCTCAACTACACCCAGCTACTCGCAGAAGTAGATACAAAAGCCAATCAAACTCAGCTATTTGTCGAGATTACCCGCCGCATCCGCGAATCCCTGAATGAAGATGATGTCCTCAAAACTACGGTGGAAGAAGTCCGCAAAACAATTAGTGCAGATCGAGTTATAGTTTATGGCTTCGATCCCGAATGGTATGGTACTGTAATTGCCGAATCAGTTTTACCAGGCTTTCCTAAAGCTTTGTGGGCGAAAATTAAAGATCCTTGTTTTGCGGAAGGCTATGTAGAAAAGTACCAAGCAGGAAGAATTCAAGCTGTTAGTAATATTTATGAAGCTGGTTTGAGTGACTGTCATATTAATCAACTTGCACCCTTTGATGTTAAAGCTAATTTAGTCGCACCAATTCTCAAAGATGACAAGTTATATGGCTTATTAATTGCCCATCAATGTACTAGTTCCCGTGATTGGCGACAAGGTGAGATTGATTTATTCGCCCAAATCGCCATGCAAGTAGGATTTGCGCTGGATCATGCAAGACTGCTGCAACGAATTGACGCTGAAGGCGCGCGCACTCAGTTGTTAGCAGAGTTAACGCGCCGGATTCACGAGTCCCTGAATGAGGATGATGTCCTGAAAACCACGGTGGAAGAAGTTCGTAAAGCCATTAGTGCGGATAGAGTCATGGTTTATGGCTTCGATCCCGATTGGTATGGTACTGTGATTGCCGAATCGGTGCTACCTGGTTTTCCTAAAGCTTTGTGGGCGAGAATTAAAGATCCCTGTTTTACTGAAGGTTATGTAGAAAAGTATCAAGCCGGCAGAGTCCAAGCTATTAGTAATATCCATGAAGCTGGTTTGAGTGAGTGTCATCTTCAGCAGCTTGCACCCTTTGATGTTATAGCTAATTTAGTTGCGCCAATTCTCAACGATGGTCAGTTATATGGCTTATTAATTGCCCATCAATGTTCTAGTTCTCGCGATTGGCAACAACATGAAATTGATTTGTTGGCGCAAGTCGCTATGCAAGTAGGCTTTGCTCTCGATCGTGCCAGATTTCTCAACCAAATAGATCGCGCCTACCAATCTGCCTCGGCAACTTCTGTGCAGGAACGACAAAAACAAGAACAGCTGCAATCGCAAGTTGTCAAACTGCTCAAGAATAGCAATCAAGTGGTGCATAATTTATCTACAGAAATTGTACCGCAGCAGATGCAATCGATTAATTCTATTTGCCATCAAATGCAAATATTAGGGGATTCTGCTACAGAATTAATTGTTTCTGCCCAAAAAATGGAACTTCAAGAACAAAATCTTAATCAATGGGTAGAAGATGAAAATCAATCGATTAACGAATTATTAAATAATATTTGTACTATCCAAAAAACAATTGTAGAAGCTGGCGAAAACGCTAACCGGATAGAACAACCTGCACAAAAACTCGGTGAGACTGTCAATTTGATGAGTAATGTTGTTTCACAAATGAAACTCCAAGCTATGCAGACAGCATTAGAAGCTTCTCGTGCTGGAGAAGTCGGGCAACAATTTGCAGCGATCGCGCAAAAGGTACTGTCTTTAATTCAAGAGTTAGACTCAGATATTGCCGCAGTGCAACCACTGGTGGCGGAAATTCAGACAGAAACTCACCAAATCATTGCGGCGATTGAAACCAAAGCCGAACAAGTCGCCAGCGATACAACATTTATCGAAAAAACTCAACAGCAACTTCATCAGGCGATCGCAATCAGTCAAGAAATGAAAACCCTGGCTGCTGAAATTAATCAAATCGCTACTCTCCAAGCCCAAACTTCATATTCCGCAAATCAACAAGTTTTGGAAGTCGCTAATATTACTAATCAAGCCTCCGAGCAAGCCTTAGAATTAGCAGAGTCTTTAAGCAATATAGACATATTTACACAAGACATATAGAGTATTTTATCTTACTAAATAAATATAGGAGGGCAAGGAAGATAATTGATAAATGACTGTTGACTGTTGACTGTTGACTGTTGACTCTTAAGAGATATTTTCTCGCGATCGCCTGAGTTGCAAAATTTATATCTCCCTTGTCTCCCTTCCCTTGTCCCCCTTCTCTTTCATATATGTGATGAAAATTTTTTCATCGAGATTGCCTGTTAAATAATTTACTAAATTCTGCCATTTTACATAAATACAGGAACATAGCTATGGTTCTTGACTTGGGTATAAAAAGTAATATTAATCCAGAATTTGTGCAAGAAGCTTTAGGGCTGCTACAGCAAATTCACAATGGATTGTTAGAACTACCAAATAACTATTCTCCAGGCAAAATGCGGACTCTGGTACGAGTTGCGCAGCTAATCAAAGATGTCAGCGCTCAAGTTGATTTGGCGGATATCCAAAATTTAGCTTATCGTCTTGAGAAGATTTTTCGGCTTTTATCCTTAGAAAATCAGATAATTGACGCAAATATTACAGCTTTACTCATAGAAGCTAATGAAAATCTCGGTTTATTATTAATTGCCCAAATTCAAGGTAAAACTGATGACGCAGTTAATCTCTTAGCAAAAACAGATTCTGTGTTTGCTAATTTAGAGACGAGAAATTATCAGCAACCAATAGCAGCTAATTCACTTCCTAAATTGAATGTAGAACCAGGGTTATCTCATTTGGTTGATACAGCAGAGGTGACTCAAGCATTAAACAACTTGGAAATGATTCTGGCTCAATCGGAGGCTGATAATTTAGTCGAGAAACTGAAATTAGCCGCCAATGTATTTTTAAGCTTTGGCGATCGCTTAAAGATAACTGAATTTGTGGCGATCGCGCAAGTAGCGATTGCTAGCCTAGAAAATAGCCCTAAAGCTGCACCAACTATCGGACGTATCGCCTTAGCCGGTTGGCGCACAGCCTATGAGGGCATATCAAAACCAGTTATTTCTTCTAATGGTAAGTCAATTAATAGCGCAATTGCTATTGTTAAGCCAAATAGCGATCGCTCTAACCAACCAAAAACCCTAAAAACTTCGCAGTTATTTGTCTGGACTGCGAGTGGTAATATTTTTACCATTAATTCCAACAATGTTAAAGAAATTTTAGTTGCTCAAGCCGATCAACTTATTTATTCTCAACAACAGTGGTTTTTACATTGGCAAGGTAAAATTATCCCTACCTATGGAGTTTCGCAACTGCTGAATGCCGAAAATTTACCACCAGAAAAAACTCAACCAGAACCAATATTTATTATTAGCTTAGGGCAGCAAATTATCGCTTTACAACCACAGATTCAGTCTTTAATTGCTGAATTAGAGTTACCCATTCAACCTGTACCAGCCTCAGTCAAACTGCCTAGTTATGTGTATGGTTTGACGACTTGGAAAGATAAACCACTGCAAGTCATCGATCTAGCTGCATTGTTAAGCGAAACCGTTGCTCAAAATCCCGATATTTCGGCAAATGCTAACTTATTCAATCCAACCGACACTGCCACAGCTAACAGAGAATCTACCGTGCTGATCGTTGATGATTCTAATAGCGTGCGACATTTGATATCGATGACTTTGCAAAAAGTCGGTTATAAAATTTTACATGCCCAAGATGGACAAGAAGCGATCGCTCAATTGCAGCAAAATTCCCAGGTGCAATTAGTGATTTGTGATGTAGAAATGCCAAATATGAATGGCTTTGAGTTTCTTAGCTATCGTCTCAAAGAGCAGTTTTTATCGACAATTCCTGTGGTGATGCTAAGTAGTTGCACCACCAATAATCACCGCTTATTAGCAATGCAATTAGGTGCTACTACTTACTTTACAAAACCCTACATTGAGCAAGAATTCTTAGCAGCAATTAAGTTGATTATCGAACACAAAGGTTAGTGATAGGGCATGGGCATGGGGTATGGGGCATAGTATCAACTTAATGTGAAACCCTTTTGGTGGACAAGGTTTTGTCCTCACTCCTAACCCCTCGCTTACCCGATAAACCGCCGTCACCCTTGAAGGGTGCGGCTAATTGAACAAAGCCCACCTGCGTGGGCTAAATTTTCTTAGCCCACGCAGGTAAGCTCATGTAGCGTGAGCCAGTGCCTTACAGCCTGCGGGCGGTACGTCGGGTAAGCCAGAGAACTTATACCAATTCAAATAATGTTGGCGACACATTTATATATTCTATAGGTCACGGCAGTGCCATGACCCTACAATCTGTCACATTCTTTTTTCAAATTGGTATTAAGTTGACACCAATGCCCAATGCCCAATGCCCAATGCCCAATGCCCCATATCTTAAGTCAAAACTAAGTTATCACGATGAACTACAGTTTCTGCACCGCCATAGCCTAAAATTTGGGGAATTTCGCGGGAATGACAGCCACGAATCTTTTGCAGTTCTTCGCTGTTGTAATTCACTAATCCTCTAGCAATTTCGTTACCTTCACGATCGCATAGTTGCACGGCTTCTTGAGTATCAAATTCACCTTCTACGGCTTTAATACCCGCCGCTAATAATGATTTTCCACTTTGGGAAATCGCCGCGATCGCGCCTGCATCTAAATATAATTTTCCCATTGGTACAAGGCCGTAAGCAATCCAGCGTTTGCGGGCTGAGGTGGGTTCTGGTTGGGGTTCAAAATGCGTACCGATGGCTTCCCCGGCGATGATTTTTTCAATATTGCGGGGATATCGCCCTTGGGTAATGACAGTACGCACACCAGCCGCGATCGCAATTCTGGCGGCGGAAATTTTCGTTACCATCCCCCCAGTACCCCATTGGGAACCTTGCGCACCTGTTTGTATCTGTAATTCGGCTAATTCTTTAATACTGCTTACCAAGGCGATGGGTTGGGCATCGGGTACGGAACGGGGATCGGCGGAGTACAATCGATCCACATCTGTCAGCAAAAATAGCCAGTCTGCTTCCACTAAACTGGCAACTAAGGCTGAAAGGGTGTCATTATCGCCAAATTTTAGCTCATCTACCGCCACCGTATCGTTCTCATTAACTACCGGAATCACTCCCAATCCCAGCAATTCCCGAAAGGTATTGTAGATGTTGAGATAGCGACTGCGCTGTACTAAATCGCTACGGGTTAATAGAACTTGGGCGATAGGTTGTTGCAGGGTAGTAAATAAATCATCATACACCCGCATTAACCGCCCTTGTCCCACAGCTGCTACTGCTTGTTTAAGTGCGATCGCTTTTGGGCGTTCCGTTAAACCCAACCGCGCACAACCCACCCCCACCGCACCAGAAGACACCAAAATCACCTGATGTCCTTGGCGTCTTAAATCAGACAGGGTTTCTGCCAAGGTAGCAATTGTAGACAGTGCTAATTGTCCAGTTTCCGGTTGAGTCAGGCTAGAAGTACCGATTTTAACAACAATAGTTTTAGTCAAGGGTCAATAGTCAATGGTCAATGGTCAATGGTTAATAGTCAATGGTCAAGGGTTAAGGGTCAATACTCATCAGACTTTTGACTGTGGACTCTGGACTTTTGACTATTGACTAAATTGTAAAGCGCCAGGTCTTCTATAAGTGAAGTCTGACGCTTTACGGTTTTAAATTTATTTATTATCGGCTTGGGTCTTTTTTGGCTGACCCGATGTTATTGATACTTATATTCTCAGATTTTTTTCATTGCGAAAGATTCCTTAATTATTTTTTTAGATTTACTTTTCTGTCTTATTATCAATGTTTGCGAATTTTTGTATACTTAGGGCTGATGGAGGCTCCTAAGGCTTCTGATACCCAGACTTCAAAGTTTCTCACGGGGTGAGTACGCAGTAGTTCTACATCTGGATGAATCATCGGTTCGACTAGGATGGTGAACATACCTAAGCGATTACCCGCTAAGACATCGGTAAATAAGCGATCGCCTACCATCCCTACTTGATGTACTGGTAAATTCATCGCTCTGAGTGCGGCTCTAATTTTGCGTCGTGAAGGTTTAACTGCACCCAGGTAGTAAGGTAAGTTTAAAGAACGCGCAATTCCGCCAATCCGCATTTCGCTTAAGTTATTACTCACCAACCATAAGACGGTATGGGCGCGGATTTGTTCTACCCATTCGCGTAATTCTGGCGAAACTGCGCCAACTTTCATCGGTACTAAAGTTTCATCTACATCCAGCACCAATCCCTTCAATCCATATTGCTGGATAATGTCTGGTGTTAAGGTTAAAATTGAACCCGCCAAAATCAAGTCAGGCTGCAAAAGGTTATTCCAAGCCATATTTTCGAGTTAAGGATGTGATAATTTACTAAAGAATAAGTAAATACTGTTTTACTTTGTAAATTTCTACAACAAATAATTTATATTTTGTCATAAATAACAAAGCACACTTGTGCTATGATAACTTTTCACAAAATACAAATACCTAGTTTTTTTAGAATATAGCTTGCCTGGTAACCTTGCCAAGCAGTAATTTATTCTCTGATTTTAAATAAATGCGATCGCTTCAGGAATAAGGTGATGGGAATAAAAAAAGCGATCGCAAATGTTAGGGCTGGGATAATCCCAAACCTATGACTGATGCGATGGTTAAATTTGCCTAACCAGCCAACATATATTCCTTAATTATTGCCAAAAAAGTTTTTTTCGCAATTTATATAGCTGTAGCCAGATAGATTAAGACATCAAGCTAAGATAAAACCTTGACAATAAAAGGCTTTTAAACCAGTCAACAGTCAACAGTCAACAGTCAACAGCTATCATTCAGGAATTTAATTATTTTTTGCTATCTATCATTCAACTTCATTAAACAAATGTTCTTCTAGCAATGGTTGTACCTTGCGGAATTCCTCTGGAGAAAGGAGGTGCGGCTGTCCATTTTTAGCGATTCGGGCAAAAAATAACAGGGGATCGAGGGGGGTGTAAATGGCGTATTCCTGCTCTTCATCGTAGAATCTAGCTAGAAGTTGTAACTGCTCTGGTTCTAAATCTGCTTCATCATCCTCAATTTCTAAAGTGAAGAGTTCAGATTCTTCTACAGGGGGTAAATCACCAGAGACGGTGAGAGCATAAGCAGTATTTTTTAAGATTAAATTCTGCTCGGATAAGACAGCTTGGGCTGTAGGAAAAATCTTATCAATTGTGAGATCGTCTTCTACCAGAACAGCTTCTTCTTCCTCATCTTCACCTTGCCAAGCAAAAATTTCTACAGGTGAATCGACGGGTAGTAGTAAAACATATTCTTGCCCATCTACTTCCAGGGAATGCTCAATATAACAATCGAGATTGCGCCCTTTTTCGTCAGTTAAACTGATGGAGCCAGTGCGATCGTTATCGTTGTCGTCGGAAAATGGAGAAGAAAACATAGCCGAGGTGTGGAAACTTTTTTTATAACTACCAGCAAATGTGAAATTTGCATTTGCTCAACTATTTAATGAAATATATCTCAATAAACAGGTTGAGTTTTATATACAACTGCCGGGTAACAGTTTTCAGAATATCATGTTAAAAGGTATCAATACTCAACAGCTACCGCCGAACTGCGAGATTGAGCGCGGCGAGTATCCAGCCATTGTTGCAAAATTAAGGCGGCGGCTTTTCTGTCAATTAAGGCTTTGTGGCGTGATGGCGAGCGATTTTCCGCTTTGAGCAATTCCTCTGCTTGATATGAGGTTAATCGCTCATCCACATATTCCATCGGTAAATTGAGCGCTTTCGCCAGCCTATTAGCTAACTTTTGCACGTGACGGGCTTGAAAGCCTAAGGAGCCATCCATCGAATAAGGTAACCCAATTACTAGCACCTGCACTTGGCGCTCCTCAACGATTTGTTTGAGTTGCTCCACATCTTGGGCAAAAGATGCGCGTTCAATGGTGGCGATCCCCGTAGCGATTAAGCCGGTACCATCACAACCTGCTACGCCAATGCGCTTGCGCCCTAAATCTAATCCTAATGCTGAAATCAATGGCTATGGTTGCTCCTAAGGTATGACTTACTGCTGTTGCTGTGTATCTGCTGATTCTGGCGGGGAAGATGCTTCGATATTCGCGGGTTTATTACCAAAAGCGGGAGGTTCAGATTTTGTGGGTAATGAGATATCATGCGATCGCTGTTGGAGTTGTTGCGTCCATGACATACCCCCTGGGATCGGTTTACGTGCAGGTTGTAAGCCTTGCAATACTTCCGGCCATTGAATTCCCTCTAAAGAGACAAATTTCGACTCCCTTAGTTTATGCCAAACCGAGCGCGACATGATTAGAGTATGTTCTATTCGTTTAGCACCAATACGTTCTAAATACTCTTCTCGCTCTGGTTGATAATCAGAAGAAGCCAGTTGCAAGCCTTGCTGGGGAAAATCTTGGACAATCCGCGCTAATTGCGACAGCAACTCAGGATATAGCCAAGTATAGGCGGGGTGAACTGTCAGCGTGGCGATGTGGGGGGTAATTCCCTGGCGATCTAGTTGCACCTGAAAATGTCCAATCGCGGCTTTGCGTTGGGGTTCAAATACGTAACCACTGACTACTTCGGTTTTTGTCACCCATTGCTTCACAGCATCGCTTAAGGCTCCAAACAAACTTGTTTTGAAGTCGCGGGTATTGCGATCGAACACCTGACGCACCAAAGGCGGCATAGATGCTGTATCTAGTTGATAGAGCAATTGGGCATCCGCATTACTAATTGGCAGCAAATTCGGTAAATCTGGTTCAGCGTGAGCCAATTCGGTTAATAATTGGGGTTCAATTTCCCAATAAGTCATTTCCGCTAGACGCTGAAATCCATTTTGCCGATATAGTGCTAGCGCCTCTAAATCGTTGACATTAACTTCCAGTACCCAAGTACGCGCCTCAACAATCGACTCAAAGCAATGGCGTAAAAGCTGGGAACCAGTTACTTGCTTGTCAGTAGCTCGGTCAAGGATTACCTTATCAACCCGCCAAGTACTGCGCGTGCGGTTAAACGGCGATACTTGAATCATCCCTAAGAGCGATCGCCCTTGCTCTGCCACATAGGAACAAAACAGGTATTGTAACGGGTTAGGGAACCAACTTAAAAATTTCAAAAAGCCATACCAGCGTCGCAGCCATTGCATTTGGCGCGTGGCAGAACCTGCTCCTTTAGGGGTTTGGGCTGCGAATGACTCTTGAGTTAGGCGTTCGATCCCGTCCAGATCCCGGTATTGGACTGGTCGAATGATAACGCTGAGATTTCGAGGAAGTAATGAAGTCATTTTAGTTTCGAGCCGCCATTAAGCCTTAATTAACTGCTCTTGCTGAGTAAGTGCTGTAATAATAATATTAGCGGCTTTCCGCCATTTGCTAGCTATCCAAAAGAGCGATCTTCTTAAAGAAATACGTAAATTAAATAAAAAAAGCAGATTTGATGATAACACTCATAGCATTAATCAACAATATCTGCTTTAATTCTACGTAAATTTTAATTTAAGATTTAGATAATTTACAAACCTTGGCGAGAAGCCAACTTTTCAAAGTGTGCTTGGGTTTGATGCAGTAATTGATCTCGGCTATCTTCAAGATTTTGCTTCAGGGGTGGAACCAGATTGCGAGCTTGTAAAGTCATGTGTAGCTGGAGGTGGGCTACATACTCGCTAAAATCTTCATTGACTACACTTGTGTCTGTTAAGAGATTTGATTCCATTGCCACTGGTATTCTCCTTTAATTAGTCGGGTGCAGTGTTTTCCATAAAACAAAACCTATCACGTTGTTTTGCCCTACTTTTTATTTTGCAATGAAGTGTAATGGTTCTTTGGAATAGGGGCTAGGGGTTAGGGGCTAGGGGCTAGGGAGAGCAGAGGGGCAGGGGGCAGGGAGCAGGGGGGAGCAATAGCAAATGACAATTGACAATTGACTCTTGACTCTTGACTCTTGACTCTTGACTCTTGACTCTTGCCCAATGCCCAATGCCCTATTTATTATGCCTCGTCTAAAGCAGCGATACCGGGTAGTACTTTGCCTTCGAGTAACTCCAAGCTAGCGCCGCCGCCGGTGGAGATGTGGCTCATTTGCTCGGCTAAACCGACTTTTTCTACAGCCGCTACAGAGTCGCCGCCGCCGATGATGGTGGTAGCGCCTGTTTTGCCAATTTCTGCTAAAGTATGAGCGATCGCTTCTGTACCCTTAGCAAATTGATCAAACTCAAATACACCCATAGGGCCGTTCCAAACCACTGATTTGCAATCTGCAAGAGCTTCTTGGAACACTTTAACTGAGTCTGGGCCAATATCTAAACCCATACCACCATCGGGGATATTTTCGATGCTGACGGTTTCCGCATTAGCATCAGGCGCAAACTTATCGGCTACGACTACATCTGTAGGTAACAGGAAAGTAACACCGCGTTCTTTGGCTTTAGCTTCTAAAGATTTTGCTAGTTCTAGCTTGTCTTCTTCAACCAGAGACTTACCAACACTCAAACCACGGGCTTTGTAGAATGTGAAAATCATCCCACCGCCGATGATGAGCTTGTCGCATTTCTCTAGCAGGGTTTCAATAACGCCAATTTTGCTAGAAACTTTAGAACCACCGATAATTGCTGCCAAAGGACGTTGGGGACTTTCAATCGCGCTTTGCAGATATTGCAATTCCTTTTCCACCAAATATCCAGCCACAGAAGGGCTGAGGAATTTAGTTACACCTTCAGTAGAAGCGTGGGCGCGGTGTGCAGTACCAAACGCATCATTGACATAAAAATCGGCATTAGCTGCCAGTTTTTGCGCAAATTCTGGGTCGTTCTTTTCTTCTTCCTTGTAGAAGCGGACGTTTTCTAACAACAGCACTTGGCCATTTTCTAAAGCCGCAACTTTAGCAGCTACTTCATCACCGATAGAATCATCAGTTTTTACCACTTCTTGTCCCAGTAATTCCGACAGACGTTTAGCTACTGGAGTCAAACGCAATTTGTCATCCACACCTTTAGGACGACCAAAATGGCTTGCTAGAATTACCTTAGCGCCCTTCTGCGTTAAATCTTGGATGGTTGGCAAAGCTGCCCGAATCCGAGTGTCGTCTGTGATGTTACCGTTATCATCAACAGGCACGTTAAAGTCCACCCGTACTAAGGCACGTTTACCAGATATCTCAGCCGCAGATAAATTTGCTAAAGTTTTTTTGGACACAGCCAGACCCTCCCGATCGCCTTTTTGTTATTGTTTTGAAAGTATAACCATCCAGATTTTACCGGAGACTGGGGTACGCAGGTGAGAGATATGTTCAAGACAGTTTTATTTCCCATCGATCAAAGTCGCGAAGCCAGGGAAGCAGCTGATGTGGTTACCAACGTTGTCCAAAAATATGGTAGTCGTTTGGTAATACTATCCGTGGTGGAAGAACCAACTGCAGAAGCGCCCAGCGCCGATCCTATGGTGTCACCGGAGGTAGTTGCAAAATTACTCGAAAGTGCCCGCGCCTTATTTGAGCAACAAGGAATTCCCGCCGAAGTTCTGGAGAAGCAAGGAAAACCAGCTTTTACCATTTGTGATGTGGCTGACGAAATTGGGGCAGATTTAATTATTATGGGTTGTCGCGGTTTAGGTTTAACTGAAGAAGGTGCAACAGATAGTGTCACTACCCGCGTGATTAATCTTTCACCTTGTCCAGTTTTGATTGTGCCGTAATGGGGCATTGGGCATTGGGCATGGGGCATTGGGCATTGGGCATGGGGCATTGGGCAAGAGTCAATTGTCAATTGTCATTTGCTATTGCTCCCCCTGCTTCCTGCCCCTCTGCTCCCTGCTCCCTGCTCCCTGCCCCCCTGCTCCCTGCTTATCTGGATGATTAATCATGTGTCAAACCGGGCGCATCCTGTTAATTGTTGATGATTCCCCAGAAGACCGGGAACTTTATCGGCGCTATTTACGGCGCGATCGCGAATATGCTTACAATATTTTCGAGGCGGAACTGGGGCGACAAGGGTTAGAGCTATGGCAGCAGCACCAAATCGATGTGGTGTTACTTGACTATCGATTACCCGATTTAGATGGGCTGGAATTTCTCAATCGCTTACAATCTTTGACACAAAAGCCTTGCTTACCAGTAATTATGGTAACTGGGCAGGGTAATGAGGCGATCGCAGTCCAGGCGATGAAAGCCGGCGCACAAGATTATCTGGTGAAGGAGCAAATTACCCCAGAAGGGTTACAACTGGCGGTAAATGGCGCAATTGAAGCTGTGCAGTTACGCACGCAATTGCAACAGCGTATTGAACGAGAGCGTTTAGTCTGGCAAATTACTCAAAAACTCCATCAATCCCTCGATTTAGCAGAAATTTGGCAAACAACTGTGTCCCAGGTGCGGCAGTTTCTCCAGACTGACCGGGTTTTGATTTTCCGCTTGCAGTCCGATGGCTGGGGTACAGTAGTGACGGAATCTGTTGGTGCAGGTTGGATTTCCCTGCTTTCTACTTCACTACATGATCCTTGTCTCAATGAAGACTATGTGGAATATTTCCGTCAGGGACAAGTGACACAGAAAGCAGATATTTACGATGGTAGTATTGATATCTGTCACGTTGAACTGTTAAAAAAGTTACAAGTTAGGGCGAACCTAGTAGTCCCAATTTTACAAAATGGTAAATTGTGGGGGATGTTAATCGCCCATCATTGCCAAGCTCCCCGACAATGGCAAGCCTTAGAAGTTGAGTTACTCACAGAATTAGCTACTCAAGTAGGTATTGCTATCCAACAAGCGGAACTTTATCAACAGGCGCAGAATGAACTAGCGGAACGCAGACGAACTGAAGTAGCTTTGCGCCAAAGTGAAGAACGCTTCCGCCAGCTAGCAGAAAATATTCAGGCGGTATTTTGGGTAACTGAACTCCCAGACCGCCGAATTAGCTACGTTAGCCCAGCTTATAACCGCCTTTGGGGATTGGACGCCCAAGAGTTATATGATAATCAACAAAACTGGGTGAATTTCTTACATCCAGAAGACCGTGAAGCCACAGAGAGAGCATTTGAAGCGAAAGCGGCTGCGGGGCGATTTGACGAAGAGTATCGGATTGTTTTACCTAATGGTAGGGTGTGCTGGGTACGCGATCGCTGTTTTCCCATTCGCGATGATTCAGGTAAAGTATATCGGCTTACAGGTATTGCTGAGGATATTACTGAACGCAAACGCCAAGAACTTAACGAGCGATTTATCAATGAGCTAGAAGGGCGGCTGCGACAACTCACAGATGCTCAAGCAATGGTGTGGGAAACTCTCAGCAGTCTCGGTACATATTTCCAAGTGAATCGCTGTACCTGGATCGAGATTGATTGGCAACAGGGTCTAATTAATATCGAGGGAGATTGGTGCCCAAATGGCCCTAGTATGGCTGGTGCTTATTCCTTGTCGGATTATATCACCCCAGAATTTCAAGCCACCTTTGCTGCTGGTAAGTTTGCCGCGATTGAAGACATAACTCAAGACCCCCGCACCGCCGCTTTTGCTAGCAATTATGAGCCATATCACGTGAGAGCCTTTGCCAGCGTTCCTGGTATTTATCAGGGGCAGTGGGTAGCAAGTTTGACGCTTTATTCGGAAATACCACGAGTGTGGCGCGATGATGAAATAGCACTGTTGCAAGCAACTTGGGCGCGCGTCTGGGCGTTAATTGAACAAACCCGCGCGGTTCAAGCATTACGCGCCAGTGAAACCCGCTTTCGCACCTCGGTGGAAACGATGTTAGACTGCTTTGGGATTTACCAGGCTGTACGCAACAACCAAGGCGAAATTGTTGATTTTCGGGTAGATTATGTCAATAATGCCGCCTGCATCCACAATGAGATGACTTGCGAGGAGTTATTGCCCGGATATAATGACCGCAGCTTATTTCATGAATATTGTCAGGTAGTAGAGACTGGGCGATCGCTCATTAAAGATGATTTGGTTTATGCAGAAGAATCCGGACAAAAGCGCTTAATCAGAGCATTTGATATCCGCGTTGCAAAATTTGCTGATGGTTTTATTGCTACTTGGCGCAATATTAGCGATCGCAAACTCTCAGAGCAAGCCCTAGAAGAAAGCCGAGAACGTTTTCGCTTGGTAACTAACGCTGTCAATGGTTTGGTATTTGACTGGAACTTAAAAACCAACGAAGTCTATCGTTCCGAAAAACTCTTCGATTTGGTGGGTTTTCACCCGGAAGATGTCCCCGCTAGCGCTAGTTGGTGGCAAGAATTAGTCGATCCCGCAGATGTTGCCCGTTTACAACCACTAGTACCCAAATTATTTGGCAGTTCCCAACATCTTTATGAAGGTGAATATCGCGTGCGCCACAAAAATGGGCATTGGGTAAATGTGTGGGAACGGGGTTGTTTAATTCGCGACGAGCAAGGACAGGTAATTCGGGTAGTCGGCTCTACGGTGGATATTAGCGATCGCAAACAAGCAGAAGCAGCATTACGCCAAAGCGAAGAACGCTATCGTTGTTTAGCAGAACTAATTCCCCAATTAGTTTGGACAGCTAACGCTCAAGGAGCCTTACTTGATGTCAATAAACGTTGGTTGGAGTTTACAGGATTAACCATAGAACAAGCCCGCACCGTTGGCTGGAAAGAAGTTGTGCATCCCGAAGATGTACCTGTGATGGCGCAAAAGTGGTTAGAGTCTGTAAAAAAGAATACTCCCTATCAAGCCCAAGGTCGGATGCGGCGAGCAGATGGGGTATATCGCTGGCACTTACACCAAGCAGTTGGGCAAAAGAATGAGCAAGGTGAAATTATCAAATGGTTTGGGACGGCAACAGATATTGAAGCTCAAAAACAACTAGAAATTGAACGCGATCGCTTATTACAATTAGAGCAAACAGCTAGAGTAGAAGCCGAACGCGCCAACCGCATTAAAGATGAATTTTTAGCAATTTTATCTCACGAATTGCGATCGCCCCTGAACCCAATTTTAGGTTGGGCAACGCTCTTACAAACACGCAAATTAGACGAAACCAAAACCCAACAAGCCCTAGCCAGTATTGAACGCAACGCCAAGCTGCAAACCCAACTAATTGATGATTTGCTAGATATAGCCAAAATTTTGCGCGGTAAACTCAGTATGAATGCCACTCCCGTCAATCTCGCATTTGTAATTGAAGCCGCGATTGACACCATGCGCACCGCAGCCGTTGCCAAATCCATTTTGTTATATCCCGTATTATCACCAGTAGGGAGAGTATCGGGTGATGCTGCTAGAATTCAGCAAATTGTATGGAATCTGTTATCTAACGCCATCAAATTTACCCCCAACAACGGACGGGTAGACATTCGCCTAGAAAAAGTTGACAACTTTGCCCAAATTACAGTCAGCGATACAGGTAAAGGCATCAACCCCGAATTTCTCCCCCATATCTTTGAGTCTTTCCGTCAAGAAGATGCTTCCACTACGCGCCAGTATGGAGGATTGGGTTTAGGATTAGCGATCGTTCGTTCTCTAGTAGAAGCGCATGGGGGAACGATTTGGGCAGAAAGCCAAGGTGAGGGAAAGGGCGCAAAATTTACAGTCCAATTACCCTTACTAGATATTGATCTGCAAAAAAGCCAGCCTTGTCAATCAACCAAGCAACCAGCAGATATTACCGGGGTTCGCATCTTATTGGTTGATGACGAACCAGATACCCGTGAATTATGCAGCACCCTGCTGACTCAATACGGTGCCGAAGTTCTCACCGTCACCTCTGCTACCGAAGTTTTAGCCGCCCTGGAATCCTTTCAACCAAATGTGTTAGTCAGCGATATTGGTATGCCTGAAGTTGATGGTTATACCCTCATCCAAAAGATTCGTTCTTTACCAAATGAAAAAGGCGGGCAAATTCCCGCGATCGCGCTCACAGCCTACGCCAGAATAGAAGATCGGCAACGTTCTCTACTCGCCGGCTTTCAACAGCATATTTCTAAACCCATTGATGTTGAAGAATTGTTACAAGTCATATTTGACATTATGTGTAATGGGGTTGACTGTTGACGGTTGACTGTTAACTGTTGACTGTTGACTGTTGACTGTTGACCATTGACTATTGACATTACCCAAAACCTTCTTTCCTAAAGCTAAACAAATCGCATCGTTTTGTGGGGTATGAATGCGGCTGCAAAGTACATCACGGTAATGTCTTTCTAAGGGGTTATGGCGCGATAAACCAGGATTGCCGATTAATGATAATCCTGTTTCTACAGCCCGAATCGCATTAGATGTAGTGATATATTTAACAGTCTGCGCCTGTAAACCTACGCTGCTGTCATAATTTCCGCCATCCATATCATTGGCTAAACCGTAAATTAGGCGATCGCTTGCATACAATAACGCTTCAATTTCCCCCATCGCTGTTTGAAAGCGGGGTAAAGTGGCTAAACTCGTGCCTAAATTACTAGGCGATCGCTCGTTTAAATAACCTACTAGCCAATCTCGCGCTGCTTTGGCTACGCCTTGATATAATGCACTCAACCATAGACTATTAAGCGCTAATTGCAAGGGATCGGCAGATGACCAAGCCGATAATGGACGCACATCCAAAGCATAATCTCTAGGAATTAAGACATTTTCTAAAATTAGGTCGTGGCTACCAGTCGCCCGCATTCCCAAATGATCCCAAGTGTCTTGAATGCAGACACCAGCAAGATTACGGGGTACGAGAAAATTACCTACACGGGGTTCTGCTTCTGTAGTGCGTGCCCAAACTACAAAGTAACTTAAAATTGGGCTACCTGTAGTGTATATTTTATGACCATTTAATAGCCAACCATCAGCAGTATATTCCGCAGTCGTTGCTGGTAATCCGCCCCTTGCTGGCGTACCTAATTCCGGTTCCACACGCGCCGCATTTAATAAAGCGATACCTGCTACCGATTCCGCACACAACCGTTGATAAATCGCTTCCGGCCAGCGTCGATTACGTCCAGCATTAGCATGTTGTAAATAATGCATCGTTAATACTAATGCCGTAGCTGCATCCCCAGATGCGATCGCTTCAATTACCCGACAAACAGTAGCAAATCCCACACCTTGTCCGCCAAACTCTTGGGGAATCGTCAAATTCAAGAGTTGTGCTTGCTGAAGGGCGGCGAAATTTTCAAAAGGAAAAGAACCTTCGCGATCGTGAATTGCGACGCGAGTCGCAAAATCAGCAGCCAAAGCAGCGACACGCAAAAATAAATCACTGCTAGATATGACTGGAGATGTATTAACTGTGACCATATTTACTTCTGTTGTGTCAGCAAAGGATGGTTGAGCAGATATCTTTATGTAATATATCTGTTATTGTTTCGTTAGATTTAGGACTTATGCAATAACTCTCTTAAACTCTTATTCTCTTGAAATTGTACAGACGCGATTCATCGCGTCTCTAACAAATGACAAATAACAATTGTACAGAAGCGATTCATGGCGTCTCTAATAATTATGAAAAAACTAATTAACAACCCAGAAGACTTTGTCCGAGAAAGCTTACAAGGTATGGCTGCGGCTCATAGCGATTTAATTCAAGTGAGTTACGATCCTACTTTTGTTTATCGAGCCGATGCACCAGTACAGGGAAAAGTAGCCATTATTTCTGGTGGTGGTAGCGGACACGAGCCGATGCACGGGGGTTTTGTGGGACGGGGAATGTTAGATGCAGCTTGTCCGGGAGAGGTTTTCACTTCACCCACGCCCGATCAAATGTTAGCAGCAGCCCAGCAAGTAAATGGCGGGGCTGGTATCCTTTATATCGTCAAAAATTATAGCGGCGATGTGATGAACTTTGAAATGGCGACGGAATTAGCCCGCAGTGAGGGTATCCGGGTGCTGAATATTTTGATTGATGATGATGTGGCGGTGAAGGATAGCCTTTATACTCAGGGCAGGCGGGGTGTAGGCACAACAGTATTAGCAGAAAAAATTTGCGGTGCAGCAGCAGAACAGGGTTACGATTTGCCGCAAATTGCCGATTTATGCCGTCGGGTAAACTTGCATGGACGGAGTATGGGAATTGCCTTGAGTTCTTGTACAGTACCCGCTAAAGGTTCACCAACATTTACATTAAGCGATCGCGAATTAGAAATTGGTATCGGCATACATGGCGAACCCGGTAGAGAACGCATTCTCTTACAATCCGCAGATGAGATTACCGAAATTTTGACGCGATCGCTCATTGAAGATACAGGCTATCACCGTACAGTCAGGGAATGGGATGAAAATCAAGGCGAATGGGTAGATGTAGAATTAACAGATCCACCATTGCAAACAGGCGATCGCATTTTAGCATTCGTCAATGGTATGGGTGGTACTCCCCTTTCTGAACTATATCTGGTCTATCGCCAACTAGCACAAATCTGCGCCCAGCAGGGATTGCAAATCGTCCGCAATCTTATCGGCTCTTATATGACATCTTTAGAAATGCAAGGATGCTCAATTACCCTATTAAAATTAGATGATGAAATGCTCCGGCTATGGGATGCACCAGTTAAAACACCAAGCTTACGCTGGGGAATTTAGGGGACAGCGATCGCGCTAACGATTTTTTGATAAAGTGATGCTTTGTCAACGCTCTTCACCTCTATGTCGTCCCAGGTATCGCTCCCCCAATCGCTTCAGAAAGACCTACCGCTCACCGCTCTTGCGCCTATGCAGGATGTGACAAATCTCTGGTTTATGAAGGTGATTGCCCACTATGGTAGTCCTGACTACTTCTTTACTGAGTATTTCCGCGTCAATGATACCTCACGGCTCAATCGTCACATTTTGGCAGCAATCACCGAAAACGACACCGATCGCCCGGTTTTTGCGCAAATGATTGGCGAAAGCATTCCCGACTTAGTCAGAACAGCAAAGGAACTCTGCGGCTATAATATCGCGGGAGTTGACTTGAATATGGGCTGTCCAGCACCGCGAATCTATCGCAAAAATGTTGGGGGTGGATTGCTGCGAGAACCAGAAAAAGTGGAGCGGATTTTGGGAGAACTGCGACAAGCAGTCAACGATCGCCCTTTAACTGTCAAAATGCGCGTAGGCTTTGAAAATACAGATAACTTTGACAAAATCCTAGATATCATCAATCGCCACAGCATTGATTTGCTCTCTTTGCATGGTCGCACGGTGAAAGATATGTACCACGGGGTAGTGAAATATGATTTGATTGCCGAAGCGGTGAGAAGAGTTGATTGTCCAGTGCTGGCTAATGGCAATATTAACTCGGCGACAACAGCTATGGAAGTGCTGTCTCAAACAGGGGCTGCGGGTGTAATGGTGGGACGCTGGGCCATCGGGAATCCTTGGATTTTTCATCAAATTCGCCAGGTTTTGCGAGGAGAAGCGATCGCGCCCGTTCCTTTAGTAGAGGTACGCAACTATATTGATCGTTTATGGCAAACGCCCACAGCGTCAACTATGCCAATGCGATCGCGCGTAGGCTACTTGAAAATGTTCCTTAACTATATTGCCCTGAGTGTTGACGCTGAAGGTCATTTCCTGCGGCTGATGCGACAAACCCAAACCGAGGTAGAACTGTTTAACCTGTGCGATCGCTTTCTCCTGACTGATATTACGAAAACTTTAGCTTTAGCACCCTACGCAGGCGTTCCCTAAAAGCAAAACTAGGTGGAACAGTGTACTAGGGTCGCTTATCGAAGCCGCTATACAGCACCAAAGCACGCCCGTTTGCAGTCATTCTGCTAGGAATATCGTTTCTTTTGAGGATTTTGGTATTACTACCCCTTGTTTCTTCAACCCAAATTTCATAAGTGTCTTTATCAAAATATGCTTCGCCTACTCCAGCAAAACTAGCACTAGCATTATTGATTCTGAACAGGGGAACTTTTGGATCTTCTTTAGAAGTGGCATAAATCAATGCACCTAAAAGTTCAGTCAAGCCGCCATTGGCAGTTTCAATTTTTGTTTGAGCTTTCTCGGTTTTCATGCCCAAAATCCACAGTTTAGCGCCATTATTCACCACATTAGTTGCTGAACCACCTTCAGGATTAATCTGGCGTGCCCAAATGCTTTGCTTGGGGTTGAGAAATCTCAGTTGTCCCATACTTGCATCATCAATGAACAGATCCCCAGTACCTTGACTTTCTAAATCAAGGTGCATCATACTGCGGAAAACTACAGTGCGATTAGCAATACTTTTCCACTTGAGCTTGGATTTATATCCTACAAAAAAGTTTTCGACAATCAACGTTGGTTGGTTACCATTATCTGCAACTATCTCCCCATCACCCTCAATGATTCCGCCAGTACTGAGAAATCTTTGTACTTTTCCTCTGAGTTTTAGGGAACCGTCGATTGTAAACCTACCCTTATTTGGCACAAAGACAGTAGTTGCACCAGAATCGATGGCGGCTTGAAAAGCTGCTGTATCATCCTTTTTATCTTTGGGATTTGCGCCAAATTTCTCCACACTTGCCCAATTTTTGCGATCGTCCCATTCCAGCTTAGGAAATTGCTTAATTGGTAGTTGTAAAGAACGCTCTGGTGAAGGAAAGTTAGAGAGGATAGGACGGGAAGTAAATTCATCTACAGCCGCATTTTTGAGATTTTTTTCGGCTTTACGGGCATTGCTGGTGAAAATGTTTCTATAGCCTGAAGATGTTACATTTCTGGCATAGACAAACCCCGCCGAAGAAATTGCCACAGTCTTGTTTGCTTTACCACGACCAATGAGTTTGGCATTCACCAGAGTTAATATACTACCTGGCTCGTTACCTTTATGAGGATTTTTGCCATTAATAATTGCAGGTACAGAATTAAAACTACTGAAACCCTCAAGACTCATTACCTGTCCGCCATTGTAAATACCTGCGCGTTTTTGGTCGCGGACTGTAATATTTTGCAATGTCACGCTATTAATCCCGTTATTTGTCAGGATTCCGTTGTCAAATCCAACAATTTCCACATCTTCTATTAACAGCGGCCCAATTTCGCCATGAGTTAATGCTAAACCTGTTGTTCCCTGTCCGTCAGGAGAGATAATTTTTACACTGCGAACTGCGCCTTGATTATTAGCAGCAAAATTGAGTCCTTCTGCTCCCGGATTTTTATTCCCGATATTAATAGTCAGATTTCTGACTGAATTACTAAAGCGTTGCGCTATCTTACTGGCTCGGAAATCTTCAGATTTAGGATTTTCATCGGGATCAAAACCTGTAGATACTACTGGCCTTGGTTTTTGGGGATTTTGAAAATTAGGAGAGTTATCTTGGAGTTGAATAATTACCCCTTCTGTGCTTTGTCCTTGGAGTATAGTTCGCTTGTAATCAGAGCGGAAACGCTTACCTTTAGGCCAGTAGAGGGAATTTGAGATGTTATAAACCCCATTGGGTAAATAAATTACTCTGCTACCAGCAGGATACCGACTCAGCGCTTTTTGAATAGCTGCGGTATCATCTTGACTATCGTTGGGTATGGCTCCATATTCTGGTGCAGTTACATCAACGACAGTTGCATTTTCTGGATAAACAATATTTTCTTTAACTGATGTGACTGCTGCACCTAAAGCAACAATCTTACTTTCACTAGTTTGGCTGGACTGAGCGCAAGTAGTAGTTAAAAAAGCGATTAAAAATAATAAAGGGAGTAGTTTTAAGAATAATGCCCGAGGACGAATCATAAAATGCATACTCTCTTGGCTAATTGCTACTTCCTACTCTTACACGAACTTCATCAACATAGCCGTACAAATTCGGATATATTGCGGCGTTACCTTATTTAATATTACCAAACTCAACAGAGGCGATAAATGGTCAGTCAAGAGCAGATTTTGCAATGGTTACAGCTATTTGCTAGGGAAATAGAGCAAAATAAAGCATATCTAACCGAATTAGACGCGGCGATTGGGGATGCTGACCATGGTATTAATATGGATCGTGGGTTTAAAAAAGCGATCGCTCAATTACCAACCGTTGCTGACAAAGACATCGGTAGCATTTTCAAAGCCGTGAGCATGACCTTAATTTCTACTATTGGCGGTGCTAGCGGCCCCCTTTATGGTACTTGGTTTCTCCGTGCAAGTACAGAGGTTGCAGGTAAGCAAGAACTAAACGAGCAAGATTTACTGCAATTACTGCAATCTGGTTTAAATGGCGTACTTAGCCGTGGTAAAGCTCAATTAGGAGACAAGACCATGATAGATGTCTTATCTCCTGCCGTAGTAGCTTTTGCACAAGTTGTCAATGCAGGTGGAGATACAGTCACAGCTTTGCAACAAGCAGTAACCGCCGCCGAACAGGGAATGAAAAATACTACACCGATGTTAGCCAAAAAAGGACGCGCCAGTTACTTAGGAGAACGCAGTATTGGACACCAAGATCCCGGCGCTACTTCTGCTTATTTGCTGTTGAAATGTTTGTTAGTGGTGGTCAATGGTCAATAGAGACGCGATTCATCGCGTCTGTACAATTTTCTGCCTTGTCCTCCTTGTCCCCCTTGTCCCCTGTTATTCAACTAAAATATCCGGTGTTGCAACGAAGGCATTTGCCGACGGACTTGTTCTAGACGAGTGGGTTTGATTTCCGCGATCGCAATTCCTGGTTGTTCGCCAGCATCAGCTAAAATTACCCCCCAAGGATCGATAATCGTGGCATGTCCGTGGGTTTGGCGTCTGGCGTAATGGGTACCAGTTTGCGCGGGAGCAATCACGTAACAGGTGTTTTCAATTGCTCTGGCTTGGAGTAATGTTTGCCAATGATCTTTCCCCGTGAAGGCAGTAAAAGCCGCAGGTACAAAAATTACATCTGCGCCTTTATCTGCGAGATGGCGATACAATTCAGGAAAGCGAACATCGTAACAAATAGACAATCCTAAATTACCTAACTTTTCGGAAAAATATACAGGTGGCAGTTGCTTCCCAGACATGACTGTACTAGATTCTTGATAGGTATTACCATCAGGTACATTGACATCAAATAAATGTACTTTATGATATCTAGCAACTTCTTGTCCGTTAGGGTCAACGAGTATAGTGGTGTTGTAAAATTTGCCTGTATTTTCTACAAGCACGGGAAAGCTACCGCCCAGAATAGTCACTTGAAAACGCTGGGCCATTTTTTTGAGAAATATTTCGCTTTCACGGGCGATCGCCTCTGCTTGGGCAAGTTTGTCTTTTTCCTCTCCCATAAAAGAAAAGTTTTCCGGCAAACCTACTAATTCAGCACCTCGACGCACGGCAAGATCAATTAATTCTTCTGCTTGTGCCAAATTTTTTTGTAAATTGGGCACGCTAGTTAACTGGATAGCAGCTGCTAAATAAGGCTTCATAGCTTCGACAACAAACAATGAATTGTGCGAGGTAGATTCCAACTATATCGTTACTTAAAGAACTGGGGAACTCCGTTAGACCAACAATAGGGTTGTTTTTCTTTAAGCAGCTGATGATACTTATCGCCTCAGATCAATCTTGCTATGGGATCTGGGAATTTGAACAGGTTTCAAGCTAGGTTGTTATCAAATGTTGATAAATGCGATCTCCTGTGGATACCTCTGCTCTCGTTCATACTTTTATTGCTGTATTTGTCTTAGCGGATGCGATCGGTAATATACCGATAGTGCTGATTTTAACTAAAGGGATGACACCGGAGGAAAGAAACAAAGTCATAGATAAAGCGATGGTGGTAGCGATCGCAGTTTTATTACTGTTTGCTTTTGCTGGGCAACTAATTTTGGATTATTTAGAAATCAGCATGGCATCTTTGCGCGTAGCTGGAGGACTATTATTACTGTTAATTTCTTTGCAAATGTTACGCGGCGAATTAGATACACCGATTACCGAAGAAGGACGGGATGTAGCAATTACTCCCCTAGCTTTGCCCTTATTAGCCGGGCCTGGTACCTTAACAACAGTCATGTTATTTATGTCAAAATCTCCCAGTTCGCCTATCAGTGTATTGTTAGGTATGGTTGCCGCAATGTTCATTAGTTGGGTAATTTTGCGTCTAGGAACCTACATTGACAAATGGATTGGTGCTGAAGGTGCAGTAATAGTGACTCAGCTTTTCGGATTTCTCTTAGCCGCGCTGGCGATAGAAATTGGTAGTACGGGAATTCGCGAGTTGTTCTTTCCGTAATCAACTCAGCGAACTGCAAACAATAAATTATTTTGCTGCATCTTCATTGTTACTTCTCAAGCAACAATGATTTTGCAATGACGCCCTCAATCCTTTTCCCTAGACCCTATTTTGTCCAATTGCGTAAAATCATCCGGTAACTATGGCAATATTACTGCAATTCGTCAGAGTGAGGAGGAAAATTCTAGGATGAATCCAGCGCTAGTAGGTTGGGTTGAACGAAGTGAAACCCAACAAATCGCCGAAAATGTTGGGTTTCGTTCCTCAACCCAACCTACACGGTTTAAGGTTTTTGATGCTAACTGAACGGTATTGCCTAATAAATTATTTTGCTGCATCTTCATTGTTACTTCTCAAGCAACAATGATTTTGCAATGACGCCCTCAATCCTTTTCCCTAGAACCTATTTTGTCCAATTGCGTAAAATTATCCGGTAACTATGGCAATATTACTGCAATTCGTCAGAGTGAGGAGGAAAATTACAGGATGAATCCAGTGCGATCGCTACTACAAGTATTTGGTAGCCGTAAAATGGCGGCTTTATTATTTCTCGGCTTTGCATCGGGGTTACCGTTACTTTTAATCGGTAACACTTTAAAGGCATGGATGACTGTAGAACAGGTAGATTTGGCGGCTATTGGCTGGTTTAGCCTCGCTAGTTTACCTTATTCATTAAAGTTTCTTTGGTCACCATTTCTTGACAGATTTACTGTCCCCTGGTTAGGGCGGCGACGGGGTTGGTTAATTTTGACTCAGTTGGCGTTAATAGTTGCGATCGCAATTATGGCTTTCCAGCAACCGAAACAAGCTTTACAGCTGCTAGCTATTAACGCCATAGTAATTGCTTTTTTAAGTGCAACTCAAGATATTGCCGCAGATGCTTACCGCACCGACGTTTTAGAAAAATTAGAAATGGGTGCAGGTGCAGCAGTATTTATTTTGGGTTATCGCATCGCCTTGTTAGTCGCAGGTGCTTTAGCCTTAATCCTTGCCGATCGCATTCCCTGGTCATCGGTTTATTTATTGATGGCAGGTACAATGGCATTGGGGATTTTAGCCACCTTGTTTGCACCAGAACCGACAGAAACTAGCCCTCCCGCTTCATTATCAGAAGCCGTAATTTTACCTTTTGGTGAATTTTTCCAACGCCAGGGAGTCCTTCAAGGGTTTTTGATGCTGGTATTTATTACCCTGTACAAATTGGGTGATGCTTTACTGAGTAACATGACCACGCCGTTTTTGCTACAAGTTGGTTTTACTAAAACCGACATCGGCGCGATTCAAGTAGGTATGGGATTAATTGCTACCATAGTTGGGGCGTTGGCTGGGGGAGCAATTTTAAGTAGAATCGGTATCAATCGGTCGCTCTGGGTGTTTGGAATTCTACAGGCTGTAAGTAATTTCGCTTACTTAGCTGTAGCTTATACAGGTAAAAGTTATCAAGCTATGGTGCTGGCTATTAATATAGAACAGTTCTGTGGGGGTTTAGGCACAGCAGCTTTTGTGGCATTCTTAATGAGTCTGTGTAACCAGAAATTTTCTGCCACCCAATATGCTTTACTTTCTAGTTTAATGGCTGTTAGTCGTGATATTCTGGCTTCTCCCGGTGGAGCGATCGCCCAAAACACAGGTTGGCCATTATTTTTTATCATTACCATTGTGGCAGCTGTTCCCGGACTGTTGCTATTACCAATATTTGCCCCCTGGAACCCAAAACCAGCAACAATGACAAGACCAGGACTTGAGGAAGAAGAGGATTTATGGGAAACCAAGTAGTAATTATTGTCGGCACGTTTATCCTCTTACTGACTGGCCTATTACTAGGCTACGTTCTCTCCCAATTAGTATTAGGATTTTTAGGCTTTAACCTCCTAACTTTTTTGGGCACACTCAGTCTGATTCTGATTTTTGGCACCCTGTATTACGTTCTATTTTGGCAGCTGCGCCGAGAACAAATGCAATCACAAGCATTCAATCCCGCACTATCCAACCAAACCGAGGCATTTTCCTACGAAAACGACCTCAAAAATAGATTAATTGCTCGCTTAGATGGTGACATCAACACTGCTGAACAGTTAATAGAGCAAGCTAGGCAAAATAATCCAGGGATGTCTGAAGATTGGTATATCCAGAAAGCAATTGATGATTTTGATAGCGATCGCGAATAACTTCTGTTGGTAAATCCCAGAACATCGCTAAAATAAATCAAGCAAACGTTACAAATCTACAACTATTAAATTGTTCGCTGTTGATGGTTCACAGTCAACAGTCAACAGTCAACAGTCAACCGTCAACATCCCTAGCTCCTTCTCACCCCAATTATGGCTATTTTTCGTCAATACATTGCCCCTTTGCTGGTAGTGCTAGTATTTATCCTGGCTTTAGTAGCCGTTAGCGCCCGCATCTTTTTACCTTCAGATATGGCAGCGCCAGCACCCATTGAAGAAGTTGGAGTAATTTTTACCCAACATCACTCATTCAGCTAAATATAAAGTCAGTCAATCAAGTCTTGCCCAATGCCCAATGCCCAATGCCCAATGCCCCAAAATGCCTGAACAACTGCTACCAGGGTATAGTATTCGCCTTGGCTCCGTCTTAAATCGGGCGTTACTAGTCAAATTCATGCAACGGAGCTACCAAGATATCTTTCCCTCTGAAGATTTTTCTCACCTAGCGCAAACCGTCGAGCAATATTTCTCTAGTAAAACCCCCTTGTGGTGGGTAGATGAAGAAAAAGGAGCAGAGGTGGACTTCGACTCCGCTCAGTCCCCAGGGAGCAGAGGAGAATTTTCTCCCTTGTCTCCCTTGTCCCCCTTGTCTCCCTTGTCTTCCCCCTCCCCCGTCGCTTGTCTTTGGGTAGGAAACGCCATCGATCAAATTAGTGGTAGCCGCCATGCGCATATTTTTCTGTTGTACGTTGTTCCCGAACATCGGCGACGGGGTATTGGTACAGCTTTGATGAAATATTTAGAAAACTGGGCAACTCAAAGAGGCGATCGCCAAATTGGGTTACAAGTATTTCAATCTAACCAAGCCGCTTTGAATCTTTACGATCAACTTGGCTATCATACCCAATCCCTGTGGATGGTAAAATCACTCAATATAGAAAAATAAACTAGTGCAGCATGGCATGAATACTTAGGCAGTTAAAATGTGACTAAAAAGTAGCTTTTATAGACATACAGTCTTCTGCTTGCTGCCTCACTTCGACTTGCTACCCTGCGGTTTCTCCAAAAGAGTACGGTTGCTCTCAACAACTCATACTCAGTTGTCACCCAGGGTATTCGAGGTATTACCATCTGCCTACTGCCTTCTTGCACTATTATGTATGACGAAGAAGACCTAAGCCTACTCGATCTCGATGTCGAGCTAGAAAGTCCCCTAGATCGCATGGAGCCACTAACTGCTGAAGCAGAAGTGGTAAAACCCGATCCAGAGGTGATGCTAGCTCTGTTAGAAAATCCCCAACCGCAGCAACGAATGCTAGCGGCGCGTGCTTTTTGTGACCTAGAAGACAAACGCGCTATTCCCCATCTCATCGGGCTGTTAACCGATACATGTCCTTTAGTGCGGGTAAGTGCAGCCTACGCCATAGGACGCAACCCCAGTCAGGATGCGGTAGAGCCGTTAATTACTCAACTCAACCGCGACTGGAACGGCTATGTGCGTAAAGGTATAGTATGGGCTTTAGGAAATTGCCGCGATCGCCGTTCATTAGCACCCCTAGCTGACGCTTTAAGAACCGATATTTCCGCCGTGCGATTATGGGCTGCTAGTGCTTTAGCACAAATGGCAGAAGTCAATTATGAATCAGTTGTAGGAGCCATACCACCACTAATTGAAGCTTTAGTCAAAGATCCTATAGCTGCTGTACGTAGTAACAGCGCTTGGGCTATTGGGCAATTATGCCGCGAACTACCATCTAATGTAATTTATGCCTCAGCAATTGATGCTTTAATTGAAGCCTTTGCTGAAGATCAAGACTTAGGTGTCAGAGAAGACGCTAAAGCCTCCTTATTAGGTGTAGGCGATCCTCGCGGTTTGCAGTTGATCGAAACCTTAGAACAAGAAGGATTATTCTAGTTATCAGAAAAATGGGTCTAAAACCCCGTCCTTGTAGGACGGCTTTGTGAGATAATTTTAATAGGTTGTTGACCGTGAGAACGATGAGGAAACAGGTTAAACGTCCTACTCCGTGATCTCAAAATTCCTAGCAGTCAATGGTATTCAAGTAAATCCAAACTGTAAGGACGAAAAAAAGAAATAAACTACCGTAGGGCATACGGAAAGTTACGCTTGTGGGATTGACTCGTTAAGAGGCTTGCCCCTAAAGGGTGTAGTCGAGTCAGACATGATCGTGTAAGACCAAGATCAACATTGTTGGTGGAGGCAGTGATCAGCCCAAGAATCACCGCCCTAAAAGTGCGGTGAGTTGTCAATGCTTGGACTAATTTTAATCAGCACGTACTCAGTACGGAAGTGTTGCCAAATTTAAGATAAACTCTTGAACCACATCTTAGCCTTGCACTATCTCGGTGCAAGGCTATTAGTTTATCGGCAAAAATGAGTATTTATTCATAGAATAGTTAATTATTAAAAAATAATTAAAAAAACTGCATATTGCTTCTTTTAAGTGCTGATAGATAAATGCTTCAGTAAAAGCATTGGCACAGTCATCAACTGACTACTCAGCTACAACAGGATTACAGTATGCTTCAATACACAGAAAAGCCCTGCTTTGTTTGCAAGAAGATGATTCGTTACCGCATGGAAGTAGAGATAACAGCAAATGGTACCAGTAAAATTTATTGGCAACCAATTGATGTCACCCCAGATCAACCAGATATCAATAAATGTCCCATATGTCGTCGCCAAGTTTCTAGAATCTTCGGTTATTCGATCAAAGCTTGTTTAGGGCTGAGTTAAATGCGCAAATAACAATTTTATCGTAAATAAAAGGGTTTAAGACCCCTGCGTCTATACGTAGTATCATTTTCAGTCGGGGTTTAAATCCCCGACTGAAAATGTCTTTAATTTTGAATTTTGAATTGTTAATCAGTGGGTACTGTCAACAAAGGCTGATACAGTAGACCTTTGCGGTATAAGGCAATACCCACTTTTAGACAAAACTCGATCCTTTGTGGATAAAGTTTTGTCTGAAAGTTCTTAACCTTCCTTAACTTGCAAGCCCGCCTGAACTAAGTCAAAATTGTCGGGAAAATGGGTATTGCGATCGCAATCTGCTTTGTCAAACTTTGCTCCTGTTATATCCGCAGAGCGCAGATTCGCCGAAAATAATAACGCTCCTCGTAAATCAGTATCTTGGAGATTCGCCTGACTCAAATCGGCAAAGCTCAAGTCAGAACCTCTCAGGTTCGCACCACTCAAGTTAGCTTGGCTCAAGTCAGCATAGCTTAAGTCAGAACCTTTGAGGTCAGCACCTTGTAAATTAGCATCACTCAATTCTGCCCTACTAAAGCTACGGTGTCCTAATGCGTAGCCTTCTAAGATACCAGCTACAGTATTAATGGGTTGTTGCGTATTTTTTTCAGTCATTTCCTCACGAGTTCCTCAAATTTATTTCCTAGTTTTAAAAATATAGCGAGCGGTACAGTTGCATAAAAAATTTTTAGGAGGGTTAACTCATACTACGAAGATGATATCCCATAGCACATAAAATTATGCATAGAAAATATTTCTATAACTTATACACGCTCAACAAATTCTTGGCGTCCTTGGCATCCTGGTGCTTAGATAAATTAAGCTTTTTGCTAATTTATGCTTAAGTTATAATTTTATGCTTATACCCAACTGTCACATTTTTTCTAATTTTGATTAACTTCTAGCTTCATTCAGTTACGCAGAGGTTAACCCTAATAAAAAATACCCCAGTAAGAAATATTTGATGGCTCTGATAGCTAACAAGAAAGAGCCATAACTTCCCATTAGCTTTTATAGCAGATTAAAACTTTGTAGGTTTGGTATTACCCATCGAAATAATTAATATTTATTAAATAAGTAAATCGGTGTGAATAAACCAAACTATATAGATTTTCGTACCTAAACCCCAACCCGATCAATCTATCTATCAAATTTTCTGCCTAAAGAACAACCCCACAGTTATGTGAGGTTGCTGGATACATTCAAGTTCAGTTTTTGTAAGTAAAGGCCGGAGCTAGGACTTTTTCTAACCTTCTTGTATCTTATAGTACCGTAATAGTTATTACCTTAGACCTTGCAATCAGCCAGTTTGTAATGTGTCCAATAGGGTGAGTGTATTTGCTGAACTAGGAAGAAGCAGTTGAGCTTTTAATGGCGTAATTTTCTACAGGGACTGTGGCAATTTCCGGTTCAACGACTGTTAAATGTTGCTCTAAAATTTCTAAATTACGAATATTAGATTTATAGAAAGCGTCAAACAAATCACCTACCAAAGGCACAGTACCAACAACCGCCTCTAAACCTACATTAAATATCATTTTCGCTAAATCTCGGTGTGGTAGACCAAAGCGTGTGGCTAAAAATATGATGTAAGCTGAAAACCCTGTACTAATTAAATCACCTGCACCAGGAATCAACCCAATAATCGGGTCTATTCCTATACGAAAACCTATACCAGGAATGCGTATAGATGTATCCATCAGGCGACTGAGTTTGCGGATGCGGTTGAGAGTAGCAAGGCGTTTAGCTGCGTCCATAATTTACGATATTTCTACTACTCTTAGATTGCCCTAATTGAGTCTGACTTGTCCTGTATCACGAGAAATAACTGTTGACTGATGAATGTTGACTGATGACAACTGTACGGGCGGGTTCACAAATATCCTCACTGAGCAACGATTATTCTCAATAAACCCGCCCCTACTGACTGTTGACTGTTGACTGTTGACTATTTCAATTGCCAATTCTATGTTGTTGGCTATTTGTTACTACCTGTGATTTCGTCGTACTTGGCACGTACAGCTTGTATATCTTGCCACATGAGCCATTTTGGACTATTTACTTCTCTGGAAGGGTTACGCAGTAGATAGGAAGGGTGGAAAATTGGCATACACAAACGCCCTTGCCACTCGATCCACTGCCCGCGAATTTTCGTAATCCCGCGTTTATCACCAGTTAAACCTTTAACAGCAGTGGCACCAGTTAACAGAATAATTTTTGGATCTACCAGGCGAATTTGTTCTAATAAATAAGGCAAACAAGCTGTCATTTCTTCAGTAGTCGGAACCCGATTCTCTGGTGGGCGGCATTTGTTGATGTTACAAATGTATACATCATGCTCTGTACTGAGATGAACAGATGCTAAAATTTTCTCTAATAACTGCCCAGATTTGCCGACAAAGGGTAAACCTGTTTCGTCTTCATTTTGACCTGGTGCTTCCCCAACAACCATAATCTGTGCTTTGAGGTTTCCACGCCCTACGACTGCATGAGTACGGTTGTCTCCTAATCCACAACGGCGGCACTGATTGCAGTGTTGTGCCAACTCAGTCATGTCGGAATATGTATTAGAAGGTATGGGAATTTTGGCGTCTGTAGGAATTAGGTTTTTTTGGTTAAAGCTGGATTCGTCAAATAGACTGAGTTGGGTTTCGTTGCTCATGACAATCTGAACTTGGGGGTAAGTCGCGCCTGTGAAATTTGCGGGCAATATTTACCAAACCTTTATTGTATCAGTTGTCTGTGTTGAAAATAGGGGCTAGGGGCTAGGGGAGAGAGATGTGAGATTGTTTGGAGAGCCAGAATTATTCTGGTTCCATTGTTTGATATTGCATGGCTTTGGCATAATCGCCTAAGGCGTAACAAGCAAGTTTGAGACTAGCGAGTGCTTGTTCTTGACTGCGAATGTCTTTTAGGGCTTTGGCTAAATATAAACGTTGTTCGTGATAGGCGATCGCTTTGTTATAATCGCCTAAAGCCTCACAAGCTACTCCTAAACTTCCTAAAGACTGTTCTTCACTGCGCTTGTCTTGAAGTTCTCTGGCTACTTGCAATCGTTCTTCGTAATAAATCATGGCTTTGGCATAATCGCTTAAAGCATAGCAAGCATTACCTAGATTTTTCAGGACATGTACAGCACTACGCAGATTTTTCAAAGAACGGCATAAGACTACACACTTTTCATAATATGCGATCGCTTTTGTGTAATCATCTAATGCATACCATGCATTACCTAAATTTTTGAGTACTTGTTCCTCACCCCAACGATCTTGCAGTTCTTGAACAATTGTTAAACTCTGTTCTTGATAATTAATCGCCTGTTCCAAGTTACCTAAGGCTTTATACAATAAACCCAGATTATTTAAAGCTGCGACTTGACTACGCTTGTCTGACTGTTGCTGAGTAATTTGCAAACTTTCTTCTAAAAACTTAATAGCTTGTTCATAATTGTTGATGTGACGGTAAGAATTTCCTAAATGGGAAAGCACTTGTATCCGCAAGGATATATCTGATTCTTCTCCCATCAAGGATAAACATTGTTGACAATAGGAAATAGTTTTTTGGTAGTCTCCTACTGTATAAGCTATTAATGCTAATAAAGATAATACCTGTTCTTGTCTAGGAGAATGGCCTGCGGCTTGAAATAGCACAAAAGATGCTTCTAAAGTCTTAATTGCTGCGGTTAAATCACCAGCTTTTTGCTGTTTTACTCCTTGTCGCAGTAGTTGAGATGCTTCTGATAACTGATGGTTACTTTCTTCGTAAAGAGTAATATCTTCTGGCGAAGCTTGGTCAAAATCATGGGTAATGGTGTTTTGCTGCTTTAATTTCCCGGATTTTTTGGGAATATTTAAAGGATCTTTTTTCTGAAAGTCAGGATTCCATCCGCCTGTAGACATCGACCAAGTCCTATTAAGTTCGCTGATATGTCTAGTATGCCCAAAATAGTCAGTAAATCTTCACTCAGTCTAATTTTCTACGAATTCGTCCGTAAAATTACATTTTCACCCCTAAATTGTTGTAACTAAACGAAGTTTTTCTCTCACCTCCATTAAAATTATTCCCAACATATTTTTACCACTACCATCAGCACCACAACCCCAGTAAAAATCTATCGGGGAGTTTTCAATAATTTCTTCATTACCTGTAGAAAGTAAAATTTCTCTAATATCTGTATGGGTAGTAAATTTTTGCAGTACAGCTTTTCTCATCACATCATCTTTAACTTGTTCCCAATCCTTTCTGAGAGGACGACTGCGTTCGCGACCCATTTTTGCTGCTTCTTTAGGGCTTTTAACTAACCGGATTTGTTCTACATGGTCAGTACCAATAAATTTTTGTGCTTGAAAATAATGCTCGCTAGTAAACCAATACAAGCCATCTAATTCAAAACCGTGGCGTGAAAAGTTGGAAAAACAACCATATTCTTCGCCAACAGTATAAAAATAAATTGTCATATTTTTTAATAGTAGTAATAAACTGAAAGGACAGTATTATATTTATATTTGAGCCAATGTTATTGATCGCCTATTAGAGACTTCCAAATAAAAAAATATTCTAATCATTAACTTACCACATCCGCAACTCGTAGGGGCGGGGTTACCCCGCCCCTACAATTTGGCATAATTTATTTTTTGGAGTTCCCTTAATTGTTGATAAAAAAATATTAATAACTGCTAATATTTGGTTATTTAATAACAAAAATTGACGAAATTTAGAGTCAGTTTGACACATTTTTGGGAGAGTGCATAGCCTGAAATCAATAGGGTAAAGCTGATTTTTACGTTCTCTGTTCGCTCCCAGCTAATTCTTTTGGTTCGTAGTGACGACATCCCTGACAAGGCCCATCGGGGTTGACAGCGCAACGGATATAGCCGGATCTAGCATTGAATTTGCAGCTGATGTCACCAACTAAGTAACCAACCCCTTCTAAATAATAGCGTTCCCCAGAGAGGCTGCCGCCAGTATCGCCTTCAATAGACCTGATATTTTGTCTAACCCGCATCCCTGAGACATTCATGGCTGCTTGTCTCATTCTTAAACGTGTCCGCAAATGAGTTTTGCGGATTACCCACAGGGAGAACAGGGAAGGTAAGAAACCAATGGCGATTACCAAAAGAGTCCTTAACATTTTTTCCTTGACTGTTTGATTTGCTGATTTATTACCCCTGATATTGCACTAGGATTGTTTTTCTAAGTGCAGCTATTAGGTAGTTTCGCCTTTGTGCTTTGACAGTAAATTTGCCAACTACAAAGGCTCGTGGTGCTAGAGACTTTAAACAAGAATTATCTATTACCACTGTAAAACAGCATAACTTTTACAGTTTATCGGTTGGGCGATAGTTATGATTTCGGATCTTTAAGATTTGTCAATGGTCAATGGTCAGTGGTAATGTTAGTGCGATCGCTCTTCTTTAATTTTGCTATGCTGACGTAGTTGCTGTGCTAGCTGTGCTGCTTGTCTTTCGGCTTTAAAGATATCTACTTTTTGCATTGTAAAGATAAATGACCGATCTTGCTTCTGGATTACCCAAGGAACGCTAATTGGTAAATACTCGCAAATGCTTTTGTATGGCTTACCTTTTTCTTGGAGTTTGCTAGCGGTTGTCTTGAACTCTAAAATCATTGCTTCTAACTGTGCAGCCATTTGATTGATGCGTTGTGCTTGCACTAGTAAAGCATCGGTCTCATTATCTTGATTATCCTCTGGCAGTTGCAATGGCGCGATCGCTCTTGTGGCTAACGCAGTTGATATAGTTTTTGTCTGTAATAGCGCAATTTCGTGCAAATCAGCTTTGGTGTTGTTGTCTGCGTAAGGTTTCATGGTGTTGCTGATGATGGGTAACTGGCGTTGAAGGTATTTTAGCAGCATTTAGTACATTTGTACTAAATGCGTGCGGATTCGTGATGGCTTTTGAGAAAACCGAGGGGAAATCTAATTTCCTAGATAAAAAAATGTAATAAATTTTACATAAGTATATTTATTGAAAAACTAAGTTTAGGAGCAGGTAATACCAATTCAAAATTCAAAATTCAAAATTCAAAATTCAAAATTAAGAAAGCCATATGTAGCAAGGGTTTTTGAGATTGGATCTGTTGCTGCATTTTGGAGAATTGGTATAAGGTATGAGGAATTACTAATTACAGGTAGTTTTAGGAGAAATTGCTCTAGGTAAAAAATTTAGTTAAATTTCTATATTGAGATTAATAAAAATATTAACGAATGATTCGCAGCTAGTTGTACCAGAAATAGCAATTAATTTTGAATAATTAATCGCGAATTATTTGATAATTTCTGCGCCATTTCTCTAAATTTTCAATAGTGACTGATTTAGTGACTACGTTGACGCCATTACCCCGCCAATCTACTTCTGGATCTGTGGTAAATACGCCACATTCTAATTGCTCATTTCTAATATGCCAATATTCACTAAATCGGCTTTTTAAAGTAATAACTTGTTCAAAAACTTTATTTCTATGCTTGTTCCTGCGTTTTCTTTCTGTTGCTCCTGTTGCTTCTGTGTCTATAAATTTAGTTTCAATCAAAAGTATATTACCCCGATTTGTTAGGTAAACGAAATCACATTTACCCAAATCTGTATAATCTGCAATTGGCGATTTTTCAAATAGCAGTAATTCAGTACATGAAGGAAATAAGGTTTTGATATTTAAAAATAAATAGGCTTGCAATAGCAGTTCCTTGTCATAGGGAAAGACAATCACTCCTTCAAAAAATTTTTTGATATCCTCATACGTTTGGGGTTGAACTCTTTTACAATATGAGACAAATTTATGTAGATCATTGACGATCATCAAATCCTAGCTCCTTCCCCTGACTATTGCCTAAATGGCATAGCATCAAAAGATACCACTTAATTAGGGAAGTATCATCCGCATAAGTAAGGAAAAAACCAACTACAGGGGCTTTTGTCTCCGGCTATATACTGTTGACGTTGTAGTAAATGTTATGTCAAGCTCGTTCAGCAAATATAAGTAATGACAAGTCAACGGTCAACGGTCAACAGTCAACAGTCAACAGTCAACAGTCAACAGTCCTGACAATGGATTGTGTAATTTAAAAGGAGAATAGCTGACTTTAACTACCTGTTAGCGGTTTAATATGTGCTGGGAATCTAGCATTTTGCAGAGCGATCACGGTACTGAGAGAATCTTGTACCCAAAATTGACGACCAAATCGGACAAGTTGTCGAGAATTTCCATCTTTAACTACGCCAATTACAGGGATTTTCGCTTTATCTTTGTCTCCTGATTGTTCTTTTAAAACGCTTCTTAAACGATCGCGTTCTTCAATATTGACTGCTTGAGAAGGAGTGAGTTCTACCATCACCATTTTGACAGTATCAACTACTTCCGCATCTTCCACAATCAATTGTGTTTGGTCTTCGCGGCGATCTACTTTTCCCCAAATAATTAATCTCGCATCAACTACGAGTAGAGAACTAATCCGTTCGTAGGTTTTGGGAAAAACTACTGCTTCTGATTGAGTAGTTAAATCTTCGATTTGTAAAATAGCCATTGGATCGCCTTTTTTGGTCATCACTTTTTTCACATTATTGAGCATGACAACCGCACAAAGCAGTGTATCTTCCCTTTGTTCGCCAAGCTGAGAAAGATTAATTGGCGCGAGTACTGAAGATGGTTGTTTAAGAGCTTTCAGGGGATGATCTGACACATAAAACCCCAAAAGTTCTTTTTCCATTTGTAATTTTTTCTGTGGTGGAAAATCTTCCACAGCTTGAGCTTTCGGTGCAATTTCAAAAGCATTATTCGCTTTTTTCTCACTACCAGCAGAAAACCCGCCTAACAAGTCAAAAATACTACCTTGACCGCTAGATCTGTCTTTAGCGCGAGATTGTGCCCAATCATACACTAGTGGTAAGTCTTGAGTTAGCTGGTGACGGTTAGATTGGATTTTGTCGAAAGCACCGCAAGATATCAGGGATTCCAAAGTCCGCTTGTTAACAGCACGTAAATCAATGCGATCGCAAAAATCACCTAAAGATTTAAACTCACCACCTTCCTCTCTGGCTTCTAAAATAGAAGCGATCGCATTTTGTCCCACATTGCGCACCGCCGAAAAACCGAATAATATTTTGTTGCCTGCTGGTGTAAAATCTACCCCAGAGCGATTAATATCTGGCGGCTCAATTTGAATGTTCATACTGATACAAGTAGCGATATATTTTTGCACCTTGTCAGTATCGCCACTATTAGCCGTCAACAAAGCGGCCATATATTCTAAAGGATAATTAGCTTTTAAATATGCTGTTTGATAAGTTACATAACCGTAAGCAGTAGAGTGAGATTTATTAAAACAATTAGAAGCAATAAAACCATTTTCAATCGCAAAATTATGGTCTTGCTCTACGCCAATATCGTAAACATTTTGTACGCCTAAAGATTTACGTGTAACTATTTTGACCATAAAATTAATATCTTCAGTAAATTTATGAGATGGAGTAAACAGCGATCGCGCTTATTAGCTAGGTAATGACAATAATATAAAATCTATTGCACAGTTTAGGGGCTAGGAGCTAGATAGAGCAGGGGGGCAGGGAGCAGGGAGCAGGGGAGACAAGGGAAGGGGGACAAGGAGGACAAATGACTGTTGACTATTGACTATTGACTATTGACTATTGACCAATGTCCAATGCCCCATGCCCAATGCCCCATGCCCAATGCCCAATTCCCAATCATAATGTACTAAAATCAATGACTTGAGACACAAAGGAAGCAATCATGGCATTCATCCGCGAGTTGCACGAACAATTAATTAAAAAAGAACGTTCTGCTGTTGAAATTACCCAAGAAGCTTTAGACCGCATCCAAGCTTTAGAACCGAAATTGCACAGTTTCTTGTGTGTAACTGCACAACAGGCGTTAGACCAGGCTCGTGCGGTGGATGCAAAAATCGCAGCTGGTGAAGAAATTGGACTGTTAGCAGGGATTCCTATCGGGATTAAAGACAATCTTTGTACTAAAGGTATTACCACTACCTGCGCTTCCCGGATTTTAGAAAATTTTGTACCGCCTTATGAATCAACAGTAACGCAAAAGCTGGCTGATGCTGGGGCGGTGATGGTGGGTAAAACCAACTTGGATGAGTTTGCTATGGGTAGTTCCACAGAAAACTCAGCTTACCAAGTGACAGCGAATCCTTGGGATTTATCGCGGGTTCCTGGCGGTTCTTCTGGCGGTTCGGCTGCGGCTGTGGCGGCTGATGAATGCGTTGTCGCCTTGGGTTCGGATACTGGTGGATCAATTCGCCAACCGGCTTCGTTTTGCGGTGTAGTTGGCTTAAAACCTACTTATGGCTTGGTTTCGCGTTATGGTTTGGTGGCTTACGCTTCTTCTTTGGATCAAATCGGGCCGTTTGGGCGGACAGTAGAAGATGCGGCGATATTATTAAGTGCGATCGCAGGTTACGATCCTAAAGACTCCACTAGCTTAAAAGTGGAAATTCCCGATTATGCTGCTACCTTAAAGCCAGACCTGAAAGCCAGAAAAAAAATCCGCATCGGAATTATCAAAGAAACCTTTGGTGAAGGCTTAGACTCGGTAGTAGAACAAGCAGTTACTAAAGCCATCGAACAATTACAACATTTGGGTGCAGAAATTCATGTAGTTTCCTGCGCTAACTTCCGCTACGGCTTACCTAGCTATTACATCATCGCCCCATCAGAAGCATCAGCTAACCTCGCTCGTTATGATGGTGTGAAGTATGGCTTACGGGTTCCTGAAGCTGATAATTTGCTGTCAATGTACACTCGTACCCGCGCTACAGGTTTTGGTTCCGAAGTCAAGCGGCGGATTATGATTGGCACTTATGCCTTGTCTGCTGGTTATTATGACGCTTACTATCTCAAGGCGCAAAAAGTCCGGACTTTAATTAAGCAAGACTTTGAAAAAGCTTTTGAACAAGTTGATGTCTTAGTTTGTCCTACCGCACCCACGACAGCATTTAAAGCCGGGGAAAAAACAACCGACCCCTTGAGCATGTATTTAACCGACTTAATGACAATTCCGGTTAACCTTGCCGGTTTACCAGGCTTAAGTGTACCCTGTGGATTTGACGAGCAAGGGCTACCTATTGGCTTACAGCTAATTGGTAAAGTATTGCGAGAAGACCAATTATTCCAAGTCGCTTATGCTTATGAGCAATCAACTAATTGGCACATTCGTCAACCAGAGATAGGATAATGATGGGCATTGGGCATTGGGCATTGGGCATTGGGCATTGGGCATTGGGCATTGGGCATTGGGCATTGGGCAGAGACGCGATGAATCGCGTCTGTACAATTCTTATCTGTTCCCCCTTGTCCTCCTTGTCCCCCTTGTCCTCCTTACAACACGGTTTACTTAAATAGGGAAGTGTTGTAAATTATTGTATATAATAGTACTAATAATTCAAGCTCATAAAGTTTTTCTGTTTGGGTTTATCCTAGCTGGGCAATTACCAGTTAGGATATTTTTTTATGTTTACAGATAGTAGTAATTTTACTTATTTAGGTGCATGAACATAGACAAGCTGCAACTACCATTAGATTTGTTATTCAAGGTGCTACTGTGTTTTGGGGTGATTGTTGCGATCGCATATTTTGCTCTATGTTTATTTCTGTTTATTCAACAAACTCGGTTTATCTTCTTTCCTTCTCCTACCCTAGAAAATACACCAGAGCTATTTAATATTACATATCAAGAAGTTTGGTTACCAGTGCCAGTGCGCTCAGGTAATGTAGAACATATCCACGGCTGGTGGATTGGAGATAAACACCCCCAAGGGAAAGTACTGTTGTATCTGCACGGTAACGGTATCAACATTGGTGCAAATCTTAACCATGCTTACCGATTTTATCAACTAGGATTTTCTGTACTTTTAATTGATTATCGGGGTTATGGGTTGAGTGGAGGCGGTTTTCCTAACGAAAACAGAGTCTATCAAGATGCGACTATAGCTTGGAATTACTTGGTACAGCAACTCAAGATAGCACCAAGAGACATTCTGATTTATGGACATTCCTTGGGGGGTGCTATAGCTATTGATTTAGCTGTCAAACAGCCACAAGCAGCAGGGTTAATAGTGGAAAGTTCTTTTACTTCCATTCGCGAAGTCATAGCCCATCGGAACATGTTCAGAATGTTCCCCGTCAATTTAATTCTGACACAGCGATTTGAATCAATTAAAAAAGTACCAAAGTTAAAAATACCAGTGTTATTTATACATGGTACAGAAGATTCAGTTGTACCGTCTTTCATGAGCCAAAAATTATATGCAGTTGCGCCCGAACCCAAAAACTTAATTTTGTTTCCTAGTGGCGGACATAACAATGTTGCAGATTTAGCTCGCGAGCAATATCTGCAATGGATAAATGATTTTATGCAACAAATTTACACACACCATAAATAAATTGAAAATGGGCATTGGGCATTGGGCATTGGGCATTGGATTAGGGACTAGAGGCTAGTGAATCGGATCTGAGAAGAAACATAATTAATAATGACTATTGACTGTTGACTGTTGACTATTGACTGTTGACTGTTGACTGTTGACTATTGACTGTTGACTATTGACTATTGACTGTTGACTATTGACTATTGACTGTTGACTATTGACTATTGACTATTGACTCTTAAGATAGATTTTCTCGTGAATAACTGACTAATAAAAATAATCCGGAACAGTTAGCAAATAAAAGAAGAAATTATACAGGTAGAACTACTATTTGCTCCAGTACTGGAAAGATTTAAATTATGACTATGGCACCTGTATATTTAGTCACTATTCCCGGCAATGCTCCTCTGGAAATTTCTCAAGAAGAATTGCGATCGCTCCTTGGTGAAATTGAAGCAAAACTGCATCGCAGTAAGGTTTATCGTCATGCTTTAGTCACCTTACAGCAGATGCTAGGTTCATCCGCAGAGCAAGCAAAAATTTTATTTAAAGCTGTCAGTAGAGAGGCTATTGGTTTAGCATTTCAACAATTTGCAACACATCATCAACAAGTTAAAAATATCAATCCCCAGATAGATGCTAATAGTGATTACCCTGGTAATCAAATAGCAGAATCTAGTAACTCATCAACAAATTTAACAAGTATAAATTCTCACGCTCAAGAACCTGTTAATCATACTAGTGAGAATAATTTACCATTACCAGCAGATACATCTATAGATTCAACCACAAAACCAACATCTAAATTGACAAAAACTACTTGGAAGCGGTGGTTAAATCATAATCAAAAAGCATCTAAAGTTGAAACAAACAAGCTAAGTGTAAATGAAGAGTATGAATTAAAATTGCGTCAAATTGGTCAACAATTTCAGCAAGCTAGAGAATTAAAAGGATGGTCTTTAATTGAACTTAAAGAACATACTCATGTACCCCTTCATCACATGGATGCATTAGAAAAAGGAAATATAGATTTATTACCAGCAGATGTTTTTGTCCGTGGTTTTATTAAAGTAATTGGTAATGTTTTAGGGCTAAATGGTACGGATTTAGCAGCGTCTTTACCCCAACCGGAAACAGTAAAATCACAAACAGCTTTACCGACTTGGTGTCAAGCACAAAAAGCTAGTGGTGGCTTTGGGATGGAACTTCGCCCCATGCATTTATATTTAGGTTATACGGCTTTTGTTGCTGGAGCCGTGGGAGGATTGTCTTTAGTATATCAACCAATAAACTCTGAGAAAACGCTGAATGTTGATGCAGATAATAAACCAGCTTCAACTTTACCCCAATCAACCCAGAATAAGAAAAGCACTGCTAAACCAGGAATTAAATCGACAAACACTAGCGTGATTGTAGGGCCAAATATTTCCCCACCAGAAGCGCTGTAGTAGCATGGCAAGGCTGAAATATTGCAATATAGCTGTAGGTTGGGCTTACCGTGTGTAAACCCAACATTTCCAGGGCTTTGTTGGGTTACCCTACGGGAAGCCCTTCGGGTGACGCTCCTTCTCCCAAGGGGAGACGCTACGCGAACGTCGCTACCGCTTCGCTAACGGCAGTTGCTACCCTTCGGGAACGCTTTCAGCGAACAAGTCGGGGAACCCGCCCAACGCACTGCCTCACCGCTCCGCGTCTACGTTCCTCAACCCAACCTACGCAGTTTATGATCTTTAGCGCTAACTAAACTGTATTGAATTATGAGCCTGTATTTTTTACTATTTTTTAATGTTTTTTGGTAATAAAATATGTAAACGATCGCACTTTTACAAATTGACAATAAAGGCGATCGCACTTTGATAGTCATACCTCTAATGGTAGACTATGACGCTTTTGGTTGATACCAAAGAATCAGTTGTAATTTTTCACAGTAAGCACCCCAATCACTGATTTCTTGCTCGTTTTCAGCTATCCAATCATAAATTTGTGCTGCTTTTGCTAAAGCTATTTTTTCGGAACGATAAAGTTTAGGGCTAGGACAAAAGGCTTTACCATTGATGTGTATAGCTGCAATGTGCCAATAGTCGCTACCTTCACCATCTGGGATAACTTCGATAAATCCATCACTGTAAGGTTCAATTATACCGATGTTCATCTGCCAATTAATTGCACTCCAAAAATATTTATCCTACAGTTGCAATTGCCTAGCTGCTATCCTACTCTTTAGTTAATTTAGTCAGCAGTCAAACAGGTAGCAAATTAGATAAAGTCTTTGGTAGCTGCACAGAATTGTCAGTAATTCTTTAGGTATAATTCTCAATGGCTAATTTTGTTCACTATGGACAAAAACTTATTAGCAAAAATAGTCTTTGTTGCAGATACAATCGCTAAAAAATGGTTTTATGATAATGAGCATCAATAATTAGCTATGACTAGAGTAATAATAGGAGCTTGATATGTTTAGCGCTCTAATCTTCTTTGTGGGTTACGCCGCTATTTCTACTTTCTTTATTTCTGCGGTTGAGTAACTAGATACAAACTTCCATATTTAATTGTGTATGAGATGAAGCGATTTTAGTTAAACATCGCTTCTTGGCGGCGAAATACAAATAAATTACCTGTTGCGCCTCTGCCAACTCTGATTTGTGAATCTAAGTAGGAAGTTGTCCACAGCGCTTCTTTTCGCATAGATTGCAGCACCGGAATTTTTAATGCTGGTAAACTCCAGTTGGAGATTCCTAAAAGCTTTGTGGCTTGTACGGAAAACGCCCCAAAACTTACCTTAGCATCCCTTTCTTCTCGATCCCATCTCCAGACGCCGTCAGCTTGCAAGCGCCATTCTCCCAGCAATGGGAGATCGAACTCAGCACAGTTGGCGGCGAAAATTTGATTGGTTTGGCTTGCAACTAATGTTTGCCAGACGCGCTTAATTTTAACTCTTGCGCCAATTCCTCTGAGGGATACTAGCCTGCGCGTGACTACTGTACCGCGAGAAGCATAAATTAATTCCCAGTCACCAGCTAGGGTGGAAAGACGATCTATGCTCAGTGGGCGATCGCATGGATTGATATTCTCTAATTGTTGCACGAGGCGATCGCATGTTTCATCTGTTGAGGGAAATATGCTTTGCTGTAAGCCTAACTCGCCAATGCGTTGCAGGAGTTCATTTTTTAAGCTCAATCTCGTTGCTTCTGCGTTCATATTTCTGATAAGTGCCTCTTATGAATGCTATTAGTCTTTAACTGTCAAGGCTAGTTGACACATCGTTACAATTTTGTTAATTTTGTTTACATAAGTTAATAAATAAAACAATACAGCAAAAAGTTATTGCTTTAGCTATTAGCGGAAATTTTTCATTTTGATTTCGGTATCGGTATCTCCCATCGTTATTTGGTTTTCTCCCCCTTTCCTCAGCAGTTAAGCTGAGGTTTTTTTTGGCTTTTAGGTTTTAGGGAACTCTAAAAAATAAATTATTCTGTTTAAGTTGTTGACGGTTGACTGTTGACTGTTGACGGTTGACGGTTGACGGTTGACTGTTGACTGTTGACTGTTGACTGTTGACTTTTGACTGTTGACTGTTGACTGTTGACTGTGAACACAGTTTTCTCCCCTGCCCCCTGCCCCCTTGCCAAAAATCTCTAGGTTGGCAATTTGGGAATTAACTGTGCGATCGCTTTAAGTAACAGCTGTGGCTCGATGGGTTTGGGGATATGTCGCTGAAAACCTGCGGCAATCGCTTGTTTTTGGTCGATTTCGCCAGCATAGGCAGTTAAGGCGATCGCGGGAATATTCCCTCCCTGTTCTGGTGGTAAGGCGCGAATTTGTTGCGCGAGCATATAACCATCGATTTGTGGCATTCCAATGTCACTAATTAAGATATCAGGTAGCGATCGCCTTAAAGCTGTCAAGGCTTCCACAGCAGAGGCAGCTGTATATACAGTGGCTCCAGCTTGTTGTAAGAGTGTAGCTACAAAGTCTCTGCTATCGGTATCATCATCTACTACTAAGACTTGAATGCCGCTCAAATCAATTGCTGTTTCCGATAAACGAGGATGTATATTTACAGTTGATTGGCTAGACATCAGGGGTAACCTGACTGTAAATGTCGCCCCCAAGTTTTCACCAGCACTGTCAGCTTCCACTGTACCGCCATGCAATTCTATTAAGTGACGGACGATGGCTAACCCTAAGCCTAATCCGCCAAATTTGCGGGTGGTTGCGCCATCTTCTTGACGAAAATAGTCAAATACATAAGGTAGAAATTCCGGACTGATGCCTTTACCGTTATCTTTGACTTGGATTTGGGCAAAATTATCTACCTGTTGCAAACATACTTCTACTTTCCCCTTTGGGGGGCTAAACTTAACGGCATTTGTGAGTAAATTCCAGATAATTTGTTGAATTCTGGCGGAATCGCCAGATACGGTACCAACATAATTATCTAGCTGGGTGTAAATTTGGATATCTTTGGCGGTGGCTGCTAAACGTACCGTTTCAATCGCGGCTTCAATAGTTGAGCCTAGATGAACGGGATGAATATTTAATACTAACTTGCCCCGTAAAATCCGCGATACATCCAACAGATCCTCAATTAGTTGGGCTTGTAATTTGGCATTGCGTTCGATTGTCGCTAAACCTTGGGCTGTTTTCTCTGGGGTGAATTTTTGAGTTTGCAGGAGTTTTGCCCAACCGAGAATCGGGTTGAGGGGCGATCGCAATTCGTGGGATAACACAGCTAAAAACTCGTCTTTTATGCGGTTAGCGGCTTGAGCTTCTTCCCGTGACGCATCGGCGGCGGCTCTGGCTCGCTGTTCGGCTGCATATAAGCGGGCGTTTTCCACAGCGATCGCGGCCATTTGCGCTAATTGCACTAAAATCGCTTCATCGTTATATGTAAACTCACCCTCACATTTATCTGATAGCTGAATTAAGCCGATATTTTGCCCATCGCGCCCTATCAAGGGAACCGCCAACCAACCCCGCAACGGCGGATGATTGTTTGCTTGATTACCGAATGCTTTCCATTGTGGGTGCGCTTCTAGTTCGGCTTGAGTTAAGCGCATCGGGCGATTAGTGCGGCACACATAGGCATAAATCCCCGATCCATTGGGTTGTTCATCATAATCTCGCCAAGCTGCATACTTATCTGAAAGGTAGATTGCATTGATTGACTGTTCCCAGTTTTGACCAACTATCATGCTGGTAACAGACTGGTGCGCACCAATAATTGCTGCTGCTTGGTTGTTAATTATTTGTAATAATTCTTCTACAGACAGGGCAGAATTGATTGCTAATGCGGCTTGATTCAATCCCTGTAATTGGTTGATATAGTGGCGTTCGCGAGCAATTAGGCGTTCTCGTTCTTGTTCAGCTTCGATGCGAGCAGTGATATCAATACTTAAACCATACCAAGCTTGAATTTGTCCATGAGCGTCGCGGCGTGGTAAAGCGCGAAAAGCGTGCCAGCGATATTTCCCATCATAACGACGATAGCGGACTTCACCTTCGTAGGTTTCGCCAGTTTTTTGACAGCGTTCCCAATAAGATAAAATTCGCACTGCATCCTCTGGGTGCATTGCGGTTGTCCAACCGTAGCCTACGGCTTGTGTCTGGGTTTGTCCAGTGAATTCATACCAGCGATCGTTAAAAAACAGATTTTCGCCATTGGGCGAACAAACCCAGACTAAAGCAGGTGCGGCGTTAGCAATGGTACGAAATTCTTCTTCACTCCGCCGCAGATTTTCTTCGGTGTGAGCGCGTTCGATTCTGTGCCAAATGCGCCCAGTCAGTTCTTGGATTAGCTCAATTTCGTCTGTGCGCCAGGATGAGCTTGGGTGACGCTGACAAATTAGGAGAAATGTTAGCTTTTTATCCCTAATATAAGGAGCAATTAGCTTTGAGCGTACTTGGTTGGTAACAACTTCCCCGGATTGGAGATTTTCTATCTGGCTGTTGCTCAAATCATCAGCTAACCTGTATTCTTTGGCTGCATCTTCCCCATAAATTACTCGCCCGCGATCGCCTGTTTCGTTTATTTCTAAGCATGTTAGCTGAGATAAATCGAAGTAAACAGCTATTTTATCGGTAATATTCGCTAATATATTATCTATATTTCCAGATCTAGCTAAATAGCGGCTGATTTCCGTCAAAAATTCCGCATTGCGTTCTCGCCGTTTGCGATCGCTAATTTCTAACAGCACGCCAATTGAGCGCACTGCATTGCCGTTTTGGTCGTAAGTAAAACTTCCCAAAGCCGTCATCCAGGCAATTTGCTGATTATCTGCCCGAATTAATCGGTATTCTGTACGGTAGAGCCTTTTTTCTTGTCGAGACTCCTGCCATTCTTGCAGCACTCGCTCTAAATCATCAGGATGAATGCGACTATACCACATAGCTTCAGTCGCTTCCCCGGTGGCTGTTGGTTCATAACCCAACATCTGAAAAAGTAATTCTGACCAAATAGCTTTTTCTGTCAGCAGATTAACATCCCATGTGCCAATTTGCGCCGATTCTATAGCCAATCTTAGCCTTTCTTCACTCTTGCGCAAGTCAATTTCGGCTTGCTTGAGTTCAGAAATATCAACTGCTGCACAGGTAATTCCCGGAAGCCTGTTTTCTGACTGGGGTAAAGGCTCTACTGTTAAATCGTAATAATAATTTTTCCCATCCTTGGTAATTTGAATTTCTTCCCGCGCACCGATACCAGTTTCTAAAACTCGCTGTTTAATTGCTGTTAACGCTTCTGCTTCTTTTGGCGCTAAGAAATCGCGATCGCATTTACCCAGCATTTCCTCTAGCTCGTACAGCACCGGGTTATAAATCCAAGTATATTTTAATTCTCTATCTTGGTTAAATATCGTAATTGGCGTATTTTGCAATGCTACGCGCAACCTTTCTTCAGCGTCCCGCAATGCTTGTTCTGTTTGTTTACGTTCGGTGATGTCATTAAAAAAAATTGCTACCCCATCTTCTAACTTCACCGTCATATTACGGAACCAACCGCAAATACCATCAGCATCATAGAATAATTCCAAATCCTGCGGTTCTCCAGTTTCTACCACGCCCACATAGTGGTTAAACAATTCGCTATTTAGGCGATTACCGGGAAGCACTTCTAGTAAACGGTTACCCAGGAGATATTCCACCGAATGTTGGAGAATCTCCGCCGCTTTGGGGTTAACATAAGTCCAAACAAAATCGACAATCGCTCCAGTTTCATCCCGCACTGCATCGAGAATCGTAAATGCATCTAAAGACAGTTCTTGGCTGATTCGCAGTCGTTCTTCGCTACGACGCAGTGCTGCTTCGATTTGCTTGCGCTCGGTGATATCATGAATCACAGCCACAGTACGCAGCCCTCGCCCTTGGGTATCGCGGATGACATTAGCAGTCGCCAACACCCAAACGATAGTACCATCTTTACGTATATAGCGTTTTTCTGAATGATAGTCGGGAGCTGCGCCAGATAAAAAGTCCATGGATCGTTGGCGATCGCGATCGCGATCTTCAGGATGATTGATATCATCAACAGTCATCCTCAGCAATTCTGACTCCGAGTAGCCTGTAATTTGAGAAAAAGCTGCATTTAACCGCAAAAATCGCCCGCTAACTATATCTACCTGCGCTATACCCACATGGGTGAGGTTAAAAATAGCGCTTAAATCTTCCTCATGTTCATCCTTAACTCGTGCTGCTCGTTGGCGATCGCGGCGTTCTTTACCTAATTGTAATGCCCTCTGCACAGCAGGCACTAACCGTTCTAAGCGTTGCTTGAGTACATAATCGGTTGCACCTTGTTGCAGCGCTGCGATCGCCAATTCTTCCCCCAAACTGCCAGAAATAAAGATAAATGGCACATCAGGACGTAAATTACAGGCAATTTCTAGGGCTGGCGATAATGCATAATCTGCCAAAATCAAGTCAAATTCATCAGCAGAAAGCGCTGTCTCAAAATCACTGTAACTTCCCACCCGCAGCAGTTGATAATCTAGATCGCTATGCACCAGCATTTCTTGAATGATAGTTGCATCCTGTAAATTGTCTGCGAGTAAAAGAAATCGCAGTGTCATGATTTTTCCTCCTGTGGGAATCGAGGTAACCAAAAGTAGAACTGTCTCAACCCATTAATAGGATTGATTTCAATATTTTCAGCAACCTTACTCTTCACCTCAGGGAGCACAATCTCAACTCCTCCCAGAGGAAAAATATTTAGCTAGTAAATCTTCACCGCGATCGCCCAAGGAATATAATACTGCTTCAATCTGTTTTAACGCTAATGGTAACGGCTTAGTTCTGCCATTTTCCCAACGATTCACACTATGAAACGAAACACCCAGTTTTGCTGCAAACTGGATTTGTGAAAGTTTCGTAAGCGCTCTAGTCTCGCGGATTAACTCGGCAATTTCGGTTTTGTCAATTGCACCCATAAATTTGGATACCTTTGATGACTATTTAATGGCTATAGCTGGTTGGACTATAGCATCTGCGATATTAATCTTTGAAATATATCATGTTCACTAGGTTTAATTACCTCTACCGAAAGATGCAGAAATCAGACTTGGCGACAATTTGCACCTGCATCGGCAGTTGACTTTGACATCTTAGGCTTGACTTATCTGGATAATTCCCCAGGAATCTTAAATAATTATTAAAGATAGGTGACAGTCATAATTTAATGTTTAAAACTCTTTATTAAGTCCACAATATAACGGCTAAAAAATTAGCACTCAAAGCCAGAGAGTGCTAATTTATGACTAAATTTTGACTTTGAGAATATCAGCAAAAATTATCATTTTTAGGGATGCCGAAATAGAAAAATTAAGACATAATTATTGCTATTAAAACCAAGTTTTCATATAATCGATTAATAATCGGGAGGACTGGAATGAAATATACTTTTGACATTGTAGGAGTATCTCCAGTTTTACATTTTTTTAATCAACAACAACAGAGCCAGAGACAATCTCAGCATCAAGGTATAGAATATTTAGGAAGCCATATTTGTACCTTAGATGCTTTTTTAGAATCTCTAGAAACAATCCCTGCAAAGTGGGGTTGGGAGCTAGACCGAGTCGTAGATACAGTAATTCAATTTTGGGTACATAACTCAGACAGCATTAACTATTGGAAAAGGCGCTTAACCGATGCCGGCAGAGATAACTTATTAGTAGCCAGAGTGGCAGATTTCACCGCCTTACAAGCCGAATTTGAATCCTTACTCAACAAGAATGAGTAATTTACCAAAGGCGGCGGGAAGCCTGCCCCTTCAAGGGGTAGCGAGGTTGCTCCCCCCGCCGCGTCATTGGTCAGTGGTCATTAGTCAGTGGTAAAGAAAAGAACTGACTACTGACGCGAAATCCTGCCCCTAGAAGGGGCAGGATGAGCTTAAAGCAAATTGCAAGTTGGTGAGGTACAGATAATTGTTAATTGTAGGGGCATTGGCACTGCTATGCCCCCAAAGCGCGTACCTCATTTATCTGATACCAATTTGAAAAATGATTGCGACAGATGTACAGCCCCAAACCCTTATTGTGTTTGGTTTCTTAATTTTGAATTTTGAATTTTGAATTTTGAATTGGTATGAAATATGCTGTACATTCCTCATCGCGACTTTAGTCCAGAATTTTCCCGGACAATTTGTGGTTTCTACCCCAAAAATAGCTTGTAGGCGGGATTCTGATTTTCATCCCAATACTGATAACCCAAGGTATCCAAAAATGCCTGCCACTCCGTCATCTCTTGCGGTGGAACCTGAATACCAACAACAATTTTTCCGTAATCTGCCCCATTATTGCGGTAGTGGAACATACTAATATTCCAGTTGGGACTCATGGAACCGACGAATTTCATTAATGCACCTGGGCGTTCGGGGAACTCAAAGCGGTAAAGTAATTCATGTTCTGCTAAAGGTGAATGTCCGCCTACCATGTGACGCAGATGTAATTTTGTCAGTTCGTCGTCGGTTAAGTCAAGAGTTTGAAAACCGCAGCCTTTAAAGGTTTCTCCCATCTTGACTGCATCAGCGCGGTTTTGAATTTGCAAACCAACAAAAATATGCGCTTCTTGGGCGCTAGCAATGCGATAGTTAAACTCAGTTAAATTGCGATCGCCAATACATTCACAAAACTTCCGCAGACTTCCTCTTTCTTCCGGGATGGTAACTGCAAATATCGCTTCCCGGCGTTCCCCAAGTTCGGCGCGTTCAGCCACAAACCGCAACCGGTCGAAGTTCATATTTGCACCGCAAGCCACAGCTACTAAAGTTTGTCCCTCAATTTGCTCCCGTTCTGCATAGGCTTTAGCAGCTGCGATCGCCAAAGCCCCCGCAGGTTCTAAAATAGATCGCGTATCTTCAAATACATCTTTAATCGCCGCGCAGGTATCATCAGTATCTACCAAAATGATTTCATCTACATATTGCTGACACAGGTGAAAGGTTTCCTCCCCCACTTCCCGCACCGCTACCCCATCCGCAAATAAACCCACCTGGGATAATCGTACCCGCTTTCCGGCTTTCAGCGATTGACTCATCGCGTCTGCATCCACCGGTTCCACACCAATTATCTTAATTTCTGGACGCAACCGCTTGACATAAGCCGCAATTCCTGCTATCAGTCCCCCACCACCAATGGCGACAAAAATCGCATGAATCGGTTGTTGATATTGGCGTAAAATTTCCATGCCAATTGTACCCTGACCGGCAATCACATCCGGGTCATCAAAGGGGTGAATAAACGTCAGTCCCTTTTCCGCTTCTAGTTGACGGGCATAAGCATAAGCATCATCATAGGTATTGCCATGTAATACCACATGTCCCCCCCGTGCTTTCACAGCATCTACTTTTACCTGGGGTGTAGTCACCGGCATAACAATAATCGCCTGAGTTCCCAAACGACTAGCAGATAAAGCCACACCTTGAGCATGATTTCCCGCCGATGCAGCAATCACACCTTGCTTTAATAAATCTGGTGGCAGATTTACCATCTTGTTATAAGCGCCACGCAGTTTAAAAGAAAATACCGATTGCATATCTTCCCGCTTCAGCAACAGCTTATTGTTCAGCCTGCGAGAAAGATTTGGAGCATATTCTAAAGGTGTTTCCTGGGCAACATCATATACACGGGCAGTGAGAATTTGAACCAGGTAGTCACAATACATGGGCGTTGGGGGGGTAGCAGATGCAGGATGGACAATAATTGTACGCTAAATTTGGGGCATTGGGCATTGGGCATTGGGCATTGGGCATGGGGCATTGGGCATCATACCAATTTGAAACAAAAAGGTGATAGACGGGTAGGGGCGGGGTTTCCCCGCCCTTGTACCGATTTCAATGTGACGTTATTGAATTTGGGTAGTCGTTTATTGATTCGGGGTAGTCGTTTATTGATTCGGGGTAGTCGTTTATTGAATTCGGGTAGTCGTTTATTGAATTCGGGTAGTCGTTCATTGAATTCGGGTAGTCGTTTATTGATTCGGGGTAGTCGTTTATTGATTCGGGGTAGTCGTTTATTGATTCGGGTTAGCTTAGGGGTTGAAACTGTAACCTAGATACTACCCAGATGTAGACAATTTTAGCGATCGCATCCCCTCACATTGGTGTCAACTTAAAGCGAAACCCTTGCCCAAACTCGATGAGCGAATTCCATCGTCTACCATCAAGATCCGCGTTACCCCACCCCAGTTTTGTCTAAAGCTAAAACTTCCCCGTAGCCTTGGCAAAGGGAGGGGTAAAAGCATGTGGCGTAAGAACCACATCTGTCGTAGGGGCACGGCATCAACAATCTTTTGGTACATACAAAATTTTACTGGTGCCGTGCCCCTACAGTGTGGTCTATTTACCAGAAAATAGCTGTAAGTTGACACCAATGATCCCCTCATCCCCCCGTCGCCGCGTCTCTCAAAACTGCATAACCCCTACCCTGCTCAGAACTATATAGCAATAAGCCATTAAATAACGCTGGTGTTGCGGCTAATTTTTCCCAAAATTTAGCCAAATTCACCAATGCTTTAGCTTATTCCTGCATCAAACAGCTTAACCTAATTACTTAACCCCCATACTTCCCCACCCAATCTTAATTTCATAATTCATCCTTCATAATTCATAATTCCCTATGCGTTTTCCTAACCTTGGTCTAAGTTTCCTCTCCCTAATTATCGCCACAGCTTCCACACCAATAACTTTCAGCCTTTGGGCGTCACCGGGAGAGTTACGAGTACTGGCGCAAACACCACAGGCGCGAAAGGCGGAAGCAGATAGATTGTTTAATCAAGGTCTTAAGCAATATCAAACCAGTCAATTGAAAGCAGCATTGCAGTCTTGGGAGCAAGCACTCTCTATCTACCGGGAAATTAAAGACCGTCAAGGTGAGGGTTGGGCACTGGGAAATCTCGGTCTTGCTTACAATTCATTCGGAGACTACCCCAAAGCAATTGATTACCATCAGCAAAGCTTAAAAATTGCACAAGAAATTAAAGACCGTCTAAGTGAGGGTAAATCACTGGGAAACATTGGTCGTGCTTACGATTCCTTGGGAGACCACCCCACAGCAATTGACTACTATCAACAAAGCCTAAAAATTGCACGCTATATTCAATTATTTATGATGAATTCACAGTTCAGGATAAACAAGAATGGAAAGAATCAGAACTCTACATTTGGGTAATAAAACCCACAAGTGAAGTTACTTTCCGTAAAGCAAATCTTAAATTTTTATGGCAAAAAGATAAGACAACCTTAGATGAATTAGTCACCAACAGCCGCGAGTCAATCGGTGTGAGAGGTCGGGGTATTTTTGAGTCCAGCTACAAACCCAATCCTAGCCTAGCAAAACAACGCTTTCAAAAGCTGCACGAAATACTAATTAATCCTATTGCTGACTTGCTACCAAAAAATCCTGATGAACGTGTCACATTTATACCGCAATCATCTTTATTCCTTGTTCCCTTCACCGCGTTACAAGATGAACAAGGTAAATATTTAATTGAAAAACACACTATCCTCACCGCTCCAGCAATTCAGGTATTAGATTTAACTCGCCAACAAAGACAAAGAGTTTCCGGTAATCAAGCGCTAGTTATGGGCAATCCTACCATGCCCAGCGTTGCCCCTAAAATTGGTGAAACACCACAACAATTAACTCCGTTACCAGGTGCGGAAAAAGAAGCTAAAGACATAGCGCAATTGTTAAATACCAAAGCCATCATAGGAAAAGACGCAACCAAAGCCGCATTTATTCAAAAATTACCCCAAGCGAGATTTATTCACCTTGCTACCCACGGCTTACTCGATGATTTTAAAGGTTTAGGTGTCCCCGGTGCTGTGGCTCTCGCCCCAGATGGTAAAGATAACGGCTTACTAACTGCAAATGAAATTTTAGATTTAAAAATTAACGCCGAATTAGTTGTTTTAAGTGCTTGCGATACCGCCCAAGGTAAACTTACAGGCGATGGTGTCATTGGCTTATCTCGCGCTTTAATTTCTGCCGGTGCGCCCAGTGTGATTGTTACATTATGGTCTATTCCCGATAGTCCTTCAGCATTATTAATGGGGGAATTTTACCGTCAGTTACAGAAAAATCCTGATAAAGCACAGGCGTTGCGTCAAGCGATGTTAGTCACGATGAAACAGCATCCAAATCCTAGTGCTTGGGCGGCGTTTACTTTAATTGGCGAAGCTAAGTAATTAAACTTTCCCTACAAAGATAGAAGATTAACTCTGTTTTGAAAGTTTATGATTCATCCTAAAAACAGACCAAATATCAAAAAGATATAAGCCCCTAATTTACAGCAGATTGCCAGTTAGTGAGGTAAAAATTATCTTTGATTGTAGGGGCACTGGCACCGCCATGCCCCGAAGCGCGTACCTTATTTACCTAAAATATGCTGTATTTATGAGGATTATTAATTTTGAATTTTGAATTTTGAATTTTGAATTCCCCGAAGGGGTTGACAATGGCTTTTGATTATTCTTTAGACTTCCCAAACATCAATTTTCGCCAGCATCCTGAACTTTATCGTGTAGGGAAAGGCGAACAAGGTGTACTTTTGGTAGAACCTTACAAATCAGAAATTCTGCCTTTTTGGCGATTCAAAAATCCCGATATTGCGCGAGAATCAAGCGAAAAAATCTATGATATTTTCCTTGCTTATTTAGAGCAAGATGATTTTATCGGTGCAGATATGGCACGTAAGTTTTTGCAAATGGGTTATACTCGCGCCCGCCGTTATGCTAATCATAAAAGCGGCAGAAAGTATAAAAAGACTGAGCCAGATAGCGCAGAGAAAAAAGAAATTCTTCCTTATGAAGTAGATCCCATTAAAGCCGAATCAGCAGCCATATTTAAAGTTAAGTGGATAGAAGCCAAGACAAACGAGAAATATCAAGCGCTTCTGGCTAAACATAAACAGATGTACGAACTAGATTAACAGGCTTTTTATTCTCTGTTAGCTAGCAGCAATGCCTAATCGTACAGTTAGTAAATTGATCATGTTATGTTGTTTGATGTGTAATTCTCTAGCAGAGGTAAGTTGAGCTTGTATTAGTGCGATCGCACTGAATTCTTTAGATACAATTAATCAGTGTCTATTTATACGATTTCCAGTTTTTAGAATAGTTATACTCATCTCTAGGTTCTACCTGGGAATTACGAAGTGGCTCTGCCACTTCTTTTTATTTAAATGTTAACGTAAAAAATTAATAACAACAAAATACGGCAGAGCTAGGGAAACAGGACAATTGTACAGACGCGATTCATCGCGTCTCTGACAAATGGCCAATGACTCAATCATTAAAATTATCCCGCCATTTATCCCTATTATCTCTGGTTTCTGTATCGCGGCTTGTTCTTGCTTGTTGCCAAGTTCCCCAAGATAAAGCTGGCTGTCTTTCTAAATGATTGATAAACTGCATAATAGCCTGATCTGTATTCACAGGCGTTCTAAAATCAAATTTAAGTTTCTCCAAAATCTTAGCGTCAACTTTGAGAAAATCTTGACTTAAAACCTTACCTAGCGACAACACAAGCCGATTATATAATTTACCTACCATTCCCTGACGTTTTTTCATCATCAATAGGGTATATCCTTCAGTCTTTCCTCCTGCAATTAAGCGTAGGGTAAACATGACATGCAGGTGCAGCGAATTAGGTATAAATGTTACCATGCTTGTGCTGCCATACCAATAACAAACACTATAATTCAGGTCATTCTTATAAAAAGGACGCATGAGTTTAGCTAAATAATTACCTTTTCTACCTTGTAGATTATTAGTAAAGGTAATAGCATATTGATTCAGTTCTTGTGGTTCAAAAATATTTTCTGCTGCTACTCTTTTAAGAGTATTAAAATATTGAGTATCTATGGCATTAATTATTACTGCATGGGGATGGCAGTTAGTCACAAACTGAGAAATAATCGTCACATCAAAATCTTGTGCTTCTAACTCTGGAATAAAAGGTAGAGGTTGTAGCGGGACTTCCCCAGTCCAAATCCAAATCATGCCATATTTTTCTGCAGTAGGCCAAGTTTTTAACTTCAGAGGAAGGGGTTCATCGAAACAGGGAATATCAACACAAAATCCTTCCCGATCAAATTTCCATTGATGGAAAGAACAACGCAATCCATTACCTTCAATTTTACCATCTGCTAAATGAGCGCCCATGTGGGGACAGTAGGCATCAAAAGTTACAGCTTTTCTATCTTTACCGCGATAAATTACTAAATCTCTACCTAATAAAGTAATAGCTTTTACTTCACCTACCCGCAGATTATTAGTAGGAATCGCCCAATACCAACCTTCTATAAAACGTTCTGGATTATTGAATGTTTTAGATTTACGATTTGAGCTAAGATTTTGTGAGTTAAAAGTCATTTTTATCTATTCGCGGACAGAGATGGGCTTGATTATATAGTTCCTATTCAGCCGTCCGAAAAATGTAATGAGAGTTACCCTTGATATTTAGTTCAAAAATAAATTATTTAACAATCTTTATTGACTTACTATTTTTTTACATCTCGCTTACGCTAATTATAAATTTGGACATGATGAAATCTTGATGGCAAGACTGTTTGCAAAATACATGAGAAAAATTTCAGAAAAACCTGTGTCGATTCTTTCTCAAAAATTTCGGTAAGGAAATATCAACAATCAACTACTCTACCCATTTGGCGATCAATTCATCAGAATTACGCAAGCATTACCGAAAATTACAGTAGCTACAATTATCCTTAACTATCAAAGTGCGATCGCCTTTATTGTAAATCTGTAAAAGTGCGATCGTTTACATATTTTATTACCAAAAAACATTAAAAAATAGTAAAAAATACAGGCTAATAATTCCCATTGAGAAAAATACTATCTCACCCTATCGGGAATTGGCACATTTGCCCGCGTAATATTTATTTAGTTAATTTTCAACTTAATTTAAGATATGACTACTCAAGTCAAAAAAATCTGGCTGCTGAGTCTTACACTAGTTAGTTTTGGGATGCCACTATTATTTAAGTTGCATTCCTCTATATCAAAAGTGCCAAATGTTGCACCTCCCCCACCAAAAACCATCAGCTACGAACAGCGTACCTTACCGCAAAGCGTAGTGCATATTCTTTCAATTCCGACTGATAGCCGATTTCTCATCACACCTGCAATCTCAGATAAAGTAGCAACTGTAGATGAATTTACCAAGCAGCATCGAGTCAAAGCAATCTTAAATGCAGGCTTTTTTGACCCTGTTAATCAAAAGTCTACATCCCATGTCATGATTTCTGGGCGTGTCGTAGCAAATCCCCAAGATAACCCCAGACTTATAAATAATCCCAACTTAAAACCTTATCTCAGCAAAATTTTCAATCGCACAGAATTCCGTCGCTATCTCTGCGGAGAAACCGTCATCTACGATATCACCCCCCACAATGAATCACCGTTAGCTGGCTGTCAAATAGTCGATGTTGTAGGTGGAGGCCCCAATCTTTTACCAGAACTCACCTCAGAACCAGAAGGGTTTGTTGACAAAGCCAATGGACGAGATGCAATTGATAGCAATCGACCTAGTTCAAGAACTGCGATCGGGATTACTGATGATGGTAATATTCTCCTAGTCATGGTAGCCCAAAAACCCAATGTCCGACTAGCAAAATCGGGAATGTCTTTACCAGAATTAGCAGCTTTTATGCAAACTCTTGGTGCTAAAAAAGCCATGAATTTAGATGGCGGTAGTTCATCTTCTCTTTACTACAACGGTAAAACTTTTTATGGCAAACTAAATCTGGTACGCAAACCCATCAAGCGCCAGGTAAAATCAGTTTTATTGGTACAAGAGAATTAATCATAAGCAACCCTTGGTCAATAATCAAGGAGAATCAAAAATCAGAACAATGGAATTAATGTTATTGGCATAACTTTACATAATATTCAACATTATTACTGATGTGAAAATAAATCCATATCTAGGAAGCTATATAAGGTAGATTTATGGCATATTTATGAAATTCAGAATTTTCTTGAAAGTCGTGTTAATTCCTAGTTTAGCTGTATTAAGCTGCTTAACTACAGCACATACAGCCCTAGCCGATTATTTAACTAGTCAAGGTTCTGGAGGTAATTATCGTTATGAATTATGGTCTAGTGATGATAACGGTAGTTACTACTTAAAAATTTGGTCAATAGAAGCTAGTACCAACAGTAAATCCTACATTACAACTCCAAGTTTTGACTCTAGTAGAGAGGCTCTAATTTATTTTGATTGTAATTATGCTGAGAAAAGTTTACCTGAATGTCCCCGCTAAAGATGATGCTATTCATTTGCTAATTTTAGATTCTAGATGAAAATATTTCTCTATTTGACCCCTACTTAATATCCAGCAAGGTAATATATATAATCCGGTTGCTTCATCACTTGCGAAACTTTATGAGTTGAACGCAACATAAACAAAATAGCAGCCGTGACTAAACCAATCACTGCACAATCGGGATTAATCAAATTTGCTAAAATGTAACCCAAAGTTAAATTAAGTACCAACGCAGGAATAATGCTTTTAACTACCATAGCTGCTTGATTCAGACTAAACAGCAATATTGAATTTAATAGTCCGATGACAAAAAATAAATAACCTAAGCAACCAAATAACGATTGTAAATTTGTTTGTAAACTCCAACTTTCTGGCTTTAGCAAAAGAAACGTAATAGTCACACAAAGACTAAAAAATATCACAGTTAAGCCCACAGTTAACCAGTAGCGATAAGACAATTGACGATAAAATTTAGCCAGCTTTGTTACATTTAAATTTTTGGAATTTTTAAACCAATAACTAATAAACCGATAACTTAAATATTCCACGAATGGAACCAACAAAAGAAAATTTATTAAAGCTAAATCCATAGCCTGTTGATAGTCAGCATGAATCGCAAAAACTAGCCCCGAAGCAGGATTTACAGCCCAACCTGCCACAATGCGATCGCCAAAAATAAAACTAAAATAAGCTATGCCATAAAAGAAGTAAGGAGCTAATAAATATACCAGCGCACTCAAGCGAGGTAAGGGAACTTTTGTTGCAGTAGTTTGACTTGCTTTCTTATCTTTACCAAACCCAAAACCAACTAAGCAGATTACTACTAATAAAGTCGCAAACATACTAATAATTTGGGCAGTTAATGCATCTAGATTAATCCAAACTCTTAACAATACAAATAATCCGCTTAACCCCAACATAATTATTGGCGTACACCAGCGTAATTGAATCCCCACGGCTGCTAATAGCATCCACAGTAAACTCAAAACTAAATAATATACAGCCGCCAAAATTAAATATTCATCAGCAAACTGACCTTGATAAAAACCAAACCACAGCCCCAATAAACCTACAATAATACTAGTAGCTGTACCTAAATAAATAATCGGCAAACAAACTCTTCTAGCTTGTATTGGTTCGCCCAATTTGAGATAAAATTCTCCCCTCCGGCTAATCATCTGGACAAATCCCCCACTAATAGTCAGACTAGCCATAGTTGCCAGAGTAATTAATGAAGCTAGTTCCGGTGGTAATAGGGGCGATTGATTATCTACATCAAGAGATTCTAACAGCAATATCAACAGCAAAGGTAAAGCAAAAACAAAACTTTGTGAGAATTGTTCAATGAAGATTTGCATCTCTTTCAACAAATTCCGCCAAAATTTTTTCTTCGGCTTGATGACTTTCGCTGCTAAAGAAAAGTTATGATTCTCATAAACATACTTACCCAACGATAAAGCATCACTAAAACCAAATTCCTGCTGAATAACTCTATCCGTATAACCTAATGATTCTATAATTGCCGTAACTTGCCAAAAATCAGCAGGTGCGGAGCTAACTTCTTCAATAGCGCTAACTAACTCAGATAATTTATCATCTTCTGCAATCATAATTTTGTATTTAAATCAAATCTAGATAACATCATTAGGGGCACAAAATTTTGTGCCCCTGAGATTATTTGTATCTCACCAATTGCCGCAAATTCAAGGCTAGAAATTTTTTAGCTCACATAAGTGAAACTGCTACTAGTGAGACTCAGACTATTATTTCCTTCAATAATTCCAATGAGTTCATCCTGTCCGCTAGTTCTTAAGTAAAGTGATCGATGGGAACCGAAGGAGAAATTAAATGACACACCAGTAAGTATATAGTTTGCGGCACTACCATAGAGTTGAATTCTATCCCCTTCAAAGGTACTGAAGTCTTCAATTAGCGCATAATCCCCTGTGCCAGAGGTAAAATTATTACCATCATTGTAGTAAGCCTTACTTCTATCACCCAATATAAATAAATCAGCTTGATCGTCACCATAGAAGGTATCAATCTCCCCTACTCCTGCCAAGGTATCGTTGGGGTTGACACCAATCAGAGTATCAATTCCTGAGTCACCATCTAATGTGTCATAACCTCTACCACCTGTGAGAGTATCGTTATTTGAGCCACCAGATAAATTGTCATTACCAGCATCTCCAAAAATCGCATCATCTCCAAAACTTCCCCAAACATAATCTGCACCATCGCCACCATAAACAACATCATTACCATCTTTAGGATCTATGGTGTCATTACCGCCAAATCCGTTAATGATATCTCTATTAAAAGTCCCTATAAGGAAGTTACCGAAAGAGTTGCCGTTAATCACATTGCCTACCGGATTAACAGTGACGCTAAATGTATCATCAACCGTTTTACCGCCAGATGTACCACGCACAGTCACTTGTGCAGTACCAAATTGATTGGGTAAATATTGCAAGGTTAAAGAATTACCTACAATTGAGGCATTCACCAAGGTGTTATTGCTGTTGGAGAGAATCGACTTAGTAATCGCCGCAACGTCGTTATCTATATCAGTAAAGACACTACCTAAATTGATAACTGTGTTAGCAGAACCTTGATTAACAACAACATCGGCAATTGGAGTACCCACAATCGGTGCATCATCTACAGGTGTTACATTGACTGTAAAGGTATCATCAACAGTTTTGCCATTCGATGTACCGGTAATAGTAATTGTCGCAGTCCCAAATTGGTTAGGTAGATAATCCAGAGTCAAATTATTGTTAGCAATGCTGGCATTAACTAAGCCACTATTACTATTAGCTTTAACTGTCTTGGTAATGCCAGTAGCAGCGTTATCAATATCTATGAAGACATTGCTGAGACTAATGACAGTATCTGCTGCATCCTCAAGAACACTGACATCAGCAATGGGGTTAGCAACAGTTGGTGGCGCATCCACAACTAATCTCACCCTACCAGTATGTTGGGCAAGACCGTTAAAAGTCATCTCGACAATCTCACCGTTACGAGTTGTACTGCTTGCACCTTCGGTTACTAGACTCAATGCACCGGGATTTTTGATATCTAAGACAACTTTACCTTCACCAAAGAATGAAAATTCTAAATCTGTACCATTACCAACAACTGAAGTTAATTCGGCACGCATTGGTAGGTCAATAATACGGGTTACATCATCTTGAGTTGTGCCCAAATTGATTGTAAATTTACCGCCATTACGTGGTAAAAATACCGTATCTTTATCGTAGGCATACCAACCATTGACACTTTTAATGGTTTGAGTGGGATCGATATTCAAACCAAAAGCGCCTACATCAGTAACTCCGGCAACAGTGGCAGTAATAGTATTTGCACTGGGATAATCAAGAGTTAATTGTGATTTCTCAAAAGTTCTGATGCGCTGGCTCAACTCCTCAGCCGTAATAAACTCTGTATTATCGTTGTATGCTCTGGCAATGAAATTAGTAAACATTGCCTGAGTGTAAGGCGAGCCTGAGTTATCCGTTGGATCTGTATCCCACACTGTTGGGCCATAATCATGCCATGGAAAATGGATGATGGCTTGGGCTGCGCGATTTGTTAAGCCAGTGTATTCTTTGAGCCATTCTGCTTCCGCTTGTTGTGGTGTTAACTGGCGAAACTGCACCAGCGAAAAATCAAAGGACATGTTCGGAGCAAGATAAACATAATCCTTATTCTCCGGAAACAAAAAGCCAAAAGCATTAGGATAACCTGCACCCACACTTGCATAACCACCAGAAACATAGGATAAGTATTTCTGAAGCTCTTTGGAAACTCCTATACCTTCTGGCGCTCCGGGAATCGCTGCACCTGTAACGGTAATTCCTAATTGTTGCTCAATGACTAATTGTGATTGGTTAAATTCAAACTCCAACTTGGTAGCATATTGTGCATTAGTAAGAGTGGGACTTACAGGAGCCGATGCATTATTTTCTTTATATGTACTCTGATTTGTGTCTTCTGGGTGAGTGTAAGAGTGGGTACCAATTTCGTTTTGTAGAGCCAGCATCCTGTCATAGTAAGGCTTGGAGACAGTCCAATCAGTAAATTGCCCATTGGCTGGATTGTTACCGACGTTAATGTAGTATGACCCTACAAAGTTATAGTCATTTTTCCATTGCTCTAGAATTGGCAGCAGTTTATCGTAAACTCCTGGAGTGTTTCCATTTGGATTCACATCATCAGCTTCTTGAGACTGATCCATGTCATTGCGAGAAATAAAAATACTCGCATCCCGACTCATATTTAAAGCGACTTTGGGTTTCTCATCCAGAACAGCCCATTGCAATGCTTTCCACAATAAATTGTTATCCGCCATGAATCCCGGAGTACTAAAGTGGACATTTCTGCCTCCGGTTTGTGTCGCTAGCACAGCATTGTCTTTCTGCCCATTTACCAGAAAATCTGCGAGAACTATGGGTGTTTTATTATCATTAGGGTCAACATCACCATAAGTGTCATAGGTAATGTTATTGTAATTGCGAATTACCTCATCCGGATTGTACCCTTGCATCACTGGATGAGTAGTAATTTCAGCGTTGAGAACACCATTAACCGGTGTGGTGCTACCACCAGTTCTTTTCAGATTCAACAACTGCTCCATCCGGGTATAGGAATTTCCGGGTAAAGCATTACCGTTTTCATCGTTAGTTAAGAAATTTCCGGCGGTAATTAGACCAATGTTATATTGATAAACTGCCTTTGTGAGTGTCTCTTGAATGGCATCTAGTTTCGCCAGGGGTACATTTGCAAAGTAGGGAAAGATTAGCGAATCATAATTGACAACTTTATTGATATCAGTTAAGTCATCCTCTGTGAGAATATCAAAGGGAATCCCTGCCTGCATCGCTTGGCTTTGCATCGACAAGAACAGTTGGTGATACGCTGTTTCGCTAAAAAATTGTTTCGCTGTAGTTGCTGAAAAAACTATACCTACTTTTTTACTCAGATCTGTTCTTGTTGGTAGATTTTGTCCCCCATATACTGTGTATTTTTGGGTAGCATAATCTCCCGGTATAAATGCCGTGTTATTAATATCCCCTAAAATATCAATTGCTTGTGGTACTGATGTTCCCAGATTCGATCCTGGTACGGCGAATTCAACTATTTTTTGATCGCTACTAAAGCCATAATCTAATGGTCTAATAGAATTTTCTCCGGCTGCTCCTGTGTAAAGATAGGGTAAGCCATCTGCTGCGAAGTTAACGTTATACTCTGCGCCCCCAGATGTACCAAATATTTGATAGCCTGTCGTAGAATTCCTATCTGTATTTAGCCATAATGTTGTGTTTGCACCTATCGCCAGGTTATCTGCCTTTAAGGCAAAAACATAGGCATCACCTGTATACTTCCCATAGATTTCAAATCCTTGTACTCCTGTTCCGGGAAGAAAATCTAATCTATCCTTTGCTGTCCAATCGCTGAGGTTACCATCGAGGGTAATATTACCGTAAGTTGTTGCTAGCTCTAATGTTCTGACTTCTCCATCGATCAAGACACTGGTTGTATCATTCTGACTTTTCAATGCTGCTAGTTGAGTTGGCGTTAACTCTTTACCTTGAACTACTGCTGAAAAAATTTCGCCTTCATCGCCCTGTGCATCTTGGCTATTTATTTGCGAGTCTATATAGTGTCCGAGTTCTTCTATTAATACATCCACACTTTCGGTAGAATCGTTTAACAGTGCTTTTGATAGATAAATTGTATTGTTGAAACTACCAAAAGCTCCTTTTCCTCCGTTTATTGCTGATGCCTCAACTATTTTAATGCTGGGTAAGCTGGAATAATTGATTATGTCTTTAATTACTTTCTGAGCTTTTGCTGGATTCCAATCTTTACCAAATGCTAAATTCATTTTTTGTGAATAATCAGCAGAGGTGAAGAATTCACTAATGTTACCGATTGCTCTTTTGAGCAGTTCTTCTAGCTTGATTAGTTGCAGGTCATTAGACATGTGATTTGCTTCTCCAAGAGGTAGATTTTTGAGAAAAATTTATGCTTGAAATTGATATGTGATTTCGGCAGAAATATGTCTGCATTTCGGCAGTAATTGACCACTTGAACTTAAGGAGTCGTGTAAAAATAAGTTGAACAATTTAATATTTGTAGTGCGGGCAAGATGCCCGCGCGAGCAAGATGCTCGCACTACTTATTTTTACTTAATGCCTAAGTGGAAATATGCAGTTATATCTGCCAAAATTTCCACAACTTTCTAGATTTACCGATTATTAACCAGGCTAGGCTATTTATACTTGCAGCCAAATTCCTTGTCTTCTCCAAGTTTGCTCTAGCAAAAATTTCTCTAGCATTTGTGCAGAAATAATAGATTTTTGTACTAGTATTTCTCCTAATTTTTGCTGAGTCAGGGCTTGCTCTTGTAATGCTTGTTCTAATTGAGTAGGTGAAATATTTTTGCTTTCTAGCAATAGCGCACCTAGCCGAAAATTTTCTTGGGCTAGCTGTTTTTCTAATGTAGCCAGAGCAATTAATTTTTTTTCCCAGTTTAAAGCTGTAGAGACAATGGTTGCTAAACTGTTATATTTGGGTTCCCAACCTAAGATATTGCGAATTTTATCAGAACTAGCAACCACACAAGCTGGATCGCCTGCACGCCGTTGGTGTTCAATTACAGGAAAGTCTACTCCAGAGATTTTCTGCACCATCTTTAAAACTTCTCGCACGCTATAGCCTTGGCCATAGCCACAGTTGAATATTTGACTCTCATTTCCTGCTTCTAGATAGCGCAATGCATCTACATGGGCTGTAGCTAAATCTTCTACATGGATGTAATCTCTAATTCCAGTTCCATCTGGGGTGGGAAAGTCGGTGCCAAAGATACTGACGGAGGGACGACGACCTAAAGCTGCATCACAAGCTACTTTAATTAAGTGTTCGGCTTTTTTTGCAGATTGACCTAATTTTCCGGTGGTATCTGCACCAGCGACGTTAAAGTAACGCAAGATTGCGTATTTTAATTCTGATGCTTGTGCAAAGTCTTGAATGATTTGTTCGCTCATCAGTTTGGAGCGACCGTAGGGGTTCATGGGTTTGGTCGGTGATAACTCTGTGACTAGATTGTCTTCAGGTTGACCATAAACAGCAGCTGTACTGGAAAAAATTATTTTTTTAACATCAAATAATTGACAACAACGTAATAAATTTAGGGTGTTAGAAGTATTATTACTATAGTAGTCAAGAGGTTTGACTATTGATTCTGGTACAGATAGATAGGCGGCAAAATGCAAGACTGCATCAAATTTATGTTGACTAAAAGTTTGAGCTAATAGTTTTTGATCGTCAAGGCTACCAATAACTAATTCTCCATAGATGACTGATGCAGCAGAACCACTAGAGAGATTGTCATAAACCACTACATCATAACCAGCTTCTCCTAGTTGACGGACGGTGTGGGAGCCGATATAACCAGCGCCTCCGGTTACTAATACTTTTTTAGACATTGTTTTCTACCTGAATGAAAGGAAACATAATTTTTTAACCCGCATAAATAACTTTTTCTATTTATGCATCAAAAATTTGGCTAGAAGGCAAATTGTTTACCTTCTATGCCAAAATTTTGTTCTAACAGCAGATTATCAACCAATCACTTATAGTATTCTAGTATTCAGCGTTTTTTTATTGCATCTCTAGAAATTTAGGTTATATTAGCAATTTTTGAGTAATAAATTGGAATTTTACTCCAATTTGAGATTAATTTTAATTTGGTTGATATCATACATCTATTGTCTTATGTAAATACTTATTAGACCATAAACTACAGGTAAATTTTTCAGTGCTTGTTTTTTGATTTTGTGTTGAAAATACAAATTATATGTTATTTCATCAGCAAAAAGTTATCCTGCTCTTCACAATATTTTTGTGGATTTTATGCTATTGCTTTTCAGCATTATTATTCCCTACCTTTAGGAGAACATTGAACTATGTTAAGTATTGTTTAAGTAAGTTGTATTAAAATTAGTCTTGGCAGTTTTCATAATATCAATTGCCGCTATTCAACATATTACAATTCATATAAAGAATCAATAAACTATCTATAAAGTATTCGTTAAGAGCAGTGAAAATACTAACTTTACTTTCTTCAGATTTTCCTCATTTTTTTGTGATTGCTTGCCTTTGAACAGCTAATTAGCATGTTGTAATCAAGCTGATAGCGCCAACAGAGTAAGACTCTGGGCAATTTAAAAAACTATTATGAGAAGACTTTTGCATCGGTTTTCATGATAGCTTTATCAATATTATTGACTAATCAATTTATAATCATTCAGGTGCCAATACTAGCCTAAATTTGGACACTGGGCGCTGTGACAGTCAAATTTGCTGTTAACTGATTTTAGGCTGGTGAAATTTCAATATAGATTAATGTAAATAATTGTGATATTTCTGCAAACTGTTATTTTTGATGTACTCACTACTATATGGGTAGTGATGTTGTTTGTAATTGTCTTTATTTGGCTACCCAGCAAAGTTTTTATTTTTCCAGATAAAATGTCTTGGGCTAGCCGCATAGTTGGTAGCTGGTCGCGAATAGTGCTAGTTACTTTATTTGGGGTTTGGCTGCTGAGTGCGTTGCACTTGTTTAGCTGGTTTACGCTGGTATTTTTATATGGTGGTTGTTTTTTACTGCGCTGGTTACATCACCATAATTGGCGCTTCAGAAAACAGTTACAACTGATCAATCAGAGGGTAGGATGTATTGTTTTAGATGCACTAGATCAAGGCTTTTTACCGAAAATTCGTCAAGGTTGGCAGAGAATTCTGCAGTTTGGGAAAGAAGAATTGGCGATGGTGGAGAAATTAATCGCGATCGCACTTTCACAAAATATCCTAGAGGTGCTACTGCTCGCTGTCATCCTGACCTTTGCTGTATTACTGCGGTTTGAGCATCCCTTACGGGAACTGCGGTTTGGTAATCCTGATAGTTATGGGGTGTTACTAGCTACTAGACAAATTATCGCTGGGGATTGGCCGGGACAGATTCACTCTTTTCCTACATTGTCTACTTTGGCTAGCGTCTTATCTCTGTTGGGTGCGGTTGATGCTATGCAAGTTATCCGCTTTCTTAACCCTTTGTTAGGTTGTCTGTTGGTGTTAAGTGTTGGCTATAGTCTGGGCGTAATTTCTCAAAATAGAACAGCAGGCTTTGGTGCTATGTATAGCTTAGGGGCTTATCTGTTCACTTCTCATCTAGAATTATCTCAGGTTACGCCGCTATGGTTACAGCAATGGCTGACAACGGTGACAGAAAGTTTAAATTCCTCCTTAATTCGTCAATGGGCTGGGGGTAACTTAGAAATAGGCGCGATATTTCTAGTTTTAGGATTAGCACGAGGTTGGGAAGCATCGAGAAGTTTACACCGTCGAGATGCTGTGATTGATACAGTTTGTTGCTTGACGATTGTGGCGATCGCTAAACCCACTTTATTAGTTTTGGCATTAATTGGCGGTATGAGCTTTTTCTTTGCTGGAAGAATAGCGCTGACTGTCATGACTACGAGTTGGATATTGTTAGCTTTAGTCTCTGCTTTACCGGAAAATCCTTTAGGATGGGAAAGCAGTTTTTTAGTGACACTCCCTGTAGGACTAAGCTGGCTTTGGGGATTGATGTTAATCCCTGTTAGCTGGTTGCTGAGTCTGGTACTGGGTTTATGGTCGGAAATTACCTGCTTGATTTTAGTGTTTGCGATCGCAGTTAATTTTTTGTTGCCAAATCCGCCCAAACTTAGTTATCTAGAATATGAGATAGCTGCACGTAAAACCCTAGAACTAAGAGCGAGATTCCCGATCAAGCGCTGGTTAATTGTGGCTCCTGTTGAACAACTTGCAGAAAGTTATGGTGCAGGTTGGTATGAGGATTTGGGTTTATTTGTTGAAAAGTATGCTGCTAAAGTTAGCAATCCTGATTTTCATTTTCGTTATTCCGTCGAAAATATGTTTATCTTGGTGGAAAAAAGACCATTGGTTACGGGAATTAGCGAAAATTACACACTTCCCTATTCGGTTTTATCTGACCCTACCTATCGTAATTATCGTTCGTCAGCTGGGCGTGCGAGTTTAGAATTTACGGCTTTGCAGTTGTGTGAGACTTATCGTCACCTCCATGAGAAAGATGTGGCTATTTATTATGAAGATCGGGATTTGAGAATTTATCAAATTCAGGTTCCTGAAGATCAGCTCCCTAAATAGGGCGATGCAATTAAAAATAGCTGGTTAAGGCTGTCATTAGTCAACAGTCAACAGTCAACAGTCAACAGCTATATTTTTTGATTTAAGGAACGGATATGATTTATTTGTTCTTGCCAGTAAGAGGGTAGGCTATTCCAAGGATCTTTGTCAGGATTATCGGGACTATCATCTGTGATATAGATATATTGGATATTGCGCGCCACTGCTTGATTGATATGTTTTTTCATGGTGGCTGCATCAGGGACAGAGTGAATTAAACAGGAAAAATGCTTGGCTGCGTAATCTTTGATATATGACTGAGGCTGGTATTCATTCCAAGCTTTGGAATAATTTTCAAAAATTACTAAATTATCGCCAGCTGGTCGAGTTAGATAACCTTGATCGGTTTGAGTTCCTTGGTTGAGTACAACCATTTGCAATTTAGGCTGAGTTTTAATATGTTTGTAAATTTCCTGATAATAGTCGAGTTTATCTGCTCCGCTAGCGGCTTCATCTAAGAAAATTCCATCAAGATGAAAGTGTTTAGCGTAGATATCAATATCGGCTTTGACTTGATTAATATTGCGCTTACCGTAATTTGTGGCTACATAACCCAGGATTGTTACTCCCCCTTGTCTGAGGTCTTGAATCCCTCTGGCGTAGTCTCTGTTGGGGGGGCCATTATCGGGGCCGTTATTAGGATTAATAATGGCGGTAATTGGTACTTGTTTGGCTGCTGCTGCGACTTGCGGCCAAGTGTAAGTTGGGGGATTGTACCAGGTAGGATAGGAATATAGGGGAATGAGAATTTTAGTTTGAGCTATAGCAGTTTCTGGCTTGATAGCACTGCAAGCAAGTGTTGCTGTCAATAAGGTACTCATGATTAATTTGTGGGATTTGTTAGAGACACGATTAATCGCGTCTGTACAATTGTTTTTGGTCATGGTGTTTACATAGAAGATGCGATCGCCAATTCTTTTTTGGGCATTGTGTCTTTTATTACTCGCTGTGTGAGATGGTAATAAGTATCTAGGTGGGCATCTAAGAATTTTTGCTGTGTAAATAGATTTATGGCGCGTTCATAGGCTCGCTGACCGAATTTTCGCCTTTCTTCTTCAGGTAATTCGAGTAGCTGTAAAATTGCCGCAGCTAGGGCTTGTGGGCGATGGGCTTGCACCATCAATCCTGTATCACCTAATGCTTCATTGACGCCACCTACATCAGTAGAAACAATGGTAGCTCCTGAAAGCATGGCTTCAATCAGCGCGTAAGGGAAACCTTCGGAAATACTCGACATCGCTACAACATCGGCTTCACTGTACGCGCGCCAAGGTTCGCTGGTAAAGCCAGCAAAGTTGATATTGTCTTCTAATTTATGGGTACGTACTAGTTCTTGACATTGGGCAAAATACTTTTCATCGGAAGGACGCCCATAAAAGCGAAATTCTACATTAGGGATTCTCTCGCGAACAATAGCGGCGGCGGCGATTAAATCCAGTTGTCCTTTGAGGGGGAAAATTAAGCCCATGTTCATGACTTGAGGGCGTTCTTTTGTCACTGGCGGGGTAGGATGATAAATATTCGGATCGGCTCCGTTATAAATCACCTTGATTTTATGGTCGGGGATACCCCACCAACGCTCCCAACGGGCATTGTATTCGCACACGGGAGAAACTTGATCGGCGTAGTGGTAGTTAACCTTAACTACGGCTCCCATTAAACGATATAAAAATTGTCGGACAAAGAGGGAGGGAATACTGCGATTTAAGTTGAGATACTGCTCTCGGATATTGATACCATGTTCTGTGAGTAGATAGGGCGTGCCTCGTTCTAATTTGGCAATGACACAAGGTAAGCTACAAAAACCAGCAGATGAGGCATGGGTGAGATCGGTTTGAGGAACAGGGATATGAATGGGGATCAGAAACCGATAAAGTAGGCGCATGGCTTCCGTCTGTTCTAGAAGGGTGACGGTAGCCGGATTAACTAACGGATGCCAATGAGTAGAGGTTAATTTTTGAAAAGTTGACCATACCTGTTTTGACTCCATTGTTTTGTGGTAGTCATAACGCTGAAAATATTTATAAATGGCTAGGATGAGGTAGCCTAATTTTTCAATATCTGCTTGGCCAAAGAGGATGGCTGTTAAAAAACTCTCAAATAAAGGGATAAATTGGCTGGAAATTACTCTGTTGGTAGTGGCGATTTTGCTTTTAAAGGCTTGAGAAAAGGGAAAGCGCCAAGAGTATTCTACAGGGTCTTCTGTTCCCCACAAGGGTACTTTAACTAGTTGCTTGATATTATCTGGTAATTTATAGCGTAACTCTAGGTAGGGGTTAGCTGCGATCGCCAATACATGAAAATCTATCTCTGGTAGTTGGCTGATTAAAACATCGCACCAGGTACTCACACCACCTTTATGATACGGATACGTCCCTTCCGTAGTTAATAATACAGAGAGTTTCTTCATCAATATTACTCTTTTAAAAACTGGATAGATGCCATTTGCCCCACTAGTAAAGCATCTTCAGGATTTTCAAATTGGATCTCAACACTGTGATTCATGTTCTCTGCGGGTATAGGATTAATCGTGATGATTTTTCCTGTAAATTTCTGCGCAGTTTTACCGACACCGACTTTCACAGTGGCTTTTTGACCTGGACGTAGAGCATTAATGATGCGCGCATTCACCAATACTTCCACGTTGAGGTACTTAAGTTGAGCCAATTCTAAGAGGGGATTGCCAGTAAAGATTTGATCGCCTATCTTGACTGGTAGTTGTACCACTACGCCTGATGTTGTTGCCTTGACTATGGTATTTGTCGATGGCATTTGTCGTTGGAATAGCTGAGTTGCTTGTTGCCGAATTAATTTTAATCGTTCGGTGGCTTGTTGCGCTTCTAAACGCAGATTTTTTAATTGTTGCTCTAGTTCTTGGCGCTTGAGTTTTTGTTGTTCTAGGGAAACTTGACGCTGTAACTGAGATTTCTGCTTTTTGGCGCGTTCTAAATCGTTGGCGGCAGTTGCAGCATCTATAGCTACTTGATAATCTGCTTTAGCGACTCTCATATCTGCTTCGGCTTGTTCTAGCTGATCTTTAGCGATCGCACCTTGTTGATAAAGTTGTCCGAACCGTCGCACTCGTGATTGCGCTCTTTCGTATATAGCTTTGGTTCTTTCTATCGAATCTTGTCTTTGGGGTAAAGGCAGTTTATCAGCTTCGCTCTGCGATAAGGATAGCTCTAAATCTGCATCGGCTATCTTTTCAGCTAGAGGGGATTCGTTTTGCTTGATATCGCTAATTTTCTGTTCCCAGATAAATACTTTTTGTTGCGCTGCTTGCTGTTGTTGGAGTGCTGCTTGTTCCTGTTGTAGCAGGCTTTGGCGTTGCTGCAAAATTTGTTCAATTTCCCTGTCTCCCTCTGGATTTTTTACCACCATCAGGGGTTGATCGAGTTGCACGCGATCGCCAATATTCACATTAATCTTTTCTACTACTGAAGGGCTAGAAGCGGCGATTTTGACTATCTTTGCGGGCTTCACTTTACCGCTAAATTCTGTACCCATCAAGGCTGATTGCTGTTGTAAGTAGCTCAAAGATGGTAACGGCGTTCTCAAGGCTTGGCGGATCAGATATATACCAGTTGTCCCACCCACCGCAATCATGAGTAGGATTAATAATTGCTGCCAACCTATTTGTTTAGGTGATGGGGGATTGGCTTCAGTGGGAATCTCTTTTTGCTTGCTTGGTAGTAGGGTTAAGTTTCCGGCTGACTTCAAGTGAGATGAATGAGTCGCAGGTAAACTGAGTCTTCTCTCTGCCGCAGGAAGTTTGACAGCAGATTCTTCATAAGCTGAGTTTGCAGAGACTGAACTAGCTACGGGAACTTTTACCAGGGATTCTTCGGGAAAATGAGCTTCTAACTCACTATAACTTTCACAAAAAAAGCGCATGGAATCGCGAAATTCCTCAGTTGATGCATCTTTGAGCAAATAGCCCATTGCTCCAGCATCTAAGGCTTCATGGATATATTCGTCGCGATCGTCACTACTTAACAACAGAACTTTGACTAGTGGAAATCGCTGACAGATAGTCTGAGTTACTCGCACTCCATCTAAGCGGAGTGTATCTATATCTATGAGGACTATATCAGGCTGTAGAGTAGCTACTTGTTCAATCGGATTTTTCCCTTTTGGAGTCTTAGCGATTACTTGTAAATCCAAAACTGGATCTAGTAGAGCTTCCAAGTATCTTCTAATACAATTTTGGTCATCAACCAGCAATACACTAACCATGTAGATATATAGGTGCTTTCACTAAAAGTGTGTAAATAATTCATTGTTTTTTGGGGTGCAAAATTAAGATATTATGTTATTAATTAACAACACTTCCCTATCTAGATTTTGGTTAAATTTGTATATCACCCCATTAACATTACGTACAATTTAATCTCTGATAATAATAATTTTTGGCAGAGAATATAGACAATTATATATACTTAAGTAGCTCGATGTAAGAAGAATTAGTAAAGATTGCTGATGTATAATTGTCAATTCTGTGTTGACGTTCAATTAGAGTGTTACTTGCTTTCTGCAGCTATTGCTATTCATCTTTAAAGCTGCTGAAAGTGTAAGTATATCAAGCATTCAGGTGAGTTGGACTACTACACCGAACACCCTAATTTTCACTCAAGCTGATGATGCTCAATATCTCTGAAATTTTGCATATCTAGTTGCCCCTGATATAGATTTTGTTGCACTGAGTGACTTTATGGATTATTTAATCGTCAAAAATTAAGTAACAAAAGAAAAAGTCAGTATCGTTTGGATTTTAACATGAAGTCACTTTATTAAATTAGTAATAACTTTAAAAAAGTTAGTAGATATGTAAGTAATTAGTCAATTGCTTTAATTAAGTGTGTGAAAAATCAAGGATTCATTTCAGGTTAAAAATTGCGATCGCTTTTCCACTTATCAGATCATCTTGTCATAATTAAATGACAAAATAATATATAAAAAAATGACCAACGACTAATGATCGTTGGTCATCAACTTAGCAAGAGTGCTGACTACATTCTTAACAAATACTAAATGTCAAGAATTATTTCAAAAAATTTACAGAAATTCTTTGATAAACATCACAGTTGCATAGAATTGAAAGTCAATATTCTTCTTCTTGCTAAATCCGTGTCCTTCATCCTTAGCCATTAAATACCATACGGGAACTTGATTCTTTTTGACTGTGGCAACAATTTGTTCGGCTTCATTGAGAGGGACGCGGGGGTCATTTTGACCGTGAATCACGAATAAAGGCTTCTGAATGCGACTAGCATTATTCACTGGGGAGATTTTCAGCAAGAATTCGCGCATTTTGGGATCGCGTTCATCACCGTATTCTACCCGCCGCAAATCGCGCCGATAACCTTCGGTTTTTTCCAGAAAGGTGACGAAGTTAGAAATGCCGACTATATCAATAGAAGCACGGATGCGATCGCTATATTTAGTAGCAACAGCTAAGGACATATAACCGCCATAGCTTCCGCCTGTGACTAAAATTCGGTCTTTATCTAAATCTGGTTGGGTTGCAATCCAGTCTAACAATGCACCGATATCTTTCACCGAGTCTTCTCGTTTATAGCCATTATCCAACTGCAAGAAGGTTTTACCGTAACCACTGGAACCCCTGACGTTAGGATACAGTATGGCTACGCCTAATTCGTTGAGGTAATAGTTACTCTGCCCTAAAAATGATGGACGAGACTGGGCTTCCGGGCCGCCATGAATGTTAATAATGACTGGGCGTTTACCTGTAAACTTAGCGGGAGGACGATACAAAAAGCCGGAGATGGTTCTGTTATCGAAACTTTGCCAGCGTATTAGCTGGGCTTCGGGGAAATTTTCGGTATTTAAGCCACCTGTCTCGCTTTCTGTCCAGCGTTCGATTTTGTTGGTGACAATATTTAAGGAGTAAACATCGGCGGGTGTGCGCGAAGAAACTAAGGTAAAGCCTAAATCTTGGTTGTTGCGATGCCAACTGACACCATATATATTACCTACTGGTAACTTTGGTAGTGGCTTTTCTTTACCTGTGGCTGTGTCCAACAAATGTAATACACTCGCCCCATCTTCATTGGTAACAAAGGCAATGTGTTTACCATCATCAGACAAATCGAAGTCTTCAACGTTCCAAGGGATATGACTGGTGAGATATGTATGCTGGATTGTGGCTAAATCAATGTATGCTAACCGCGAAAATTCAAAGTCGCGATCGCTGATGACATACAAACCTTTACCATCTTTACTAAATACACCGCCATAATAGGCGACTTTTTCCTTACCGCCTTTGGGTGTGATGAGTTTTTTCTCGCCTGATTGGGTATCGATGAGCCACAGATAGCTTTCATTGGCAGAAATATATTCCTGTGCTAAAAATTGGCGATCGCTTGGTGACCAGTCTATACCACCCCAGCCACCGCCTTCAACCTGTGTTAATAGGCGATCGCTTTGCGGATTTTGCGGATTGATGATGTAAAAATCATTATCTTTACCCGTCCGTCTAGTAGAAGTGTAGATTGTGCGATCGCCTTTATTTGACCACACACCCCGGCTATTTTTCGACTTCCCATCAGTCAACAGGGTAATTTCCCCCGTTGCTAAGTCATAACGGTAATTTTGGTTAAATTCATTACCACTAGTATCTTTACTAAAGATAAAGTAATTACCCTCAGTCGGTTGAAAACTACCACCACCGACTCGTTCCGGGAAGAATGTCAACTGCTTGCGACTCCCCAGGGGAAATTTAACTAAATGGATTTGCGGTACATCAGCAAAGCGTGTAGAAATCAACATTTCCCGGCGCTGGGGATGCCAACTAGCAAGACTAGCTGCGCGAAACTGGGTATAGCGATTTACCGATTCTGCTAGGGATGCAGGTATTTGGGGGATACCTTCAGTAACTAGGTTTTCGCCTGGATTAACCGGAGGATTTTGTGCAGAAACCATGAGAATAGGTAGTAGTAATACTGCAATGAAAGTAATGAAAAACTTGGAAAAAAATCGCATTCGCCCATTATGCCAGATTGTTACTGCAAGATAAATTAAGTTCGATATACTACTTTATTGCAGATGTTGTAGCTCTTTGAGCTACAACTAAAAAAATATATAATGCATATCTTGAAAAGATTTAATAATTTATTAAGTAACTTATTAATCAAATTATTTTTATGTTACATTGTGACTATATACAATACATAAGAATAAATTTCGCTGTCCTGAAAATAAAAATGAGGTAAAAATCTACTGTGTTTCTCATGGAGAAAAATATTAATACAATATCTAACTTTTCTGTTAGCAAAGAACCAGAAAATTTTTCTGTATTGAATCGAGACGAAAGATTATTAAGGTTAAAAAGCATTTTATCTTATTTTTCTTATTTAAATAAGAATGGAGAAATTAGCGATAAAGCATTTGAGGCTTTAGTTCATTATACCTGCTCAATTTTTATCGAATATGAAGTAGAAGCAAGAGTTAAAGGTGCTTTTGAGCAGAAAATAATTGATTTTTGTGAATCAAAATTATCTATAGCAATAGATAAATATCTAAGCCGGAAGTAATTTTATTAATTTGAATTGAAATGTCTAATCAAGAAAATGAATCAAATAAAGATTCTGATGCTACCGAAAGTGGATATATAGAAAAACTGCCAGAGGAATTAGATAGTCTTCCACCAGAAATTAAGAAATAAATTAAAACATTTCTTTCTATGAGTCGCTTTTCTGCAACTTCTAGTTCGCCCATCCTCGATAAAATTAATCAACAACATATCACCACAATCCTTGAAAGCGTAGAGAAAGATAGCGAAAGAGCATTTATAGACGCGCAACAAGCTAGAAAATACAATTTAATTTTAATTTTAATTTTTGTTACTGTTTTTGTATTTCTAACTATTTTTTTAGTCAACAAGGATGTCACAGTTTATCAGGATATTTTAAAGATCCTGATAATATTTGGTGGCGGATTTGGCAGTGGATTGGGATTCAAAATTTACCTAGATCGCAAAAATAAATAATCACACAAACTTGCTTATACTCCGCGATCGCGTTCTAATTCGGTAATGACTTTTTGTAAATACCACTCTTCTGGCATTTGCGGATAGTTATCTTTTTTCTGCTGAATTAATCTTTGGGCTATTTCCCATTGTCCGCCAACTAGACGTAACAATCGCTGACGGAGAAGATTATATTTTTGCTGTTTGGTTTCGGGGAGAGATTTTTGAATTTTATTTAGGCTATCTAAAACTAATTTATAGTTATCCCAGTCTTCTTTTTCGAGAAAAATACTAGCAGCTTTTTGATAATTTTCTATAGCCTGTTGCATATCCTCTAAATGTGTATGGGCAATACCGCGATTATAATAAGCTTGGGCATCTTCAGGATTAATTTGGATTGCTTGAGAATAGTCTTTAATTGCACCGAGATAATTGCTCATAGCGCGGTAAGCATTACCTCTAGCAACATAAACTAAAGCATCTTGCGGTTCAGTTTGCAACGCTTGGTTAAAGTCTGCGATCGCGCCTTGATAATCGCCTAACAAACAACGGGCTTTACCTCGGTTACGATAAACAATAGCATCAACAAAATTTAATTTAAGCGCTTGATTAAAATCCGCGATCGCTTCTTGATATTTACCCATTTTGCAATTTACTACCCCTCGACAGCAATAAGCTTGTGCATCTTGGGGATCGGCTTTTAATACCCAGTTTAAATCTGCGATCGCTTCTTTGGTATCTCCTTTTTCTGCCTTATCTAATAGTTGCCTAAAATATTCCTTTGGGGATGTTATTTTTATAGCCGGAGAATTAGCTGGGGTAACTGCTGGTTTTGCTGGTGGTTGTAGTTGTTTAATTCTTTCCAAACACAGACGACAATTTTCTGCATCCTTTTGTTGGAGATATAATTCCGCAGCTTGTTTAAAATTTGCGATCGCATCATGAATATAACCCTGTTTGCGCCGCACCATCCCCCGTAAGCTGTAAGCTGCGGCATAATGGGAATTAAAGCGAATTGCACGTTCAACATCTTCTAACGCGCCAGGTAAATTTTTTAACGCTACCCTAGCCAAGGCGCGAGAGTAGTATGCTTCCACACTTTCCGGGTTTAACTTGATGACTTCGGTGTAATCGGACACAGCTTGGAGAATTGCCCCTGAGTCATAATATGCCAATCCCCGTTGAAAATAAGCTTCTGGAAAATCAGGTGTCTGCTGTAAAGCCAGATTAAATTCCGCAATTGCGCCAGCGTAGTCTTTTTGTTTAGCTTTTTCCAAACCTTGATTATAGAATTCGTTACTCATGGCTTTTATTTAGTTATGACTATATTAGGTATTCACGGTGAATGTATCTCATTTCCTATGTTAGTACTGCTCCACTCACCACAAGTGTAATTTTCATATTCTCTATCAATCTCTCTGACTTAGCGTTTTCTCTGGGAGAAGCTACCCGCAAGCGGTTATTTTGATTATAAAAACCTATGAAAATCAGAACTATTACTACAGGAATTTCGCTGCAATCTCCTCAAGATGCAGAAAAAATTAAACAAGCTGCTGAATTTAACCAACAAGCAAAGGATATCTTTACTCAACAAGGCTATGAAGTGCAAACAACAAGAATAGCCACGAATTCTTGGGAGGAATATCTCCAAGGTTTATCTCAAAAGGAAATTTTGAGTCAAATTCAACGCTTAGAAGAAATCTGTCAAAATCTCAATTTAAGTTTTTTCAATATCGGTTATGCGAATCAACCGGAAAATATCGCTTTAATTCCCGAAATTAACAAACAAACCTCAGTAATTTATTGTTCGAGTAAAATTGGCGATCGCGCAACGGAAATTAACTTAGAAAATGCCTTAGAATCAGCTAGGGTAATTAAGCGTATTTCCCAAGATAGCGAAAATGGTTATGGAAATTTTCGCTTTTGTGCTTGGGCTAACTGCAAACCGGGAATCCCATTTTTCCCCACATCATACCATCAAGGTGATACAGCATTTGCAATTGGCTTAGAGTGTTGTGATTTGGTAACTCAAGCATTTTCTCAAGCTGATGATATCCCAACAGCAGAAGCCAAACTAAAAATATTATTAGAAATGGAGTTAAAGCAAGTTACAAATATTGCCGAGATTATATCTGATAAATTTGCAATTAACTTTCTAGGAATTGATACTTCCCTTGCGCCATCATTAGATAAAAATAACAGTATTGCTTTTGCCTATGAAAAGCTTATGCAAGGTAAATTTGGACAACCAGGGACTCTAGCAATTTCGGGAATGTTAACTCGTGTTTTAAAAAATGTATCAGTAAAAATCTGTGGTTATTCTGGTTTGATGCTTCCTGTTTGTGAAGATGTGGGATTAGCGACAAGAGCTAATGAAAAGACTTATGATATTACCAATTTGTTACTTTATTCAGCTGTTTGTGGTTGTGGATTAGATACAGTTCCTATTCCTGGCGATATTTCTATTGAAAAAATTGCTGCAATCTTAATTGATATGGCTACTCTCGCAATTAAGCTAGATAAACCTCTATCAGCTAGGTTATTTCCTATCCCAGGTAAAAAAGCTGGAGAAATGACGGCTTTTAATTCTCCATATTTAGTAGATTGTCAAATATTTGCAGTAGATTGAAGAGGGTATATAAATTTTCGTGGAGATGCAATTATTTTTGATGAAATGAACCGCCCTTCGGGTTCGCCAGTCCCCCATCGTGACGGAAGCCGCCAAGACGGGGGCTGGTCTCACCAAGAACGCCAAGTGCGCCAAGAAAGAGAAAGAGTAATACCATTTCACTTTAAAAGTGATACACATAGGCAAGCAGAGGGAGCAGAGGAAGCAGAGGAGCAGAGGAAGCGATTTGTATCAGTAATTTGGTGAATTGGTATAAGAGAAAAGTAGTTAAATAAGTTTACATGTAGGGTGTGTTGTCGCGTAGCGCAACGCACCAATATATCTAAAAATCGGCGTTGCTGATTGATGGGATGATTTTTATCTCACGCATACCGCCAAAGGCGGAACCCGCAGGGTAGGCGCAAAGGCGCAAAGAATCGACTTTCAGCTTTGTCTAGAAGTCTAAATTCATCCCGCAAATATGCAACGCATAAAAATCAAAATCAATCTTTCAATGCCCTATGCCCCATGCCCCATGCCCAATTACTATAAATTAAGGGTGCGTTAACCTATGGCATAACACACCCTTAATGAAAATGTTTGGTTTTACTTGTAAATAGTATTAATTAATCAGCAAACTAGGAGAAGTTAATACAAATACATCCCTTGTTCCTAAAGCATCAGTCTCTGGTTTAATGGGAGTAGTAAAGTGGAAAAATTCATGGTCGTTGACTAATAAAAGCTCGCCGGGATGTAAAACTTTACTAAAAATGGGCTTTTCTTTCTTACCAGTATATAAATGTGTTTCTCCGCCTTGAATATTGTTTCTATCTACAGAGAAGATACCGATAAAATCTGTACCATCACTATGGATACCTTCAGGTGCAGGATTACCCATATTATCCGGTGAACAGCTAGTTCTAATTTGATGCACTCCTATCTCTGCTTCGGGATGAATTTTGCAAGAATCAGTAAATGCGAAAATCATCTCTTTAAAGATGTCGAGTTCAATCATCGCATCATCTAATTCGGCAAACTCTCTTTTAATATCTCCTACTAATGGGTTGTATTCTTTGCTTTGAAATAAATAACCATGAGGTAGTTTAATTAACTCATCCCCAGCAACGACAAACCGCGATAATCTGCGAGAACGATAATTACCTTTAATATAAGGATCGACAGGCATATCGTTAAAAAATGGTTTAAAACCTTCTAATCTGATGGAATTTACCTTTCTTAAGGTAAAGAGAAAGGCATATTCTAGTTCCGTTATTCCCCGCACTGTTTGCATAGGATTTACCTACTTGCAGATTGCAATCCTCCTAACTTTTTTGATTTTAGGAGGCTGATAAGATCTATTGTATGCTGAGTTTTATTAAACTGTCGTAAAAATAACTACAAAAAATGCCAACTTATGGTAAAGAGATTTTGTACTATTCAAGCATAGGTAGTGTCTCAAGCAACAGTGCGATCGCACATTGGCTGTTACATTTATCTACATATTATTACTGAGGTATTTTATTGATGTAGCAACTAAATAAATTAAATTAGATAAATCACTATTAGCCATATTATTTCCTGTTAAACATTAAAAAAGCTGGGTAAATGACTACATTAAATTACCCAGCTTTTATAGATTGCCAAATATTTTAGCTAGATTAATTATTCCGCCTATTTCAAGTCATTAAAATTTATAAAAAATATGAATCTGTAGGGCTGCGGCTTCCCTTTTCTCATGAGAATCTATGCTGCTATTATTTAATCCTATTAATTAGAAAGTAAACTAGGGGAAGTTAGTACAAAAACATCCCATGTTCCTTGCTCTGGAATTTCTGGTTTAATGGGAGCAGCATAATGGAAAAATTCATGGTCATTGACTAATAAAAGTTCTCCAGGATTGAGAATTTTACTAAAAATTGGTTTTTCCTTCTTGGCAGTATATAGACGTGTTTCGCCACCGAGAATATTATGTCGATTAACGGAGAAGATACCGATGAAATCTGTACCATCACTATGGATACCTTCAGGCGCAGGATTACCCATATTCTCAGGTGAACAGCTAATTCTAATCTGATGCACTCCTATTTCTGCTTCTGGATGAAGTTTACATGAATCAGTAAATGCGAAAACCAAGCTTTTAAATATATCTAGTTCTATCAGCGCATCATCCAATTCTGCAAACTCTCTTTTAATATCTCCCATTAATGGATTGTAATCTTTGCTTTGATAGAAATAACCGTGAGGTAGTTTCACTAATTTATCGCCGACAACTGTAAATCTGGATAATCTTCGCGAGCGATAATTCCCTTTAATATAAGGGTCTACAGGCAAATTGTTAAAAAATGGTTTAAACCCTTCTAGTTTGATGGAATTTACCTTTCTTAGGGTAAACAGAAAGGCATATTCTAATTCCGTCATTCCCTGGACTGTTTGCATAGGATTTACCTACTTGCAGATTGCAACCCTCCTAACTTTTTTGATTTTAGGAGGCTGATAATAGCTATTGTATGCTGAGTTTTATTAAACTGGCGTAAAAATAAATACAAAAAAAGCCAAACTATGGTAAAGAGAATTTCTTCCTAAAGTTGTACTCAAAAAGTAAAAATAGTCATCCTTTAGAGGTAAACTTATCTCTTTGCTGTTACGCGAGAGATTGTCAAAATTATGGATTGGCTTTATCGCTACCCAACTTTATATCCGGGAATTTTACTAAAGCGCTACAAGCGCTTTTTTGCTGATGTGCAGCTATTAAATGGTGAAATAGTAACAGCACATTGTCCCAATACAGGGCCGATGACTGGAGTATCTACTGTTGGTAGTGCGGTGCAACTTTCTCAAAGTGCTAATCCGAAACGCAAATTAGCTTACACTTTAGAATTAATTCAGGTGGATGATAATTATCCTACTTGGGTAGGGGTGAATACTGCTTTACCAAATCAGATAGTTAAGTTAGCTTTAGCGAGATATTTATTCCCTGAATTGGGTGAATATAGTCACATCAAAGGTGAAGTAGTTTATGGACAAGATAAGAAAAGTCGCGTGGATTTTTTCTTAACAGGAAGTGATGGGGAACGTCCAATTTATTTAGAAGTAAAAAATACAACTTGGTGTCAAGGTAGTTTAGCAATCTTCCCCGATACAGAAACAACTAGGGGACAAAAGCACTTACGAGAACTGATGGCGTTGTTACCTCAAAGTCGTGCGGTAATGCTGTACTTTATTAATCGCGGCGATTGTACGGAGTTTGCCCCTGGTGATACTACAGACCCTATATATGGTAAGTTGTTACGGGATGCGATCGCTCTTGGTTTAGAAGTATTACCCTGTCGTTTTGATATCTCTCCAGAGGGGATACGCTATTTAGGTTTAGCAAAACTCAAAATTTGATTCCAACCTAAACAAAAGATGCACGCAGATAACCAGTAGCGTCTATCAACGTGCATCTATATATCTACAGCATATTTTAGGTAAATGAAGTCCGCAGGTAGGGGCATGGCACTGCCCATTGGTGTCAACTTAAGCTCAGAACCCTTCTCTATCTCGTTTCCAGCCTCCGGCTGGAAATGCGTATTTGTGGGCTGCCGCCTCGTCTTCTAATAAATTGAGGCAGAGCCTCATAAATCTCAGCTCCCACGCAGAGCATGGGAGCTAGATGGAATGGGGGTTTTACTTTAAGTTGACACGTATGGGCAGCGCCATGTCCCTACAATTATCTAAGTTGGTTGGCGATTTATCTGAATTAAATCGGTTAAAATGCTATCCAAGCTACCATTAACTTGAATTTTCTCGATTTTCTCAGCAATTCGCTCTAATACTTCCAACTCCTTCAACCGCAATGCAACGGGGTTATCTTCCATTACCTTAGCCGTGTTTAACATACTGCGAGTCGCAGCAGTCTCTTCCCGACGACGAACTACGTTTGCTTGGGCGGCTTTTTCCGCTTCTACTACTTTGCTCAAAATAGTTTTGATTTCGCCAGGGAGAATAATATCTTTCACCCCAACTGAATCTATTTCGATTCCGTAGTCGGCGATTTTTTGGCGAATGTAGTCAGAAACACTTTTATCAATCGCCCCTTTATCCTCTAGTAATGCATCTAAGCTTCTTTCGCCTACTGCACCACGCAAAGCAAATTGTAATTCCTTGTACAAGTAGCTAATTATATCTGATAAGCCATTTTTTGCTCTGAGAGGATCGAGGATACGGAAGCCAGCAGTTAAGTTTAAGCGTAAAGGTACTTTATCTTTAGAAAGGATATCTTGACCAGATACTTCTAGGGTTGAGTAGCGTAAATCAAAGACTTCCGTTTGTAAAGAACGTCCAAATAACCACCAGGCGTGCTTTCCTGGCTGAAGTTGGGTTTGAAATTCTTGATTAATATAGAGCAAGCCAACATGTTGTGTAGGAACTTCGCAAATATGCAGGCTGTTGCGGCTAAGACTTAAAGCTTCTGGTAAGCCGGAAACTAACTCTGCAACTAAGCGAGATGGTAATTTTGCATCATTGCTGATATCAATTACCTCTACTTCCACACCTTGCCAAAATAGCTTACGACTACATGGGGCGAGGATGGAAATTACTTTCCCTTGATAGCGGACAATTGCTACTTGCTGATTCTGTAATTGTACTGTTTCACAATAAGCAGATACAAAGTCTGGATGTCTCTCAATTAAGACATCTTCCAAGGGAAAGCTGGGATTAGGTAGAATGCGGCTAAAATTACGAACAGAAACAACTCTATCAAAGCACCAGAAAGCATAGTCACCTGGTTCTAGAGGTTGGATAAAGTTGTTTTGCACGTATAGCAAGCCAATTTCATATTCAGAAATTTGGATTTTCTGAATACCAGCTAAGGAAATTCCGCGTAATTTTTGAACAAATTCAGCAGGTATTTCTAAGGTTTCTTCTAAGTTAAATAGATGAGTTTCTACCTCAATAAAACCACGCCAAAAAGCGCGTAATTGGTTGGGTGAAATACTCAGCCAATTTTGTCCTAAACGGACTAAAGCCGCTTGGTTAAAGGCTGTCCGAACAACTGTTAAGTATTGTTGTAACTCGGAACTGTGATTTTGGAGCAACAGTTCTAAGTTCTCAATTTTAGCTTCTGGTTGGTTCAAATCAAAGGTTGTGACTTGCCAATGCCAACCAAAATAAGTATAAGTACCAGGCTGTAAGATTTTTTTGAAATCACTGCGGTGATATAAAATGCCAATTTCGTTAGGTTTAATATAGAAGGTTTTCCAGAAAGAAATTTTCATAGATATTTTAGGTAGTCTGAGCCGTCGTAGAAGGTTTAATAAAAACATTTACAACCTGGGATTTTTACTCTGTGCTGCGGAATTTATAGTTTCAATAGTTGTATTTGCAGTTCAGCATGTAGTACATATACTACATTATATTTCTTGATGATGCAAATGTAAATGCGATCGCAAAACAACCCGAAAATCATCCCAACTTAAATAGGGTTGGCGATACATCAATATATTCTAGAGGGCATGGCATTGCCATGCCCCTACTGACTACTGATACTTAAAGCGCAATAAAATCGAAAAAAAATATACCAACAAAATCTTCAAGAATAGACTTTGTTGGTATATAGATAGCTAAGTAGAGGAATTAACCAACTACGATATAAGGCGAGTTAATCGCCGCTACACGACCGGCATCAACTAAAGCTTGATAAACTAGTGCCGCTACCTCAGCGCGTGTAGCATCGCGGGTAGGATTGAGTGCTTTAGGATTGGGGTAATTAACGATAATTTGCTTGTCTATCGCTTTGGCGACTTCATCCTTGGCGTAGTCGGGAATCTTGGCTTGATCGTCAAATTTGAAAGCAGTTGTAGTATCAGCAGATAATCCCAAGCCATTTACTAGAGAAACTATCACTTGTACGCGCTGGATATTTTGGTTGGGTTGGAAGTTACCATTAGGAAAACCAGCGAGAAATAAACCTTGATAAGCTTGCTGAATGACTTTAGCCGCCCAAAAATCTGCTGGTACATCCTTGAATTTAGTAGCCGCACGATTTGGGGAGGGGTTGAAAGCTTTTACTAGTAAGGCTGCATATTGTGCCCTAGTCATTGTCGCATCAGGTTTAAAAGTGCGATCGGGGAAGCCGCTAACTATACCCTGTTTGACTAATTCTCGAATAAATGGAGCCGCCCAATGATTAGCAATATCTGTTAAGTCTGTGGTAGGGGTGGGTGTGGGTGTGGGTGTGGGTGTAGGCGTTGGTGTTGGAGTTGGAGTAGGGGTGGGTGTTGGTACTGGTACTGGTACTGGCGTCGGGGTGGGAGTAGGTGTGGGTGTGGGTGTGGGTGTAGGTGTAGGTGTAGGCGTTGGTGTGGGTGTAGGGGTAGGTGTGGGTGTGGGTGTGGGTGTAGGCGTTGGTGTGGGAGTAGCAGCAAACTCTATGCTCCCAGAGATTTTAGATGGATCGATTTGATTTCCTACAGATACCAGCTTGTTACTACCAGCATTCTGCAAATCAAACTTACCGTTATTGCGTAAAACATTACCCCCAGGATTACTTATACTGCCTAAATCCGGGAAAGCACTAGCAATAACAGTCAGGCCATCATCGGTATTTTTCTCGCTGATATTGTTACGCAAAATAGGCCGCGCAGTCCCAGAAACAACAATTCCAGAACGGTTTTCAGAAATTTTGTTATCTATAATTGTCGGGGCTGCGGCATCACTAATGGCGATACCATAACCAGTTTTGGAAAAGGTATTACTTTTAACTTCGCCTTTAGAATTTTTTGCGATGGAAACACCATTAGCCGCATTCGTTGAGAAGACATTACCAACGATGACTGGATTTGCATCGCCAGTAGCAAACACGCCTTCGCGCTTGGAATTAATGAAGGTGCTATTGGCAATAGTTGGCGTACTTGATTCTACCCAAACAGCAGAACCGCGAGTAGCTGGATTTGTCACAGTAACGCCCCGTAGCTGTGAATCATTCAGCATGACAAAGGTGACATTTTGTCCAGCAAATGTCCGGCTGAGGTAGTTACCGCTACCTTCAATTACAACAGTGCTTCCTTTGTTAGCTTCGTTACCTACGACTATTACACCTGATGGTACGGTTAAAGGAAATACTTCTCCAGTAGTGGCATTGTAAGTACCATCTGCTAGTTGGACTTTGCTACCTGGAGTAGCAGCCTTGAGAGCACGAGTGATGGTTTTAAAGGGGGCTTGTTGGCTACCAACGTTGCTGTCATTGCCAGACCCTGAATTTACGTAAAAATCTTGTGCCATATTTATACTGCGAAAAAAGACATAGATATACTAACGCTAACCATTAAATTTGGTAGCATTTGCTAAGAATTAAATAGCAACATTGACTTCCAGAGTCTAATGATACATTCCGCAAAAATCAAGAAAAATTTTGGCAGGGTTTTAAATATACCAGTTGGGGAAGTTGGTGCAGTCCTAACTACACTTGGCGAATGATAGGTCTGACCCCCCGGTAGGACAGTTTTTGTCTGACCTATAGGCGGAGATTAATATTAAGATTTTTATCGGGCAGGCACTTCTTAAATTTTGCTAAAATTCTGAGGTTTTCGTGTTGGGAAGTGCGCACCCGACATTTATTGAAAAAGGTATGTATTTGACTTATGCCAATTTAAATAATGTTGGCAACACATCAATATATTCTAGAGGGCATGGCAATGCCATGCCCCTACAATCTGTGGCATTCTTTTTTCAGATTGGTATTATTTTGAAAAATATTTTTTACGTATTTTACTGTATATGTTGTTTGCTGTTAATTTAATTAGACGTAGGTTATTCAAATCGGGAATATTTTGGGGATGTTGAATTTTATGGTCGAAAAATTCATTTAACTCAGTCAAAATTACTTGCAATCGCTTAATAATATTTTCGTACCGATACTCAGCAAAAAAATCTTCAGATAAGGTTGTATTTACAGGGGATTCTAATACTTTTAAAATTCTATGCATATCAAATTCTCGTGAATATGCTGCAATTTTATAGCAATTAAAGCCAGGATCTAAGTAATCAGATAATCCGCCATTGATGCTAGAAAATACCTGACAACCACAAGCAAGGGCTTCCATTGGTTGTAAGCCAAATCCCTCGGTTACACGCTGTTGTGCCCAATATTCAGCCGAGTCATAAAGATAAATCTTGGCGCGATTAAATAATCCTGGTAAATCTTCAATAAAGGAATTAGCAACGAATACTTGACATTTTTTCTCTAATTCAGGAATCAAAGATTTCATTAAATATGCTGATGATTTCCTCGCCTGAACTAAAACATCAATATCTCGCTCTAGATGTAAATTTTGAAATTCGTTACTAATTTGATTAGGTAAGTAATAAATTAAAGAGTTGGGAGATTTTTGTCCCCAATATCCCATTGTATTGCGGCTCACAGTAATAATGGGTATATTCCCAGGTAAACTGAATTTGTAACCTGCACTGTGAGCATGATAAACAACGTTATATTGTTGCAGTTTCGCTGCGAGTTTAGCGATATCAAAACCCCAGCTAATGACAAAAATGACATCGGTTAAATTTTTTTGTTGCAGTACATCGTCCAGAAAAAGTTTACCTGGTTCGCGTTGACGGTAAGTGACAACTTCAGCACTACAAATTTGTTGAGCTAAATTAAGCGTTTTTAACTCTGCCCAAAGCCCACCACAAGCAAATTTATTATCTGTCCCTGGAAGTAAGAAATACAGTTTTCTCATGACTTAACCTCTAAAATGAGCGATCGCACAATGGTAAGTCACTATATTAATGGAAATACTGCTGGGCAGAGCAGAATAGATACTGGGCGGATATTCGCTACCAGCAATTAGCAAAGATACTATACTTGCTAATTAATATTGCCAATTTACTTTGACAAAATGCGCTTCCCGTCCCCACATATCTTTTGTACGAATAATCTGTGCGATTTTGAGATTAAAGGGAATGGCGGTGGTGAGATAGCGCTGTGCCATAAAACCTAAATCTGGTGCAAGTTCTGCTGCTGTTGTTGCGGCTAACCCCAAACCTATCAATTGTTCGATTGGTCGAAATGGTAACAAAAAATGCACGCCTACAGCTAGTCCGGCTGTTAACAACATGGCTACAGATAAATTAGTCCCGCAACGGGGGTGAATTGCTAAATCCGCTTCTCCATGAGTCAGGCGATGTAGCGCCAAAGTAACTGCACGCCGTAAATCGCTGATATTTACTTCACCATAAAGATAAAATCCCTGCTCTGTAGACAACCCGCTTAACAATTCGTTATCAATTTGAAAATTTTTGGCTGCTGTGTGGGAACTAGAGGCGCTGTTAGATTCCCCCAAAAGCCAAACAGTAGCATGTTCTAAGGCGTGAACTTGTCGCAGCAGCAAGATTTCTTTTAATCCAGGAATAAATGATAGCTGTTTGAGTAAATCAGCATCTGGTGTAGATTGGGCAAAATCTCCAGAAGCAACTTTATCTGCTGCGTTGGTAAAGTTTCCTGATAGCGGAACCGTCAAATCAAAGTTAAAAAAGTCAAAGGGCGATGAACCACTTTGAAAAGAAGCAGAAGTATTCATAGAAACACTGCTCCTCAAGCTGATGGAGCAACATAGATTTCTTACAAATGTAGCGCTTGCAGCAAGATATTATTGCTAATTTTTATTGTTCCTTGGGTAAATATCCTATGTACCTAAGGGAAATTTCCTATCGGTAAAGTTGATAAAACCCTTTACCGATAGTGAAAAGACTCCCTTTGACGATTATTTAGTCGTCAATCTCGATGATTTTTGGTTGACTTGGACGCTCAAAAAGTTGGTGGTAGAAGTTCACACTGATGAAATAAGGCGTGAAGAGCAGAAAACTTATTTAAGCGTTAGATTTGCCCAGGCTGTAAACCAAAAGAACTTGAATGCGATCGCGCAATCAATGATGTGCTAATTCAAAGCCATCGATCGCGTTAATCGTTATGGTTAGGCAGAGGACAGCAATTGACATCATTCAAACAGACTTTGCCCCACTGTAAAGCCCAGCGCACAAGAGCTACTCGGTTTTCCGTCTGGGTTTTCGTGAGAATATTGCTGATATGGTTATCAACTGTGCGTTTGCTAATTTCCAGTTTTCCTGCAATCTCTTGGTTAGTTAAGCCAGCGGCCACTAAGTCGATAATTTGCAGTTCTCTGTCTGACAGACTAACAGGGGTCACAGACTCGCCAGCAGCCATGACTTATTCTATCCTCCCTTGGTATATGTACTTAATCACTCTCTCTAATTCTAGAAGATTCTTCTCTAGGCAGGCATTTTCCGCGCTGTTAGCATGATAATTGCCATTATTTTTTGTTTATTTTTGCCTCATAGTCATGAAATTGAAAAAATGCCAGTAATAAATACTACCATTCAATATATAAAGTCAGCCTTTTTACCGATGCAATAAAATGTGGGAGCAAAACATTTACACCCTAAGATTAGTAGCAAAAATTGCTATTTCATTCTATGAAGGACTGGCGACATAAAGCAAAGATTATTGTAGATTTTATACTGGAAAATCTTCCTCCCAAATCGAAACTCTAAAATGAAATGAGCAATCCCCGCGTTTTATGTCTCGGTGAAATTTTGTTTGATTGTTTAGCCGATCAATTGGGGCTAAAGCTAGAAGAGGTTCAGTCTTGGACTCCTTACCCAGGAGGAGCGCCAGCAAACGTGGCTTGTGCTTTAGTGAAGCTGGGGACACCAGCGGGTTTTATCGGAGCTGTTGGTGAAGATGAACCAGGTAATAAATTGGTAGACCTGTTACAAGAACTAGGTGTAGATACAATAGGGGTACAGCGCCATCCAACTGCCCCAACCAGACAAGTTTATGTAACTAGGGATTTGGCAGGCGATCGCACTTTTGCCGGATTTGGCAAGTATGATACCACCGAATTTGCTGATACGCACCTAATAGCAGAAAAATTGCCGAAATCTTTATTTCAAGAAGCAGATTTTTTGGTTTTAGGTACTTTGGAATTAGCTTATCCAGATAGTGAAAAAGCCATTCATCGCGCTCTGGAATTAGCAGAATATTACGATTTAAAGATTTTGCTGGATGTGAATTGGCGTCCTGTATTTTGGCACGATCATCAAATTGCGCGGCAAAAAATTGAAGAAATACTCAAACGAGTCGATTTTGTCAAATTATCTAAGGAAGAAGCTGAATGGCTCTTTGATACTAGCGATCCTGGTGCAATTACATACCGAGTCGATTCTCTGGAAGGAGTGCTAGTGACAGATGGGGAAAACGGTTGCGCCTATTGCTTGGTGGAAAATGAAGGTAAACTCCCCTCATTTTCTATACCTGTGGTGGATACAACAGGCGCAGGAGATAGCTTTTTAGCCGGGTTTATCCATCAACTATTACAGTATGGGATCAAAAACTTAGCTAATGGGGAAACAGCAAAAACTATTGTGACTTATGCGAGCGCTGTAGGTGCCCTAACTACAATTAAACCAGGTGCGATCGCTTCTCAACCCACGGCTGCGGAAGTCGAAGCTTTTCTGGCTTCTCATCAAATTTAGCGGCTCATAGTTCATCGCCTTAATTTTGCTAAATTCCTAGATCCCCGACTTCTTCAAGAAATCGGGGATCTAATCACGCGAGTCGATCGCTATAAAATCTCACTACCAAACATGAAAATTTATCTTAAGAGTCAACCGTCAACCGTCAACCGTCAACCGTCAACCGTCAACCGTCAACGCTATTTTCAAGTTAAACTTCTGTATTTCCTTCCACCTAACCTAACCGGAATTATACAAACACCCTTTGTAGAGTAGTTTGTGCTGATACTTCATCGCGATCGCTAAATTGTTAGGTTACAGAGGCTATATGAGAACACTTGATAGTTTCCCAGTCAATAATCAATGCATTTTGGGATGGACTAGCGCTTATTATCCCGGTTGGCGACAAGATTATTTACGCCCGGAAGAAATTGATTACAGTGCTGTAACTACAATCGTTCATTTTGCTGTTAAACCTGGTGCTAAACAACAAAATGCAATTTTCGCTCCCGCCGATTTGGATTTTGAGACTAATCAAATTACTCCAGAAAACTCAGCAGCTTTGTTGAAAGCAGCCCATGCATCTGGTACAAAAGTTCTGTTTGCGATCGCTTCCCATGAAAAAGCAGCAATAAATGGGGCGACAAATATCAACAATAGATTTAGAGCCGCTACCAACCCAGAAAATCTTGACGCCTTTACAACTAATTTGGTCAAATTTTTAACCAACGATGGTAGAGGCTATGATGGCGAACAATACGATGGCATTGATATTCATTGGGAATATCTCACAGAAGAGGATGAAGCCCAATATACTGCTTTCATTCATCTTTTGACTGAGAAATTAAGCGCCATTACTCCCCAGCCAATATTAACTGCGGCTGTCAAAAATCGCCCAGAGCTATTTGCTAAATTGCAACATCTATTCGCGCAAATCAATATCACAACATATCAATTAGCAGAAAATTCTCTAGGTTGGATTACTTGGCACAATGCACCACTGTATGATGGCGGGCACACACTTCCTATAACTGGTCAACTTTTGCCTTCTGCTGATGGGTTCGTCAAAGCTTTTATCAATGCAGGTGTAGCCGCCAGTAAGTTAGGAATTGGAATTGATTTTGAGGGTAAAAAATGGGGTGGCGTATTTGAGCCATTACAGAAATGGGACAAAACCCAAATACCTACATTAGCTTCAATTCCATATTTTGATATTATTCATCGCTATTACAAAAAGCAGGTTTATCATTGGGATGAAACCGCCCAATCTGCCTATTTAAAAATTGATACATTGGGTTCTGCTACTGATAGTTTTATTTCTTATGAAGATGAGAAATCGGTACAGGTAAAGATTAATTATGTCCAGAAAAATAGTTTAGGCGGTATCATTATTTGGGATTTAGCAGCCGGCTGGCTACCTGAAGCAGAAACTCCCGATCCTTTACTTCAGGCTGTCAAAAATTGCGCCTACCCTGCATATTATTATGCATTTTAGGTTTTTAAGTCAGTAGTCAATAGTCAATAGTCAATAGTCATTTGTTAAAGACGCGATCGCCCTTGTCTGTACAATTGTCTCCCTTGTCCCCTGCTCTCTGCCTTGTAATAAGATAATTTTTAACGCCGATTTACTGAAACTTGTAGAATCAGAAAAGCTCAGATCAACCATTGGGCATTTAGTGCTAGGCTAGATTATTTTCGGTTGGTGACAGTATTGCCGGGGTAAAGGAGGCTCATCTGAACAGCGATCGCCCAGAAATATTCAATTCTCCAGAACAGTTTTCCAACGATCTACCTGCTGCAGAACGCTTCCAAGCAATTGTTGACAACATGGCTGAGGCGTTAATTGAAATCAACAGCTCGTGGCTTGTCACCTCGGTTAATAATCAAGTTGCAGCGCTTTTGGGCATCCAGCGAGAGCTTCTATTAGGCAAAATATTATGGGATGTATTTGCTGTTGATGCTACGAGTGATTTGTTTCAATACTCTCAGCAAGCAATTAACCAACAATTACCTGTTGAGTTTGATGAGTTTTATCCCCCATTAAATCGATGGTTAACGGTGCGGTTGGTACCGATTCCTCATGGTTTATTAGCTTATTTTTTAGATATTACAGACAGGAAACAATTAGAAACAAAGCTACGCAAAGAGCAAGATTTTCTTAATGTCTTGTTAGATAATATTCAAGCCGGAATTGTGGCTTGCGATGCCAATGGGCAATTAAAGTTATTTAATCAAGCAGCGCGATTATTTCACGGATTACCTGTACAACCCATACTACCGGAGCAATGGGCAGAATATTACGATTTGTATTTGCCTGATGGTAAAACACCGATGAATACGGCGGATATTCCCCTATTTCGCGCCTTACAGGGCGAACGGGTGGAAAATGTGGAAATGACGATCGCACCTCAGCAGGGATTAGTGCGAATTTTATCAGCAAATGGGCAAGCGATCGCTAATTTGCAAGGTGAAAAACAAGGTGCAGTGGTAGTAATGCACGATATCACCGAGCGCAAACAGATAGAAAATGCTCTGCGCGAGAGTGAAGCTAGGTTATCGAGTATTTTTCAGACAATTCCTGATGGTATTGTTATTATCAATCTTGCCGGACAAATTATCGCTGCTAATCGAGCCGCCGAGCAAATCTTAAAATTAACTAATAGTGGGATTACAGAACGAGTATATAACGATCCATCTTGGTCAATTACCACTGTCGAAGGGCAACCTTTTCCCGAAGCTGAACTACCTTTTGTACAGGTGATGCAGACTGGGGAAGCTGTGTATGGAGTGGAACACGCGATCGCCCATGCCGATGGTACAGTTTCTATTTTATCAATTAATGCTTCACCTTTATTTAATGCTGCTGGCGAAATTATCAGCGTTATTACTGCTATTACCGATATTACCGAACGTCAGCAGGTAGAAGCAGCCCTGCAAGAATCCCAAGAGCGTTATCGTTCGGTGATTGAAGCGGCGGCTGAAGGCATTGTCTTACAGTACGCTGATGGAGAAATTTTTACCTGTAATCCCAGTGCAGAGAAAATTTTAGGCTTAACAGCCGATCAAATAATGGGGCGTACATCTCTCGATCCGCGCTGGCGGGCTGTTTATGAAGATGGTTCCCCTTTCCCTGGCGAATTGCATCCATCAATGGTAACTTTGCGTACTGGAGAGCCACAAACCAATGTCATCATGGGTATTCACAAACCAGACGCCAGTTTAACCTGGATTTCCATCAATACCCGCCCCCTATTCCCTATAAATAGCAATCAGCCTTACGCCGTTGTCGCCTCATTTTTTGATATTACCGAGCAGCAAGCAGCGTTACGCGATCGCCAACAAGCTGAAGAAAAACGAGTACAACTAGTAAGGGAACAAGTAGCCCGCGCCGCCGCCGAAGCCGCCCAACAACAGTCAGCTTTTTTAGCCGAAGTAAGTGCAGTGTTGGCTTCTTCCTTAGATTACCAACAAACCCTGCAAAGCGTTGCCGATTTAGCTGTACCCTACTTTGCCGATTGGTGTAGTGTCGATTTACTCAATGAAGATAACAGCATCAACCTTGTCGCCGTTGCCCATATCGATCCGCAAAAGCAGCACTTGGGCTGGGAATTAGCTCAACGCTATCCGCGAAAATTGGATGATTGCTATGGTATTTCTCAGGTAATGCAAACTGGAAACAGTGAAATTGTTACCCAAATTACCGATGAACAGTTAACTGCGGCTATTGCCGATCCTGAATATTTAGAACTCTTACGCGGATTAGGCTTAAAATCCTGCATTATTGCACCTTTAAAAGCGCAAGAAAAAGTTTTTGGCAGTATTTCCTTTGTATTTACCGAATCTCAGCGTCATTACAGCCGAAAAGATTTGAATTTAGCCGAAGATTTAGCGCGACGAGCTGCGATCGCTATTGATAATGCCCGTCTTTATCAACAAGCTCAACAAGCCAGACAAGCAGCCGAAACCGCCGCAGATCGCACTGCCTGCTTGCAAACAGTGACAGCCGCCCTGTCTCAATCCCTGACTCCTTTGCAAGTGGTGGAGGTAATTGTAGAACAAAGCATGGCTGTATTAAAAGCTACCTCGGCAATGGTGGTACTAGTCAGCGATGATGGCACCGAGCTAGAACTTGTCAAAGCTGTCAGTCATGAAAGTGACTTGTCAGAATCTTGGCGGCGATTTTCCATTAATACTCCTGTTCCCTTAGCCGAAGCTATCCGAACTAGAGAGCCAGTGTGGATGGAAACCGTAGCCGAAAGAGTTAGCCGCTATCCTCATTTAGCAGAAAATTACAGCAAATATGATAATAGTGCCTGGATGTCCCTACCCCTAGTGGCTGAAGGTAGATCGGTGGGTGGAATGTCGCTGAATTTCCCAGAGTATAAACAACTCACCGCAGACGATCGCGAATTTATTTTGGCAATTAGTCGTCAATGCGCTCAAGCCATTTCCCGCGCTCAGTTATATGAAGCCGAACGTCAAGCAAGAGCTGAGGCGGAACAAGCCAACCGAGTAAAAGATGAGTTTCTCGCAGTACTATCTCACGAATTGCGATCGCCCCTCAATCCAATTTTAGGCTGGACAAAGTTACTGCAAACGCAAAAATTAACCCCCACAAAAGCCCAGCAAGCCTTAGAAACAATCGAGCGCAACGCCAAACTCCAAGCCCAACTGATTGAAGATTTGCTCGATATTTCCCGGATGTTACGGGGTAAACTCAGTCTTCAGACTGCGCCAGTCAACCTCATCGAAGTGATTGCCGGCGCGATAGAAACAGTACAGTTAGCCGCCAATAGCAAATCTATTCAAATTCAAACAATTTTCCAACCAGGCAAGCAAACCGTATTTGGCGACGCCAATCGCTTGCAACAAGTCTTCTGGAATTTACTCTCCAATGCCATTAAATTTACACCAGAAGGCGGACGAGTAGAAGTGAAGTTAGCAGAAATCGGTAACCAAGTGCAAATTCAAGTCATTGATAATGGTAAAGGTATCAATGCTGACTTTCTACCTCATGTATTTGAGTATTTTCGCCAAGCCGATAGCAGTACAACTCGTAGATTTGGGGGATTGGGGTTAGGTTTGGCGATCGTTCGTCAAATTGTTGAGCTACATGGGGGTACGGTAGAAGCCCAAAGTCAAGGCGAGGGTTTAGGCGCAACATTTACAGTTTTGTTACCAGCAACCAGCATTGAGCCGGAATCATCTCCAGACAATCAACCTTCCCGCTTATCTGTAAATTTAACAGGCTTGCGGATTTTGGTTGTAGACGATGAAGCTGATATGGGTAATTTAGCAGAATTTATTCTCACCCAGCATGGTGCAGATGTCACCGTTGCTACTTCCGCCGCCGAAGCATTAAATATTTTGCCGCAATTCCTCCCAGATCTACTCCTGTGTGATATTGGTATGCCAGAAATGGATGGCTATATGCTAATCAGACAATTACGAAAACTTTCGCCAGCCCAAGGAGGGACAATTCCTGCCATTGCGCTAACTGCTTACGCTAGCGAGTGCGATCGCAATCAAGCTTTATCTGCTGGGTTTCAACTGCATCTACCTAAGCCAGTGGAGCCAGAAGTATTGTTAGAAGCTGTTGTTCGAGTAATTCAGACTGGTGTATAGATCTCTAAGTCCAGAGAAAAATATCAAGAAATGCAAAGTTCTATAAAGAAAAATCTTTTTTGTAGTTTGTGTAATATAAATAAAATCCTAATATTGCGTTATATTTGTATTACGCAACGCCAGTTAGAGCCAATATTCCCTAGATAATAATTAACTTTTTCAGATGAGATTGATAGCCACAATCATCTGCTAGCAAAGCGTACAAAGATATGTACCGATGTTTATTACAACCTCTAGCCTTGCCTAAATCTCATTACAGATTCAAGTGTTATGTTTAGAGCAATGAGAAATATTTTCGGCTACGTGAATCAGCTCATAACACCTTTCCGGATCTAAATCTCTACAATCTATTAGATTTGGGAGGACTAGATGAATTTACAAATACCTACATTTGTCTCACCTACTTTTGCTCGCTTTATTGCTTCAGAAGTCCAACCAAACTCATTAAGCAAAAAAGACATAACTAATTGCTTAAAAGCCTTGGGAATTACAGATCCAAAAATTTTAACGCTGAAGTGGAAAAAAGAATTGTGGGTGCAACTACAACTTGCTGCTACCTCCAGTTAACTTAAAACCCCAAAAATAGATAATTTAGTAATAATTGGCGAAAATTTCAATTTTACTGATTTCTGCAATCTACCTATTCTTTTAGTTTTTAATTCAATACGGTTCAGTTAAGGATAAATGTAGGTTGGGGAGCCAGTGCGTTGCGGTGAGACCAGCGCTGCGGGAGGGTTTCCCTCCGCAGGCGACTGGCGAACCCGAAGGGGGGTTCCCCCCGTTGTAGCAACTGGCGTTTGAACGAAGTGAAACCCAACAAATCGCCGAAAATGTTGGGTTTTGTTCCTCAACCCAACCTACGTGGTTTAAGATTTTTGACGCTAACTGAACGGTATTGGTTTTTAATTTTCTTCTACCAATTTAAAAAAGAAGGCGACAGATGGTAGGGGCATGGCAGTGCCATGCCCTCTATGAATATATCTATATCTTAATGAGTATAAGCTGCAAATTTAAAATCATGTTACTATGAAAATAGTGAAAAATTTAGTAAAAAATTGATGCAATAGACTTCACAAGTAACGCCAAAAAAATTAGATCAAAAAACAATAGATTTAACGGTTTAGATCTATTACTGTAGGAGTGAGGAGAAATTGAAAATTAAAGCACTGGATGTCAAAGCAGGCGATCGCATCATTGCCTACTGCAAAAATAAACGGCAAATCTGTAAGGTAAAGCAAATTTTAGATTCAGGCCAGAGTAATATCACACTCTCAGTATTTACATCTGAACATTATCGCGGCTGCTTAGTCTCATGCGTCGTTAGGTTTCAGGGAGAAGCTTTAGTTGAATTAGTCAGCTAATATTATTTTTTGCCATTGTTTACCTAAAACCTAATTTGTGTGTCATAATAAAAATTGAGAAATTAATTCGGTTAACAGCTTTTGTTTTTAGTATTGACAGGCTTTTTGTTTTTGGTATTTACAAACTTTTCTCCGAAATCTAAATCTCTACACATTTACAATTTCGGAGACAATCTATGTCAGTTTATATAGGCAATCTTTCCTACGAAGTTACAGAAGCTAGTTTGAATGCCGTATTTGCAGAATATGGTTCTGTAAGACGTGTTCAGCTACCTACTGATAGAGAAACAGGTCGTCTGCGCGGCTTTGGTTTTGTTGAAATGGGTACCGATGCTGAAGAAACTGCAGCCATTGAAGCCCTTGATGGTGCAGAGTGGATGGGAAGAGACTTAAAAGTAAATAAGGCTAAACCCAAAGAAGATAGAGGCGGTTCATTTGGCGGTAATCGTGGCAATTATGGCGCACGGAACCGTTACTAAAATACAGTAATTTAAGTAATTAATTAACTTGATGTGTTATGCGGCTCAGGCATTTCTGCTTGAGCCTTTTTTCTCAATAATTTTAGCTCTATATAGCTAGCAATTCTTCATCACCTTGAATTGATGAAAATTTTTGTATCCATTTATCGGTAAGATATTGAATATTCATTGGCTATGATATGGCCAAAATTTTTTGAAATTTTAGTTTAATCCGGGGGAATTAAAAAATGTCTACTAACACTGAACTCGTTTCTTATATTCAAGGAGAGGAATTTGAGGTACTTTTAGGTAATGAGAAAATTGTTGTAGTTGACTTTACAGCTACTTGGTGTGGCCCTTGTCGTCTGGTTGCTCCATTAATGGAACAACTCGCCCAAGAATATAAAGATCGTGCCAAAGTTGTTAAAGTAGATGTGGATAACAACAAACCTTTATTCAAACAATTTGGTCTTCGCAGTATTCCCGCAGTTTTAATTTTTAAAGATGGGGAGTTAGTAGAAACTATTGTTGGCGTTTCTCCTTACGAGCAATTTAGCAACGCAGTTGAGAAACTCCTTTAACTTGTTTTTCAGCATATTCGCCATTCTCCCATTTTTTGGGAGACACTTACACATAATTTTATCCACCTTCAAAACCATCTTATATATATAGGAATCCGATTTTATTTCTGAAAAAATCTAAGTATATGTAGGGTGCGTTATCACGAAGTGTAACGCACCGTATTATGAGATTTGGTGCGTTGCGCTGCGCGACAACACAACGCCAGTTCGCTTAAGTCGGGAAACCCGCCCATACGACTGGCTCCCCTACGTATTTGTTCAAAAATCAAATATGAATCCTATACAATCTAAATAACAATTAGATGTACTAACCATGACCCCAGAAGCCAAACACATTGTTAGCGAAATCAGGCGTGAATTTTACTCTCTGTTTGCTGCTGCAATGAAAACATCAGTCAGCATCAGTAGTACATCCTATAGTAGTAATTCTCCTATTGCCTCTTGGATGGATAATAGACAACAACTGAATTATGTAAATATATACGCTTATACCGCACCAGATGAATTTAATCCATTATCCCCGTTCATTTTGCGATTAGCTATTAATAAAAGCGCTCTGCAATTCATGATGGGAAAAAAGTGGCAGAAATCCCGAGGACTTAATCTGTTATGGAACTTTGAGCTAACGGTATTACCAAGAGAAATTTTAGATTTTCTTCCTTGGATAGTTAGCTTAGTTGAAGCCCAAAATCAAGTTTTACCTTCAATGTTACAGTCACCACCCCACCCATTAGAGTTTCAAATACCAGATGTCGGGTTATGCAATAATCTATGGACTCACGAAGCTCGCCTTTTAACAAAAATGATGCAACCAACATTTTAGTTAAGTAAGTCGGCATCAAAAAATCAAATTATGTAAAGAAATATAAAGACCGCTAAAACCCTTACCAATGACAACTGACAACTGACAACTGATTATTGTTGTAAATTATCTATGCTAATCTCTCCATTAACCTCTACTGATTTATTGGTATCAGCACTTGGTGATTCTTTACTAAAAGATTTTAAAGTTGAAGCTAAGGTTAGATTAGAAGCGACTTGATAAGCTATCTCTTGGGGTATTTTTTGTTGTTGGTTTAATAACTCAATAAAACTTTCAAAATCGCGCATCACACAATATCGATGTAATGCAGCTTTTTTTTCTATGAGATGAAACTTTTCATCAATCTTTGCTTTTGCTTCCTGTTCCGCCTCAGCAATTGAATTTACAAAACCGCTATTATGACATAACTCACCAGAAATTTTATAATAATAAGCTTTTCTGCTTAATGATTCTTCCTCAATATGAATTGAATGAAATTTGTAATCAACTTTGTATTTTTTAGCTTCCATAATATAGATGACATCACATCATTAACTAAAAATAATCTTGAATTTGTCGAATTTTTCGGTTAAATAAACCAACAATCATATTTTCCTCATCTTCCTGGTATGGCATATTCTTGATGATGAGGAATTTAAAGCAGTCAATTTTTAATTTAAAACAAAATTTGTGTCCGAGTTTGATTCTCATCTTTAACCTTAACACGATATTCAGTTTCTCTACAGAATATATTGATAAAGTTTAAGTTGCATATTTTACCAAAGTAAGTTCTCTCTCTATAGCTCAATTTTTGAGTCAATCTTATCAACTGAACTATATAGCCCCCGCACAAAAAATGTATTATACATAACCAATTGCCTAGATGTTGCGCTAAGATTGGGTGCAATATTCAAATATTTACTGCATAAAAATTGCTAAATTCAGATTATATATTTTATATCTAGAAAACCTGTTAATAGAATATAAATAAGTTGGGCATGAGCAATAGTGACACAAATAAAAAGCAATATATTGACAAAGAGAAAAATAATTTGCTTAAAAAGAAATAATCAGGAAATCTGTGTTAATCTAAAAACAGGAATCAAAAAGTAAGAATGCAAAAAGACTTCAAGACAATATTGAGGGAACTCGATAAAGTCCTTTTGCTCTGGTAAGTCCGCTTCAATATCGTTATGCCTTTTAGTAACGATAAACAAAAGCCAGATAAGCAAGACAATCACCTTAGTATAGGCTTGAAGTCAAATATAGCTTGCTTAGATGATAGCCAGTAATCTTTGGCTATACTAGTTAATTAAACTGCCAAAACCAATTACTCTGCGAGTCTGGGGAGAAAGAAAGACTCTGAGTGCATACTGGCAATCCCAAATAATTTAGAACGGTTACTAAACTGAGAAAAAGCAATATTCACTTTGTTTTATTGCCATAACTCTGTTCTAGCAGATGCTGATGCGGAAAATAAAAACTCCGACAAAGTAGATACCGTTTCATATAATTCAGGAATTTAACTAGATTGTCAAAATTTACCAATACACTGCCAAGACCATAGTGTTACAGGTTGATAATGCAGAGATTTACTTTGTAATTAAGGTGTTATCGATCTGCATTAATAGCCAGAGGATGAAGTAATTTTTTAGGAATAACTGGCAGAAATACTAAAACGCGATCGCTCGATATTTAAGGATAGTAAATCGAGCAACGATAGTATTAGCAATATTCTCAGATTTGTTGCCACCATTAAGAGTAAACTGCAACTTTGGTTGGTTGGGTGCAGGGCAAAATCCTGTAAAGGTCGAAATTGCTACTGTCAAAACTCTGAAGGCTTGAGCAACCGATGGAGATTTAGCTACAACTACTGACAATGCTAGTGCCAAAGTTCTGCTGAGAAAAAATCCTCGCAAATATATCTGAGCGCCATTGCTTAAGAGTCATCTTTGCAATACTCCTAAAACACAAATTACATCCTCATCTATGCAACCTATTACTGTTTTTGCCCGGTGTGTTTTTTGGCCAATACTATGTGCCAACGCTACCAAGGGTTAAGCCCAGGTAAACTTTTAGTCCCATCAACCAATTACTTCTAGGAAACACAAACCATGTCTATCGATAGCAAAATCAGACAGATAGCTTTTTATGGTAAAGGCGGTATTGGTAAGTCTACTACCTCTCAAAACACGCTGGCAGCTATGGCAGAAATGGGTCAACGCATCCTGATTGTTGGTTGCGACCCTAAAGCTGATTCCACTCGGTTAATGCTGCATAGTAAAGCGCAAACCACCGTTTTGCACTTGGCTGCTGAACGTGGCGCAGTCGAAGATTTAGAACTCGAAGAAGTCATGTTAACTGGCTTCCGTGGCGTTAAGTGTGTAGAGTCTGGTGGCCCTGAACCTGGGGTAGGTTGCGCTGGTCGGGGTATTATCACCGCTATCAACTTCTTAGAAGAAAATGGTGCTTACCAAGATGTTGACTTTGTATCTTACGACGTACTAGGTGACGTTGTCTGCGGTGGTTTTGCGATGCCTATCCGTGAAAACAAAGCCCAAGAAATCTACATCGTTACCTCTGGTGAAATGATGGCGATGTACGCTGCAAACAACATCGCTCGCGGTATTTTGAAATATGCTCACTCCGGTGGTGTGCGCTTGGGTGGTTTGATTTGTAACAGCCGTAAAACTGACCGGGAACACGAACTCATCGAAACCTTGGCAAAACGGTTGAACACCCAAATGATTCATTTCGTACCTCGTGACAACATCGTTCAACACGCTGAGTTGCGTCGGATGACAGTTAACGAGTATGCGCCTGACAGCAACCAGTCTCAAGAATACCGCGCATTAGCTAAGAAGATCATCAATAATCAGAATCTTCAGATTCCTACACCCATTGAAATGGAAGAACTAGAAGAGTTATTGATTGAATTCGGTATTCTCGAAAGTGAAGAAAATGCTGCCAAATTGATTGGTCAGCCTGCGGAAAGCAGTAAGTAATTCATGTAGCTGGGTGGGTTAGCGCTCATCCTGGCTCAATCAAGGGGCTAGAGGTTAGGGACTAGGGGCTAGGGAAGAGATGTTTTCATGCCCTCGTTGTGTGATTGATCGCCTGACCTTCTAGCTAAAGAACACTATAGTTTGCTATCCATTTTTATGGGTAGCATTTCGCATCTGCTAATTTTCTTGAGTAACAGCCAGCTAAAATTATCGGTTTGTGTTACATTAAGTAGTGGAATAGTAATACATAAATATAGCTATAGTTTGGGTTCAGTATACCCGACTGGTGCGCCAACCTCTGGATTGAGCGTATACCGCAGATTAATGCGTTACTTATCCGTCGTTTGATTAGCTCAGTGGTAGAGCAAGCCGCAGGTTCGGTTGGGCGTAGGTTCGAGTCCTACATCAAACTCCCGAAAGTTAGCTCACTGGTAGAGCGATCGACTCATAATCGATATGTTGCAGGTTCGATTCCTGTACTTTCAACCAACCCTGTCCGGGTAAAAGGACGACAAATTGCGGAATAGAGCAGTGGTAGCTCGTTGGATTTAGGTTCCAAAGACCGGTGGTTCAAATCCACCTTCTGCCCCAACCCTGTCCGGGTTAAAAGACACTACCCTTTTAAGGTAGACCATATTACTTGATATAAAACTCTGTGATGTTGGTGCTAACTCATAGCCATTACATAGTGATGTCTATTAGTCACAGTAAAGAAGCTAGAACAAATGCAAGGCTCCCTAACTTGAGTATGTCCTTTGTTTAACATCTCCAGCTTGCTGGAACAGGCAAAACAAACGGCATATCTGAGGGCTATGATCTTTTTCTTAATTATCCTTGGGTGGTTGAGAAAAAGTTAGCAATCTTAATCCAGTTTTGGAGATGTATTTGTCCGCAACTGAACTGCAAACACCTACATTTGCAGAGTTTTAAATTTAATGAATCTTGATTTTAATTCATTAGCGTAAAAAAAAGGCGGGCGAGATGCCCACCTCAAGAAATTAAGAGAATATTCTGTTGCTAATTAACCGAGTAATGCTTTTGCTTGAGCTAAAACATTATCAACACTAAAGCCAAATTTCTCTAAACAAACGTTGCCTGGGGCAGAAGCACCAAAGCGATCGATGCTGATAATATCGCCTTCGGTACCAACATACTTGTGCCAGCCGAAGCTAGAACCAGCTTCTACAGCCAAGCGCTTGGTAACAGCTTTGGGAAGAACAGATTCTTTGTAAGCTGCATCTTGTGCTTCAAACAAATCCCAAGCAGGTAGAGAGACTACACGAACTTTCTTACCTTCGGCTGTTAGCTTTTCAGCAGCAGTAACGGCGAGGCTGACTTCGGAACCAGTAGCAATGATGATGAGATCTGGTGTACCTTCGCTATCTACTAGTACATATCCACCCTTGGTAACACCTTCAATTGATGAACCTGCCAAATTGGGGACATTTTGACGGGTAAATGCTAACAAAGTAGGAGCATTTGCCTTTGCTCTTTCAATTGCTACTTTGTATGCACCAGAAGTTTCGGTTCCGTCTGCGGGGCGAATAACTGTGAGGTTAGGAATAGCACGCAGGGAAGCCAGGGTTTCTACTGGTTGGTGGGTGGGGCCGTCTTCACCTTGACCAATGGAGTCGTGAGTCATTACCCAAATACTACCGGCTTGGGACAAAGCAGATAAGCGGATTGGTGCCCGCATGTAATCGGAGAAGATTAAGAAGGTCGCGCCGTAAGGAATTAAACCGGAATTGTGCAAGGCGATACCATTGACAATTGCACCCATACCATGCTCACGAACACCATAGTGGATGTTGGGGTTTTGGTATTGTCCTTTTTGGAAATCGCCTTTACCTTTGAGTTCGGTTAAGTTGGAGTGGGTTAAGTCGGCGGAACCACCAATTAACTCTGGTAAAACTGCTGCTAGTTTGTTTAAGCAGGTTTCTGAGTGTTTGCGGGTGGGTAATGCTTTGTCTTCGGGGGTGTAGGTGGGGAGTACTTTATCCCAACCATCAGGCAATTTACCACTGAGGTAGCGCTCAAATTCAGCAGCTTCTTGGGGATATTTAGCTTTGTAATCAGCAAAAGCTTTATTCCACTCAGCTTCGTAGGCTGCACCACGCTCAACTGCTTTGCGGGTGTGGTTGAGAGCGTCTTGGGGAACTACAAAAGGTTCGTATTCCCAACCTAAATTTTTCCGAGTAAGAGCGATTTCTTCTGCACCTAAAGCAGCACCGTGAACGCCAGCAGTGTTGGCTTTGTTGGGAGAACCGTAACCGATGGTGGTGGTGACTTTAATCATCGAAGGCTTGTCAGTCACTGATTTTGCTTCTTCGATGGCTTTGGCGATCGCTTCTAGGTCAGTGTTACCTTCTTTAACATGAAGAACGTGCCAACCGTAAGCTTCAAAGCGCTTTGACACATCTTCGGTGAAGGCAACATCTGTAGAACCATCAATAGAGATGTGGTTGTCGTCATACAAAGCGATGAGTTTACCTAATCCCAAGTGCCCTGCAAAGGAAGCAGCTTCACCGGAAACACCTTCCATGTTACAACCATCACCTAAAATCACATAGGTGTAATGGTCAACAATATTGGCATCGGGCTTGTTATATTTAGCTGCTAGGTGGGCTTCAGCGATCGCTAAACCGACGCCATTGGCAATGCCTTGACCTAGCGGCCCGGTAGTAACTTCTACACCAGGAGTTACGAAGTTTTCCGGGTGTCCGGGGGTTTTCGATTCCCACTGCCGGAATTGCTTGATGTCCTCAATGGTGACGCTGTCGTAACCAAATAAGTACAGCAGGGCATACTGTAACATGGAGCCATGTCCAGCAGATAGGATAAAGCGATCGCGGTTAAACCACTGGGGATTTTTGGGGTTAAACCGCATAAAGCGATCCCATAGTACAAAAGCCATTGGAGCAGCGCCCATCGGCAGCCCTGGGTGTCCCGATTTTGCTTTTTCTACGGCATCAATAGCCAAAAAGCGAATCGAGTTAATAGATAATTCTTCGAGGGATTGGGTTGCAACAGCCATAATCTCTTGTTTTTAACGACGGGTTAGCACTCTTGGTAGCTCATTTACCGGGGAGGCAAAAGCGAAAAAAGCCTTGTCCGATTCCCGGACAAGCTATTTTTCCAAACCGGGGCGGGGATTGTTCCCCCATGATTGCCTTGTTTTTACATTCCCCCTATCTTTATCATCCCACTGCCAATTGTTGATGGACAAGCGGGATTTTTGATGATGGCGGTGATAAATCCAGCTAATAATTGGGTTGTTTTGAACCCTGCATTTAGTTGGAAATGATGTTGATGATACTTTTAGCACCAACTTTCGCCAATGCGATCGCTTGATATTTGCGGGAATTTTAGACGTATTTCTTAAAGGCTAGGGTGACATTGTGACCGCCAAACCCAAAAGAATTAGATAATGCCACATTAACTTGTTGAGCGCGGCTCTTGTGGGCAATATAATCCAGATCGCACTCTGGATCGGGATTTTCTAAATTAATTGTTGGTGGAACTCGATCGTTAGCCACCGCCAGTACTGTAGCTACGGCTTCAATACCGCCAGAACCTCCCAAAAGATGACCTGTCATCGATTTGGTAGAGCTAACGGCTATGTTATGAGCATGGTCGCCCAAGGCTTTTTTCATTGCCGCCGTTTCTGTGGAATCATTTGCTGGGGTACTAGTGCCATGAGCATTGATATAGTTCACCATTTCTGGGGTGAGTCCCCCATCTTTCAGCGCTAGTTCTATGGCTCTGGCTGCTCCCAACCCACCAGGGACAGGGGAGGTCATGTGATATGCATCACAGGTCATCCCATAACCGACCATTTCGGCATAAATGCGAGCGCCGCGATTTAAGGCGTGTTCTAGTTCTTCTAGCAGCAAAATTCCCGCACCTTCACCCATGACAAATCCATCGCGATCGCGGTCAAAGGGACGGCAAGCGTTAGCCGGGTCATTGCGCGTCGAAAGTGCCCTAGCAGCCGCAAATCCCGCTATACCTAAGGGCGTAATCGCTGCTTCGCACCCGCCGCAAATCATGGCTTTGGCATAACCCCATTGAATTTGGCGAAAAGCATCTCCGATGGCATTAGAACCAGCTGCACAAGCGGTTACAGAGCAGGAATTGGGGCCTTTAGCTCCCGTATGAATGGCTGTTAATCCGGCTGCCATATTGGCGATCATCATTGGGATCATGAACGGACTACAGCGATCGGGGCCGCGATTTAGATACACTGTTTGCTGGTCTTCTAAAACCTTCAATCCACCAATGCCAGAACCAATAATGATACCAACTTGTTCGGCATTCAGTTCATTAATTTCTAAACGCGCGTCAGCTACAGCTTGTTTTGCAGCCGCAACCCCAAATTGGGAGAATCGATCCATGCGCTTGGCTTCTTTGCGATCCAAATACGCATGTGGATCGAAGTTTTTGACCTCACCAGCAATGCAGCAATCATGCTTAGATGCATCAAAAGAAGTGATGTAGTCAATGCCATTACGACCACTCAACAATCCTTCCCAATAATCTTCTGGTGTATTGCCAATTGGTGTAATCGCGCCCACACCAGTTACCACAACGCGTTTACGTTTATAATCTGTCATGACTCAGTTAAAGGTGGCGAGAAAGCAGCAAAAAAGGTGACTAGTGAATAGAGAATAGGGGTTAGGGGCTAGGAACTAGGGAATGGAGTTTTTCCCGATCCCCAATCCCTAATGCTCGATCCCCAATTGCTTTTCAGGCAGATGTAGCAGTTTCTCCCATGATATGCTTCACTGCATCTTCAACCGTTAAAATCTTTTCAGCCTTTTCATCAGGAATTTCAATATCAAATTCTTCTTCAAAAGCCATTACCAATTCCACAATATCTAGGGAATCAGCGCCTAAATCGTCAATAAAAGTGGCTCCTGGTGTGACCTTCTCAGGCTCAACACCCAATTGATCGACTACCACTGTCTTAACTTTGTCAAACACTTCCGCTTCTGTGCTCATAGATATAAATTCCTTAACCAGTTGCTATGATCTGCTCTTTAAATAGGCGACATTGTTTTGAGCATATACATCTTATCGGAAAGCGCGATCGCCCGTATACTGTCCGAGAATTTTCTGGCAATATCATTTATGGGCGGCGCTATACGATTGCATAGGCTGTCAACATGTGTCTTTTTTGCAATTCTTACTGATTTTTTTTACAATGTCCAAACTCGGATACATAGCCTTGCAAGCTACACTGGCAAGGGAAGATCAATAATTTATTGTTGAGAGCTGATGCTCTCAGGCCAATATAGTTCTATGCTATCTCAAACACTAAGATACGCTTACTTTCCTGGTTGTGTGGCGCAAGGTGCTTGTCGGGAACTTTACCAATCAACTCAAGCCTTAACCCAAGCACTAGGGATTCAACTGATTGAACTGAAAAAAGCTGCCTGCTGTGGTTCTGGTACTTTTAAGGAAGATTCCCAACTGTTAGAAGATACAGTAAATGCCCGGAATATTGCTTTAGCAGAAGAGTTAAATTTACCTTTACTTACCCATTGCAGCACTTGTCAAGGTGTCATCGGTCATGTCGATGAACGTCTCAAAGAATGTCAAACAAAAAAACCAGAATACATTCAGCAAGTAAATGGTTTGCTGGCTAAAGAAGGCTGTTTACCTTATCGCGGCAGTACCGAAGTTAAACATCTGCTTTATGCTTTGGTACAGGATTATGGTTTAGAAGAAATTACTCAACGAGTTACCCGCAAGCTAAGTGGATTAAAATGTGCGGCGTTTTATGGTTGTTACCTACTACGCGCCCAAAAATCTCTGCCCTATGACGACCCTTACGGCCCTGAAGCAATGGAAAATGTTTTCCGTGCAGTTGGTGCAGAACCAATTTATTATCGAGGTCGGACTCAATGCTGTGGTTGGCCTCTTTCTAGTTACGCGACTACAGAATCTTTTCAGATGGCGGGTAAGCAAATTCAAGATGCGATAGCTGCTGGTGCTGATTGTTTAGTTACCCCTTGTCCTTTGTGTCATCTCAATTTAGATTCCCGTCAGCCAGAGGTAGAAAAGGTCATTGAAAAGAAACTGGGTCTGCCGGTGTTACATTTACCCCAGTTAATTGCTTTGGCTTTAGGCGTTAGTCCAGCAGAATTGGGTTTAGAACGTCACATTGTTTCGACCAAACCAGTGTTAGAAAAATTAGGATTTTAAGGATTTACAAAGGAGAAATTCAAGGTAGGGTGGGTAATTTCAGTTAAAACATTGATGCTGAACATTTTCTACCCTAGCTATACTAACAATTCTATTAAAAATTAAAATCATTTACTAAATGATTTTTTTTAAATTTCTTGTCAAGACTATAATTACTAAAGAAGCATAATAAAGTTTCTTGGATATTTCTTAATAAAATCAATTGTGAACATTAAAGCTTATTTGATATAAAATTTAGTTTTGTAATTCTAGATTACTATTTTTGAGCAGGGTTGTAAAAATGGCAAAATTATATAAATATATAGGTTCTGAGAGTATTCGACTTGCTGTTGCTGATTATCCAGTGGGAGTTTGTATATTATCAATGAATGATTTAAAAAATTGGATAGTCTATACAGTGCAAAGAGCAAACGCTTGGGGACTAATTCCAGCAACTTTTGTAGTTGATTCTGAAGGTCATCTTCGTGTTGCAGATCGTCACTCTGAGCATATAGCTTGTGCTGGTGGTGAGCCTGTACTGTCAGCTGGAGAATTTTTTTTCTTCCTACTAAAAAGAGCATTGAAGTGGTTGAAATTACAAATCAATCAACAGGCTATTGTCCTGAGCCAGAATCTTGGACTCAAGTTGAAAATGCTCTTAATGAACTTTCATTTCTTCATCCAGGTAATTTTACGACTGAGTTTATTTTTCGCTTATGTCCTGCCTGTGGTCAAATAAATATAGTTAAGGATGATTTTTTCTTATGTGCTGTATGCAATACAAATCTTCCCGAAATATGGAATTGTGATTTGTAAGCTAACAATAAATTTACTATTTTATGAAGGTAATTTGATATATTAATTCAATATTATTGAAGCATTAGCAAAAGTAATGATGTTAAAATTACTTTATAATTTTTCCATAATTTTAAGATATTAACTATCATATAAAAGGTTTGATTTGCTAAACTAGGTTGTAAGTTTAAAATTTATGTATGGGTTACTCTGCATGTTTTTTGAAAGTTATTTAAAATAAATTGAAATAACCCCAACTTGTTTAAACAGATTGGGGTTATGATTACTGCTTAATTATGAATTACGAATTACTATCAGCCCAAACATCACCTGTAGCTGGTGACTCAGCCGGAGCAATCGCGCCTTGGCTTTCCCCTAAATTAATCTTGACTACTTTCTTTTTGACTTCTTCTACTTTCGGTAGAGTTAATGTCAAAATGCCATTTTTAAATTCGGCTTGTACGCGATCGTTTTGGATGGGCGCAGGTAGATTCACAATTCTTTGAAACTTACCATAGCGGAATTCGGAACGGAAGAAACTTCCTTCTTGCTGTTTGCTTTCTTGGCGAGTTTCACCAGCAATAGAAACTGCTTCTCTGGTGACATGAACATCCAAGTCTTTGCCTTCAATACCAGGAATTTCGGCGCGTAAAATTATGCTTTCGGTGGTATCTTGTAGTTCAATTGCTGGTGTCCAAGCTTGGGTAATTTGCGAGTTAGCTCCTGCTAGTTCGTCAAACATTTTATCCATTTGACGGCGCAGAGTTTCCATTTCAGAGAAGGGTTGCCAACGTATTAATGCCATAACTTGATTTACCTCCAAAAGAACAGTGATAATAACTAAATTTGGTTAAGTAATTAGTAAGTGACAAGGAAAAAGATTGCAGAACTGAGAATTATTTATTTACTTCGGCTTTGCTCGATTGCCTATGTCTATATATTGGCTGAAACCCCAAATTTAGTTATTAGGGGAAACCCTACTTAGAGTTGTAGTGCTTCCCAGAAAGTTAAGTTCTCACTTGGGTTCTTGGCGTTGGAATTGTTTTACCAATTTATAAATTTCGGGCAGACGGTTATAAATTGCACATGCTTTAAGATATAGCTTGTGGGGAATAGCAGGAGTACCAGAAACAATTTCTCCTGGTGCGACATCGTTATGAATTCCCGCTTGCGCCGATGCGATCGCACCATCACCAATTTTTACTTGATTGGCGATTCCCGTTTGTCCCGCCAAAATTACCCGGTTACCAATTTCCACACCGCCAGCCATTCCAGCTTGTCCCGCGATCGCGCAACCAAAGCCAATTTTACAACCATGTCCAATTTGCACTAAGTTATCAATAACTGTGTCTCGACCGACTCGCGTTTCCCCTACAGCCGGTCTGTCAATGGCGCTGTTAGAGCCAACTTCTACTCTGTCTTCTAAAACTGTGTAACCGGATTGTTCCATTTTCACCCAGCCTGTACGGGTAGGCACAAAACCAAAACCTTCTGCACCAATCACCACGCCACTATGAATCACGCAATCTGCCCCGATTTGGCTGCGTTCGTGAATGGTACAGTTAGCATGTAAAGTAGTGCGATCGCCAATAGTCACATCTGGATAAATGACGACATTTGGATGAATAATCGCCCCATTACCTACTTTTACCCGGGGTTGAATCACTACATGGGGGCCAATATATACATCGCTACCAATTTCTGCGGTAGGGTGAATTACAGCTGTAGGATGAATTTCCGGGCTGGGGCGGTACGGTTGATAAAAAAGTGCGATCGCTTTTGCAAATAATAAGCGTGGTTCTTTGGTAGCTACCCAAACAATATTTCGTTCTTGGGCTTGTGTCTGTAATTTTTCGTCCTGCGGTAAAATCAACGCACTTGCATTAGTTTTACCCACCCAAGAAGCAAATTTCGTCCCTTCTATATAGCTAAGATTACCAGTAGTCGCTTCATCAATGGCTGCTAACCCTGTAATCTCTGGATCGTGGTTTTCGTTGGCGCTAAGACTGCTATCGGTAACAATATCCCCAAGTCTGCTGACAATTTCGCTGAATTTCATGTGATTTTTTCATGAGTCATCTACAAAGGCAAGATAATTGTCGCTCTTTGTCAGTCAGATGTTCATGATTTATACCTAATTTTCCAGCGCTTGTTATTTACTCACAGAAAACAGGGAACGAGTTTTCGCCCATAATTGGTAAATTTTCAATAGTTTTTTCTAGAAACTAGGGGCTAGGGGCTAGGTGATAGATGAGGGGAGAGAAATTTTCATGCTTGGTTTGTGAGATTTTCTCGTGATTGACTTAAAAGAGTTATTTCTCCCTTGTCCCCCTTCCGTTCCCTTTCATACATGGCGATGAAAAAATTTTCATCGAGACTGCTTCTATGCACTTATTTCCATCACCCCCGTGATAATTACTAGACGGGAGTTTGTCATGGCATTGAAGATCATCAATCTTTAGGAGTAGATTAAAAATCCATCATTCTACCCAAATATGTGCTTTTAAAAACTTACCTATGCTGACTTAGAGCCAAATTTTTTTTATTTATACACGAAAAAGCGCCTGAGAGTTTTGCTCACCCAAGCGCCCCTTCGTATAACTTTATACCAATCCACTTGTTTGATGCAACATCTGAAACCCGCAATAACCCCTGAAGGAGGAGCATTACGAAGATAACTGGTGACAAACATATTGTGAAGTGGTATCACTCCTTGCACTAACTAAGGATATCTCTTCTAGAATAATTGCAGTAATGTGGTGAGTGACACTTTATCAACTGACACTAGTTACAATCGATTCATCATAGGTAGTGTTTACTAAGACCCAGTAGACCGTAAGCTAGGCTAAGTATACAGTATAAAAAAAATTTCTATTGCTGCGGCTAGTAGGCGATCGCGTTCAGATCATCCCAACCATAAAAGCTAAGGTGTGCATACAAGTCTCGAAATTACATCTAATACTGGTTGGAAGAGCAGATATAGGTTGAGTTGTGGGTTGAGGAAGGAAACCCCAAAAGCAGAGGGAGCAGAGGAAGTGATTTGTATCAATAAGTTCGTGAATTGGTATAACTGCTGCGAACTTTTGCAGAGATTGATGGTTAATCTTGTTAAGCTGTTACGCACCTATATATACAGTTAACAGTTAAGCGTCATAAACATAAAACTCATCCCTTTATCTCGTTTCATAGTGGAATAAGCTGAACAAATACCCTCAATTTCTTAATCATACCCACCTTCTGTTTGCCAACTTCTGACTGATTAAAATCTCTCGGAATTAAAAAAAGTTAGCCAAAATGGCACCAAAATGATCGTGAAATTAGCTAGAATTTCACAAGAGTTGATGAGTTAAGAGAAAAGTATCAACACCTAAAATTTACTCAATATATCTATAATTAGCCGTAGAGATTTTATCTCAATATGGCTTAATTATTTTTTGAGTTGTGTAAGGTTTATAGTCTATTTAGGTTTTTAAAATAGTTAGGTGCAATTACCGAATTACTTAGTTGTTTAAATATTATCTAATTTTTTTATATTCCGTTGTTTTCACAAATCTCGATATTTGTGAATTATTAACTATTAAAGTCAGAACTAATATAGATGCTCCACAATGTATGAATTGGAGAATTCAAGAGCATGAAAATTAATGATTTAGAGTATTTAGAGCCTATTTCTGACGATGTAGTTGTTTTTGGAGGTAGAGGCACAGATTCCAGTGCGAGTAACAGTGTAGCTATAAGTTTCCGCATCAGTGGTAACGGTGTAATTACAGTCAATGGGGTGAGTACAATTAGAGGTAATACTATTACTCCTAGTACAGGAGTTGGCACATCTATTTGGACACAACGCTTAAATTTCACCAAGACTCTAGCTGCTTTAGCTAAACCAACTGTGGTTAAAGGCTTTATTAAAATAGCCACAGATGTATCATCAGTCCTCAAGTCCAGATTGTTAGCAGCAAAAAGATTCATTGATGCTAGATAATTAAACAAAATTAATTACCAATGTCTGCGGCGAATATAGGGAAGTAGAATTTAGCTGAAGCAATCACACAGCTTGAGGTTAGTTCGCTTTGTTCGCAATGACTGTAATTAATTTTGTCTGGTTACTCATTCGAGACTCTCAAGTTTCCCAGGATGCTACCATTAGTCGATTTCACACAAAATATGGGACTTACAAAAAATAAATTACCCATATTCCGTAGTGCGAGCATCTTGCTCGCTTTTTACAGCATATTTCAGGTAAATGAGGTACGCGCTTGGGGGCATGGCAGTGCCAATGCCCCTACAATCAACGATTATCTGTACCTCACCAACTTGCAATTCGCTGTAACATTAGCGAGCGAGACGCTCGCACTACAAATAGCCTCAGTCTTAGCTTTGTCGCCCGCCTGGGAATTAATTCCAAGGGCTAAAGCCCAAGTCTACTGAAGTAGACTCAAGATTTTGAGGATATTTAGTCATCTAAAGATGACTTTTACTATTAGCAAGGAACTTCAATTCCTTGCGGTAAAAGAGTTTCGCGTTAAGTTGATACAGGTGATGAGGCTCCTTAACCTACACCTAAGAGGTTATTTGAAAAGTTTGTAGCTATGATTTTAGACACTGATTGATCCCCCCTACCCCCTTAAAAAGGGGGGAAACTTCTCAAAGTACCCCTTTTGAAGGGGGATTTAGGGGGATTTAAAACTTTTTGCTATCCACGAAAGGACTTTTAAAACATCCTCTAATGCCCTTTCTCTAAAAATGAAGCCAAAATGGCTCCTCATCTGTGAGGAAATTAGTTAGAATTCTCTCAAGTTGCATAAACTAAATGGTTGACAAATGACAGTTATTTAATCTTTGTCTCTAATCATTTTTTAGCTTATGCATCTAAAATAATGCAAATTATCGCGATTAGAGTCAGTAGTCTTTGAAGAGCTTTCTGGCTTGAAAACGATTTATAAATTACATAACTATTACTTTTTGAGGATATCACCCGGTTTAAAACATAAATCTGGGTGCTTTTTCATTTTTAAATTATGGTTAGTAGATTGATGGCAAGACAAAAAATAATTCCTTAGCCAAGTTGGCTAGAAAAATCATATTTACAGCCAATTTGGCGATACAAGCAGAATTTACTTAGCTATATTAATATCAACAACTCAAACAGAGTTGATTCCAACAAACAGACAAACAAATCTCAGGAGAAAAGCAATGAATATCAACGACTTAACCTACATTGAATCTGCAACTGAAGAAGTATTTGGTGGACGTGGTGATAACACCAACACCTCTTACAAATTAAGAGCTGATGTTAAGAAAGTAATCAAAGAAACAATTGTTACCAAGCTTGATACAGACCTCAAATTAGAAGGTTATGTTGCTCAAGCAACTGCTACTGCTGATACCTACGGTGGTGGCGCAGGCTTCTCCAGCACCTTAACCAATGCTCAAGTTGATTCTGCTGGTTACACCACCTCTGCTATCTCTCAATCTGTAGCTGCTATCGAAAAAGGTCGCCGTTACTAAGAAATAAATTGTCAGTGAAGTACATTGATTTCGACTATTGCGAAATAGCAACTTGACGGACAATTTATTTAAGTGTTACTCAAATCTCAAGCAGATTTATCAAAGCTGAAATTTAGTAACAATATCTCTACAAATTTTTAAGAGAGGCAATCGCTTGCCTCTCTTAAAATCACGATTATACTAAAAAAACACGCATATATTATTTGTGTTAATTAATTTAAATTGAAAATGTTTTTTATTTTATCTGCTGTGATAAACTGGAATTTATTAGGTGCTATTTAATTAAAAAATAAAACTTAGCCCTAAATTTTAAGTATTTAAATATGCATATCAAATAACAATTTCAGGCGGTATTTTATCGACTTGGATAGAAAAATTATTTCTTCTTTTATCGTTGATATGAAAATTTAATACTTTGATATTTTCGCCTGTGCATAGTTTGTATTTAAACAATTTGAATCTAACAGTTTAGGAGATAAAAAATATGCCTAGTATCTTAGGAACTAATAATGCTGATGTCTTAAGTTTTCGGGGATCTAGTTTGAATTACACCATACTAGGGCAAGGTGGCAACGATAATTTGACTGGCGGAAATGGTCGAGACAATTTATTTGGTGGCCTTGGTGATGATACCCTCGACGGCAGCAACGGCAATGATAATTTGTATGGTGACTTCGGTAACGACTTGCTGATTGGCGGTAATGGCAACGATCAACTGTTTGGCGGTGTTGGCAGCGATGTACTTTTTGGAGACGCTGGTAACGATAGACTATTTGGTGATTTAGGTGACGATATTGTCTATGGGGGCGCGGGCAATGACTTTCTTGATGGGAGTCTAGGCAACGACCTTCTATTTGGTGATGGCGGTATTGACAACCTAATTGGTAGTGCTGGTAGCGATGTACTGTTTGGCGGTGATGGCAATGATAATTTAAGTGGCGGTACCAACGGTGCTGTTGAAGATGATGAAGCTGGATTTTTTAGAGATTACCTTGTTGGTGGTGCCGGCAGTGATGTTCTCAGTGGATTTGGCGGAGGCGTCGGAATCTTTGAGATAGATAACCTATATGGCGGCGGTACAGTTGACGATTTTGGCAATGTGACAAACGTTAATGATAATACTCAAGATATATTTGTGCTGGGTAATGCAGGTAGTGTGTTTTATACTACCGCCGGAGCTGATGACTACGCTCTGATTTTTGACTTTGTGTCTGGTATTGATAAGCTTCAAATAAACTTTAGTTCTGGGGCAAGCTATCGACCCCTGACTGGAAATTTTGTTGGTGATGGTCGTACTGATATATTACTTGTCGCAGACTTAGCTAGTGGTACTAGTGACGTAGTTGCTATTTTAAATGGTGTATCGAGGCTGTCGGGCGCAGATCTGATTGCTGTTTAATAATCAGAATATCCGTAGTGGCGTGGCAAGGCTAAAATGTTGCAAAAAAATGTAGGTTGGGTTGACGTAAGGAAACCCAACACCAGCATCTATGTTGAGTTTCTGAAATTCATGTTGGGTTTCGCAAAGCCTCAACCCAACCTACATCTAGTGCACTATTTTAGTTATGTCAGTCCAGTAGGTTGAGTTTTATTCCTCAACCTAACTTACATATTTAGCGATCGCTCTTCCAATTCAAATTAATTAACTTTTCACATCAAGCAAGTCTTTCTTAGAAAAACATTTCTAAAAAGGTGATTATCATGAATATTGCAGATTTATCTTACTTAGAAAATATCAAACCTGAGATGATCGTAGGTGGTGCTTTATTGGGAGTCACTGCTAATGCATCAGCTAGCGGCGCTGAAGGTTTAGCCGAAACTGGGACACGTGTTAATATCAAAAATCAACCTAAAGTTACGATAGGAAAAGCTGAAGGAACATCTTTAGCGATTGGCTATGACCCTGTAGCTAATGTTTCTGTGTCATATGCAGATTGGGATAAAGTTAAGGTAAAAGTTAAATCTCACAATGGAGACAACTATGCTTTGACAACCGTTAAAGTGAAAGCAATCGATCATCCTTAACTTTAAAGGTTCTCAACATAATTACTAATTCGTAATTCGTAATTCGTAATTACAGCTATTTTCAGGTAAATAGACCACACTGTAGGGGCACGGCATCGAAAATCTTTTGGTACATACAATAATTTTACTGGTGCCGTGCCCCTACGACAGATGTGGTTCAAATAGGTGAAAACTGCTGTAAACCGAGGTGGAACGCCGCACTTCTATAAGTTGTAACGTTACGGGTGCGGTCTAAATCCCCATCCGTAACTTAATTACGAATTAGTAACTAAGTAAGTCGGTGAGAAAAATTCAATGTATGTGAAGAAATATAAATTAACTGTAGGGTGTGTTATGCCGTAGGCTAACGCACCTTGAATTGTTGAAGGTGCGTTGCGCTGCGCGACAACACACCCTACATTTAAATTTCTTAACATAGTTGGAAATATTAGCGCCGACTTACTTACAAATTACTAATTGTTAATGGGGCTTTTCTAAAATCAATCTGCGTAAATCATCATACTTTTCTTTACTGAGGCGATAAATATCGGGACTGGGTTTAGCAACAATATGTCCTTGAATATATTTAACGCCGATTTTATGCAGATGATATAAGCTCATGGGGGTAGTTTCATCTACCCCTTCAACAATCACATTTGATGGATTGAGATTATTTGCACTGACTAATTCATGGACAAAGCGAATGATAATATCGCTTGGTTGATGATACAAAATATTGCGGTCTATTTTCACATGGGATGGGTTTAAACCGGCTAAACGAGTGACGGAAGCATAACCGACACCAAAATCATCAATGGCAAATCTAATTTGTAATTGACTTACATATTCCAGTAATTTTTTCTTAAAAAATGTTAAGGGCGATTTTAATTGTACCCCTTCGTTAAATTGGGGTAATTCTGTTTTTTCGGAAATTTCTAATATGAGATTTCTTGAAGTAATAGTTTTTTCTTGTAGTACTTGGCGTACTGTTTCAAAATAGGCAGTTCTAATTAAAGATTCAGGATAAACGTTAACTGATAAGGGTACTATATCTTTAGATCTGTTTTGTTTAGATTGTTTTCTCGCTTCTTGATAACTAGAAGTAGCAGTTCTGAGAAAATATTGATCGAGTTCAACGATAAATCTCGTTCCCCACATTTCCGCAGCTTGAAATAAATCTACAGGTGCAGTTAAAGTATCGGGATCTCTGGCTAAGGCTTCCCAGCTACTGATAAATAGTTCGTCAGGATCTAAATGCAGCACTGGTTCAAAATAAACTATCATCTTTTGCAGGCGATCGCAAAATAGCTGAAATCTGCGTTCATATAAATGTGCGGCGATAAAGCCAAAGTCTTTCTTTAAATCATCGAGAATTACAGCTTCTACTAAGGCTGGACTATGGGAGAATTTCTGAACAGCCTGATAAAAGCTAGATAATATCCTGCCATAGATATCACCTAAGAGATAGGAATCTTGGGGAATACCACAAACCACAATCACCTCAGCTTGTGGTAATCCTTTTAAAGGGATAAAGACAAAAGCTTTTCTTTCACCATTTGTATCTTCATGCAATCTATAGATTCCATGATAAGCAGGGTTAAAAATTGCTACCTGAGAAACTGTAGGTAAAATATGTGTATTTAAGGTATTAAAATAAAAGTTTTGGTCGATATCTTGCCCCAGGTTGCTATGAGATTTAATATATAAATTATCTGCGCGATCGCTACCCAGAATAAATACTAAGTCAGCCTCTGAAGTTTGTCTAATAATATTTAAAATATAATGATTAATAGTCTGGTAATCTACAGTTAATCTTTCTTTAACTAAGTTAGTGAATTGTTGAATTAAATTTTTTATCAACGATTCGTAAGGTTCAAGAAAGTTCCGTAGCTGAGAAATTGGTGGTTGCAGATGATATAAATCTCCTGATGGTTTAATTGTGCCTAAATTTATGTTTTGCGAGTGATGATTTGGAATATCTTCTAGCTCTGATTCTGTTGTTATGTTATTTGTTTGATTATCCACAATATCAAAGCTTGCATTCAAATCTCCCATGATTACCTTTAATAATAAAAATACAAAAGTAGTATATCGTTTTTATTCTCTAATAGCTGTTGACTGTTGACTGTTGACTGTTGACTGTTGACTGTTGACTGTTGACTGTTGATTGTTGACTGTTGATTGTTGACTGTTGACTGTTGACTGTTGACTGTTGACTGTTGACAGAGTTAAAAGCCTTGTATTGTCAGGGTTTTATCTTAGCTTGATGTCCTAATCTATCTGGCTGCAGCTATAAATGTTGGGTTTCGTTACATAATTACAATTGCCTACTTACAGCAGAACTTTGTGTTGTGTTTTTTATAGCTTACACAAAAGGACACAATCATATTGTGCCCTTGGCTGAGGCGTGAATTTAGCTGAAAATCAGTGTAAATTGCTTATTTTTTCAAAAATCTCTGACGCATACGTACTACAAAACTATTCACCTCTGGTATCTTTAGCCATGTAACAAAGACAGCAAATACAGCAATTCCTACTAAGCCAGCAATAGATACTTCAATGAGGAGAATGACTAAATTTGTGGATTTAAATACCTGCTGACAAGCGACTAAAGCACCATAGCTAGCTACCCCAGAAACAATGCTCCCAGCAGTTAAGCCGATGATGGGTATACTCCATTCGCGCCAAGGTAAGCCGTCAATTTTGCGATTGAGTATCCATAACAGCATTAACATGGAACTACAATTGACGCCTACGGTAGCTAAGACTAAACCAGGTGCGCCAAAAGGTTGCACTAATAACCAATCTAGTAAGGCGTTGAGGAAAATATTAAAGGTACTAATGCGAAATGGTGTTTGTCCATCGCCTAAAGCATAAAATACTCGGACTAATACATCACGCCCTAAATAGGCAAACATGCCAATACCATAAGCAATTAGCAAGGAAGAAACCAACTCTGTTGCATCTTGTTTAAAAGCACCCCGTTCATAAACTATTTGCACAATGGGCACGGATAGAACTACCATGAGTGCGCCTAAAGGTAACATGGTAAAGGCGGTAAGTAACAATCCTTGGCGAATGCGTAATTTCAAGTCCGGCCAGTTTTCTGGGGCGGCAAGCTTGGCAAATATTGGTAATAATGGTAACAAAATAATGTTAGAAATAATCCCTAGAGGTGTTTGCACTAGGAGGTTGGCATAATTAAAACCAGCCGCAGCACCGGGGATAGGGCTAGCAAAGTAAAGGGCGGTAGCAAAATTAATCGGCATCATTCCGGAGGAAATTGTCGCCGGTGTCATAATTTTAATGACTTCTTGAACTCCAGGGGATTTAAAATCAAATCGCAGCTTTAATGTTCCTAATCCTAAGCGCCACTGTACAACTAACTGTACTACCCATTGCAGAATTGCGCCGGCTAAGGTTCCCCAAGCTAACACCATACCGCCGACGTAAGCATATTGTGGGAGAATAATATCTTTGCCATATTGCACGGCTAAGATGGCGATACCAATAACAACGGTAATGCTAGATAGTAAAGGGCTAAGGGAAAGCAGCCAATATTGATTCGCAGCGTTGAGAGTCCCAAAGCCAATACCGATAAAGCCAGCAAATAAAGCCATTGGTGCCATAATTTGGATTTGTTGGATAGCGATCGCTCTGGTTGTTCCATCCAAACCATGTCCAATGACATCAACTAGCTCATCTGCAAAGAAAATCTGGGCAAATGTGACTATTAATAATATGCCACCCACAAAGGTTGTTACTGTTTCCACCAAAGGCGCAGCTTCTTCTTGCTTGCGTTTAGCTAAAACACTGACAATGGCACTATGTAACGGCCCGTTAACACCACCGAGTAAAATTAATAAAAACCCTGGAATAATATAGGCATAACTATAAGCAGTAGCAGCAGCACCCACACCAAAAGCCGCAGCGATCGCTTGCTGTCTGATTAAACCGAATATTTTACTAATTAAGGTAGCAATGGCAACAATGCCAGCAATTCCAGCGAAAGAACGAGAGGGTTTTTGGTCTTGTTTTGTCACGAATAATACCTGAAAACTCTTGCTGAGTCGATATCTGAAAACATTAACCTGAAATTGTAGATGGTGTCAGGCAATTTTTCATCATTGGTATTTTTAATTTCTGATTTTTCCATCAAACATAATTTATCCCAAATTGTCGGGGTGGTGCGCGGCGGGGAGCGGGGCGGGGAGACCCATACGTGTCAACTTAACGTAAAACCCCCATTCCATCTAGCTCCCATGCTCTGCGTGGGAGCTGAGATTTATGAGGCTCTGCCTCAATTTATTAGAAGACGAGGCGGAGCCTCGCAATACGCATTTCCAGCCGGAGGCTGGAAACGAGATAGAGAAGGGTTCTGAGCTTAAGTTGACACCAATGGGGGAGACCCCGCCCCTACGGGTAAATTGATAATATTAGGGTGATGGCGTGGCTGTAGGTGATGGTGTTGGTGTTGGTGAAGGGGTAACAGTCGGTGATGGTGTGGGTGATGGTGATGGTGTGGCTGTAGGGGATGGTGATGGTGTGGGTGTTTCCGTTACAGTTGGCGTTGGCGATGGTATGGGTGTAGGCGATTCGGCGTTGATAGTCAGCTGATAATCGGCTGGTGAGGATGCGGTATTTACAACCACAAATTCATAAAATCCAGCTTCGGGTAAGGTGGTTGATAAAGTGCGTTTAGTGGAATCTTCTAAAAAAGCGATTTTCCCAGAAGGGGAATAAATTGATAGCAAAACTTTATTATTGGCTTTGAGATTCACTTCTAATGCTTGCTCTTTCGCCAAATCAGCGATAAATACTTTACCGTTAGTTGCACTGAGCTTACCGCTAACTGTTTTACTTGTGCTTCCTGCATCAAAGGTGATTTTACCAAAGGCGCTATTCGCTAAGATGGCGTTGAGTTTATCACTCACAAAGGCGTACCATACTTGTCCTGTGGGTTGATCGATAAATTCTTTACCGCGTTGGGTGGGGAAAGTGGCGAAAAAGGCTGCATCGCCTAAATCGTATAAAGAACGACTACCGACATTAATTTGGTTAACTGCAACTTTCCAGCGATCGCGTTCTGCTGTGGTATATGTACTTAGTTGTTGGCGGGCTTTGTTACTCAGTGGTGCGAGTTTAGTTAATATATCCCCTGCGAGTTTATCCCATTCTGCTCGTAAACTTTCATCTTCCGGGCGATCGCTTAAAGTTCGTCCTGTTAAACTGGGGTTTTTCTCCCAAAACAGTTGATTAACTAATTTTACAAAAAAGTCATTATCTATACCCAACTGCTGACGGCGATCGCGCAATTTATCTTTGCGTGCTTGTTCTTCTGGGGAATATTGCGGAGGGTTATTAGTCGCTGTTGGTGTCGGTGAAGCGGAAATTCCCCCACCACCAGGATCGCCGGGGTTAATTACCTTACTAATTCCCCACACACCTAAACCTACAACTCCTGCTGTTGCTAAACCTACCAGCAAAGTTTTGGTTGATGTCCAAGAATCTCCTGGTGGGGGAGGAGGAGAAGCCACAGGAACCGAGGGAGTTGGATAACGGGGAGAAGATATCGCTATAGTCTCCGTTGCTGTTGTGGGCTGATGGGGTTGAGGAATTGGTGCTGGTGGTGGTGCTTGGGTAGGTGGTTGGGTGGGTATGTAGCTGAGTCCCTGGGGTTGGTTGAGTAATTCGAGAACTTGACGCGCCGATTGATAGCGATCGCCTGGTCTTGGCGATAACATTTTATTGAGTAACTCTGCCAAACTCGGACTCAGGCTAACTTCTCTTTGCCATTGCCAATCTAGACTATAGGTATCAATTAATTCCTGGGGCTGTTTTCCTGTCAGTAAAACTAACATGGTAGCCGCTAAAGCATATAAATCGCTGTGGGGAGATACCAAACCAGTTTGCATTTGTTCTGGTGGTGCAAATCCCACCTTACCTAGTAAAGTGGCGGCTGGCGGCGAAGCCACAACCCCAGGCTGATAATATTGGGAAGCCACCGCAGCTACAACTTGTTTTACACCGCCAAAATCAATTAATACTGGTAATTGATCCGCTTGACGCAGAATTAAATTATCGGGGGAAATATCGCGATGAATTACGCCTAAAGCGTGGATATATTCTAAAACTGGGAGAATTTGCTGTAATAACTGTCTAATTTCCGCCTCTGTAAACCGCATATTTTGCTTGAGGCGATTATTTAATAAAGAATTATAAGCTTGTCCTTCGACATAATCTTGAACTAAAAATAAATATTCCTTACCTGCTAAATTTATACGGAAATTTTCGCGAAATCGGGGAATTTGGGGATGTTGCAGTTGGTAGAGAACGCTAGCTTCCCGTTGAAATAATTCCTCCGCCTTTTGTAAAACGTAAGCCGTTTGTACCTGGGGGGAAAATTCCTTTAATACACAAAGTTCGCGGAAACGGTTGATATCTTCCGCTAAATAAGTCCGTCCAAAACCACCTTGACCAATTTGACGGACAATTAAATAGCGATCGCCTAAAACTTGTCCAGCTTGAATATTGTAATTTATAGGTGTATCTGATAGTTTCTCACCGCAAGTCAAGCAAAACCGACTACCTGCGGGATTTTCATGTCCTTGGGAGCAATAAGAAAAAGGCATATTAATTTAGTCAATAGTCAATAGTCATTTGTCAATGGTCAATGGTCAATAGTCAATAGTCAATAGTCAGTAGTCAGTAGTCAGTAATCTCCCTTGTCCTCCTTGTCCTCCTTGTCCCCCTGCTCCCTGCTCCCTGCCCCCCTGCTTCATCAATTGCCAGATTGTACCTTACTGACGCGATCGGCTGCGATCGCATACCAAATTTGACCATAAGTTTGCAGGTTGCTTCTTTCGCCTTGTTTTCCGGGAAACAAGCGATCGAATTGTGTATTAGTATCTTTTGTTAATTCTTTTAGCGTATAATCACCGAACTGCCCAGCTTTTGCTTGTTCCCTCCATCTGTCGAAATCTTTTTGCGAGTAGCTTCCTAGTTTACGACGAGCTGCGGGACTGAGTTGAGCCTGTTCCAGTTTTTGTAACAAGTTTTCGGCAATACCAGCCCATTCATCCCGTAATGGTGCATCTTCTGATTTCCCGGTGAGGGCGCGTCTTTGTAATTCTGGCTTTTGGGCGTAAAACAAATTATCTACCATGCGGATGAAATATGCTTCGGGAATTTCCAGTTGTTGACGACGACTGAGAATTTGACTGAGACGCCCTGGTTGTTGATTTGGTTTATCGTTACCTGGTTTACCAATAGGATTGGAAACTGTGGGCAGTGTGGGTAAGGAAATTGACGATACGCCGCGAATAATGGCGTTAACGGCTGCAAAACTCCCCGCAACAATTAAAACGATTACCGATGTTCCCAGCATACTCACCGCAAACGGACGCATCCACACAGGAAGCGGCATTTTATTAGCGATTAATTGTGTTTTCTGGTGAATTTTACTGATAACTTGTCGTGTTTGTTTACCCCCAGGGGCGACAATCATTGTTTTCAGTTTAGTAATTTGCGGATTCTGGGGTTTAGCCGCTACTGTTGCGCCTTTTGTTGGTAAATCTTTTAAAACTTGATTAGCATTTTGATAACGTGCATTCGGTTGATATGCCAACATCTTTTTAAAGACAGCTTCTAATTTCGGACTGACTTTAATTTCTTTTCCCCACAGCCAAATTCCTTGATAACTGTCATACAGCGCTTGTGGTTCCTTCCCTGTCAACAGCACCAAAGCTGTCACCGCCAGAGAATATAAATCGCTACTAAAATAAACTTTACCTTGGCGTAACTGTTCTTCGGGAGCATAGCCTGTTTTCCCCAACAAAGTATTATGTACCGCCAACTGAGTAAACCAAAAACCTTGAGAAGCCGGTAACTGCTTCACACCGCCAAAGTCAATCAACACCGGGAGACTATCAGAACGTCGCCAAATCAAGTTATCGGGGGAGATATCGCGGTGAACTACATCTTGAGAATGGAGGTAAGCCAGCACCGGTAAGATTTTTTCTAATAAAGTTAAGACTTCTTCTTCGCTAAAAGTCTGCTTTTGACTTTGACGCTGTTCTAACAACTGGCGGTAATTATCACCATCTATATAATCTTGGACTAAAAAGAAGAAATCTTTACCCCCTAATTTCTCTTGTAGGGAAGCGTGAAATTTGGGGATTTGCGGATGCTGGAGTTTTTTTAAAGTCTTGGCTTCTCGTTCAAATAACTCCTTCGCTTTTTGTAAATCCTGGGGATCTTGAACTTGTGGCGCAAATTCCTTAAGTACGCATTGTTTATTTGCTTGATTTTTATCCTCAGCCAAGTAAGTCCGCCCAAAACCGCCTTGCCCTAATTGACGTATAATTTTGTAGCGCTTATCCACAAGCTGCCCGACAGGTAGAGGTAAAGGTTCACCGCAGTGAGTGCAAAAACGGTTACTGCCATTATTTACGTGATTTTTAGTGCAAAATACTTGCATGGCGCTGAGAGATAAACTAGGTTTTTAGAAATTGCTACAACAGGCAATGTTCCAGTTACAGAAATTTTCGCAATTTTAACCCAGTCCAGCAAGTAGCTATGGCTTTAGAAAGCTATAAAGCGTGTAAAAATTATTAATCAATGATCAGAGACGCGATGAATAGGTTAGAGACGCGATTCATCGCGTCTGTACAATTATCATTAATCCTCCTTGTCCCCCTTGTCTTCCTTGTCCCCCTGCTCCCTGCTCCCTGCCCCCTGCCCCCTGCCCCCTGCCCCCTGCCCATTATTGGGAAACTTTGAATTCTAAAACTTTGCTCTTACCGGGATTCATCAATCCATAAGGGTCAACCATTTCTTTAAATTTTAACTGTTCGGGGTCAATGACTTTTCTACCGCCGTCTTCGATGATGTATGTATGGGGATTGGCGATCGCAATTCCTTGGGCTTCGTGATATTGGATAATCTCATTGAGGCGTGCTTCTGTGGTGTAACGCACGAGTTGTAAACCACAGGCTATTACTGCACCCCTGACACGGAAAAATTCTAAATGCATTATGACTTCATCCCCAAAGTGATGATACATCTGCTCGACTAATTGCAACTGCGAATCTGGGGGAAACAGGCTTTGCAAATAAGTAATGGAAGTATCGACAGTGCGGGCGTGTAAGGTGGTGTGATTCCAGGTAAATTCCGCTAAATTTATGCCTTTACCTGTATCCTGTGCTAGCTTTTGGTAAGTAATTTCCCCGCCGTATTGTTGCACTAATCCGGGTAAAAATTCCAGACTTGGCTCGGCGATAATTAAAAATACTGCTTGTTTCCCTGGGCTGATATATTGCTGTAAAGCTTGAAAATATTCGGGAATTGGAGATGCAAACACAGTAATTAATTTTTTCATCATGCCATCAGCATTACCCAAAGCATAGCCAAATTTAGCCGCTTCCATGAAATCGTCAAAGGTAACAATTACTTCCGCCCAAGGATAAGCAGGGGCTAAGGGCAGTTCAACTTGGGTGATAATGCCATTGATACCCCATGCATGATTGACTTTTTGGACATCATCGCCGCGTAACTCAATAATCTGGGGTTCCTCTTCTAAAGTTACCACTCGCAGTCCGATAATATTACCGCGATCGCCTAATAAACCATATTGAATTGAACCAATCCCCCCACTACCCCCAGCAATAAAGCCGCCCAGGGTAGCTGTACGGTAGGTAGAAGGAGCCATTCTAATTTCCCAGCCAATTTCCCGCGCTTTTTTATCCAAAGCTGCCAATTTTACCCCAGCTTCCACCCGCACTACTGCTGGTTTTAGCCAGAGAACTTCATTCATTTTCGTCATATCCAGGATGACACCACCATGTAGGGGTACGCATTGTCCATAATTCCCCGTACCCGCACCCCGCACAGTCACAGGGATGCGGTGTTTAGCACAGGTTGCAGCCACCTTAATCACTTCCGCTTCATTGGCGGGACGCACGACAATATCCCCCACTTTCCCGGCTAATTTAGGGACGAGAACCGGGCTAAAAGTGTGATAATCCTGGGATAATTTAGCAATTTGGGCGGTATCGGTGATGATTTCGATATCTGCAAAAGCCGCAGTTAGGGTATCTAAGTTAAAAGTTGTCATGAGAATTTTATACCAATTTGTAGGGGCATGGCACTGCCCACCTGTATCAACTTAACGCAAAACCCTTATCCTGACTGGCTCCCATGCTCTGCGTGGGAGCGATGATCCTGAGGCTCCGCCTCAATTTATCAGCTTGAGAGGCGGAGCCTCGCAATACGCATTTCCAGCCGGAGGCTGGAAACGAGATAGAGAAAGGTTTTGAGCTTAAGTTAACACCAATGGGCACTACCATGCCCTCTAGACCCGCATTTCTCACAAGCTTATGAAGCGTTTGATGATGAGTAATAAGTAATGGGTAATGAGTAATAAGTAAGAGAGCAACAGGCGCATTCTTACTCATTACTCATTACTCCTTACTCACTACTCATTACTCCTCCATTCGAGGTGTGGTGAGAAATCCGAGTAGAATATATATTGATGTATCGCCAACACAATTTAAACTTTATTTGCCAACCATTCCCGGAAACTATGATGATAAAAACTATAATATTCTTCCCCGGCAATATCTTCTTGAATTAAAAACTCAAACCAACTTTCTAACACTTCCTCAATATCAAATTCATCCGCATTAATTAATTCAGCAATGGCTGCTACAGATAGCGGCTGCTGTTGTTTAACTAAAATATTCAACACAGCTTGGCTCAATTCCTCATCTTGATTTGCAGCCTTCATTTGTTGCCAATGCTGTTGATAATATGTTTCTAAACCTGTTGGCAGTTGATTTAAATCAAAAGATTCTGCATCAAAACCTTCAGCCATAGCAGTTAAAACTTGGCTAATATACATAAAATTATTTGCCGATTTAGTAGCCAGAATATTACATAATTCTTGCTCGTTGATATGCTGATGATTTAACCAAGCTTGTATATATTCATGATTTAACCCTGAGCGTAGCCGAAGGGTAAATTGTTGAATATATCTTTGGATATCTTGCTGATTTTCTGCGGGGTATTCGGCTAAATTTAGAGTTTGGAATGGTGTTTCTATTAATAAACCCGATTTCTCTTTTAAAAAAGGTCGGCGGGTGAGGAGGAAATAAACTTTATCTGGCAGATATCGGGGAAGATAAAATAAATTTGTCCCAGGAGATTGATTACTACGGTCAATGCGGTCTAAGCCATCAATAGTAATGATTAATTTTTGCTCAGGTGCTAACTCATCGCTGATTTTTTGGATTAATTGATGTAGAGATGTTAGCTGGAATGTCTCTACAGGTAAATTATCAATAGCAAAAATCTCTATAAGTTGAGTGCAAATATTGTTAATAAATTCCTCAGCGCGATTTTTACCCTCAACTTCAACGTTGTAATAGACAACATGAGGATTATCTGTTGCATATTTGGCGAGAATTGCACTTTTACCGCTACCGGGTGCGCCTGTGATGGTGAAGTAACCCCGGCGATAACGCTTAATAAATTCATCAATCGCTGTAAATACAAATTCACGACCGATAAAATTATGGCTTTTGGCTTGAATAATTTGCTCAAACTCTGGGGGATGTCCTCTGGAATTGATGGTAGTAGGTGGTTTGGGTGGTGAATTCATAATTGTGAGGAATAATTATAAGATGAGGCAACAGTGGAGGTAGTCATGACTGTGCAGTTATTAAGACGGAAATTCACAGTTGAGCAATATCATAAAATGCTTGAGTCAGGTATTCTCACAGAAGATGACCGAGTGGAATTGATACGGGGAGAAATTATTGAGATGTCGCCTATTGGAACTAAACACGCTGCTTGTGTGAAATGCTTAAACAAACTCTTGTCTACTAAGTTAAGGGATAGGGTTCTCATTGCTATTCAAGACCCTGTGGAACTAAACGATAACTCACAACCTCAGCCAGATGTAGCCTTACTTAAACCCCGTGATGATTTTTACGCCACTGCTCACCCCCAACCCCAGGATATTTTTTTATTAATTGAAGTAGCTGATTCAACTATTGAGTATGACCGAGAACAGAAAATTCCTTTATATGCAGAAGCAAACATAATTGAAGTTTGGTTAGTAGATATTAACAAGCAAATTGTCGAAGTTTATCAACAACCCACCGCCGCAGGATATCAGTTTATGCAAAAGTTCGCTAGCGGTCAAACTTTATCAATTCCAAGTTTCCCCGATGTAAATATTAGCGTCAACGAAATTCTCAGTCACTAGTATATTGTGTAGTTTCTCAATTACGAATTACGAATTACGAATTACGAATTATTCTCTGTGTTTTCAACCTGCAAAAAATGCACCATTCCTGAAGAATCCCCCGCCACAATTGTCACGCCATTGGGTGCAACTGCACAGCACAAAATGGGATAATCGCCTGTAAAAGTGGCAATTACCTTCCTTGTCTTCAGATTCCAGACTTTGAGGGTGTTGTCACGGGAACCAGAAATCACCCGTTGACCATCGGCAGTAACGGCGATCGCATTTACCGAGTTACTATGACCTCTGAGGGTGAACTGTTCTTTCCCTGTGTCCAGATTCCAGACTTTGAGGGTGTTGTCATGGGATGCGGAAATCACCTGTTGGCCATTGGGGGTAAGGGCGATCGCATTTACCGAGTTACTATGACCTCTGAGGGTGAACTGTTCTTTCCCTGTGTCCAGATTCCAGACTTTGAGGGTGTTGTCATGGGATACGGAAATCATCTGTTTGCCATTGGGGGTAAGGGCGATCGCATTTACAATGTCACTATGACCTCTGAAGGTGAACAGTTCTTTCACTATATTCAGATTCCAGACTTTGAGGGTGTTGTCATCAGATGCGGAAATCACCTGTTGGCCATTGGGGGTAAGGGCGATCGCATTTACAACGGAACTATGACCACTGAGGGTGAACAGTTCTGCTCCTGTTTGCAGATTCCAGACTTTGAGGGTAGAGTCACGGGATGCGGAAATCACCTGTTGGCCATTGGGGGTAAGGGCGATCGCATTTACAACGGAACTATGACCTCTGAAGGTGAACAGTTCTTTCCCTGTGTTCAGATTCCAGACTTTGAGGGTGTTGTCATCAGATGCGGAAATCACCTGTTGGCCATTGGGGGTAAGGGCGATCGCATTTACCCAGTCACTATGACCTCTGAGGGTGAACAGTTCTTTCCCTGTCTCCAGATTCCAGACTTTGAGGGTAGAGTCACGGGATGCGGAAATCACCTGTTGGCCATCGGGGGTAAGGGCGATCGCATTTACCCAGTCACTATGACCTCTGAGGGTGAACAGTTCTTTCCCTGTCTCCAGATTCCAGACTTTGAGGGTTTTGTCATCAGATGCGGAAATCACCTGTTTGCCATTGGGGGTAAGGGCGATCGCATTTACATCGTCACTATGACCCATGAGGGTGAACAGTTCTGCTCCTGTTTGCAGATTCCAGACTTTGAGGGTGTTGTCAAGGGAAGCAGAAATCACCCGTTGACCATCGGCAGTAACGGCGATCGCATTTACTGAGTTACGATGACCACTGAGGGTGCGGATTAAGCTTCCCCCTGGTGGCGTTAAGCTTGGGGTTACGGGACACAGCCAAGGGGTAGTTGTCTGTTGCTGAATTTGTCTCAATAATGCCTGAATATCCTTTGGCATTTTCTTATGTAGTAACCTGCCGTGCAATTGACTCGCTAATTGCTGCTTATCTGTTACTAAAACATGGGCTGATAGTCTTAATGCGTCTTGAAGCAATTTCAGAGTTTTGAATTTCTCACAGGTTTCAGCATTATCAATCAAATCATAATCTTCAATTAACGATTGCACTCCAAACTCAGGGTGATTAAGTTTGGCATAAATGAAATCAAAATCAGTCAGGGTTTGGTAATACTTCTCGAAATTTCCAGAGTTGATCAGATTATAAGGATACCTGCCCAGATAAGCTTTGGGAATGTAAGACTTTTTAGATAAAGATTTATTAGTTGTTTCGACCATTTCATTTTATATTTTTCAATCTGTAGGTTGGGTTGAGGAACGAAACCCAACAACCAACAACTTTTTTCCTAACGCTAATGACCAAAAAAGAATTAAGGTGCGTTAGCCTGCGGCATAACACACCCTACATCTGACTAATTTTGCATAATCCTATCCCAATAATCAACAATTCGTTGATTCACCTCTGTAAATAGCTGTCGCTTGGCTTGCAATGCTCTTTGCGCTTGGAGAAAATCTAAAAAACTGGCGTGATAGATGCTGTAACAATCATCTCCTTCTATATTCTGTTTTTTCAAATACTCTACCCAGTCATCTAAAACTTTTTGCACCTCAAACTCCTCTTTACCAGCAATCTTAGCAATCATTTCACAAGGTATGGGCGTGCCAATCTCCACTAAAATAAACAAAATAATTACTTTAATCTCTTCATCTTTCTTATTCATCCCCATCCTTGCCCAGTGGGTTTGATAATATTGCTGAAGACCATCTGGTAATTGCGTTAAACTCAAGTCATTATAAAAACCCCGCGCAATGGCTGGTAAAACATAGCGCAGATACATAAAGTTATTTTCACTTTTCTCTGCCACCTGCTCAATAAAAGTTTTATCAGCAATATTTCGTTCTTGCATCCACTTCCTCAAACCATCTTTCCACTCTTTATCATGGTTGAGAATGAAGCGAATATATTCTTGAATATCATCACGACTGAATTCAATATACTGACTTGCTGTTAAATCTAACTCTACTTGTTCGACACCTTCAGTATATAAACGCTTTTTACTGGGTTCATAGCGCCGCCTCGTCAGCAAAAAATAAACTTTATCTGGTAGAGTCTTAGGCAAATATAAAATATTTTCTCCGCCTGGTTCTTGTTCTACTTCATCCAAAGCATCAACCACAATCACCAAGTTTTCACCATCAGGAATTTTGCTACTAGCTTTAACTAACAAAGCTGATAAATCATCATTCTCAGCATTTTCTAACTGGTAGCGATTAATTAGCTGTTGACGAATGCTTTTAAGAAATAACTCCGGGCGATTACGCCCATCTTGCAAGACATTAAAATAACAAATTGCCTGACGATCGTAAACATACTTGGCTGCTATAGCACTTTTCCCCATCCCAGCATCACCGATTACGGTAAAATACCCCTTGGGATATTTTTTGAGAAAATCTGCAAACTCTTTAAATACAAATGCTCGCCCACAAAACGAGCGAATCTTTTCTTTAATTAGCGGTTCAAATTCTTGTGGTAATTGCAGGTGTTGATTCCAGTCTTGATGGTGAATTATATCTAACGGGCTAATGTTTAAAACTTTCGCAATATTCTTCACATTCCATCTTTCGACTCCATTAGGCGCAGGTTTAGTACCAAGCAGCCGTTTAATAGTGTCAACACTTACTTTAGCTTGTTCTGCTAATTCTTCTTGAGTCAATTTTGCTTGCTTCATGGCTTCTCTGAGCCGAGTTTTACCCTCTTCACTAGCCTTTACTTTATTGGAATCAAGCATCATAAATTTTTAAATAGAAATAAAACTAATAAAAGGATAAACAATATTAAATTTTACTGTATAGGGCAGAGAGGTTTTGCAAGTAACCCTAATTGCCCTAAATTAGAGGGCAGATAATCAAGATTAATTGAATCTATTTGCCCTGGAATACCTAAATTTTCTTGATTAGGATACCCATATACAAATCCTAGCAAGAAATATTCAGGAGTCTAAAAATGCAAAATCATAATCATCAAAATTTAAAAGCAGAATTTATGCAAGAACTATTAAGACAAGCAAAGTTAACCTTCAATTTAGCTTTGAGTGTCACCGCCGCTTCTGCCATGATGACTTTAGGCGGTGTAGGTTTGCTGTATTTCAACAAAGTATCCGAAGCCAGCCTCGCAGCAGGAGGTGGCGCACTGGCTACTATCACCAGCATTCAATTCGCCAAGCAAACTAAAGAAAAACTATTAAAGATAATAGAACAAGCAGAGCAGTAAATTTACGGATAATTGCCCCATAATCCTTAAAATAACCTGAAAGTTGGGGCAATTATCTCCTCATTTCGCCTTGCAAACGAGAACATTCTCGTTGAGAACAGGAAAGTTTTCGTTTGGAACAGGAACATTCTCGTTCGGAACATGAAACTTCGCCTTCCGAACAGGAACATTCTCGTTCGGAACATGAAACTTCGCCTTCCGAACACCAACGTTCTCGTTTGGAATATGAAACTTCGCCTTCAAAACAGGAACATTCTCGTTTTAAACCTCAACCGTCATGTTCTAGACTCGAAGCGGCGAAAATGTTGGGTTACCCTGCGGGAAGCCGCTCCGCGTCTACGTTCCTCAACCCAACCTACACAGTTTTAGGTTTTTAACGCTAACTTTGAGTAAAAAAGGCGATATCTACGACGGGATACGCCAATGCTTTTCTAAAATACGAGAAAATTCAGTGAAATATTTCTATAAACTATTGTATTAATTATGCTCGTGCCCTTCTACTTCGCTCAGGGCACGCCCCAGCATTGTTAATTCTCCGGTTTAATGGCGCTTTCGTGCCATTTACCTAATATAAAATCCGATAAAGCACTCAAGCCGACAAAAATTAACATTCTGGTAATTGCTGAACCTGTAACAAATCCAATTCTTTTTCAAAAATTTCATCAATCGCTAACATTTCTCCATCAGTAGTCATAAATTTATGGTCTTTTGTCGCCCGAATTATCGAACCATCTTCTAAACAATATTCAAATACTTCTTGTTGACCGCGATTATGCCACTGTGCTACAGGTTGAGTATAAACATTGCCATTTTTATTAACACTATATATGCTACATGCCAATTGTTTCTCGACAATTTCCCCAATGGAAATTAAGCCATATTCTACTGTTAAAACTGGTGTATCGTAGCTTAAACAATATTCGGCAAACTTCAACATATCGTCAAATAACTTTTCAGCTACTTGCTTTTTCACGCCGTTTTTAGTCGCACCATCAATAAACTTTTCTTGCTGCTTTTGCATCTCGGAAACTTTCTTTTTACCCATCGCGCGACGCAATAAGTCAGCTTGGCCCAGGGAATATCCAGCCATATCTTGAGCAATTTTCATAATTTGCTCTTGATACACCATGATTCCATAGGTTTCATTTAATATTGGCTCTAAAATTTCCGTTTCATAATCGATTTCTTCCCGGCCATGTTTGCGGTTAATAAACTTAGGAATCAATCCTGCATCTAAAGGGCCTGGGCGATAAAGTGCTAAAATTGAGGAAATATCTTCAATATTAGAAGGTTTTAAATCTCTAACTATCTGCTTCATCCCTGAAGATTCTAACTGAAATACTCCTTCTAATTCCCCAGCTTCTAATAAATCATAAGCCTTTTTTACATCTTTAGGTAAAGTGGTATGTTCGCCTTTAGCTAATATTTTTTGCGCTTTTCTTTCTTGCCCAGTAATTTCATCTGGATCAACCCGATACCCTTTATTTTCTTCAATTAAATCTAAAGTTTTTTGAATTAAAGTTAAATTCCGTAACCCCAAAAAGTCCATTTTTAACAATCCCATTGATTCCAAATCTTCCATGAAATATTGGGTAATTACGGAACCATCGTTATTTCTTTGTAACGGGACAATTTCATCTAAGGGATCGGCGGAAATGACTACACCTGCTGCGTGAACGCCAAAGGTTTTGTTAGTTCCTTCAATGCGCATCGCCATATCAACCCAATGGCGCACATGGGGTTCATTATCATATCTGGCTTTAAATTCTGGTTCTGGGGTTTCATCAGAAATCATCACTTTTAACTTAGTTGGTTTACCCCGCACCACCGGAATCATTTTTGCCATTTTATCTGATTCGCCATAGGGTATATTTAATACTCTAGCGACATCTTTTAATACTGATTTGGAAGTCAAACGGTTAAAGGTAATAATTTGCGCTACACGGTCAGCGCCATATTTTTCTGTAACATAATCTATGACTTGATCGCGTTTTTCAATGCAGAAATCCGTATCAATATCAGGCATTGATTTCCGTTCTGGGTTCAAAAAACGCTCAAATAGTAGCCCATGATGTACGGGGTCAATGTTAGTAATCCGCATCGCATAAGCGACTAAAGAACCCGCCGCAGAATTATGAATAGCAATTGAGTTTCCTATATAGGAAGTGTCTCCAGGAACGCTAATGTCGTAGACATAACCGTTATAGTTTAATGTTTTTTTATCTCTAATTTTGAGATAAATATAATTCTCATCTACATAAAAACTATCATTTCGATAGAATTTTTGAATTTTCACTCCTATGGGAAAATCCATAAAATCACTATTCCAATCAAGTAGCTGTTTTCCTGCTAGCTTTACAGAATATTCTGGAGACCAATTGACTTTTTGTTTTGGCCTTTTAATAATAGATGCCCAGTAGCCAAAACGCGCTAGTAGTAGCCTTAATTGTGAAGCGAGGTTACTAGAAGTAGTTGTATATTTGAGATTGATAGTTTTATCTTTTGTGCCAGGATGCCCATCTCCGCGAAACAGATAAGCAATTAAAATTCTGGTATATTCAGATTTACCTTTGGTAATAATATCAGTGGGTATATGCTTATGGTTCGCTCCTTTACCGCACAAATTAGCTAAAAATTCTCCCACTATTCGCGAATAGCTGATAACTTGGAGAGATTTCTTTTCTGGATGAGGAACTATTTTACTCTCTAAGCCAAAAACTTGATTGATGAGATGGCAAATTTCCTCGGCATAATTTATCTCATCTTTGTGTAAACCAAACCCAATAGCACATTCTCTTTCTCCCAATCTTGACCAGCCTTCGGCAATATAATAACCAAGAATTTTGGCGAGATCTGCGTTAAATAATATGTATCTAGGAATTTTCTTGGTAATTAAATGATTTGTACCAATTTCATACCAAATAAATTCTCGATCAAATTTTAAATAAGATTTAGATTCTACAAAATCTAACAGATCGAAGACAATTTCTTCTTCAGCAGATTGCACTCTAGGAAAGACAACAAAATCATTTTTGCGTAATTTTCCTGCTTCTATCCATTTTAATTGGTAATTTTGATAGGGTTTTACAGAACAATATCTAGTACAGCTAGGTTTACAAACATTGGCTTGTTTAACGCCCATTACCGTACATTCATCAGTTTTTACTGCCCAAATTTTATGGTCTTTAGTTAAATATAGTTCTTCATTAGCAACCTCAATTTTAACGATTTCTTCATCACAGGGATATTCATGTTTATTAGTAACAGGTAAAATGTTACCAAGATGAGTAATTACCTGTTGGCCAATTTGCACATCTTTAATATTAACTTGTTCGCCACTTGCCAGCATGACTTTAGTATCTGCTAAGACACATCCTCTTCCAGGGCCAACAGGAATGTTGTTATCTCTAGCAAATTTGATGTAATCCCAAACTACTAAAAAGTAAGTAGAAAATCCCATTTGCTGGAGCATTTTTAATTCATATTCCAGCCGTTCTTTATATACTCGGTCTACTTCATTACGAGATTTACGATTTAATCTTTCTAATAATCCTTGCCAAGCTACTTCTTCTACATAAGTATCGGCTGTATGTCCTGATGGTATGGGATAGTTGGGGATTCGCGGCTCACCCATAATTTGGTAAGGCTCGACTTTATCGGCTACTTCTTCGGTAGTGGCGATAGCTTCGGCAATGACATCATCGGGTAAATGATCGCGAAATAGCAGCTTCATTTCTTCGGCAGATTTGAGATATTCTGTGCCGCTATAACGCATTCGATTATCTTCACTAATTAGCTTGCCTGTTTGAATGCAAAGCAAAGCATCGTGGGCTTCGACATCAAAGCAAGAAATGTAATGAGAATCATTGGTAGCAACAAATTTAATGCTTAATTCTTTAGCAATTTTAATAACTTCAACATTGACGATTCTATCTTCTTGAGAACCGTGGTCTTGAATTTCTAAATAATAGTCATCACCAAAAACATCTTTATACCATTGAGCAACTTTACGGGCTGCATCTGGTCTGCCACTGAGAATTGCTTGGGGAATTTCTCCGCCCAAACATGCACTAGTAACTATCAATCCTTCATGATATTCTTTTAATAATTCCTTATTGATGCAAGGACGAGAAAAAATACCTTTTCCTTGTACACCTTTGAGATGGGAAATAGTAGTTAATTTGACTAAATTTTTGTAGCCTTTGGTATTTTTAGCTAAGACAATTTGATGATAACGGGGGCGGCGTTCTTGCTTTTCAATATCGCCATTAATGATGTACATTTCGTTGCCAAGAATTGGCTTAATGTTCTTACTGCGGCAAGTTTTGATCAGTTCTACCGCACCGTACATGACGCCGTGATCGGTAAGGGCGATCGCTTTCATCCCCAAAGCGATCGCTCTATCTACCAACTCTGGTAACTGACTCGCCCCATCAAGCAAGCTGTAGTCACTGTGAATATGCAAAGGGACAAAGGACATATTAATCTCCAACCACATACCAACGATAGCTCTTGAGGCTTAACCGTGACTTACCCCTTTGAGCAGGATTTTGCAAAGAAAGCAACGGGATCTTACATTAACTCGTTTGCGTAATTTTCACTTCCGCAACAGATGTTTAAATAAATACAGCCGTTGATTTAGCCCCTATTGAGACATGAGTGAACCAGATACCATAACTTCGCTGGAAACGAAAACCCGTCCTTGGTGGCTGCGTATCCCTCTGACATTACAAATTGCGATCGCCTTATTACTTGCTGTCAGCTTAGGAATCGCCCTTGGTGGAGGTAATCCCAGCCCAGAAAACGCTACATTCATCGCTAACCTAGCAATTCCCGCCGAATTAGTACTTAAAGCCCTACGCGCCCTAGCTACACCTTTAATTTTGGTAGCCGTACTGCACACCTTCATGACTACCACCATTCCCGGTACGGCTGGGAGAAGGTTAGCAGTTCTTCTGTTAACCAATACCACCGTCGCCATTCTCATTGGGTTGCTAGTAGCCAACGTTTTGCACCCTGGTAGCTGGGGAACTTTAGCCGCCCCAACAAACGCAGAAGCAGTAGCCAGTCACAGTCTCGATCCTTGGGGTTTATTCAAAGATGCTGTACCTGATGCCATCCTCAAGCCACTAGTCGATAATAACGTTATTCAACTAATAGTTATTGCCCTTTCCTTTGGCATTGTCCTCCGAGCCTTAAAATCAGAACAAATTGCCCAAGGGAAAAATGCTTACCAACCAATAGAAGATGTCATCGCTATTTTATTTGAAGCAGTAATCCGCATTCTCAACTGGGTTATCGCCTTAGTTCCTTTAGCCGTATTTGGTATTGTAGCGAAAACTGTTGCGGAAAAAGGTTTTGCGCCCTTCCAATCCCTAGCAGCCTTTATTATCGCCGTCCTCGTCGCCCTAGCTTTACAAGCTTGTTACTATCTCACTAGAGTACAATTCGGTTCTTGGGTAAATCCCATCAGATTTTTAATGGGTGGTTCCGATGCTTTTATGACTGCTTTTTCCACATCTTCTTCAACAGTGACAATGCCAATTACCTTTGAGGTATTGCAAACAAAAATCGGTTTAAGAGAATCCTCAGCTTCTTTAGGGGCGCTAGTTGGAGCCAATTTTAATAATGATGGGACAGCCCTTTATGAGGCAATGTCTGCATTATATATTTCTCAAGTTATCGGGCAACATTTAGATTTAGGACAGCAATTAATAGTTGTGCTTACCTCTATTTTTGCCTCGGTTGGCGCAGCCGGAATTCCCAATGCGGGACTAGTGACAATGACCTTAGTTTTTACTTCGGTGGGCTTGCCTACCCAATATATTGCCTTATTAGTCACAGTCGATTGGTTTTTAGATCGTTGTCGGACTGCAATTAATGTCATGGGAGACATGACAGTCAGCGCTTTACTGGATGGCAAAAAGCCTCGTACTCTAGACGAGGCTTAGTTTTCACGAGTCATTAATAATAATTTAATGCTGTTGCGGCCCCTTAGCATCACATTCTTTCGTCCAACACCGTTCTAAAAGCTGAATTCGCCAGATTGAAGCGAAAGTCCGAGGATTCCAGATTAATCTACTTTCACGGCTAAATAAAGGCTGATTGAGATAATGCCACAGAGGGAATTTAATTTTTTGATGTTTGGGAGCCATAGGAACAAATACTATAGGAGCTTGGTCGCTGTCTAGTTAAAGATTAAACAATGATAGATAACTTCGTCCTGGTGAAAATTGCGGAAAATTACTAAATTTTATTTCTGACGTAAGGACATCTATCATTAGTCAGTTGTCCTAGATTATTTTCCGTGTGTTGTTGTTCCAGTTCCCCGCCATTTCTACGGATTTTTAATTATTTTTTGTATACACCACGAGGTACGGATGACTGCTGTCGATAATGCTCTAAATAGTAACTCTGATGTATCGTCTCATACTCTATTTGTTTGCAAGACCTGTGCCAGCGTTTGGCAAGATGGCAAACGTATAGGCGAAAGTGGGGGCGAAAAATTCCTGAAAAAACTGCAATTATTAGCACAAGACTGGGAATTACGAGAAAAATTTGCGATTCAGCCAGTAGAATGCATGAGTGCTTGTAACCGTTCTTGCGTAGTTGCTTTTGCTGCCCAAGGTAAAATTACGTATCTGTTTGGCGATTTAGCAGTTGATGAAAGTGCTTCTGCGGTATTAGAATGTGCTAATAAATACTACGATAAAAATGATGGAATACTGCCTTGGTCGGAAAGACCGGAAGCGCTGAAAAAGGGGATTTTAGCCAAGATTCCGCCGATTTCAGGGGCTAGGGGCTAGGGGAGGGAAGGAGGACAAGGGAGACAAGGGGGAGCCACTGCGTTGCGCGGGTTCCCCGCGTTGTAGCAAGTGGCGTGACAAGGGAAGGGGGAATAATAACAAATGACCATTGACTATTGACCATTGACTATTGACCACTGACCATTGACCACTGACCACTAACTATCTATCGTGAAACATGTTTTGATTTTGGGGGGAACGGGTGATGCAGCAGAATTAGCTGCGAGAGTCAATGGGATTCCAGGAATTGAGGCGATCGCATCTTTAGCCGGTCGTACTCGTCAGCCCTCAATCCCGGCTGGTAACGTGCGTATTGGCGGATTTGGTGGGGTGGCGGGGTTGGTTAGCTATTTACAAGAGATGAGGATTGATTTTGTCATCGATGCTACCCATCCCTTTGCTAATCAAATGTCTTGGAATGCGGCGGCGGCGGCGGCAGAAGTTGGTATTCCCCGATTGCTGTTTAATCGTCCGGCTTGGGAAAAGCAAAAAGGCGATCGCTGGATTGAAGTTGATAATATTACAGATGCCGCCGCAGCTTTAGAAAATCAAGCAAAAAGAGTATTTTTAACCGTTGGTAGGCAAGAAATTAGCGCTTTTGCCTATCTAGATAATATTTGGTTTTTAATGCGAGTGATAGATCCGCCTAGCCCTGATACCTTGGTACCACCTGGTTTAATATTGTGCGATCGCGGCCCCTTTACCTTAGAGAATGAGCGAGAAATCTTGATTCAGCACCAAATCGATACTATTGTCAGCAAAAATAGTGGTGGTAATGCGACTTATGCCAAAATTATCGCCGCGCGAGAACTAGGGGTAACAGTCGTGATGGTAAACCGTCCTGCAGTACCGCCAGGAGAGCAAGTTAATAATATTGAAGATGCCATAACTTGGTTAATCGATAATTCGTAATTCGTAATTCGTAATCCTATATAAACAAGGATGCTCATTTAAAATAAAAGTATTCACAATACTGGAGTAATGCTATATGGTGACACAGAAACAACCACAGCAACCAGATATTAATCAAACTCCAGCTTTAATTCCACATTTGGAAAGCGGTGATAGATTGTCGCGCTATGAATTTGAACGTCGCTATCAAGCTATGCCCAAACACAAGAAAGCTGAATTAATTGAAGGAGTAGTCTACTTGGCATCACCTCTACGTTTTCAAAGTCATGCAGAACCACATGGCAAGATTGTTATTTGGTTAGGAACTTACCAAATTTCAACTCCAGGTATTAAGTTAGGAATTGAACCAACAGTAAGGCTAGATCAAGATAATGAACCGCAACCAGATGCAGTTTTATTAATTGAACCAAGTTTGGGGGGAAAATCGCGGCTAACAACAGATGATTATATAGAAGGCGCACCAGAATTAGTTATAGAAATTGCTGCCAGTAGTGCAGCTTATGATTTACACGATAAGAAAAAGGCTTATCGGCGTAATGGTATTCAAGAATATATTGTTTGGCAGATGTTAGAAAATAGGTTGGATTGGTTCGCGTTAAATGAAAGTGAATATGTACCCTTGGAACCAAATGCAGAGGGAATTTTACAAAGTCAAGTAATGCCTGGTTTATGGTTAGCAGTTTCCGCATTAATGGCGGGAGATATGTCTCAAGTAATGGCTGTTTTACAAGCTGGATTAAATTCGCCAGAGCATATAGAATTTATAACCAGATTAGCAAGCAATATTGTGTAGTAGATAAATTAATTTCAAGATTTTGTATTAATTAAAATCAAGAAAGTTAAGAAAATTTATAACTTTTGCGCTACCCACTGTGTTACCGGAGCCATCGCCCGCCATCCTAAAAATTTACCAATAGGTTCGGCGCGTTGGATGGCGATGCGGGTAAAATTTCCCCCGACTTGTTCATACCATTTAAATAATGTTTGTTCGCCTTCAATGGTGACGACATTGGCAACTAATTTACCACCTGGTTTGAGTGCTGACCAACAAATATCAAATAACCCATCGGCTGTAACACCACCGCCGATAAAAATTGCATCGGGTTGGGGTAAATCTTTGAGAGGATTTGGTGCTTTTCCCGCAATAATTTGCAGATTGGGTACGCCTAAAGCGGCTGCATTATCAGCAATGTAGCCCAATCTCGTAGAGTTTTGTTCAATAGCGATCGCTTGACAGCGCGGATCGCTGCGCATCCATTCTATAGAAATGGAACCACAACCAGCGCCCACATCCCATAATAATTGTCCTGGTGTAGGTGCTAAAGTAGCTAGGGTAATCGCTCTGACTTCGTGTTTAGTTAATTGTCCATCGTGGTGATAGGCGTTATCTGGTAATCCTGGTACTCTGGGTAAAGAGACTACCCCAGAATCGGCAATACAATCTACTGCGATCGCATTTAAAGCGGCGATATCTGTTTCATTCCAAGTAGCAGCAGTACTTTCTCTCATCCGTTCCTGGGTTCCACCCATCCGTTCCAAGACCGTAATTTTACTGTTACCATAGCCTCGCTGTGTCAAAATTTGCGCCACAGTTGCGGGTGTGTCTTGGTTAGCGCTTAAAATTAGTAGTCGCGCCCCAGGATAAATGTAAGCTTGAATCAGCGCAGCTGGACGACCGCACAAGCTTAAAGTTTCTACTTCCATTAAAGACCATCCTAGCCTGGCACAAGCGAGACTAAACGCTGAAGGTGCAGGAATAATTGTAATTTCAGATAGGGGAATTTGTCGTGTTAAAGTGACACCAATGCCGTAACACATGGGATCGCCACTGGCTAGAACACATACAGCTTTACCGCGATGTTGGATAATTTCTGCAATTGAGGCGCTAATGGGGGAAGCCCAGGTAATTTTTGGGCGTTGATCCTGACTAGAAAGCATAGCCAAATGGCGATCGCCACCGACGATAATTTCTGCACGATCTACTAAAGAACGAGCGATCGCGCTTAACCCCGCTAACCCATCTTCACCAATACCAACAATCGCCAGCCATTTATCTATCATCAAACAATTGTAATTAAGTTATGCCTTCTTCATATCAGGAATCTAATTTTAGGTTTAACAGTTGCATGGCTGCAAGGTATATCCAGACTGGATTTCGTTATGTATAGCTTGGTTAAAGAAATCTTAACCAGTTAATGAAAAATATAAAGCAGCGCTAATTCTCACTCCCTACTCATGCTAAATTACTAAAGCTTGGGGTTGGGAAACGCCGGTGAAATTCCGGGACTGTGCCGCAGCTGTAAAGCAGTTTTAGATTTTAGATAGCAATTTTGATGGTCGGGATTATGTTAGCAACCCGTGACTCAGATAAATCAGGAGTCAGCGAATTATCCAAAATTCAATATCCAAAATCCAAAATTGAGTAAGTCAGAATGCCAACTTTCAAGCTGTTAAAGAACAGTGGTAATCTACATCCCTGCGTTGCACAGGGAAGGAGTTCTAGTCTTGTTATCGTCTGGGTTTACTAAATGTCCTGGCTTGTTTTACGCCACCCCTGCTCAAGATGGTATATTATCTCGCATTAGAATACCTGGTGGCATTTTAACTAGTCAACAATGTCGCGCGATCGCAGAGATAGCTCAACAATATGGCGGTGGTTATATTGATGTGACAAATCGCGCTAACTTACAAGTGCGGGAAATCCATCAGGGGATCGATGCTGAAGTATTACAGCGTCTCCAAGCTTTAGGTTTAGGTTGTAGTAACACAACTGTAGATCAAATCCGCAATATTATGACCAGTCCTACGGCTGGTATCGATCCCCAAGAATTGATTGATACTCGTCCTTTGGTAACAGCTTGGGATAATTACATCACAGCTAATACCCAACTATCAGGACTATCTGCTAAATTTAGCGTTTGCTTTGATGGCGGGGGAATTGTTTCGGTAAGCGATCGCATTAATGATATCGTTTTCGCGGCTGTGTTAGTAGAGAATCAGGTTTACTTCCGTCTTGGTTTGAGTATCGGCGCAAAAGGTAAACCAGCCCAAGATACAGGAATTATTGTTACACCAGAACAATGTTTGCCTGTTTTAGTCGCCTTAGCTGAGGTTTACCTAGCTCATATTCAGCCTAGTACTAAATACAAACTGCGTCTGCGAGAGTTATTAAACAATATCGGCTGGGAAAATTATCTGCAACAAGTCCAGCAGCGTTTAGATTTTTCCTTATCTACTCGCGAAATCGAGATATCAATTGAGAAAACAGCAATAAATTATCACCATATTGGCATTCATCCCCAGCGTCAGCCAAATTTATATTATTTTGGCGTTGTTTTGCCTTTAGGTCGATTAGAAACAATGCAGATATTGGGGTTAGCTGAGTTAGCCGAAAAATACGGTAGTGGAACTGTTCGCCTCACACCTTGGCAAAATTTACTATTAACGGATATTCCCCAAATAGCGATCGCTGATGTACAAAGGGAAATTGAGGCTTTGGGATTAGATTGTGCAGTCAGTAATATTAACGCTGCATTAGTTTCTTGTTCTGGCAAGAAAGGATGTGCAGCTTCGGCAACTGACACCAAAGGTGACGCTTTAACATTAGCGGAATATCTGAAAAATCATATTGCTTTAGATAGCCCCGTAAACATTCACTTTAGCGGCTGTAATAAATCCTGCGCTCAACATCATCAAAGTGATATCACTCTCCTTGGTGTCAGCATTGAGGAAGAAAATCAAACAGTCGAGGGTTATCGAGTATATGTATGTGTGGACGACAAAGAGCAAAAATTTGGTCGAGAATATCAATTTGTAACTGTTGCCAAATTGCCCGCCTTGATAGAGGAGATACTGCTAGTATATAAAACCCAACGCCTGAACCTGAATGAGACCTTTAGAGAATTTGCTCGTCGATATGATGTGAGTCAATGGTCGATGGAGACAATAGAGACGCGATGAATCGCGTCTGTACAATTGTTATTTATCATTCTATCCCTAGCCTCTAGCCCCTCAAAATGCCTGATTACATCCAAGATGCCAAGGAAATCTATCGTAATTCTTTCGCGATCATTCGGTCGGAAGCGAATTTAGAAATATTGCCGCCAGATGTAGCAAAGGTTACGGTGCGGTTAATTCATGCCTGTGGAATGACGGATATTGTCTCTGATGTGGGATATTCACCTACAGCAGTGCAGGCTGGACGGGTAGCTTTGGCAAATGGTGCGCCGATACTCTGTGATTGTCGCATGGTAGCGGAAGGAATCACGAGAAAGCGATTACCTGCGAATAATCAAGTTATCTGCACGCTGTATGATGCAGAAGTTCCAGAATTAGCTCAAAAAATGGGTACTACGCGCTCGGCGGCGGCTTTGGAGTTATGGAAAAAGCACCTAGAAGGCTCAGTAGTAGCCATTGGTAATGCGCCTACTGCTTTATTTCGGTTGTTGGAAATGCTTGATGAAAGTTGTCCCAAACCTGCGGTAATCTTGGGTTTTCCTGTGGGGTTTGTGGGTGCAGCAGAGTCAAAAGCCGCCCTGGCAGAAGATAGCCGGAATGTACCATTTTTAACATTACATGGTCGGCGTGGTGGAAGTGCGATCGCCGCCGCCGCAGTTAACGCCTTAGCAACAGAGGAAGAATAATATATGTCTAAAAAAGGTCGGCTGTATGGAGTTGGCATAGGGCCTGGCGATCCAGAACTCTTGACTCTGAAAGCGCTACGGCTATTACAAGCTGCGCCGGTTATCGCTTATCAATCAGCCACAGATAAAGAAAGTATCGCCAGAAAAATTATCGCTCCCTATCTTTCCGGAAATCAAATCGAAGTACTGTATCACCTCCCCCGCGCTTTGGAACCGGAAAAAGCCCAGTCAATTTATGATCGGGAAGTTGAACCGATTGCAGCACATCTCGAAGCCGGACGGGATGTGGTTGTAGTGTGTGAAGGCGATCCGTTTTTTTACGGTTCCTTTATGTATGTATTTACACGTTTATCTGAGAAGTACGAAACCGAAGTAGTCCCTGGAGTCTCTTCCTTAATGGCTTGTCCGGTAGCTTTGGGCGTGCCTTTTACCTACTACAACGATGTTCTCACAGTTTTACCTGCACCTTTACCAGCAGAAGAATTAATATCACAGCTATTAACCACCGATGCAGCCGCAATTATGAAAATAGGGCGTCATTTTACAAAGGTGCGGGATATTTTGCATCAATTGGGGTTAGCATCGCGGGCGCTATATATTGAACGGGCGACAATGGCACAGCAAAGAATTGTACCCTTAGATGAAGTCGATCCGGCGGAAGTACCTTATTTTGCAATGATTATAATTCCGAGTAAAAGTAGGTTATAAATCAATACAGTTCATTTAAGCATTACTTCCTTCTATTTTTTCTTCTTCTCTCTGCGTCCTTGGCGTCTTCTCTGCGAGACGCTGCGCGTTGGCGGAAGCCTCTCGAAGAGAAGGCGGTTCATTAAAAAAATTGACCAACTAACAGGCGTAGTAGCGTGACAAGGTTAAAAAGTTGGGTTCAAACAATCTAGAAAATCTACCAATAATAAATATAGTCTCTGATTATTCAACCCAACAAATTAAGCTTGCCGCGCTAGTAGGGGCACGGCACCAGTAAAATTATTGTATGTACCAAAATATTGTCGATGCCGTGCCCCTACGACAGCAACTCGTAGGGGCGGGGTTACCTCCATAGGTGTCAACTTAACGCGAAACCCCCATTCCATCTAGCTCCCATGCTCTGCGTGGGAGCTTAGATTTATGAGGCTCTGCCTCAATTTATCAGAAGACGAGGCAGCAGCCCACGAATCCGCATTTCCAGCCGGAGGCTGGAAACGAGATAGAGAAAGGCTTTTAGCTTAAGTTGACACTAATAGGTAACGCCGCCCCTACAATTTGGCATAATTTATTTTTTAGAGTTCCCTAACCTGTCAGTATTCTCAAACTACGGTTTGCTTTCTCATCAAGCGATTTGTTTACTCATTAGCAGAATTTAGTTCTCAAACTGGGGTTTGAGTTCTCAAACTGCAAATTTAGTTCTCAAACTGGGATTTGAGTTATCATTTCAGTATATTCAGCAGACAAAAGTTGATATTTAGTTCTCAAACTGGGGTTTGAGTTCTCATTTCGGTGTATTCCGCACTCAAAAGTTAATATTGAGTTCTCAAACTGGGGTTTGAGTTCTCATTTCAGTATATTTAGCAAGCAAAAGCTGATATTGCCTTCTCATAACGCAATTTGCTTATTAATTTCAGTATATTCAACACCTTTAATCTTTTGACCAGTCAACAGTCAACAGTCAACAGTCAACAGTCAACAGTCAACAGTCAACCTATTAATGCTAGAAATTGAAAAGGAGCATTAAACGGTAAAATAACTATGAATGCACAGGGGTCACAAGAACTACAGACAAATCCGCAAGATTGGTCATGGCCGTTTTGGCTGACTGTACCACTATACCCCTATAGCAAACGGCGCACAATTCGCACTGAAGTAGTAAAAGATACTATCTGGACATTCGATCAACAGCAAGGCATTCTCTACACTATTGTGCCGATTCGGATGACTGTAGTTAAGCTAGAAGCTGGGGGTTTGTTGGTTTACGCGCCTGTCGCCCCAACTGCTGAATGTATCCGTTTAATTAATGATTTGGTAGAAAAGCATGGTGATATTAAATACATTATACTTCCCACAAGTTCGGGTTTAGAACATAAAGTGTTTGTGGGGCCTTTTGCAAGACGCTTTCCCCAAGCACAGGTATTTGTTGCGCCTCATCAGTGGAGTTTTCCGCTAAATTTACCCTTAAGCTGGCTGGGTTTTCCCCAAAAACGGACTCAGGAAATCCCGGAAGATAGCAGCCAAGTTCCCTTTGCGGATGAATTTGACTATGCGGTGTTAGATATCGATTTGGGAAGGGGTGCGTTTGGCGAAGTGGCAATTTTTCACAAGCGATCGCGCACTTTATTACTTACTGATACCATACTTTCTATATCTGAAGAACCGCCTGCGATCGCTCAATTAGATCCCTATCCTTTATTATTCCATGCCAGGGAAAGCGCCCAAGATGCGATCGCCGATAATCCCGTAAACCGCCGTAAAGGATGGCAGAGGATTTCCTTATTTGCGATATACTTTCGTCCTAGCGCCGTAGAAATTACTGGCTTAGGCGATATGTGGCGCGATATTTTGCAAGCGCCAAATCGCTCCAGAAAAGCTTATTTTGGATTATATCCCTTTAAATGGCAAGAAAATTGGCAACAAACATTTGCAGCCCTCAGCAATAATGGGCGTCCCTTTGTTGCGCCAATTCTGCAAACCCTAATTCTTCCCCAAGCACCAAAAGCCGTACTAGACTGGGCTGATAAAGTTGCAAGTTGGGATTTTCAGCAAATTATTAGCTGTCATTTTGACTCGCCAATTAAAACCAATCCCCAACAATTCCGTCAAGCATTCGCCTTTTTAGAGAAGAATTCTTCTGTAAATCACACACTCCCAGCAGCAGATTTAAAATTTATGCAAGAACTTGAAGCTGATTTACTGAAACGTGGTATTGCCACACCGCCGAAAGAGAAGATTTAAATTATGGTGCAAACAATTCCCATTTCTGAAAAAACCACACTCAAATTTTTACGCGAAAATTTTAACTTGCAGCGTGATGATACTCAGCAATTCTTTCCGGAATGGTATGATAATTTGCCAAATATTAGTGAGAGCGATCGCATATTTTTAGATAAAATACGTTCTCGTTACTTTTATCAACTCGATGAAGGAACTTTGTTAGAAGGTGGAGTAAAAATGATGATGGTAGCTCCACTACTAGATATAGCAGGTTTTTACGATGCTCCGTTTAAAACAAGATTTGAACCAACGGTAACACTAGAAGTAGAAACAGCAGCAGAAGTTTTGCAAGGAAGAATTGATGCTTTAGTAGTACAAAATCAGTTTTGGGTTTGGGTTCTTGAAGCCAAACGGACTACATTTTCTTTAGGTTTAGGGATACCCCAAGCACTTGCTTACATGCTTTGCAATCCTCACATAAATAAACCCTCATTTGGTATTTTGACAGGAGGCGAAGATTTTATATTTCTCAAACTAGTGAGACAACAAAATCCTATTTATGGATTATCTCGCAAATTTAGTATTTTAAACCCAGGTGAGTTAGATGATGTTTTAAAAATTATGCGCCATCTTGGCGAGTTAATTTCTACCAATAATTACTAAACTAAAACATCAAATAAACAGGGAGCATTCTAACTTTGACACAATACCCTAGAAGGGTATTGCTATACGAACAAAGCCTGCTTTTGCAGGCTTCGTATTTATAGCCCCAGGCTTCTAGCCTGCGGGCGGTATGTCGGGTAAGTGAAAGAACAATGTAGAATCGCCATTGAAGATTAATACCTATCCAATAAATACACCTGTGTAGCTTGCTTTGTCTCGCCCTAAAATCATCCTTGTGAATTTGGGGGAATAATCTGTAAGCCATATTTGGGCGCAGTAGCTATGACTTTTTCAATATCTGCGGGACTAACTTTAGGTGAGTGAGTTATGTCTACTGCTGGTACACCGATTTCCATGAAAAATTTTTCTGCACCAGCAGGTGTTACCCAACATAACAATTTTACAGGCTGGTCAGTTTTATTAATAAAACTATGCATTTGACCTTTGGGAGAATGGAGAAAAGTACCAGGAGTTGCTACTACTATTTCCTCACCGATTTGAAATTCCAATTCTCCCTCTTGAATATAAAAAGATTCGTTTTCGTGACTATGAATATGAGGCGGCGCACCGCCTTGTGGTTGGATAAGAATTTCCATCAAAGCATAGGTTTTATCGGTTTTCTCACCTATTGCTTTAAATGTGTACAAATCCCCCAGTACCCAGTATGAATTACCTTGTCCTGGTTGCTGCAATATACCTTGTAAATTAGCTGTCATTTTTATTCGCTCCTATGCTACGTTTTCCGATATCATATTTAAATATCACTTAGGTCATCGGGGTAGCTTCTACCTTTCCAGTTTCAGCACATAGACTAACTTGCAACACAGTATCCATTGCATCTGTACCCATGCGAGTAGCTATTTCTGGACAAGGTTTATTTGCATGAAGATTAATTTGATGATTATTTTGTTGATCTAAGCTAACTTTTTCTCTACCATATTTCAAAACAGTTGACATCCAAATCAACTCATTCATAAATCTTTCCATGCGGCGAATATAAGTTGGTTTGTCAATTAAGTTTCCTGACTCATCAAATAATTGCTGCACGTTAGCAAAATTCAAGTCATAAAAAATCGTGACTAATCCCAATTCCCGCATTACAGGTAAGAGATTTTGAATTACCCTAGTACCCCCAAAGGAACCGGCAGAAACACCGCACAATCCGACAGCTTTGTGGATATATTCTTTTAAACAAGTATCAAGTACATGCTTGAGCATACCCGGATAACCGTGATTATATTCTGGCGCGACGATGATTAAGCCATCTGCACGTTCCATCGTGGCAGAAAATTGCGGATCTTTGACGGATTCGCCAGCATCGTCAGTGGCGATCGCCAAATTTTTTATATCTATCAATTCAGTATACAGGCGATCGCGTGTGGAAATCTGCTCAACCAAAAATCTGGCTACATATTCGCTTTGACGACCTTTACGCGGAGTACCCAGAATTACGGGAATAAATAAAGATGAATCTAGCATAATATTCCGCTCCCCAAATCTACAACTAATAATTAACTATTCAACTTTGCAGCGCCAAAAGTAGCATTATACTTGCGACATAAAATAGCCACAGATTTGTAATCAGCCAGATTAATATTATTAGGAATGGTATAACTTTGATTGCCGCTATATTTTTGTAAAGGCGCGAGAATCACATAATCACGCTTATTTAATGGATAAGATGGTGCTTGAGTTGAAGCAAGTACATTATCGGATCGATGCAAAATTACCACTAAATCAGGGCCGGAAGTAGAAGTTTTAAAAGATTGCCCAAGCTCTAAAATAGATTTACCTGCCGTCGTTGTAATCCTGACTGTACCTTGAGTTTTGTGTTCTCCTGAAATAAATGCTCCTGATTGAATAGCGACATTTTGAGCAATTACCGATTGATTTACAGGTTTTTCAGCATTCACTGATGGTAGTACAGATGCATTTACAACAGCTTGATTTTTGGGTAACTGTTCCACACAGCCAACAGCAATTAAAGCCGCAGTAGTTAGTATCAGTAAATTTCCTAATTTCATGACTTAATATTCCTCAATGGATAACTTAGCAAGATGATTTCGCGCTGGAACTGCGCTGTTAACTAATTCTTGCTTGAATTATGCCAATGGAAATTATATCTATCTAAAAATTGACATCAATCAAACTGATATTTTCTCAATAAACTTCTCAGCAAATTCTCAGCAAAATTTAATTTTTCTGCGATTGTTAATTAATTTTAGATTTTTTTAAGAAAAAACTCGCAAGATTAATGTATACGAAAAAACCTATATCTAGTACAATCTTTTTATCAGACTAAGTGGTCAGTGGTAGTGGTCAGTGGTCAGTGGCAAAGAAATATATATCGCCTACAAGGAGACGGGGTATTAAACTAATCCAAAAACAACTGACTACTGACTACTGACAAATGACTCGCGAAGCGCAATAAAACAGAAAATTTAGTATTCAATTTTTGAATTTTTTTACTAAATCATGCATCAGGCATTCATGAGTCAAACCAAAGATGGTCAAATCTTATTCCCCAAGCACAAATGGCAACGCGAACGGCGGATAATAGAACTTCTCTCTTCATTAAATTACCGTACTGGCGAGCTTAATTCTTATTTACATAACATCGCCTGTGGAGTTAGCGAACTGATAGGAATAGATTGGACAGTTGTTACTTATTGCCAAGAAGGATTGGAAACTATACTAGCAAGTAGTATTGAAATTCCCGAAGATGCACCCCGTGTTTATGCATTGCATGGTCAGTTGACTAATACAGTCATAGAAATGAAGCGTACCTTAGCCGTTGAAGATGCAATTGCTAACCCAAAATATGGTAAACCAGCATCAGGTTACCGAGCATATTTAGGCGTACCATTACAAACTTGTGAAGGTCAAGTATTTGGGACAATTTGCTCTTTTCATCGGCAGAAGAGGAAATTTACGGAAGATGAAATTCAAATTGTCGAACTATTTGCTGAACGTGCAGCAACAGCCATAGATCACTATCATCTTTATCAGCAACAATGCCAATTTAATCAAATATTAGCAGATGAAGTTGAAAAACGTACAGCAGAATTACGTACAACCCAAGCCAAGCTATTAGAACAAGAAAGATTAGCAGCAATTGGGGAATTTTCTTCGATAATTGTCCATGAAATTCGCAATCCCTTAACTACGATGATTATGGGATTAAAGTATTTTCAAAAAACTATTTTAACTACAGCCGCACAAGAACGTTTAGAATTAGCACTCGGCGAAGCTAGTCGTTTAGAACGTCTATTAAGTGAAATTTTACTTTATGCCAAGCCGCAAGTATTACAACTGAGGGAATTAGAGATTAATAAATTCATTGGCGATTTGCTGCTAACAATTTGTGAAATACCGGAAGCTCTAGATAGAAAAATTGAATTTATACCGACATTATCACCAGTGAAAATTTTAGGCGATCGCGACAAACTCAAGCAAGTTTTCATTAACATTATTCGCAATGCTTGTGAAGCAGTGAAACCCGGCGATATTGTGACATTAGAAATAGATAGTTCTTTAACTGATACAGTCGCCATTAACGTTAATAATAGCGGTAATCCCATTCCTCCAGAAATTCTCTGCAAGCTATCTCAACCCTTCTTTTCCACAAAACCTGAAGGTACTGGATTAGGCTTGGCTATTAGCAAACGCATTGTGAATGCTCATCATGGTAAGTTGTGTATTCAGTCTCAGCTATTAACAGGAACTACTGTTACTGTTCAACTCCCTATTATTACAGTTAGTGGCAATTAGATCCCCGACTTCTTTAACAAGTTGGGAATCTAGCAACGCAGCAAAATTAATGCAATCAAGCACAACTGGTTTATCGCATTACAGCAGTTTTCATGTATTTAGACCACAAACTGATATTTGTATTTCTTTCTTCCTTTGCGTCTTTGCGTCTTTGCGTGAGACAAAAAAATGTGGTTCATTTACCTGAAAATCGCTGTAAATTATGATTGGTAAAAAACGAACCGCGAAGACACGAAGTACGCGAAGGAAGCTAGTAGCGCGGCAATCTTAAAATGTTTGGTTGATTAATGATATTATTCCGCAATTATGGCATTTCCATTTTTTTGAACCCAACAAATTAGACTAGACGCGCTACTAGTGGTCTGTCCCATTAATTTTGAGGGGTTGGATAAATCTTTGAAAGCTTAACTCTTGCATCTTCTGTACGAAAACGCCAATCTACACAAACCTGATTAAGATTGCGATCGCATTCCCAAATTGAAACCTCT
>NZ_JACJQG010000069.1 GCF_014696435.1 Calothrix anomala FACHB-343 | reverse complement strand
TCTGTGTCAAGTAGAACAAGGTTTTTGTTCATTGTTTGGATGAATTTTTTACTGCTTTTTGCCTTTTTATTTCATTGTTTAGCATAACAAGTCCTAAAGAACCAAAATGCTTATGCTCCACCTACTAACGAACTAGAGCAAAAACTAGTTGAAGTTTATCAACAGTTTCTCGGTATTGAACAAATAGGAATTCATGACAGCTTCTTTGCATTAGGTGGCGACTCATTAACAGGAACAGTCTTAATTTCGCAACTGCGCACAATTTTTCAAATTGACTTCCCAGTACGTCTTTTGTTTGAAGCTCCAACTATTGCTGAATTCGCCTTAGTAATTGAAGAAATTCTCATCGAAGAATTAGAAAAATTAGAAGAAACATCTGATATGCAACTGTCAACCTAACAATTTTTAGTATATGTAGGGTGCGTTATCACGAAGTGTAACGCACCGCATTATCTAAATTTAATAAATTACAAAAATGTCAATCTATTCAGGATAACAATTATGAAAATTCAAACTGTCGGTGTGGTTGGTGCAGGTGTCATGGGTATAGGAGTCGCCCAAAATCTTGCGCAAACAGGCCATGATGTAATTTTGGTAGATATTAAAGCAGAAATTCTCGATAAAGCCCAACAAGAAATTAAAAACAATATTCGCTTCCAGTCTTTATTTCAAAAAACAGACAAAACAATTAATCTAGAAGAAGTTATTAACAGAATAGAATTTTCAACCGACTATAAACTTTTAGAAAATGCTGACTTTGTTATAGAAAATGTCACCGAAAAATGGGATAATAAAAAACAAGTATATTCCTTAATAGATGCCATCTGCCCAGCAGATTGTGTATTTGCTGCTAATACCTCCGCAATTCCCATTACCCGCATTGCTTCGGCTACGAAACGTGCCGATAAAGTGCTTGGTATTCACTTCATGAACCCCGTACCCATGAAGCCAATGGTAGAGATGATTCGCGGCTACCATACTTCAGAAACCACAATTGAGATAGCCCAAAAAATGCTAGCTCAGATGGGTAAAGAATGGGTAATTGTTAATGATTCACCCGGTTTTGTTTCTAATCGCGTATTAATGTTAACTATTAACGAAGCTGTTTTCTTATTACAAGACCAAGTTGCAACAGCAGCAGATATAGATAAAATCTTTAAAGGCTGTTTTGGTCATAAAATGGGGCCTTTAGAAACAGCAGATTTAATAGGCTTAGACACAATTTTATTTTCTATTGAAGTTTTGTATGAAAACTTTAACGATAGTAAATATAGACCATGTCCTTTACTCAAAAAAATGGTAGATGCTGGACTATATGGAAGAAAAAATGGTAAAGGCTTTTATGTATATCAATAGTAAATAGGAAGCAATCAGCAAAATGAATAAAATACAAACTCAAATTAAAGCATTTCTTTCAAGATTTTTTGGTAATCATGACTTGCAAGTTGACGAAGATATTTTTACGCTAGGCTTTGTTAATTCCATGTTTGCGATGCAGCTTGTTTTATTTATAGAGCAAGAATTTCAAATTAATATAGAAAACGAAGACTTGGAATTTGATAATTTTCGTACTATTAATTCTCTCGCTAATTTAGTTGAGCGAAAAACAGCAAAAATAGTCTTATGAAACTAGAACTAACTCCGCAACAAAAAAGTTATCAAGCTGAAATTAGAGCTTTGGTAAATGAGGAAATATTTCCTGAAGCTGGTGAATGGGATAGAAAAGAATTTACTCCCCCTGAACTAATCAAAAAAATTGCTCAACGTGGTTTTCTTGGCGCTGTATTACCACAAGAATATGGCGGTGAAGGAATGGACATGATTAGTTACGGTATTCTCAACGAAGAAATTGGCCGGGGATGTTCTTCTATACGGAGTTTGCTAACAGTTCATAATATGGTTTCTCAGGCTTTATGCAAATGGGGAAGTAAATCTCAAAAAGATTATTGGCTCCCTAAACTAGCATTGGGAGAAATTATAGGTGCTTTTGCATTAAGCGAACCGAATGTAGGTAGCGATGCTAAAAGTGTAGAAACAACAGCAACATTTACAGGTAATGCTTATATTTTAAATGGAAGAAAAAAATGGATTACCTATGGACAAATAGCAGATGTATTTTTGGTATTTGCTAAATGTGACGGTAAACCAACTGCTTTTTTAGTCAAAAAAAATAATCCAGGTCTTTTGATAAAACCGATGTCTGGTATTTTAGGTACTAGAGCATCAATGCTAGCAGAATTGCAGTTGAATAACTGTGAGGTAGCAGCAGAAAATTTAGTCGGTAAATTAGGTTTTGGCTTTGCTTACATTGCTGCTTCTGCCCTTGATTATGGTAGATATAGTGTAGCCTGTGGTTGTGTAGGTATTGCTCAAGCTTGTTTAGAAGCTTGCATTCAATATACTAGCGATCGCAAACAATTTGATGTCTACCTCAAAGAACATCAATTAATTCGCCAAAAGATAACTCAGATGATAGCTAACATCAAAGCTGCAAGATTGTTATGTTATCAAGCCGGTTATCTCAAAGATATTAACCATCCTAACTCGATTATAGAAACTTCTATTGCTAAGTATTTTGCATCTACCGCAGCAACTAAAATAGCTAATGATGCTGTGCAAATTCATGGCGGAAATGGTTGTAGTAGTGAGTATCCTGTGGAACGGTATTTACGGGATGCCAAAGTTATGGAAATTATTGAAGGTAGCACTCAAATTCAAGAAATTACCATTGCTGAATCAGGATATCAAGATTATTTTATTTCCAGCGTTTCTAGTGATTGGGAAGGTAAATTAATAAGGAGGGTTTAGGGTAATAATTTTTTGCTTGAGTGAGGTACAGAATTAATATTTTTTAACGCAGAGGGGCGCAGAGTTAATCGCAAAGTTTCGCGGAGGTTTGTTCAGTTTTATACGTAATGCATTAAGTATTTTAGAGGGTGAGTAAAGGCTATATTTTGCATTAATGATGAGATAGGAAAAGAATAGAGAAGGTTCACAATGATTAGTACTCAAGAAACAAATTTGAATAGTCAACAAGAAGATAAAAAAGTTATTAAATGTGTTGTTTGGGATTTAGATAATACTTTATGGCACGGGGTTTTATTAGAAGATGAAAAAGTTGCTTTACGAAGAGATATAGTAAATATTATTCAAACTTTAGACAAGCGGGGAATTTTACAATCTGTTGCTAGTAAGAATGATTATGCAACAGCTATAGCTAAATTGGCAGATTTTGGACTGAAAGATTATTTTTTATATCCCCAAATTAACTGGAATTCTAAGGCGGCTTCTATCAAAGAAATTGCCAAATCATTGAATATTGGACTCGATGCGATCGCCTTTGTTGATGATCAATTATTTGAACTCGAAGAAGTCAAGTTTTCTGTACCAGAAATTATTTGTATTAATGCTGATAAAATTGCTAATATTCTCGATATGGCTGTGATGAATCCCCGGTTTTTGACGGAAGATTCTGCCATGAGAAGATTAATGTATATTAGTGATATTGAACGTCAAAATGCTGAGAAAGATTTTATCGGCACAGCCGAAGAATTCTTGGCTACGCTCAACATGAATTTTACTATATCCTTGGCACAAGAAGAAGATTTACAACGCGCAGAAGAATTAACCTTACGCACTAACCAATTAAATACAACTGGTTATACATATTCCTATGATGAACTCAATAATTTTCGTAATTCCAAAAACCATAAATTGTTAATTGCAACTTTAGAAGATAAATATGGAAGCTACGGAAAAATCGGTTTAGTATTAATTGAATGTCAAGCGGATATTTGGAAAATCAAGCTTTTACTCATGTCTTGTCGCGTGATGTCAAGAGGTGTGGGAACAGTGATGTTGAATTATGTCATGAGTTTAGCTAAAAACAATAATGTCCGCCTCCTAGCAGAATTTGTATCTAATAATCGCAATCGCATGATGTATATATCTTATAAATTTGCTGGCTTTAAAGAAGTTGCTAGTAATGATGCTGTGATATTACTGGAAAATGATTTAACCCGGATTCAGCCTGTACCTGCATATATTAAATTTCAGGCGAATTAATTTCTGAGAGATGGGAATGGGTATATATATTTCAAAAATTATGCATGACTATGAATAACAAAAAAAATGAAATTTCTCTGAGACGTTCTCAACTATCACCAGCAAAACAAGCACTTTTAGAAAAACGCTTGCGAGGTGAACTTAAACTAGATAAACCAGAAAAATTTATTCCCCGTCGTTCTCAACATAATCCTGTTCCTTTATCTTTCTCTCAACAACGGCTATGGTTTTTGGCACAATTAGAGCCAGACAACCCATTTTATAATATATCTGCTGTAGTTCGTCTCCAAGGAAAACTAAACTATCAGGCTTTGCAAGATAGTTTGCAAGAAATTATCAACCGCCATGAAGTTTTGCGCTGTAATTTTCAAACTATTGAAGATAAACCTGTAGCATTTATTCATTCTTCAAAAACATTATTTATTACATTAATTGATATTAGCGAACTAGCGATAAATCAACAATCAGCAGAAATCCAAAAACTAGCATCACAAGAAGCAAATCAACCATTTGATCTCAACGATGATTTGTTATTAAGAGCCAAGTTAATACAGCTAAATCCAACAGAGCATATATTATTATTTACCATGCATCATATTGTTTCTGATGGTTGGTCAATAGGTGTATTAATACATGAATTATTAGCGCTATATCCAGCTTTTTGTGAAGATAAAACTTCATCCTTAGCTGAACTACCAATTCAGTATGGAGACTTTGCTATTTGGCAAAAAGAATACTTACAAGGAGAAGCACTAACATCTCAAAAAAATTACTGGAAACAACAATTAGGCGGCTCTTTACCAGTCTTACAACTCCCACAAGATTATCCTCGCCCGGCGGTACAATCTTATAAAGGGAAAACCCATACTTTCACTATTCCTAAATCTTTAACCACCGCAATCAAAGCACTGAGTCAGCAAGCAGGCGCTACTTTATTTATGACATTGCTGACTGCTTTTAAAATTCTACTTTATCGCTACAGTCAACAAGAGGATATTATTATTGGGACTGCGATCGCTAATCGTAATCTTCCCCAAATTGAAAAGTTAATCGGTTTTTTTGTCAATACTTTAGTGTTGCGAACTGATGTCAGTGGTAATCCGAGTTTTCTCGATTTATTAGCAAGAGTTAAACAGACAACATTAGATGCTTATACCCACCAAGATTTACCTTTTGAACAGTTAGTAGAAGAAATTCAACCAGAACGCAATCTTAGCCATAACCCGCTTTTTCAAGTTTGGTTTTCCCTTAATAATAGCCCTATGCCAGCTTTGGAAATAGGAGAACTAACTTTAACTATATCAGGTACAGAAAGTGCAACGGCTCAGTTTGATTTAAGCCTAGATATGGTAGAACAGCAAGAAGAAATTATAGGTAAATTTGAATATAGTAGTGATTTATTTAATGCAGATACTATTAACCGTATAACCGAACATTTTCAGACTTTGCTAGCAGGAATTATTGCTACTCCACAGCAGAAAATTGCCTCATTACCCCTGCTAACAGCATCTGAACAGCAGCAGTTATTACAACAGTGGAATAATACAGAAGTTGCCTATCCTGTTGATAAATGCATTCATGAATTATTTGAAAAACAGGTAATAAAAACACCAGAAAAAATAGCAGTAGTATTTGCAGACAGTCAATTAACCTATCAAGAGCTAAATATTAAAGCCAACCAACTAGCCAGATTTCTCCAAAATTTAGGAGTTCAACAGGGAGAATTCATCGCTATTGTCAAACAACGGGATATTAACTTTCTCATCGCTATACTGGCTATTTTCAAAGCAGGTGGAGTCTATGTTCCCATTGATAGCACTTACCCAGAATCGAGAATTAGATACATGGTATCTAACAGTGAAGTTAGATTTTTGTTAACAGATTCTAGCTGGCAAGATACTCATTTATTTATAGATTGTCCGCAATTAAAGCATTTAATATTTTTAGACAGTAAAGCTGACCAAAAATTACTTGCACAAACCAAAAGTATCAAAATATATAACCAGTTGAATTTTGCTCACCTAGCAACAGAAAACTTAACAACAAATCATACTGGTGTTGCTCCAGCTTATATGATTTATACATCCGGCTCAACTGGGTCTCCCAAAGGAGCAATTATTAGGCATGGTGGCGCAATTAATCATATTTATGCTCAATTTGACGCTCTAAAATTAACAGAATCATTAACTTTTATCCAAAGTGCGCCTGCTTCTTCAGACATTTCTGTATGGCAATTTTTAGCACCTATTTTGATTGGTGGCAAAACTATCATAGTTGATACAGACACAGTTTGTAGCCCTAGCGAATTATTTCAAGTTATTCAAAAACACAATATTACTATTGTTGAATTAGTCCCGGTCGTTCTCACCGCTTTACTAGATTATGTTGCTAATTTATCCCCAGAGCAAAGATTATTACCAAATCTTCAATGGATGATGGTAACAGGAGAATCTGCATCAGTTCCACTCGTAAATCGATGGTTGCAACTTTACCCAGACATCAAAGTTGTTAATGCTTACGGCCCTACCGAAGCTGCTGATGATATTACCCAAATGATTATTGACCAGCCTTTACCAGAAAATTCTCTGACAGTTCCCATTGGTAAACCTTTAGCAAATCTCAATCTGTATATTCTCGATTCACAAATGCAATTAGTTCCAATTGGTGTACCTGGGGAAATTTGTGTTTCTGGATTTGGCGTTGGTTTAGGCTATTGGAAGAACGAACACAAGACTAATTTAAGCTTTATTCCTAATCCCTTTATTTCTACTGCAAAACCTTTACCAGGAACTAATACAGATTTTATTTATAAAACTGGTGATTTAGGTAGATGGTTAAGTGATGGTAATATTGAATTTCTTGGACGTATAGATAATCAAGTCAAAATTCGTGGTTTCCGCATTGAATTAGGAGAAATTGAAGCAGTTATTAAGCAACATCCAAATGTGGGTGAAGCTGTGGTTATTGCTAGAGAAGATATTCCCGGCGATCGCCGCTTGGTTGCATATTTTGTACAACATTCTCAGGAGCAATTAGCCATAGACTTACGGGAATTTCTTGAGCAAAAACTCCCTGAATATATGATACCTGCTGCTTTTGTGGCATTAGAAGCATTACCAATCACACCTAATGGTAAGTTAGATCGGCGGGCATTACCAGCACCAAAAATCACACAATTATCATCCCCATCAGATTTTATTGCACCTTCGACAGCAATTGAAAAGCAGCTTGTCAATATCTGGACAGAAATATTAGGAATTGACAATATAGGCATTCACCATAATTTCTTTAATTTAGGAGGACATTCTTTACTTGCAACTCGTTTGATTTCCCAAATAAGACAAACTTTTCAAATAGAACTTCCTTTACGGCGAATATTTGAAAAACCCACAATAGCCGGGTTAGCTAAAGATATTGAAAAAGCCACTAAAACTAACTCGCAGGTTGAAGAAATAAAGATTACACGAATTGCGCGATCGCCTCATTTACCCTTATCCTTTGCGCAACAGCGATTCTGGTTTTTGGCTCAGTTAGAAATGCACAGTTCTGCTTATAATATGCCCAGTGCTGTGCGTTTACAGGGAAACCTGAATATCAAAGCCTTACAACAAACTTTTCAAGAAATTTTACGCCGTCACGAAGCCTTACGCACTAATTTTCAAACTATAGAAGGGCAACCTGTGGCGGTTATCTTACCACCAGATGTAGTACAATTGCCCATATTAGATATTAGTAATTTACCTGCCAATCAACAAGAATTAGAAGTTAAAAAACAAACGACAGAAGAAGCACAAATACCATTTGATTTAAATAATGGTTGCTTACTGCGAGTCAAATTATTGCGCCTGAGCGAACAAGAACATATATTACTTTTGACAATGCATCATATCGCCTCTGATGCTTGGTCAACAGATATTTTACTGCGTGAATTTGTCACTTTGTATCAAGCTTTTTGTCAAGCACAACCCGCACCATTAGCTGAATTACCCATTCAATATGTCGATTTTGCAGATTGGCAGCGACAATGGTTACAAGGAGAAAGACTAGAATCGCAGATATCTTACTGGCGACAGCAGTTAAAGGGTGTACCAGAATTATTAGAGTTACCAACAGATTTTCCTCGTCCCCCCATTCAAAGCTTTCAAGGTGCTACATACAGTTTTAAGTTACCCCAGCAGCTATCTGTAGGCTTAAATCAGTTGAGTCAGCAACAGGGAACTACCTTGTTTATGACCTTGCTAGCAGCTTTCCAAACCCTATTATACCGTTACACAGGTAGCGAAGATTTGGCGATCGGTTCGCCAATTGCTAACCGCGATCGCATCGAGCTAGAAGGGCTGATTGGACTATTTATTAATACCCTTGTACTGCGAACTAACTTAGCTGGAAATCCCAGTTTTATTGAATTACTAAAACGGGTGCGAGAAGTTGCTTTAGGTGCTTACGCTCATCAAGATTTACCTTTTGAGTTGTTAGTAGAAGAACTACAACCTCAACGCAATTTAAGCCATACACCCCTATTTCAAGTGATGTTTGTGCTGCAAAATGCATCGATGTCAGCTTTAGAATTACCTGGCTTAACTTTAAATTATTTACCTGTTGACAGTGGTACTGCCAAATTTGATTTAACCCTAGATATGACAGAAACTATCGAGGGTTTAGTTGCTAATTTTGAATACAATAGCGATTTATTTCAAGCAAGCACAATCAAGCGGATGGCAGGGCATTTCCAAACCTTACTAGAAGGAATTATCGCCAATCCACAACAGCGTTTATCTCAGTTACCATTGTTAACAGCATCTGAAAAGCATCAACTATTACAACCGTCACACAACACAGAAATTACCTATCCTGTTGATGAATTTATCCATGAACTATTTGCACAACAAGTAGAAAAAACACCAGACGCCGTTGCAGTTGTCTATGAAAATCAACAATTAACCTATCAAGAACTCAACGCCAAAGCAAATCAACTCGCTCATTATTTACGTTCTCTAGGAGTCAAGCCAGAAGTATTAGTTGGGATATGTATCGAGCGTTCTTTAGAAATGGTAATTGGGTTATTAGCAATTCTCAAAGCTGGTGGTGCTTATATACCCCTTGACCCTAATTATCCCCAACAAAGGTTAGAATATATATTAGAAGATACCCAAGCTTCAGTATTACTAACTCAAGCCTCATTACTAGAATTATTACCACAGCATCAAGGGCAAATAGTTTGTCTAGATAGTGATTGGCATCTCATAGCCCAACAAAGCCAAAATAGTTTATCTTCTGAACTCACAACTGAGAACTTAGCTTATATTATTTATACTTCTGGTTCTACAGGCAAACCAAAAGGTGTACAAATTCCTCACATGGCTCTGAGTAACTTTTTGTACTCCATGAAACAAGCCCCAGGATTAACATCTCAAGATAAATTACTAGCAGTTACAACATATTCTTTTGATATTGCCGCCTTAGAAATTTTTCTACCTCTCATAGTTGGTGCTTGTTTAATAGTAGCTAGTCAAGAAATTATCGCTGATGGCATCCAATTGTTAGCAAAAATCAAAGCATCAAAAGCAACAGTCATGCAAGCTACACCAGCGACATGGCAGTTACTTTTAGCCGCAGGTTGGGATGAAAATCTTCAATTAAAAATTCTCTGTGGTGGAGAAGCTTTATCTGCACCTTTAGCGAGTCAATTATTACAAAGATGTAGTTCTTTATGGAATATGTATGGCCCGACAGAAACCACCATTTGGTCAGCCGCTAGCCAAATAAAAACTGTTAACAAAACAGTAACCATTAGTTCCCCAATTGCTAACACACAACTTTACATCCTTGACCAATATAATCAGTTAGTTCCTGACGGTGTACCAGGGGAATTATGTATTGGTGGAGCAGGACTAGCTAGAGGTTATTTCAACCGTCCAGATTTAACAGTAGAAAAATTTATCCCTCATCCTTTTAGCGATCGCGCATCAGCACGTTTATATAAAACTGGCGACTTAGCGCGGTATTTACCCAATAGAGAAATCGAATATCTTGGTCGAATTGATAACCAAGTAAAAATTCGTGGTTTCCGCATTGAATTAGGAGAAATTGAGGCAGTTATTAGCCAATATTCAGGAGTGCGAGAAACTGTTGTTACGGTACGAGAAGATTCAGCTTCTCAACGTCTAGTAGCTTATATTGTCCCCACAAAAGAGCTAACACCAAATATTTCTGAACTACGCAATTTCTTAGAGACAAAGTTGCCAAACTACATGATACCAGCAGCTTTTGTCACATTAGAAGCATTACCACTTACTCCTAATGGTAAAGTTGACCGCAAAGCCCTACCTGCACCGGATATAGCAAAACTTGGAGTAAATCAGGAACTAGTAAAACCTCGTAATTTTGTAGAAACTAAACTGACTGAAATTTTTACAGAAGTTTTGGGTGTGGATCGAGTAGGAATTTTCGATAACTTTTTTGAATTAGGTGGGGATTCTATTGTGGCGATTGTCGTCATCACTAAAGCTAATCAAGCTGGGATAAAACTAACTGTTAAACAATTATTTCAACATCAAACAGTGGCAAATTTGGCCAGTGTAGCTGTTACCCAAAATGTAATTCAAGCAGAACAAAAAGTTACGAACAAGGATACATCTGCTCACTTCTCCAAAGCCAACTTGAATCAAACAGAACTTGACCGATTTTTAGCAAAAGTCAAACGAACAAGTAAAAATCAAAAAATATGAGAGAAGACATTCAAGATATATACCCACTATCTCCCATACAGCATGGTATTTTGTTTCATGCTCTGCACGCCCCTGAACTGGGACTTTACCACATGCAGGACATCTACACTTTTAAAGGCAATCTCAATCGTTCTGCTTTTGAACGTGCTTGGCAACAATTATCAGCCCTACATACAGTATTACGCACTAGTTTCTATTGGGAAGAATTAGAAAAACCATTACAAGTTGTACATGACCAAGTCGAAGTCCCTATAGAATACCAAGATTGGCGGGAAATTGCGCCAGATGCACAGCAAGCAAAATTAAAGTTTTTTCTCAAGAGCGATCGCCTGCGGGGTTTTGATTTTTCCCAAGCGCCTCTAATCCGCCTAGCTTTGTTTCAAGTAGAAGATAAAGTTTACTACTTTGTCTGCGTTTGGCATTTGATTATTCTTGATGGCTGGTCTATTCCCTTTTTATTAAAGGATGTTATTGAAATTTATGAAGCATATTCCCAAAATCAAGATGCGCCTTTAATTTCTGGTAGTTGCTTTGGAGACTATATTAATTGGTTACAACAACAGGATTTATCTCAAGCAGCAGAATTTTGGCGACAGCAACTTAGAGAAGTCACAGAGCCTACTTCTTTAGCTAATCTTTATTCCCAGAAATTATCTAATTTAGAAGAACGCTACGAGGATATACAAATTAGCTTATCGGCAGCAACTACAAAAAATTTAGAAACATTAGCAAGACAACATCACTTAACTATAAATACCCTTGTTCAAGGAGCTTGGGCGATACTTCTATGTCACTATAGTGGCAAAAATAATGTTATCTATGGCTGTACTTTTTCCGGTCGCCCAGTAGATTTACCAGGAGCAGAGTTAATGGTAGGAGAAATGGTGAATACCTTACCAGTAAACATCAAGGTAAATATGGATGATGATTTATTACCTTGGCTGCAAGAATTACAAACTCAATTAGTAGAAATTCGGGAATATGAATACTACCCCTTGGTAGATGTGCAAAAGTGTAGTCAAGTAAGAGGAAATCTGCCATTATTTGCTAGCTTTGTTGTATTTGAAAACCAAAAAACAGGCAGATTTTTGGAAGAATGGGGAAGTTTAAATATTTCTGAACATAATTCTTTTTACAAAACTAATTATCCTTTAACGATAGTTGGATATCCTGGTTCAGAACTGACAATTGGCATTAATTACGACTTCCAGCTTTTTGCGGCAGCAACTATTGTAAATATCCTGGAGCATCTGAAAATATTACTCGAAAATATGGCGGATAATCTGAATTTAACTATTCAGGAATTATTGTCTTTAACAGAGCAAACACTCCATCCTGAATTAGTCATACTCAAAAACCAAATGTCATTAAATTTCGATTTTGTTTAAGTCAATTCAATTATTGTCATCACAGTAGCCAAAACCATGAATATTTTTGAAAAATGTGAATCAAACGTCAGAAGTTATTGTCGCAATTTCCCGACAATATTTCATCGGGCTAAGGGTTCCATTGTTTATGATGAATCAGGTCAAGAATATATAGATTTTTTTGCAGGTGCGGGTGCTTTAAACTACGGACACAATCATGACTATATCAAAAATCAAATTATATCTTATTTAAACGCAGATGGAATATCACATGGTTTAGATATGTATACTTCTGCAAAAGAGAAATTTTTAGCAAAATTTAATGAGACAGTATTAACTGCAAAACAGCTAGATTATCGCATTCAGTTCTGCGGCCCGACTGGAACTAATGCGGTAGAAGCAGCTTTAAAATTAGCGAGAAAAGTCAAAAAGAATCCAGGTATATTCTCTTTTATGGGAGCTTATCATGGCATGACTTTAGGTAGTTTAGCAATTACTGCTAATAAGGGAATTAAGGCAGGTACAATTGGCACCTTAAATAATGTCACCTTTATGCCTTACCCCTACGGATTTATGGAGAGTTTTGACACTATAAAATATATAGACTCAGTTTTAAATGATGTCAATTCGGGTATAGAAAAACCAGCCGCAATTATCTTTGAAACAGTGCAAGCTGAAGGGGGAGTGATTGTTGCTCCCATTGAATGGATGCAAAGATTGCGAAAGTTGTGTGACGAGCATGATATTTTATTAATCTGTGATGATATTCAAGTTGGTTGTGGTAGAACAGGCGCTTTCTTTTCTTTTGAAAGAGCAGGTATAGTTCCCGATATGGTCATACTATCTAAATCTATTAGTGGCTATGGATTACCAATGTCACTACTATTAATTAAACCAGAATTAGATATATGGGAACCAGGCGAACATAACGGTACTTTTCGTGGTAATCAATTAGCATTTATTGGAGCTACGGCGGCTTTAGAGTATAGAGAAAGTAGTTCTTTGGAATTAGATGTTAAAGAAAAAGAGCTTTTTTTAAAAGAATTTTTGAATCAAGAAATAGCAGCAATTAGCGAAAACATAATCATCCGGGGAATTGGCATGATTTGGGGTATTGATGTTCAAAATTTCGGCGGTAAAAATTTTGCTAAAAGCATAACATCACGTTGTTTTGAACTAGGATTAATAGTTGAAACGGCAGGTAGAAATGATACGGTAATTAAAATTTTACCTCCTTTGGTAATTGATATGTTTACTTTACAAAAAGGTTGTTTAATCCTCAAGCAAGCTTTTAAGGACTGTCTACAAAATTAAGTAATTAAGCTTATTGACTTTATTAATCAACCAGTATTTTTTAGGAGGATATAAATATGGATGGACAAGAACATAAAAACGACTTATTAGCGCAAAAAATTTATTGGCTAAATAAGTTATCAGGAGAACTTCCAGAAACTAATCTCATGCTGGATTATGTCAGACCTGTATTTCCTTGTATGAGAAACAAGTCTCTGGGCTTGGAACTATCCCATGATGTATCTCAAAAAATCATCAAACTCAGTCGAGGTTCTGAATTTTCAACTTACTGGATACTGTTATCTGCATTGAATATCTTGTTATATAAATATAGTCGCAAAAATGATGCGATCGCGGGAATACCTAGATATGCAGAAATTGCTACAAATGATGTGAAAGCCAAATTTATTCCTTTGCGGACTCAGGTAAAATCTCACATATCCTTCAAAGATTATCTTTTACAAGTTAAAGATGAAATTATCGGTGCTTACAACAATCAAAACTGCGATTTAGAAGAGTTAATTTCGTTATTAAACATCTCATCAGTGTCTAATCGTTGTCCATTGTTTAATGTAGTAGTTTTATTAGAAAATATTCACGATAAGAATATTATCACTGATGGCGATTGCGATCTGGTGTTTTCTTTTTTGATTAATGAAGAATCCATTACTCTCAATATAGAGTATAGCGACCATCTTTTTCGAGATGAGAATATCAACCTATTTAGCAGATACTACAGTATTTTTTTGACAAACGCGCTCAATAATATCAATGAAAATATCTCAGATATTACTTTATTCTCAGAATGTGATAGATATCAGCTATTGAAACATTTCAATAATAATCATCAATCATATCCAGTTGAGCAAACAATCGATCAGTTATTTGAACAGCAGGTATATAAAACCCCGCATAATATAGCTGTAGTTCATCAACAAAAAAAATTAACTTATCAAGAACTAAATGAAGCTGCTAATCAGTTGGCTATTACATTACGTCAACTAGGAATTAGTAAAGGCGACTTAGTAGGTATATTTAAAGACCGAGACATAAATTTTTTGATTGCTATTCTGGCTATATACAAAGCAGGTGGAGTGTACGTACCTATTGATAGTAGTTATCCTGCAAATCGAATTGAATATATGTTAACCAATAGCGAAGTTAAGTTTCTCTTGACTGATGCTAATTTATTAAATATTTTGAATGACTTAATAGATAAATGTTCTCAATTAAAGTCTATTATTTGTTTAGATAAAAAACTCCACCCACAAGGGGAGGGAGTTTTTGGGCATGGGGAAGAAATCACCAATGCCCCATGCGCAATGCCCAAAGCGGCGGGGCGGCTGTCCCTCTCCACCCACAAGGGGATGGAGTTTCCCGCCGCTTTCAATGAAGTCATTACCGACAATATAAATTGGACTCATAACCAGGAATTAATCATCTACCAACAACTTGATTTTAGTAATATTTCCCCAGAAAATATAGAGCCAGTCAACAAAGGAAGTGACATAGCTTACACGATTTATACTTCCGGTTCTACAGGATTACCAAAAGGAACAATGGTGAGACATGATGGTGCTATTAATCATATTTATGCCCAGTTTGATGAGCTAAAATTAACCGCAGAATTTTGCTTTTTACAAAGCGCACCTTCATCAACGGATATTTCTGTATGGCAATTTTTAGCACCACTTTTAATCGGTGGAAAGACTGTCATTGTAGATATTGAAACCGTTGCTATTCCTGAACAATTATTTAAAATACTGAAAGCAGAAAAAATTACCGTAGTGGAATTAGTACCAGCTTTATTTGGCGGATTGCTGGAATATATTTCGCAATTACCAAACGCAGAAAGGGAACTACCCAATTTGCAATGGATGATGCTATCGGGTGAATCTGTAGCGATTAAATGGGTAAATCAGTGGCTGGAAATATACCCTAATATCAAGATTGTGAATGCTTATGGCCCTAGCGAAGCTGCTGATGATATCACTCAATTTATTGTTGATAAACCTTTACCAGAAAATCAACGAACAATTCCCATTGGAAAACCACTAGCTAACCTCAATCTCTATATTCTCGATGAGCAAATGAAATTATTACCTATTGGCGCTCCTGGAGAAATTTGTGTATCGGGAATTGGTGTAGGTGCTGGTTACTGGAAAAATGAAGAAAAAACTCAGTTAAGTTTTGTTCCCAATCCGTTTACAGATTTTGCTCAGAAGTTACCAGGAAATCGCCCAGATTTAATTTATAAAACTGGAGATTTAGGAAGATGGCTTCCTGATGGAAATATAGAATTTCTCGGACGTATTGACCATCAGGTCAAAATACGTGGTTTCCGCGTAGAATTAGGAGAGATTGAGTCATTGTTGGGTCAACACCAAGCAGTTAAAAATGTTGTAGTTGTAGTTAGAGAAGAAAACCCTGACGACAAGCGTTTGGTGGCTTATGTTGTACCTCAATCTGAGTTGGATCGAGATGATATAAACAGTAGCAAACTTATTTCAGAGTTACGCAATTTTCTGCAAGAAAAACTACCAGGACACATGATACCTTCTTTCATTGTCTTGCTAGAAGCATTACCTTTAGCGCCTAGTGGAAAAGTAGATCGCCAAGCATTACCTATACCAAGTTTTCAAAATGAATCAGAATTTGGCTTTGTTGCACCTCGTACTCCTACAGAAGAGATAGTTGCTGATATTTGGGGTCAGGTATTAAAGCAAGAACATATCGGTATTCACGATGATTTTTTTGATTTGGGTGGACATTCTTTACTAGCAACCCAGGCTATTTCTAGGTTACGGGAAGCTTTTAAGATTGAGTTACCTTTACGTAGTTTATTTGAAGCACCAACAGTTGCTCAAATTGTTCCAACTATTGAAAATATGTTGACAATTAAGCAATTACAATTTGTGTCTCCAAATAAGTTAGATAATGACCGAGAAGAGATAGAATTATGAAAACTATTACAGAATTTTTAGCTGAACTTTGCAGTTTAGATATTAAGCTTTGGGTTGAAGATAATCGCTTACGTTGTAGCGCTCCCAAAAATGTACTTACACCAGCGATTAGAGAAGAATTAGCTAGACGCAAACAAGATATCCTGAATTTGATATCTAATAACAATTCAGTTTTAGATTTCGATCAACAGCTTATTTCTTCAATACCACGCGCAGAAAATTTACCGCTATCATTTGCGCAGCAAAGACTGTGGTTTTTAGCTCAGTTAGAACCAGATAGTTCATCGTATAATATATCTGCGGCTGTTAGACTGCAAGGAAAATTAAATTTAGCCGCATTACAACAAAGTTTCCAGGAAATTATCAATCGCCATGAAGCTTTACGAACAAGCTTTCAAACGGTAGATGGTCAACCAATACAAATTATTGCTCCTAGCTTAGATTTTGCTATTTCAATTATTAGTTTGGATGAATGCTCTTTATGGGAACAAGAAAAACAAATACGTCACTTGACTATACAAGCGGCGCAACAACGTTTTGATTTAACTAAATCTCCTTTATTGAGGGTGAATTTGGTACAGTTGCACCCAGAAGAATACATCATACTGCTAACAATTCACCATATTGTTTCAGATGCTTGGTCTATGGGGATATTAGTTGAGGAATTCGTAGCACTGTATTCAGCTTTTTGTCAGGGTAAACCGTCACCATTTGCAGAATTACCTATACAGTATGCAGATTTTGCTGTTTGGCAACGTCAATGGTTGCAAGGAGAGAGATTACAAACCCAGCTAAATTATTGGAAACAAAAACTAGGTAATATTCATCCGCAGTTAAAATTCCCCAGACAGTCTGTAAATTTGACAAATGAAACTACTCAAGGTGCTGAGGAATCATTTACATTGAGTCAAGAATTAAGCAAAGCTATATATGTGCTTAGTCGTCAGGAGGGTGTGACTTTATTCATGACATTGTTGGCGGCTTTTGAAGTTTTGCTTTACTGCTTTACAGGTACTTTAGATATTAGAGTGGGTTCACCCATTGCTAACCGCAATCGAGTGGAAATTGAGAAACTGATTGGATTTTTTGTGAATACTTTAGTGCTACGGATTGACTTATCGGGAAATCCTAGTTTCCGAGAATTATTAGCGCGATCGCGTCAAGTAACATTAGAAGCATATGCTCACCAAGACTTACCTTTTGAAAAGCTAGTAGAAGAACTACAACCACAAAGAAGTTTAAATAATCATCCACTGTACCAAGCATGGTTTGTTCTGGACAATAATCCTATGCCACAGTTGCAACTACCAGATTTAATCTTAACTCCATTCGATATTGAAACTCGAACAGTACGACATGATTTGCTTTTATCTATGTGGGAAACTTCAGCAGGTATTCAGGGTTCTTTTGAGTATAAAACGCACCTATTTGATAAGGTGAGTATTTCTCGATTGATTGAGCAGTTTGAAGTCATTATACAGCATGTTGTTGCTAAACCAGAGATAAAATTACAGGAAATTGTCGAACTTTTAAATAAAATCGATCGGGAACAGCAGCAAATGAAAAAAAATAATTTGCAAGCAACTGAGCGGCAAAAATTAACAATAGCTAAACGCAGAGCAGTTCGGAATATTTAATAATTCAAAATTCAAAATTCAAAATTCAAAATTCAAAATTTAAGATATCTTTATTCAGTGTACGATAAATCATTAATATTAGGGAACATTATGAAATGACGAAACCAAATATCAAACAATTAAGTTCTATTTCTCGTAAGTCTGTAAATATATCTTCAGCAGAATTAATTCAGACATCATATTTACAGCCAGAAAGCTCGCTTCCTCTAGTTGTTCAACCAAATTTTGATAACTTAAATCTGGCTATTTGGACTCAAAATAATCACTCTTGGATTGAAAACAAAATATTAGAGCATGGGGGTATTTTATTTCGAGGTTTTAATGTCAAAGATGTGGCTGAGTTTCAGCAATTTATTCAAGCTCTTTCTGGGAAGTTGCTGGAATATTCTTACCGTTCTACACCACGTAATCATGTTAGCGGTAATATCTATACTTCTACAGAATATCCGGCTAATCATTTCATTCCTCTACATAATGAAATGTCTTACTCTCGTACTTGGCCTTTAAAAATTGCCTTTTTTTGCATTAAGAAAGCGGAGCAAGGCGGAGAAACGCCTATTGTTGATAGTCGCAAAGTTTTTTCGCGGATCAATGCCAAAATTAAGGAAAATTTTTTAAAAAAAGGGGTAATGTATGTGCGAAATTATGGTGTAGGATTAGATTTATCATGGCAAGATGTTTTTAATACTAACAATAAGCTGGATGTAGAAACATATTGTCATCAAGCTGGAATTGAATTAGAGTGGAGAGATACTGAAACTTCTGGTTTTAGCTTAAGAACTCGTCAAGTTTGTCAAGCTGTTGCCCAGCATCCCCAAACATCAGAAATAGTTTGGTTTAATCAAGCTCATTTATTTCATATCTCTAGTTTAGATTCTATTGTTCGCGCTCAGTTGTTGAGTGATTTTTCAGCAGAAGATTTACCCCGTAATGCTTATTATGGTGATGGTTCTGTTATTGAAGATTCTATATTAGACGAGATTAGAGAAATTTATTGGCAAGAAGCAATTATTTTTCCTTGGCAAGAGGGAGATGTGTTGTTATTAGATAATATGTTATCTGCTCATGGGAGGATGCCGTTTCAAGGTTCACGTAAGGTTGTGGTTGGGATGGCGGAGGAGTATAAGGTTTCTAATGGTTAGGTTGGGGTGAGTGGGAAAGGAAGAGTTTTAAACGCAAAGTGGCGCGGAGGGAAGCGCGGAGGTGCGCAGAGTTTTTGATTATTGATTGTGATAAAAGGGGTGTTGTTAATATGCGAGTGGAACCAGTTGAGGGATTTAGATTATCTCCGCAGCAAAAGCGGATTTGGTTGTTAGCAAAGAGTGAGGATCTATCAGTATTTAGGGTTCAAGGTGCGGTTTCGATTGCTGGTAATCTCAATATTGATGTTTTAAAATCTGCTTGGCAAAATGTTGTTGAGGGGTACGAAATTTTGCGTACTACTTTTTATCGTCTACCAGAAATGGAAATACCATTACAGGCGATCGCAGATAATTATGAAGTTGGGATTACTGAATTATATCTTGGTAATTTGTCGGAAATAGAGCAAGAAAATCGCCTAAATAAAATATTTAATGAGCTAAAAAGTTTACCTTTTGATGGGGAAAATAAACCACCTCTGCAAGTGGTTGTTATCAGGTTATCTGCAAATAAACATATTTTAGTTTTAAGTTTATCTGCTTTGATTGCAGATGATTGTACTCTTAAATATTTGTTAAATCAGATTATTGTTGCTTATAGGGCTTGCTTGTATGGTCAAAATCTGGATGAGGAGCCGCTACAATATGCTGATATTGCAGAATGGCAAAATCAACTTTTGGAGTCGGATGAGTCAGATTTAGGTAAAGAATATTGGCGCAAGCAAGATATTACCGCGATTGATGATTTTAGTTTTTGGTTTGAAAATAAACAAATTGCTCAGGGTGGCTTTAAACCGCAATGTATATCTTTAAATATTGATAATTATCTAGTTGAAAAAATAGAGTTAATATCTTTAAAATATCAGGTAAATATTGCTGATGTTTTACTGGCTTGTTGGTTGATATTGCTGGGTAAAGTTACTAGAAAATCAGATTTATGTGTAGGAATTGTTGGGGATGGTAGAAAATATGCGGAATTAGACCAAGCATTAGGATTATTATCAAAATATTTACCGATTGCCTGTCATGTCCCAGGGGAAATAAAATTTAGCGAAATATTACAACATATACATAATGCGGTAGATAATGCTAGGGAATGGCAAGAATATTTTACATGGGAAGATAGTTTAAAATCGGCTGATTTTTGTCCAGTTGCTTTTGAGTTTGCAGAATTAACTGAAAATGATTCTAGCGCAGACCTATCGTTTTCTTGGGTTAAGTATTACTCTTGTATTGATAAGTTTAAAATTAAGTTAACTTGTTGTCAGCAAGGGAACGCTTTAATTAGTGAGTTTCATTTTGATGAGCGATTATATAAGTTTGAGGATATCAAAACATTATCGGAACAGTTTGAGATATTATTACAAGATGCGATCGCACATCCCGAAACCCCTATCAGTCGGTTAAATATTCTTAGCGATCGCGAGTTACAACAACTACTTGTAGAATTTAATCATACGAGGGTAAATCAGTCTCTAGATAGATGTATTCATCAGCTTTTTGAGGAACAAGTCAAACGCACGCCCGATGAAATCGCTGTTGTGTTTGAGCAGCAGCAATTAACCTATACACAGTTAAATACCCGCGCCAATCAACTAGCCCATTATCTCCGTACTCTGGGGGTAGGGGCGGAAACTTTGGTAGGGCTTTATGTTGAACGTTCCCTAGACATGATAATTGGATTGCTGGGAATATTGAAAGCTGGCGGTGCATATATACCTTTAGATCCAAACTATCCACATCAGCGTTTAGCGCAGATGTTAGCAGATGCGCAAGTACAAGTATTAATAACTCAACAGCAGTTACTTAAACAACTTCAAGAGCATCCACCAAAGGTATTATGTTTAGATGCAGATTCCGCAATCATCGCTCAACAAAGTGACGAAAATCCTCAAACTGACGTTAAGCCAGAGAATTTAGTTTATGTTTTGTTTACCTCTGGCTCTACAGGTAAGCCAAAAGGTGTGGCGGTTGAGCATCGTCAACTGTGCAACTATCTTCAAGGAATTGGCGCAAAAATCGATTTTTCTGACTGTCGTAGCTTTGCTCATGTTGCTACCTTTGCAGCTGACTTGGGGAATACCATGATTTTTCCGGCTTTGTGTGGCGGTGGATGTCTGCATATAATTTCCCAAGAACGCGCTACTAACCCCGAAGCACTAGGAGAGTATTTTCATCGCCACAACATTGACTGTCTGAAGATAGTTCCGGCTCATCTTGCAGCTTTACTCACAGATCAATCTCGAAAAATATTACCTCGAAAACGCTTAATTTTAGGTGGAGAAACTTGTAGTTGGCAGTTAATTGCGCAAATTGAGCAATTAGCCCCGGATTGTCAGATTTTTAACCATTATGGCCCTACAGAAACCACCGTTGGGGTATTGACTTATCCTATCGAGCAAATTCGGGTTGACTGTGCGACTGTACCAATTGGGAAAGCGATCGCTAATACACAAATTTACCTGCTAGACTCTTATCTGCAACCAGTACCAATTGGCGTACCGGGAGAAATTTATATTGGTGGGGATAGTTTAGCAAGGGGTTACTTAAATTTCAGCGAACTGACAAGGGAAAAATTTATTCCCCATCCATTTAATAATTCACCATCTCATCGTTTATATAAAACAGGGGATTTAGCTCGCTATTTACCAGATGGAAATCTAGAATTTTTAGGACGAGTTGACGATCAGGTAAAAATTCGCGGTTTTCGCATTGAACTAGAAGAAATCTTATTTACTTTACAACAACATCCAGCAGTACAACAGGCGATTGTTTGCAGTCGTGAAGATGTACCGGGTGACAAGCGTTTAGTAGCTTATATTGTCTTTGAGCCAAAATCCTCAATTCCCCAATCATCAGATTTACGTGCTTTTTTGCGAGAAAAACTACCAGAATACATGGTTCCTTCAGCCTTTGTGAAGTTGAAGAGTTTACCATTAACAACTAACGGCAAAATAGATCGCGAAAAACTACCAGCACCAGAGCAAATTGCATCAGAATTAACAGCTACCTTTGTGGCTCCTCGCAATCAAACAGAAAATGCGATCGCGCAAATTTGGCGAGAAATTCTCGGCGTTGAACGAGTGGGAATTTATGACGGTTTCTTTGAATTGGGAGGACATTCTTTACTAGCTACACAAATCATTTCCCGCATCCGTCAAACTTTGCAAGTAGAGTTATCTTTGCGTCAGTTTTTTGATGCTCCGACTGTCGCAGATTTAGCGGTAATGGTAGCCCAAAATTTAGCACAACAAACAGATGCGGCAATGCTAGCTGAGATTTTAGCAGAGTTAGAGGAAAAAGCAGATTTATGAGCGACTTAAACCAACGTATTGCCCAATTATCTCCTGAAAAACGCGAGTTGCTGCTGCAACGGCTCAACCAAAAACAAGCAATAATTGCACCTTCCCAAATCCCACGCCAAAGCCGGGATTCTAACCATTTTCCTTTATCATTTGCCCAACAAAGACTTTGGTTTCTCTCCCAGCTAGAACCAAACAATCCTTTTTATAATCAACCCACAGCTTTACGTCTAACTGGTCAACTCAACATTGCCATATTAAAACAGAGCCTCAAGGAAATCATTAGGCGACACGAAACATTACGTACAACTTTTACCATCGTCAACGATAAACCAGTCCAAGTCATCAATTCAGCTGTTGATTTGACATTACCGCTAGTCGATTTACAAAACCTAACTCCAAACCTCCAAGAACAGGAAGTACAAAAACTAGCCGCACAAGAAGCACAGCAACCTTTTAACTTAGAGCAAGGGCCATTACTGCGAGTTACCATACTCAAGCTGAGTGCCATAGAACATGTAGTATTATTTACAACTCACCATATTGTTTCTGATGGTTGGTCAGTAGGAATTTTAGTGGAAGAAGTTGCAAAAATATACACAGCTTTAGCTAATAACCAGCCCGCACCTCTACCAGAACTGCCGATTCAATATGCAGACTTTGCAGTTTGGCAGCGACAGTACTTAACAACAGAGGTAATAAATACCCAGATATCTTACTGGCGAAATCACTTAGGTACTACGCCACCATTACTAGATTTACCCCACGATTATCCTCGTCCAGCAATTCTTAGCTATCAAGGTAATACCAAATTCTTCTTACTGTCAGAGTCTCTCACCAAAGCTCTGAAGGCGCTCTCACAGCAAGAAGGAGTCACCTTATTTATGACTTTGCTGACAGCCTTTAAAATTTTACTACATCGCTACAGTCAGCAAGATGACATTGTTGTGGGAACTGCGATCGCTAATCGTCATCGGGCTGAAATAGAACCATTAATCGGCTTTTTTGTCAATACCTTAGTATTGCGGACTAACTTAGCTGGTAATCCTAGTTTTCGTCAGTTACTTCAGCAAGTTCGGGAAGTCACATTAGGAGCTTACGCGCACCAAGATTTACCTTTTGAGCAGCTAGTAGAAGAACTCCAACCAGAGCGTCATCTCAATCGCAACCCTCTATTTGATGTGATGTTTGACTTCCACAATGAGCCTGTACAAGAGTTAAAATTGCCAGAATTGACTTTCAGTTTGCTGTCAGAACAGAGACAGACAGCAATTTTTGATTTGGCTGTCACAATGGCAGAGACAGAACAGGGTTTAGCTGGAACAATAGAGTACAGCACTGACTTGTTTAATGCCAGTACAATTGAGCGGATGTTGGGACATTTTCAGGTATTGTTAGCTGCAATAGTTGCCCAACCTGAGCAAAGTTTGGCGAATTTGCCACTATTAACACCATTTGAGCAACATCAATTACTACGAGAGTGGAACCAGACAGCAGTTGACTATCCCAGCGATAAATGTATCCAAGAACTATTTCAGCAGCAGGTAGAATGCACTCCGGATGCAGTAGCAGTTGTCTATAAAAATCAGCAATTAACCTATAGGGAACTCAATACCAAAGCTAATCAACTAGCACATTACTTACATTCCTTAGGAGTACATCAAAATGTACTAGTTGGTATTTGTATCGAGCGCTCTATTGAGATGATTGTGGCATTATTAGGAGTTCTCAAAGCCGGTGGTGCATATCTACCTTTAGATCCTGCTTATCCTCAAGAACGCTTGAGCTTCATGTTGCATGATTCACAAGTTACGGTGTTGCTAACTCAACAAAAGCTATTGTCAAGCTTACCAATTAAAAATTGCTCTCTAGTTTGTTTAGATACAGACTGGCAGATAATCTCGCAACAGAGTCAGGTAAATCCGGTGACTCATAGCACCCCAGATGATTTAGCCTATGTAATTTATACATCAGGCTCTACAGGTAAGTCTAAAGGAGTAGCGATCGCGCATTGCAGTTTGGTAAATAAATTTTATGCTTGGGCAAAAGCCTATCAGCTTGATTGTCTAACTAGTCATTTGCAAATGGCAAGTTTTGCCTTTGATGTCTTTTCTGGGGATTTAATTCGCGCTCTTTGTAGTGGTGCTAAGTTAGTCTTGTGTCCCCGTGAATGGCTGTTAGAAGCCGAAAAATTATATCAACTCATGCTCGCAGAAAAAGTTGATAGTGCCGAGTTTGTTCCTGTTGTGTTGAAGAACTTAGTTCAATATCTAGAAAGAACTGAGCAAAATCTTCACTTCATGCGCTTACTAGTAGTTGGTTCAGATACTTTATATGTTAAAGACTACCAAGAATTTCAACGTTTTTGTGGCGAACAAACACGCTTGATTAATTCTTATGGAGTTACAGAAGCGACTATTGATAGTACATATTTTGAATCGACAGAAATCAAGTTATCTGATAATAAATTAGTTCCCATTGGTCGTCCATTAGCTAACACAGAAATTTATATATTAGACTCACACCTCCAACTAGTTCCTATTGGTATTTCCGGAGAAATTTACATCGGTGGAGTAGGATTAGCTCAAGGTTATTTACATCGCCCAGATTTAACAACAGAGAAATTTATCCTTTGGAACGGAGAAAAACGATTATATAAAACAGGCGACAAAGCCAAATATTTAGCAGATGGTAATATTGAATTTTTAGGCAGACTGGATTATCAAATCAAGCTTCGGGGCTTCCGCATTGAACTCAGAGAAATTGAAGCAGTTATTAATCAACACCCTGGTATCTTGGCTAGTGTAGTTCTGCTGAGAGAAGATGAACCAGGTAATAAAACACTAGTAGCATATATCGCTCTCGATGCTCCCAATCAACTGACTAGTAGTGAACTGCGTCGCTTTTTAGAGTCAAAGCTGCCTAACTATATGCTACCAAATGCTTTTGTCATCTTAGAGGCACTACCATTAACACCAAATGGTAAAGTAGATCGTCAAGCTTTACCACTACCCGACGCGACACAGTTAATCCAACAATCAAATTTTGTTCCTGCTTCTACACCTGTGCAACAGATGTTAGTTGGAATTTGGAAACAGGTATTAGGAATTGAGAAATTAGGCATTCACGATCACTTCTTTGAATTAGGTGGACATTCCTTACTAGCTACTCAACTAATTTCCCGAATTCGTCAGATTTTGCATTTAGAATTACCATTGCGCTGTTTGTTTGAATCTCCTACTATTGCTAAATTAGCTGCCGTAATTCAAACAATGGTGATGCAGGGACAAAATTGGCAAAATTACCCCATTCTCCCTTGTTCGCGGCAAGTAAAATTACCCTTATCTTTTGCACAAAATAGACTGTGGTTTATCGATCAATTGCAGCCTGGTAATTCTGCTTACAATATCTTCAATGGTTTTCGCCTTCAAGGTTCGCTAAATATTACAGCACTTGAACAAAGCATTAACGAAATTATCAGACGACACGAAATTTTACGCACCCAGTTTATTGCTGTAGATGGACAACCAGTGCAGGTTATTATCCCTGAATTACAATTAACTTTACCAGTAATCGACCTACAAACACTTTCAGCACCAGCCCAAGCAGCAGCAGTACAACAGCTAATTACCCAAGCGGCGCAACAGCCTTTTGATTTAACTCAAGCGCCTTTATTGCGGCTGTCTCTCCTAAAATTGAACCCTACAGAACATATAGTACTGTTCGCAATGCATCATATTATCTCTGATGCTTGGTCGATGGGGATATTGATTAGAGAATTAACAGTTATTTATCAAGCATACTTGGATGGAGAAGCTTCTCCCTTAGCAGAATTATCTATTCAGTATGCAGACTTTGCAGTTTGGCAAAGAGAGTGGTTGCAAGGAGAAATGCTACAAACTCAACTTAGCTACTGGAAGCAGCAACTTGCTGGTTCTTTACCAGTACTAAACTTACCCTACTCCCAAACTAAAGCAAACACCAACCGTAGTGGTATCCACACCTTCAAACTATCAACAGAACTGTCTATAGCACTGGAAAAACTCAGCCGTGAAGCCGATGTCACCCTATTTATGACAATGGTGGCTGGTTTACAAACAATGCTATACCGCTATACCGGACAAGATGACATTGTTATCGGTACTGATGTCGCCAACCGTAACCGAGCCGAAACAGAAGGACTAATTGGTTTTTTTGTCAACCTGCTAGTGTTACGCACTAACCTTGGTGGTTACCCTAGTTTTCGAGAACTTTTGCAGCGAGTCAGAGAGGTAACTTTAGGAGCATACAATCACCAAGACTTACCTTTTGAAAAGTTGGTAGAGGAACTACAACCAGAACGAAGTTTAAGCCATACACCATTATTTCAGGTGTTATTGGTGATGGATAACGTGCCTACAGCTAACTTAGAACTTCCAGGTTTAACATTACTTCCCTTAGAAGCTAACAATCAAAAAGCTAAATTTGATTTGGCTTTGTTTGTGTCAGAAATAGAGCAGGAAATTGAAGCTAGTTGGTGTTATAACGCAGACCTTTTTGATACGGCGACAATCTTGCGTATGTCCGAACATTTTCAAGAACTTCTGCATAGTATTGTCACTAATCCAGATGCTCGAATCAATACTTTAGATATGCTTACAAAAGCTGAAAAGCAACAAAAAAATATGGGAGAAATCAACCAAGAAGCCAGTAAATTTAAAAAGTTTATGGGCATTAAACCAAAATCTGTTAAATTACCAGCAGGAGAGTTAGTTAAAATCGATTATCTCCAACCAGAACAAATAATTCCTTTGGTAATTAAGCCAAATATTAGCGAATTTGATATTATTGATTGGGCTAGAAATAATCGAGAATTTCTCAGCAGTAAGCTACAACATCACGGCGCAATTCTTTTCCGTGATTGTCAGATTGATTCTGTAGCGAGATTTGAACAATTAGCGCAAGCTATTTGTCCAGAATTATTTGGTGAATACGGCGACTTACCACGGGAAGAATTTGGTAGTAAAGTTTATGGTTCTACACCTTATCCAGCAGATCAAGCAATTCTCTTTCATAACGAAAGTTCTCATATGCACTGCTGGCCGTTGAAAATCTGGTTTTTCTGTTTGCAACCAGCACAACAAGGAGGAGAAACACCAATTGTAGACTGTCGCCAACTTTATCAACTGCTTGATTCTCAAATTAGAGAAACTTTAGAGAAAAAGCAATTAATGTATGTTCGGAATTATATAGAAGGATTAGATGTAAGTTGGCAAGACTTTTTTCACACCAGCGATAAAACAGTAGTAGAAAATTATTGTCATCAAGCTGGAATTGAGTTTGAATGGCTAGCAAATAATAATTTACGCACTCGCCAAATTAGACCAGCAATAGTCAATCATCCCCACACCAAAGAAAAAGTATTTTTTAATCAAATTCAGTTACATCACATCTCATGTTTAGAACCCACGGTTAGAGAATCTTTATTATCAATGTTTGGTGAAGAAAATCTGCCACGTAATGTCTATTACGGTGATGGTTCTGCAATTGAAGCTGAAGTGATGGCAGAAATTAATCAAGTTTATCAACAAGCTACCATTAGCTTTCCTTGGCAGCAAGGAGATGTATTGATGTTGGACAATATGTTAACTGCTCATGGTCGCTTTCCTTATGTGGGGCCACGCAAAATTGTGGTAGCGATGGGGGAAATATTAACAATTCAAAATTCAAAATTCAAAATTCAAAATTAGATGCGTAGGTTGGGTAAAAAGTCGTAAAACCCAACAATCCAAAGTTCTGTAATTGTTGGTTTACCCTACGGTAAGCCCTTCGGGTTCGCCAGTTCCTTTATGCCGGGGAACCCGTCCACCGGACTGGCTCACCTCTCCGCATCTACATTCCTCAACCCAACCCACATCCACTAATTCTTGGCGTTCTTGGCGGTTAAATAAATCAAGGTTTTTGCTAATTTTTGCGTAATTTATGTTTAATTAGGAGTGAATTATGAAAAGTGAAATATTAGAAGGTTTTCAACTTTCTCCCCAACAAAAGCGTCTGTGGTTATTACAACAAGATAGCCAGATTTATGTGTCTCAAGTTGCTATTTTGTTGACAGGAATAGTTGATATAGAAGTTTTGCAAGCAGCTACGCACAAAGTTGTTAATCGTCATGAAATTTTACGGACAAGTTTTCACCGCCGACCAGGGATTAAGTTTCCTCTTCAGGTAATTAATGCATCAAGCAATGTATCGTGGTGCTGTATTAACTTGCGGAATTTTAAGCAGCAGGAACAACAACTTAAAATTGCAGAATTAATTGAAGAAGAAAGATGCTTAGTTTCTCAATCAGAAACAGCAGATTTGGTGCGGTTTTCGTTATTATCTCTAGCTGATGATCGATATATTTTAATTATCAGTTTGCCATCTTTATATGCGGATGGTTGGACAATGCAAAATCTGGTGAAAGAAATTAGCCTTAGTTATTCTCTTTGCTTACAGGGTAAAGATTTTACAGATGAGCCTGTACAATATTTGCAATTTTCAGAATGGCAAAATGAGCTTTTAACAGAAGAAGATGCCAAAATTGGTAAAAACTATTGGCAAGAAAAAGAATTTAAAAATATAGAATATGCAAAACTTTATTTTGAATTAAGTCATAATCATCAGCTAGATTTCCAGCCTGATATTTACTCTCTTGCTTTACCCACAGATTTAACCAGAAATATAGCTGATTTTGTAATATTAAATAATACAAATTATCATAATTTTTTCTTGACTTGTTGGTATATATTAATTTGGCGTTTAAGCAAACAATCAGAAATTCTTATACATAATTTATATAATGGCAGAAAGTACGAAGAGCTACATGAAACTCTAGGATTATTAGCTAAATTTTTACCTTTAAGTTGTCCGCTTACTCCAGAATTTAAATTTGCAGAAGTTTTAGCATATATTAGCGAACAACATCGCCAAGGGGAACAGTATCAGGAATATTTTTTAGAAGCAGATATTAGAAGTAGTCAGCAGGAATGGCTAAGTCTACCGATTTGTTTTGAATTGGAAGGAACACCAGAAACATACAATGCTGATGGTGTAGAGTTCTCTATTTACCAAAAATTTGTTTGCTGGGAAAGATTTAAACTTAAACTCAATTGCATTCAACAGCAAGATTCTCTAATTACAGAGTTTGCTTACAACTCTCATCTATTTACAGCCGAAACTATTCAACGTTTAGCTAGACAATTTCACACTTTAGTTACAAGTGTGATTACTAACCCAAATGTGTCTGTAGGACAGTTGGAAATTATTGATAGTGAAGAACGTCATCAATTATTAGTAGAATTTAATAATACTCAGACTAACTATCCTCAAGATAAATGCTTTCATCAGCTATTTGAGGAACAAGTCAATCAAACTCCTCATCAGATTGCGGTTGTCTTTGGAGAACAACAATTAACTTATGCAGAGTTAAATTTACGCGCCAATCGCCTAGCATCTTACTTAAGAGGGTTAGGAGTCAAGCCAGAGGTATTGGTAGGTTTATATATAGAGCGTTCGTCGAAGACGTTGCCGAAGGCATCGCTTGATAATATAGTTGCAATCCTGGGTATCCTCAAAGCTGGAGGTGCTTACCTACCCCTAGATCCTGCACTACCAACAGCAGCTTTAGCTTATCGCTTACAAGATGCTGGTGTATCTGTACTTTTAACACAGCGATCGCTAATTAGTAAAATTCCCGCAGACAATACACAAATAATTTGTCTGGATACAGACTGGGAACTAATTAACCAAAGCAATCCAGACAATTTAACAACAACAGCCAAGCCAGAAAATTTAGTATATGCTATCTATACTTCTGGTTCTACAGGTAACCCCAAAGCTGTTTTAGTCGAACATCGTCAACTTGTTAACTATATTTATGCAATCATCGACAGATTAAACTTAGCGAAAAATGCTAGCTTTGCTACAGTTTCCACCTTCGCAGCAGATTTAGGTAATACCGTCATCTTTCCCTCATTATGTACAGGTGGATGTCTGCATATTATTCCCCAAGAAACAGCAGCAGATGCTCAAGCACTTGCGGATTATTTTCAGCAGCATCCGATAGACTATCTGAAAATAGTTCCCTCTCATCTAACTGCGCTTTTGGCTGTAGCTCAAACTGCGTTAATTATACCTCGAAAAAGTTTAATTTTAGGTGGTGAAGCTAGCAATTGGCAATTAATAAATCAGATTCAAAAATTATCACCTGAATGTCAGATTTTTAATCATTATGGCCCTACAGAAACAACCGTAGGAGCATTAACTTACTCAATTCCTCAACAAACACAACAACTATCATCTACTGTTCCTTTAGGAAAACCTTTAGCTAATACTCTAGTTTATGTTTTAGACGAACAATTGCAACTTGTACCTATAGGCGTTCCGGGTGAGTTGTATATCGGTGGTGCGGGATTAGCTAGAGGTTATTTAAATCAACCAGAACTCACAACCGCCAGATTTATTCAAAATCCTTTTGCATCTGATTCTCAAGCAATTTTATATAAAACAGGTGACAAAGTACGCTATTTAAATGATGGAAATTTAGAATTTCTCGGACGAAGCGATCGCCAAGTCAAAATCAGAGGTTTCCGCATTGAATTAGAGGAAATAGAAACCACCATCAAACAACATTCAGGCGTGCAAGAAGTAGTGGTGACAACTACAGAAGACACAAATAGCAACAAACGTTTAGTAGCATATATAGTTACTACGCCCCAGTTCCGCCTTATCCATCAAAATTATCAAGCGATCGCCACTGTTCTGCGCAACTTTTGTGTAGATAAATTACCCGAATACGCCATACCCTCTAGTTTCATATTACTCAAAGCATTACCATTAACAGCTAACGGTAAAATTGACTATCAAGCACTACCAAATCCTGAACAAACTCGTCCCGAACTAGAACAGCTTTATGTGGCACCACGTACAGATTTAGAAAGACAATTAGCGGAAATTTGGGCAGAAATTTTAGGATTAGAACAAGTAGGAATTCACGATAATTTCTTTGAATTGGGCGGACATTCCTTACTCATCACTCAACTATTGGCAAAGCTCCGCAAAATATTTAGCGTAGAATTACCATTAAAAGTTTTATTTGATGCACCTACTGTTGCTGATTTAGCTGCGCAAATAAACAACACACAAATAGCTACTTTAGATATTAATCTTGATTCTGAAGTTGTTTTAGATGCAGCAATTATTCCTGCGACTAAATATATACCCCAATCCACCCCACCTACAGCGATTTTATTAACAGGTGCAACAGGTTTCTTGGGAGCTTTTTTACTTTACGAACTCCTACAGAAAACCACAGCCGATATCTATTGTTTAATTCGAGCGCAAACAAATGAAATTGCTACACAACGACTACAAAATCATTTAAAATCTTATTTATTATGGGATGAAAGCTGCCATCAACGCATTATTCCCTTAATAGGAGATTTATCTCAACCACTGTTAGGACTGACAGCCGATAAATTTGCAGAAATCGCCGCCAAAATTGATGTCATTTATCATAATGGTGCATTTGTTAATTTCACTTATCCTTATTCTCAACTCAAAGCCGCCAATGTATTAGGAACTCAAGAAATATTAAGATTAGCCGCACAAATTAAAGTCAAGCCAGTACATTTTATTTCTACCATTGGCGTTGTTAATGCGGCTGATTCCAATTTAAAACTAATTCGAGAAGATACCCCCATCAATCACGGTAAAAATGTCAGTAGTGGCTATACACAGAGTAAATGGGTAGCAGAAAACTTAGTACAAATTGCAGGCGATCGCGGAATTCCCATATCTATATATCGACCTGGAAGAATTTCCGGAAATAGTCAAACAGGTGTTTGCAATATCGACGATCATACCTTCAGAATGATTCGGGGTTGTATCCAACTCGGTAGCGTCCCCAATGATGACACAATGGTTAACTTAACCCCTGTAGATTACGCCAGTCAAGCCATAATTTATTTATCACAACAACCAACCTCATTAGGCAAAGTTTTTCACATCATCAACCCTCAACCTTTAGCTTGGGAAGAAGTAGTAAATTCAATCATCTCTTTTGGCTATCCACTTCAAGCAATTGACTACCCAGAATGGCGTTTCAAACTATTAAAAGAAATTGAGCGATCACCTAATAATCCCTTATCTCCCCTAGTTGCAACACTTACTCATAAAGAATCTCAAAACACCAATACAGAAGATTCCCCAATCCAGCAAATTGACATGCAAAATACCCTAACTGGATTAGCAGAAACGACAATTACTTGTCCACCACTAAATCAACACCTGTTAAATACCTACCTTTCCTACCTAATTCATAATAGTTTCTTAAAAAATCCCCCAAACCATAGCTAACAATAAAACTCTGCGAAACTTTGCGCTAACCTCCGCGTTCCTTTGCGTTTAAAACCCAAAACTTATGCTTACATCAACTCATTATTCCGCTTACAATTCCTTTGCACGCATCATCAATGAAATTTGGGGCCCAGAAGTTAGTGAATCACTACTTCCTGACATAGAAAAATTACTACTCAACCATCTCCCCCAATCATCCCAAATTCTTGATCTGTGCTGTGGAGCAGGACATTTAGCACAGAAACTAGTCCAAAAAGGATATCAAGTCACTGGACTTGATGGCTCTGAAAAACTTATAGAATATGCCAAAAATAACGCCCCCAATGCTCAGTTTATCCTTAATGATGTGCGTGATTTTCAATTATCATCCAATTTTCATGGAGTAGTTTCCACAGATTATGGACTTAATCATATTATCAACATCGAAGAATTAACCAAAGTATTTAAAAACGTATATACAGCACTCCTCCCCGATGGCTTATTCATGTTCGACTTAAGCCTAGATCGGCGTTATCAATCTGATTGGAATAACTCCATGCTTGGAGATATTCAAGATGAGTATGCTTGGGCATTAAGGCGGAGCTATAACTCAGAAGAAAAAATTGGTACAATCGATATTACTATATTTGAATTAATTAACCAAAATTGGCAACGTCATGATATTACTTGGTTAGTTAAAGGCTATTTTCAAACACAAATAATATCTGCGCTCAAAAATGTAGGATTCTCCCAAATAGAATGCTACAACAAAGAAGATATTCTCGCAAAAACAGAAGATGCTATTGTAGCCTATTTTGTCTGCACCAAATAAAAGCGATCGTTTATCAACTAAAATATATGTTTATCGCCCAAGAAAGCTCTCCAACAGATACCCAAAAACTCAGTGAAATATTATCCACTGTAAATTTAACCACAAGTCAGCGAGAATATTTAGAGAATTTTATTATCCGCTATAACCAGAAAACCAAAACATCAAAACAACTAGCCCAAGCTAATCGCCCATTTTTAGCCGATAATAAAACCTTTGTGGATTTCCAATTTCCGCTCAAAGAAATTTATTACCCTATTGTTACTAAAAATTCTTCTGGCTGCAAAATATGGGATGTGGATGGAAATGAATATATAGATTTAGTCATGGGATATGGCGTGAATCTGTTCGGACATAATCCAGATTTTATTAAAGAAGCATTAGCCGCACAACTAGAAAAAGGTATACAATTAGGTTCCCAATCAGAAATTATTGGTGAAGTTGCTCAACTGATTTGCGAACTCACAAAAATGGAGCGAGTCGCTTTTAGTAATACAGGTACAGAAGCCATCATGACAGCAATTAGGATGGCAAGAACAGTTACAAGACGTAATAAAATTGTTATATTTTCTCACTCTTATCACGGACATTTTGATGGTACGCTAGGGAAAGGAAAAATTATAGATAAGAATTTACAAACTGTACCAATTGCATCAGGAATACCAGCGAATTTTGTTGCAGATATTTTAGTTTTAAAATATGGTGAACCAGAATCACTTGACGCGATCGCCAATTACGCGCAAGAATTAGCTGCGGTGTTAGTTGAGCCAGTTCAAAGAGAAAATTTAGATCTACAACCCCAAGCCTTTCTGCAACAACTCAGAAAAATCACCCAAAAATCGGGAATAGCATTAATTTTCGATGAAATGGTGACAGGTTTTCGCATTCATCCAGGTGGCGCGCAAGCTTGGTTTGGCATTGAAGCAGATATTGCCGCCTATGGTAAAATAGTAGGTGGCGGAATTGCGATCGGCATCATTGCAGGCAAAGCTAATTTTATGGATGCGATCGATGGTGGAATGTGGAATTATGGAGATTTATCATCGCCTCACCAAAACACTACTTTTTTTGCTGGAACTTACTGCAAACATCCTCTAGCTTTAGCAGCAGCTAAAGCAGTTTTAGAATATTTAAAAACTAAAGGTTCTACTCTACAAACAGAGTTAAATCAACGTACAACTAAATTTGTTAAAACCCTGAATGATTACTTTGATCAAGAAGATTTACCTATTCAACTGACAAATTTCGGTTCAATTTTTGGCCCGGTTTACTCAGGAGATAATAGCGAAGAAGATGCGATAAACTCAGAAATTTCCTTAGCTTATGATTTACTTTATTATCATCTGCTTAACCAGGGAGTTATGTTGAGAGGAAATGGAGGATTTTTATCTACAGCCCATACAGATGAAGACATTAATCATATTATTCAGGCTGTTAAAAATAGTATATCAAAACTCAGAGAAGGTGAATTTTTACCTTAATATCCTCAAATTCTAATTTAGGTGGCGCTGCATGGATAGCTGAGGCGAAACGACATTAGGAAAGCTGGCAAAATTACGACGTACCCAATCCATACCCACTTCATTATTCAATACCGTTGCCAATTTACGAGGGTGAGTTGATGATGCTTTCACTATTAACTCGCTGTTCTCTAATGTTTGGCAAAAACAATAAGTCCTAAAAATTCCTTCCAGGTTTCCCACAAGGATTTTTTTGGCGTATTGTCGCAGTATCAAGGGTTTGGGCTGACAACCTCCCTTGTAAGCCGAACGCTTATGTATGGGTCAAGTAGCCATTTTTGCCAAAATTTTTTTACCCTCTTATTTTGGCAAAGGTATTGTGTGAATCGTCGCAGTTGTCTAAAAATGGCTATCGACGGGGGAAGCAGTGCTATCTCTGTAAGGAATGTGGTAAACAGTTTGTGGATAAATAAGAGCGATCGCCAGATTCATCTCGTTGACGGCTGATTTTCTGATGGGTATATCAAACTGATTTCAATACAAATTGATATCTGCCCAATAATCTACTTTAATGGAGAGGATGTACCATTCTAGAGAAAGCTAGAAACCTGAGGTATAGCCAACTAAAATCCTGGTGCAGCATACTGTGCCTAACTGCTTGTGGTATTGCAAAGTTTGCTAGTAGCCGCTGACCAGAATCTTTACCAATCATCTTCTTGTGACTGGCGTTCAATTTGGGCGATCGCTAATTTCGCTAAAATCCGCACTACTTCCTGTTCATCATTGAGTAGCGCCTGTAATGGTTCATTAGCTGCGCGATCGCCAATTTTACCCAGAGAATTAATTGCGGCTTTTCTCACATCCAAATCAGAATCGTGAAGTGCCAGAATTAAATGCGGTACAGAGGGAGGATAATTCACTTGTCCCAAGGCGGCGGCGGCTTCTGTGCGAATTAGCGCTTCTGGATCTGTCAAAGCAGAAACCAGCAAGTTGCAAGACTTTTCATCTGACTGTTCTTGGGCTACATGACCCAAAGCACCAATCACGGCACATCTTACATCTAAAGAGGCAGCATTTAATGCTTTATATAGATAATCTGCTGCTTCTGAGCCAATAAACGCCAAAGCCCATGCAGCATGACCTTTAATATCTTGGGGATGTTCATCTGATGCTAAAATGTCAAGCAACGCTGGTACAGAAGCTTCTCCTGTCCTAGCTAACGCCCCTGCGGCTGAACTTCTGACTACCGTATCTTCATCATTCAGAAAAGCCTGAAGCAAGTCTGGTACAGCACGAGGATCGGCAATGATGGTGAGTGTTTTAGCAGCAGCCCGTCGCACCACTACATTAGAATGATTTTTCAGCGCTTCTATGAGAAATGGTGTTGCAGCTTCACCAATTTCACCCAAAGTTTCCGCAAACCGCAGTCGCACTAATCCTCGCGGATCTCCTAAACCCTCTACGAGTTGCTTGAGAACTGTTTCATCTGTAGCATCGAAGATTTCTAGTGAAATCTGCTCATTTACTCTTTGAACCAAAGCATCATTTTCAGCTTGTACTCGCAGGATGGAATCGTTCACCCCTGGAGTGTCAATATTGAGCGATTGACTCATCACAAATTCCCTATCACCGTTATTTTGAAAGCCTCTAATTACCAGATGTCAAAGCAGATTGCTGCTGACGTAGCGACTCTAGAGTAGCGTCTATCTGGGTAAGTTGAGGTTGCAGGCTAGCAAGGGCTTGTGCCTTCATCACTTTAGCCTTTTGTGCCATTGACAAGGTATCGTTAACCAGACGTTCCCGATATTGTTCTAATTCTGCGATCGCTAGAGTCAATTCTTCGGAGTCAGTTTGAGCGTTTGCTGTGAGTTCTGTAGTGTCAGACATATCTGTTTTATTTGCTAAAAGTAGTTTTAAAATGCCCATGTTAAATTTTCTCAGATTTCAGTGACTAAAGCATAGGAAAATGGGCATGGGGCATTGGGCATGGGCATTGGGCAGAGACGCGATTAATCGCGTCTCTACAATTTTCATTTATCTTCCTTGTCCCCCTGCTCCCTGCCCCTCTGCTTCTTAGCCCCTAGCTCCTGATAATGCGAGTTTTCTTTCCAAATCGAAGAGGAAGCCGTGAATATATTCTTCTGTCCACTCAGTACCGTAAAAACGGGTGAACATTCCTCTTGCTGGATCTTTTTCGGCGCGGTAGCGGAGATAACGAAGTTGGGCTTGTTCAATTTCGGCTAAATATTTGGAGTCGGTGACGGGTTGTGCTTGGTCAACAAAATCTAGGTAGGCTTGGAGATAGGCTTTAAAAGCTGCAAATACATGGGTTTCTACTACCTCGGTTTGCTGGGGGCGCGTCCAGAGAAAGGCGGGTGAGAAAAAGGGCTGGGCTTCTTCGGGGAAGTCCCCGCCCCAAGGGAGATGCTGCTGATGCGTCTGGAAAATTGGCAGGATAGGTTGGGTATACTTGGCCTGATATCCTAAATCATCGCGAAATAGGGGTTGCATATCGAGGGCGATTAAGTGTCCTCCGGGTAAGGTGACTAAATCTGCACCAAAGAAGGGTAAATCATAATTCAGGTGAGGAAAAATGACGAAGTTTAACACCTGAAGTGAGTTACCTCCCTGTACGTGGGCGGCTCGAATTTGCCGGAGTTTGCTAGTTTGATAGGCGTAGCTAGTTGTTAAAACTTCTTCTTGATGTTTGCCTTTACCTACTGTTGCTTGTTTGGACTCAAAGCCAGCAGGAATAGGATAAGACTGCAAATTTAAACGATTCTGTAAAAGCGCGATCGCGTAATCTAAAAATGGCTGATAGAGAGTCAACTTCGCTTCGCTCCAAATTCAAAATGAACAATCACCGGATTTTGTTGTGGTGATGTAGATTTAAATCTTTCAAAACCTACACAATAACAACTGAAAAATAAACCGCAGAGGGCGCAGAGTCCACAGAGGAATAAGAGTTTGAGAGGTTTTGTGCTTAAATCCTATCTCTATTTGGTTGCTACAGCTGCTAATGGCACAGCATCCTCAAATAAAAATTCATGTAAAAATCGTTCTGACCATTGATGACCAAAGTAGCTGCTGAATAATCCAGATGCAGGATCGCGATCGGCACTATATTGGTCGTAGTCTTTTTGTGCTTTGACAATCCGTTGAATATCTGACTGATCGATCAGAGGTTTGGCTTGGGCTAGCATCTTCCAATACAAGTTTAGATAGTCTTTGAAGGCTGCAAATACCCTCGTTTTGACTGTTTCGGCATCGGTTTTGGCAAATAACAGATATTTTGAGAAGTACTGATTAGCGTCATAAAATTTCATTTCCAGATTTTGCGCCAAGTCTGGATACTTATCGCGCAATGTCTGCAATGGGTAGATGTACTTCCTCAAGTAGGCTTCATCTTGAAATAGAGGCTGGAAATCCATCACAATCAGGTTTTTCACTTGTCCGAAAGACAGAAAGTCAATGCCGAGTAAGGGCAAATCGTAGTGATGACTGGGATAAATCACACTATTAAAGATTTGAGCGCTTGCGCCTGCATCGATATATGTATAGCGGATTTTGCGTAATTCTGGGCATTGATAACACCAACTTTGAATTGTGGCGGGATTTCTGCCGCGATCGCTCACCTGATACTCTAGTCCGGAGGGAATCGGACGACTCTCTAATGTAAACCGTTGCAAAAGCGATTGTTCCAGATGCTCAAGGAAGCACTTATACATAAAAGTTAGAGACTAATTTGCCTTAATCCCAGAGAATAGAGGATTCGCAGATTCGCCGTCTCGAATATATTAAACAAAGTAACGATCCTTAACGTTAGCCGGAAGCGATCGCGCAATACCTAGAGGATGCGATCGCCCAAAAACTACAGGATATTCTGCCCAAGAACTATCTGATATAGACTTTATAGGGCTGCTCTAGATCAATTGTGTTCTACCATTTGCGCTAAATTTGTCTCAGTTAAATAGCGTCGCTCAGAGCAATAAGTCATTAAATATACGCCATTCAACATTCGCACCGTGCTTACACGTACCCGAAAATCATCAGTCATAAACCAGCAACGTTCCTGTCCCTGGTTGGTTTCATATTCGGTATCGATGGTTAAAATGCCGTCTTGTCCGAACCAATAACGGCTAACTACAGGAATTTTTTCCACATAGCCTTGGTTCCGCAGCAATTTTCCCGATCGCCCTGTCTCATCATCTGGTACATCAATTAAAACAGCCGCACGTTCCGGATCGGGTTTGCGATCGTCGTCATGTTCTTGCCACATAAAGCTAGCGCCGCCCTTAGCCTTGGCTGGATCGATTCCTTGCGCTTCACATATAGCTTTTACTCTGGGATCTTGGACTGTAATTACTCCCACATACAGCTTTGATTCTCCCGACTGATCCGCCACCGCATCAAAGTGATGCACCGTACGCTGAGTAAACCAAACTCCTTCACTCTTATGAAAAAACTCCATCATGGTCATTGGTTGTACAAAAGGCATAGCTGATCCTCAAACAATTTTGGATTTTGGATTTTAGATTAACTCCAAGCAAAGACATAAATAAACCACATCTATTTTGAGAACCATAGTTTTAAAAGTAGTGGGAGCATCTTGCTCCCTGGTGGTAGTAGCGGGCAAGATGCCCGCACTACTCCTGGTTTCAAAATGGACGAGGTTTAATTGTGGATGTGAGAATTGTTCCGCGTAGCTTGCTTCTGACGGAGCGAAAATGAATTAGTTTGCTATCAGACCCTTTTAAATTGTGAATCTTCAATTCAAAATCCAAAATTTAAAATCTAAAATTCGGGTAGATATATCGCGGTACAATACCCCTACAATAATCTCACAATTTCAATTCATGATCGGCAGAGAGACTCAAAAGACACCTCTAGATGTTTTGGCTGTCCTCAAGGCGGGAATTGCTCTGACGCAAGCAGATTTATATCAATTCAACCTCAGTGGTTTAGAACTGCAAAGAGCTAATTTACATCAAGCTATTTTGATTCGCGCCAATCTGAGCAAAGCGGATTTGAGTGCAGCAGATCTCAGTGGCGCTGATTTACGAGCAGCAGATCTCAGTCATGCAATTTTAACAGATGCTAATTTACAGGCAGCTTGTATGTACAGAGTAGATCTCAGTGGTGCGGATTTACGAGGAGCTAATTTGACCGATACCAAGCTGCTAGGCGCGAGATATGATAGCCAAACCTTGTTTCCTGAAGGCTTTAATTACAAATCTTCGGGAGCTATTGGGCCTAATGCCTATTTGAATGGTGCCCAATTAAATACAGCTAACTTGCGTCATGCTGATTTACAGGGTGCAAGTATGTTGGGTGCTTATTTAGGGGGAGCGGATCTAACTCGTGCGAATCTTCAAGGAGCAAGATTAAGTCAGGCTGATTTGCGCAAAGCCTGGTTACCGGGAGTATGTTTACGTAATGCGCGGTTAAATGGAGCCAATTTAGCCGGTGCTGATTTACGCGCAGCAGACTTGACTGGCGTGGAATTTGAGCAACTAGAAAGCATTGCTGGGGCAGATTTTACCCATGTTCAGGGACTAAGTGAGGAGATGCGATCGCGCCTTTTAAGCCAACCAGCACAAGAGCTAGATACACCTCATGCTTTAACCCGTCGTACCACACGCGCCAGCCTGGAAACTTGATCGCATTTATAGTGGGGGCATTGGGCATTGGGCATTGGGCATTGGGCATGGGGCAAAGGCTTCACCTTATACCATTTTGGATTTTAGATTTTAGATTTTGGATTGTGAAACATTTATTGGATAAGCGTTTCAGATTTCCATCTGTCGCAATCATTTTTCAAATTGGTATTACAGCTATTTTCAGGTACATGAACCACAATTTTATATCTCACGCATACCGCCAAAGGCGGAACCCGAAGGGTAGGCGCAAAGGCGAGGCAGTGCGCCCTTGCGGTTTCCCGACTTGTTCGCTGAAAGCGTTCCCGAAGGGTAGCAACTGCCGTTGCAAACTAACAAAGAAATACAGATATCAGCCTGTGGTCTAAATATATGAAAACTGCTGTAAAGTATCAGCCAGATAGGTATAGGGAAGAAATTACCAATGCCCAATGCCCAATGCCCAATGCCCAACTAAACTGATGTTGTGGCTGCACCTAATTGCAGGGCGTATAGGTTGGCATAGACACCTTGCTCGGCAATCAGTTCGGTATGGGTTCCCCGTTCAACGATTTGTCCTTGCTGGATGACTAGCACTTGGTCGGCTTGGGTAACAGTACTGAGACGGTGGGCAATTACGAAACTAGTACGACCTTTTAATAAACGGGCGATCGCATTTTGGACTAAAGCTTCGGTACGTGTATCTATACTACTAGTAGCTTCATCCAAAATCAAAATTTTCGGGTTAATCAATACCGCACGGGCAATACTAATCAGTTGGCGTTGTCCTTGGCTGAGAGGTGCGCCTCTTTCGCCTAGTTGAGTGCTGTAACCGTGAGGTAATGAGGTAATAAATTCATGGACATTCGCCATCTGTGCCGCCGCTTCAATTTCCGCTTGGGTAGCATGAGGCAAACCAAAAGCGATATTTTCCGCCACAGTGCCGCTAAATAAAATATTATCTTGCAGCACTATGCCAATTTGTCGGCGTAAACTGGCTTGGGTAACACTCCGCACATCAATGCCATCAATTTCTACTGCGCCTTCCGAGACATCATAAAACCGCAGAATTAAGTTAATAATCGTCGTTTTGCCTGAGCCTGTGGGGCCGACTAAGGCAATCATTTGCCCTGGTTTAGCTTGTAAATTTACACCTTTCAGCACCATTTGGTTGGGGTTATAGCCAAATTTAACATCAACAAAAGTTACCTCACCTTGAATTTCTGGCATTTCCGTCGCATTGGCGGCATCTTTCAGTTGAGATGGTTCATCTAGCAGAAAGAAAATTCGCTCTAAGCCAGCAAAGGCTGATTGTGCTTGGGTGTAAAATTGGCTAAGGATTTGGATCGGGCGAAAGAATTGCTGCACATACAATAAAAATGATGTGACTACACCCACAGTTGCGCCGCCAGTCACAGCCAAATAACCACCATAAGCCAAAACCCCAGCAGTTGCTAAGGTATTGAGAAAATCAATTGATGGTAAAAATGCCGCAGTAATAGCGACAGCTTCCACATTAGCGTCGCGGTTGGCGGCGTTGAGGATATCGAATTCGGCAATGTTAAGATGTACGCGATTAAAGGCTTGAGCTTCCCGCACACTACCAATATCTTCTTCTAGCTTGGCGGAAAGTTCGCCGATAGTTTCTCTGGTAACCCGAAATTTATCTCTAGCCCAGCGCGCAAACAAGCTGGTAGTGATAATCATCACGGGGACAACGAGGTTGCTTAATAAACCCAGTTGCAGATTAATTGCCAGCATCGCAATCACAATACCTACCAAGCTGAAAATGTTACCTAGCATTTGAGCGATTGTCTGTCCAAATGCCTGATTTACCGTGTTAACATCATTCAGCAGACGGCTCATTAAATCGCCGGCTTCGCTGCGGTCAAAAAAGCTTAATGGTAAACTTTGAATTTTCAGAAAAATATCTTGTCGCAATTGTGCCAACAAGCGCTGCATAATCCAACCGACGCGCATAATTTGACCACGAATTGCCAAAATACCCAGACTATAAATTAGCGCTAGTAAGAGTAATAACAGCAGTAAATCCTGTAAATTACCTTTGGCAATTAAGTTATCAACAGACCAACCGAGTAAAAAAGGCCCGATCGCTTGTGTTGATGCACCAATTAAGACAAATGTCAAGGCTAGAGGAATTTCTTTGCGGTAAGGTTGGAAATATTGTACAAAGCGGCGCAAAGTGGAGACTTGATTAGTTGCTTGTTGCTCAGATGCAACAACTGGGCCCATACCTCTCATTTGTTCTCCTTTTGCTTGACTTGAGATTCCAAAATTACGCCGTAAAGCGGGCTGGTGCGCATCAATTGTTCATGGGTTCCTTGGGCGACTAAGCGTCCTTTATCAATTAAAAATATGCGATCGGCATTTTTGACTGTACTGATGCGTTGGGCTACGACAAAGGTGACACAGGCTTTTTGGCGCATGAAATTATCGAGTTCGGCTTGGATTTGGGCGGCTGTTTGAGCATCAACTGCAGAGGTACTGTCATCTAAGATGAGAATGCTGTAATCGGTGAGTAAGGTACGAGCGATCGCAATTCGCTGTTTTTGTCCTCCCGATAAACCTATACCCCTTTCCCCGACTATGGTTTCGTAGCTATCGGGTAGGCTGGTGATAAAATCATGAATCTGCGCAGTTTTGGCGACGGAAATCACTTCTGCCAAGCTGGCGTGGGGTTTAGCATAGGTGATATTCTCGCGGATGGTACCAGAGAATAAGGTGGTTTCTTGGAAGACGATGCCAATATGCGATCGCAAACTTTTTAAGCTAAAATCCCGCACATCTCGCCCATCGATGCGAATTGAGCCTGCGGTAACGTCATAAAAGCGGGGAATCAAGTTCATGATGGTGCTTTTACCGGAACCTGTCATGCCTAAGATGGCGATTAATTCTCTGGGCTTGGTTTCAAAAGATACACTTTTTAAGGCGGGGGTAGCGGCTCCGGGATAACGAAAGGAGACATTTTCAAAGGTGATTCTCCCACTGCAGGTATCAAATTCCACAGCATCAGCGCGATCGCGAATTTCCACTGCGGCGTCTACCACTTCATAAACTCGTTGGGCTGAAGCCGCCGCCGATGCGATCGCTGGAGCGGCAAAACCAATGAGTAAAATTGGTTGGAGAATTAATACTAAATAAGAGTTAAAAGCTACGAGTTCGCCAATGGAAAAATTATTATTAATTACCTGCGCTCCTCCATAGGCAAACACAGCCAAAGTTACCAAGTTACTCAGCAAGAAAATAAAGGGGAAAGTATTATGAATAGCGTCAATGGTCTTCATATTCGCTTTGACCAGGCTATCATTGAGTGCGGTGTAACGCGACTTTTCCGCCGACTCCCGCACGAAAGCTTTAACTACCCTAATTCCTAATAAATTCTCTTGCAAGATAGCATTTAAATTACCTAATTGTTCTTGTACTTGTCCAAATAGTTTTTGATTGCGGGTGATAAATCTTGCCATTAACCAGCCGGAAATTGGCACTACTGTTAAAGTAATTAATGCCAATTGCCAATTCATAATTAACAGCACAACCGCAATACTAACTAATGTCACCACTGCACCGATGACTTGAATTAAGCTAGTACCAATAAAGGTGCGGATTTGCTCGATGTCACTGGTAACGCGAGTTAATAGCTGGGAAGTTTGCGAGCGATCGTGATAGCTAAAACTCAGGTTTTGAATTTTGCTAAAAATCTTATTGCGTAAATCATAGGCTACACCTTGGGAAGCGGCTTCCGCCCAGTAGCTTTGTCCAAAATTAAACAAACCCCGTGCGATCGCTGCTACTACCATCCAAGCTGCACTGTAAAGTACAATTTGCAAATTGCGCGGTACAATTCCGCCATCGATTCCCCAGCGAAATAATTGGGGGGTAACGGCGTTCGCAACTGTCAAAAGTAAGAGACTTAATAAAGCTCCTACAGAAATCCACCGGTAGTTGCTCAAGCTCCCCAGCACTCGCCGGATCGCTTGCATCGACGAATTTTCAGTGAGTTCTGATTGTGGTCGCAATGAAATTCACCCCTGTATCTTTTAAAGATTATCTCCCATATTCATACAAGAGTGGCTTGGCTTTAATATAGTCATTAGTCATTAGTCATTAGTCATTGGTAAGGGACTTCCAGAGGATAAATTACCCAATTTATTTCAGGAGATTTTTGTTTACTCCCCCTGCTCCCTGCCCCCTGCCCCTCTGCCTACATAGCCATTGGTTATTTTTTAAATTGGAAGTCCCTAATGAGTGCAAGTCTATTTACGTTTTGTAATATAGTTTGGTTTACTACAATTATTCTAAATCCGCTTATATGCTCTGGTGTAAAAAATTTTTCTCCCATAACCATCTGAGCTATTCTTTTGTTAAATAAATCACTAAATAGGTATTAATATTGCTTAAGCACTTTTGATTATTGTTAAGTTAAAATCAACTACATAAATAATACTGAAAGTGTCTAAATCCAAGTATAGCAATGGGTTGATGAGATAATTTACACTAGAAATAAACATAAAATTAACTTAATTACTATATAAAATAAATTGCTTTGTTACAGAGTAAAATGTAGCATTAATGACAGTAAAACTTAATAAATATATATGTCTTCAGGCTAGATATTCTGTGTTAGTAATCTATTAATGTAGAAATAAAGAAATCACAAAACCTTCTTTACCCTATTTCTTTTAAATATGAAGTAGGAATTTATGAAACTTTTAAAAACAACTAACTGGAAAATACTACTTTGACAAACATCAATCTCCATACCCCCAAGCCCTATAACCGATGCCCTATGCCCAACATCTGATGAGTTATTAGCTACAAACGTACATTTTGACACTTCATTAAATAAATGTGGTGTTTTTGGTACACTATGTTATTATTAATTCTTTGAAGAGCCTAACTTACACGCAAATCTAAAGCAATTATTGAGCTATAGATTTAGTTAGTGTTTGTGCATAAATTTGCACAAACGATCCAGTATAAAAGATTTTTAATAAAAATTTGATTTTGTTATGATATTAAATGTTTTTTCTTCCTAGCGTTCAAACTTAGTTAACAACTGCAACAAGAGAGAAGCCAATGAACCTAGAGCTGTTCTTCCAACGCACAGAAGTCTTGCACAAGCGGTTAGCAGATTTATATCAAACTGCTACTATTCTGCCTTGGATGCCATCGGAAATGCTACCCCAAGCATTTGCGGAACTTCATCACAGTTCAAAAACATTGCAGTTGGCGGTTGAAGAACTATATCAGCAAAATGAAGAACTAATCCAAACACAAAATTTTTTAGAAACCGAACGCCAACGTTATCAAGATTTATTCGATACAGCGCCAGATGGTTATTTAGTCAGTAACGCCTCAGGTATCATCTGTGAAGCTAACCCAATGGCTGCTAAATTACTCAATGTTTCTCAACAATTTTTAGTTGGTAAGCCAATTATTAATTTTGTTCCCATCGAAGAACGTCAGCAATTGCGGACGGAAATTAACCGCTTAGAAGAATCTGATAGAAATACAGAATTATTAATTAACTTGCAACAACGTCATGGTGATATTTTTAATGCGGCGTTAACAGTTTCAGCTATTCGCAATGCACAGGGTAAAGTAATTTCTCTCAACTGGTTAATTAGGAATATAACTGAACGCCAGAAATGGGAATCAGCAGGAATGAAAAATGTTAGCGGCGTTATCAGAGATCAGCGCTTATATAAATATGATAAGGGAGACAATATTAGTCTCAACCCGCTACAGATTTTACAAGTTAGTCGAGGTTGGGTAAAACTTAGTACTTTCTGTGAAACAGGCGAAGAAGTACTCATTGGTTTAGTTGGCTCTGGGATGATATTTGGTGCTAGCATGACTTCTCTAAAAATTTACCAAGCCATCGCTTTATCAGAAGTAGAATTACAATCGATTCATGTCTCAGAAATTGCTGCTTCTCCGCCACTTAGCCATAACTTTTTACCGAAAATTAATGAACGATTGCAGCAAACAGAATATTTACTAGCAATTTCTGGTAAGCGCCAAGTAGAAGAAAGATTATCTTACTTTTTAGAATTTCTCAAACAAGAAATTGGCGAACCTGTGGCAGAAGGAACGCGGTTAAATGTGCGTTTAACTCATGAAGATATTGCTAGTGCTTGTTGTGCAAATAGAGTGACAATTACCCGCTTTATGAGCAAATTAAAGCAAGAAGGTAAGATTAGTTTTGATAGTCGCAAACACATGATTTTAAAAGATGTCATTTGCTCATAATTAGTCAGCAGTTATATGACAAAGCCTATTTTTAAATATTTATGTAGGGTGTGTTGTCGCGCAGCGCAACGCACCTTGTTTATATTGATTAACTAATATCAATTTAAATAATGTTTGCAGCATATCAATCTATTCTAGAGGGCATGGCATTGCCCATCGGTGTCAACTTAAGGTAAAAATAGCCTCTGTACAAGCGTCATCCGCCTTGGAATGAATTCCAAGGCTAATAGTCCAAGTCTACTGAAGTAGACTGAAGATTTTGCCGCATATTTTAGTCATCTTGAGATGACTTTAGCTATTAGCAAGGAACTTCAGTTCCTTGCGGTAACCGGGTTGTGCGTTAAGTTGACACCTATGGGCATTGCCATATTCTTACTGTTATATTCTTGTTTTAAATTGCAATGAGAATTTACAACAGATTGCCAGTTATGATTGTAGGGGCACTGGCACTGCCATGCCCCGAAGCGCTGACTGGGCAACGCTTATCCTAATTAAACTTAAATATTTAAACATTCTTGATCGGTGCGTTGCGCTACGCGACAACACACCCTAAGAAGACTAATATTTGTTAACTGGATGTCGATACCACAGTCAAGATAAATTTGTCTAGCAAATCAGGATAAAATAATAACATCAAGCTTGACCAAAATTAAGTTTCTATGTGATTTAATGCACAAATCTTGCTAAAAACTTAAAGCTTCAGTTCGCTAGTTAATTGGACATAATATCTGATAAAGTGCAAAGCATATCTGTAGTTTTAATTGCTGAATATTTAACATCCCCCAGTATTAATTACCCACACCATGACCTCTAGGCGTTCTGCTAAAAAATCTCCATCTAATTCTTCGGCTCGTCAATCTACAAATGAAGAACAAGACAATCATGACAATACATTATTTCCTATAGTGGGAATGGGCGCTTCGGCGGGTGGGTTAGATGCTTTTACGGAATTACTCAGCCATTTACCAAATGATACGGGGATGGCGTTTGTATTAGTTCAGCACTTGAGTCCCCATCAAAAAAGTTTGTTGAGTGAAATTTTGTCTCGCTCAACTAATATGCCTGTGCGGGAAGTACAGAATGGTATGGTTGTGGAACCGAATCACGTATATGTGATTCCGCCAAATGCGAAAATGACTGTTTCTCAGGGAGTGTTGCAACTGACTCCCAGGGAGAAAACTTATGGTTTGTTTATGTCGGTGGATGCTTTCTTGATTTCTTTAGCAGAAGAGCGGGGAAATAAAGCCATTGGCATAGTGCTGTCGGGAAGCGATGGCGATGGGGCAAGGGGGTTAGAATTTATTAAAGAAGCTGGTGGTATTACCTTTGCGCAGTGTCAAGACTCGGCAAAAGTTACTGGTATGCCAAACACGGCTGTAGCTTCGGGTAATGTGGATTTTATTTTGACTCCGCGAGAAATTGCTGAGGAACTAGCAAAACTCAGCCGCCATCCTTATATTCAACGCCAGCCACCAGCCGCAACAACGGAAGTATCTGAGCCAATCCCAACTAACAGCGATGCTATCTCAACTATCTTTAGTTTATTGCGGGCGGCTACGGGGGTAGACTTTAACCACTACAAACAAACTACTCTCAAGCGGCGAATTTTGCGGCGGATGATTTTGTATAAGCTGGAAAGATTGGAAGATTACGTCCGCTATTTGGTGGAAAATCCGGCAGAGGTTTTGGCACTGTATCAAGATATGCTGATTACAGTGACGAGTTTTTTCCGCGATCGCGAATCTTTTGACGCTTTAAAAACCAAAGTCTTCCCCATTATTACCCAAAACCATACCCCAGATTCACCGATTCGGATTTGGGTAGCGGGATGTTCCACCGGTCAAGAAGCTTACTCGATAGCTATTTGCTTGCTGGAGTTTTTGGGAAATCAAGTAATTAATACAACTATCCAAATTTTTGCTACAGATATTAGTGAGGCAGTAATTGAAATTGCGCGGATTGGGATTTATACACCCAGTCAAGTAGCCGAAGTTTCTGCCGAACGCCTACAGCGCTTTTTTGTGCAAGTAGAAGGTGGTTACCAAATTAGCAAGCCAGTGCGGGAGTTATGTATTTTCGCCAGACAAAACTTAATTGCTGATCCGCCTTTTTCTCACTTAGATTTAATTACCTGCCGCAACGTGCTAATTTATTTGGGCAGCGCGGTGCAGAAGAAAGTTCTACCCGTGTTTCATTATGGTCTCAAGTCTAGTGGCTTTTTAATGTTAGGCACTTCCGAGACTGTAGGGGAATTTTCGGATTTATTTACTTTATTGGAGAGAAAGTCCAAGATATATAGCCGGAAAATGGCTCCAGCGCGGTTGGGTATAGATTTAATTGCTAATAACTATTCCCTCAAGGTCACTACTCCCCAGTTAACAGTGAGCGATAATACTTGGAATGAGATGGAAATGCAGAGAACTGCTGACCAAATCATTTTAAGTCAGTATGCTCCAGTTGGTGTGATTATTGACAATGATTTAGAAATACTCCAATTTCGCGGACAAACTAGTGCTTATCTGCAACCGCCAGCCGGCAGACCTAGCTTTAATTTGTTAAAGATGGCAAAAGAAGAACTGCGGTTAGAACTACGCACGGCGGTTCATCAAGCAAAACAGCGACAGGTACCAGTATGTAAAGAAGGTATCCAAATTTTTGAAAACGGTCAAGTGAGACTGGTAAAGGTGGATGTGGTACCGTTTAAAGCTCGCGGTGGGGAAGAACCCTATTTTTTAGTGATGTTTGCAGATATGCCAGCCTCAACAATTAATATAATACCAGAGAGCGATCGCACTTTAAAATCTCGCCGGGGTAAACAAGCAGCAGCAGAGCAGGAAACTAACGCCCTCAAGCAGGAGTTAGCCACCACGAAAGAGTATCTGCAATCAATTATTGAAGAACAGCAAGCCACTAATCAAAACCTCAGAGCTGCTAACGAAGAAATTCTTTCTAGCAATGAAGAATTGCAAAGTACCAATGAGGAATTAGAAACCGCTAAAGAAGAAATTCAAGCCACCAACGAAGAATTAAACACCATCAACGATGAATTGCAACGGCGCAATCTCGAATCTACCCAGGTAACCAACGATTTACAAAATTTACTCAGCAATATTAATATTCCCATCCTCATGTTGGGTGGCGATTTGCGGATTCGCCGCTTTACTCCAGTGGCGGGGAAAATTTTTAACCTAATTTCTACGGATGTTGGGCGACCAATCAGTGATATTAATCACAATTTAAATATTGATGATTTAGAAGAGCAAATTTTAGAAGTTATTGGTAACCTCAACCTCAAAACCCAGGAAGTACAAGACACTGAAGGACATTGGTACGATTTGCGCATCCGACCTTACCGGACAATCGATCATAAAATTGACGGTGCCGTAGTAGTATTAGTTGATATTGACGCCCTAAAACGCAGCGCCGAACAGCTACGCGCCTCCAGAGATTACGCCGAGGCGATTGTGGATACCGTGCGGGAATCGATTGTGGTGCTAGATTTAGATTTACGGGTAGTCAAAGCCAATCGCAGTTTTTACGAAACCTTTCAAGTACTACCACCAGAAACCGAACAGCGCTTAATATTTGAACTGGGTAATGGTCAGTGGAATATTCCGTTATTGCGATCGCTCCTACAAGATGTTATCCCCAGCAACGCCCCATTTCAAGATTTAGAAGTCGAGCATAACTTTGAGTCTATTGGGCACAAAATTATGCGGCTAAATGCGCGAAGAATGCCGCAAATTGAGAATATGCAATTAATTCTCTTAGTTATTGAAGATATTACCCAACAAAAGCAACTCGAAGTTGAACGCATTCAGTTATTAACTCAAGAACAATCAGCTCGCACCGCCGCCGAAACCGCCAACCGCGCCAAAGATGAATTTTTATCAATTTTGTCTCACGAACTCCGCAACCCCCTAAACTCCTTACTAGGGTGGGCGCAAATGCTACAACGGCCAGATATCACACCGGAGATAATTAATCAAGGACTAGCAGCAATTGAGCGTAGTGCCATCGCTCAGGCGCAGTTAATTGGCGATTTGCTAGATATTTCTCGCATCAGCGCTGGTAGGCTGCGTCTGGATGCAGAATTCATGGAATTAGTACCTGTAATTAACGCCGCCATTGAAGTTGTCAGGATTTCTGCTGAAGCCAAAAATATTCAAATTGTCACTCGGCTAGATAGCACAGACAGAAGAATTAACGGCGATTCTACCCGCTTACAACAGGTAATGTGGAATTTACTATCTAACGCGATTAAATTTACTCCAGCCGAGGGCAGAATTGAGATTATTTTAGATTACAGTGATGTTCACGCTCAAATTCAAGTCAGCGATACAGGGCAAGGTATTACACCTGAATTTCTTCCTTATATTTTCGAGCGCTTCCGCCAAGCTGACGGTACCAGAAGACGCACCAACCCTGGTTTAGGGCTAGGACTTTCCATCGTGCGTCATTTAGTTGAACTTCACGGCGGTACAGTAGAAGCCGAAAGCCCCGGAGAAGGACAAGGGGCAACTTTTACAGTTAGACTACCTTTGCAAACTCAGTTAAGCGCAAATTTCGAGCCAACAGTTAACCAGTTAGTTTTTCCCAACCAGCCAGAACAATCCTTAGAAAATCTCCCCTCATTAACAGGTTTGCGGGTTTTAGTCGTCGATGACGAAGCAGATATTCGCGATTTATTTTCCCTTACCCTAGAGCAGTACGGAGTCATAGTCACCGCCGTAGCCTCAGCTAATGCTGCTTTATCTACCTTAATGGCTAACCCCACTGGTTATGATGTGTTGCTATCTGACATTGGCTTACCAGAACAAGACGGTTATGATTTAATCCGTCAAATCAGAGCAATGGATGCGGAAGCAGGCGGACAAATTCCCGCCGCCGCCCTCACCGCCTATGCAGCCGAAGCCGAACAAGCCCAAGCCCTCGCCGCCGGATTTCAAATGCACATCGCCAAACCCATTGAACCGGAGCGATTATTATTTATTGTTGCCGCCTTGGGGGGGAGGGGGTAGGGGACAAAAAATTCAAAATTCAAAATTCAAAATTCAAAATTAAGAATTTTACTATCTCGTTTCCAGCCTCCGGCTGGAAATGCGTATTGCGAGGCTCTGCCTCGTCTTCTGATAAATTGAGGCGGAGCCTCACAATCATCGCTCCCACGCAGAGCATGGGAGCCAGTTAAAAAAAATTCAAAATTCAAAATTCAAAATTCAAAATGAAGAATTTTATTTGACTTTTTCCCAATGACAAATGACAAATGACAAATGACAAATGAATTTAGATTTACTAATTCAAAACGGGTTAATTTTTGATGGTTTAGGCTCTGCGCCTGTGCGGGGGGATGTGGGGATTAAAAATGGCAAGATTTTTGCTATCTCTCCCGCCATATCTACCCCAGCAAAAGAAATAGTTGATGCCTCTGGGTTGTGGGTGACGCCGGGATTTATTGATATTCATACGCACTACGATTTAGAGTTGGAAATTGCCCCAGGATTAAGTGAATCGGTGCGTCATGGAGTGACTAGCGTAGTTATTGGTAATTGTAGTTTGTCAATTGCCATTGGTGAACCGCAAGTTCTCGCAGATATTTTTCAAAGGGTAGAGACGCTTTCCCATCGCTTAATTAGCAAATGGTTGAATAAATCTCTGGCTTGGCAAACACCAGGAGAATATTTACAACATTTACAACAGTTACCACTAGGCCCCAATGTAGCACCATTATTGGGACATAGTGCTTTACGCGCTTACGTCATGGGATTGGAACGCAGTTTAACTGTACAGCCGAGCAAATTTGAACTCAAACTCATGCAGCGCATTACCGCCGATGCTTTAGATGCGGGCTTTGTTGGCGTTTCTATTGATATGTTTCCTTGGCACCGCATGAGCGGAGAATGGCAAGGTTATACTATTCCTTCCCAACATGCCAAATTTAGGGAATATGCAATGTTAGCAAATTTGTGTAAAAAACGCGATCGCGTGTTTCAAGTCACGCCCAATTTACACAAGCTAAATTCTTTTGTAGATATTCTGCGCATGGGTTCTGGCTTTGGTAAACCACTGCGGCTGACAATTCTTTCGGCTTTAGATGCTGTGCATAATCGCCAACTCTGGCGCATATTTGCCCCTATCTTATTTATTTGGAATCGCCTGCTTAACGGTAACGTGCGCTTGCAAACCTTAACTGAACCCTTTACCATTTACTCAGATGGCCCTGTTACCCCCTTATTTGAAGAATTCCCTACAGGCGCACAGCTCAACGGTTGTAAATCTCGCCAGGAAAGACAACAATTATGGCGTTCGGCAAGTTTTTGCGCTCAATTTCGCCAAGAATGGCTGAATAAACAGCTTAAATCATTTCATCGGCAATTAGAATTAATGGAAGTGGTTAATTGTCCTGATGCCAGTTGGCAAGGTTTAAATTTTGCCGAAATCGCCCGCCGCCAAAAGCAAGAACCGATAGATTTATTTATACAAGCTTTACAAGAATACGATACAGACTTGCGCTGGGTAGCTACAGGCGCAAACGACCGCTTAAAGCCACGGTTAGCCATGATGCAGCATCCCCATATCTTCCCAGGATTTACTGATGCAGGTGCTCACGTGCGTAACCTGGGTTACTATGATGGCGCTTTGTCTTTACTCAAGCAAGCAGTGACAACCAAATTTCTCACCCCAGAAGCGGCGATTTCTCGCGTTACCGGCGAACCAGCAGCTTGGTTTCGGCTAAATACGGGAGTGCTAAAAGTAGGTGCGAAAGCCGATATATTATTACTCAATCCCCATGCCTTAAATCAACCCATCAGTCCCCAAGTAGAAATCTTAGATCCCCTGTTAGATAACGAACCGCGCATAGTCAAACGTGGTTCCGACGAGATTGTGCAAGCAGTGTATATTAATGGAGTGAGGGTTTTTGCTGAGGGTAAAATAGGCGATCGCTTAGGACGAGAAAAACTGGGAAGCGTTTTGTCACCATGTAAATCAAGCTAGTACAGCACGGCGTAAATAAACAGACCATTCAAAATCGACAAAACCCTTATTCTGTCTTAATTTTGAATTTTGAATTTTGAATTTTGAATTCCGCAGCATCTATGTTGAGTTTCTGAAATTCATGTTGGGTTTCGCAAAGCCTCAACCCAACCTACATCTAATGCACTATTTTAGTTATGTCAGTCCACTAGCTTGCCCTGAGACGGTGTTATTTTAGAATAGACACTAAACCTTGAATTTGCTCTCGTAGACAATGAATACTACAGATAACTCCCCAATTGAGGATCGAGAGTCAGCAGTTTTGGTATCTGTGACAGAACTACAGAGCCAACTTAATGAATTCATCAAGCAATTATCGCCAGAAAGATTACAAGTACTGACTGATTTTGCGTCTTATTTAGCAAATATTGAAAGCGAAGCCGCAACCCAAGAACTTTTAGCAATTCCGGGATTGCTAGAGCAAATCAAGCAAAATCAAGCCACCCCAAAAACTGAATACACAAACTGGAGAAACCTGCGTTCTGATGTATGAAGTTCTTCTCAATCCCGATGCGCAAAAGGTGTATATCAATGCTGACAAAACCTTAGCCAAAAAAATTGCTCGCTGTTTGCAGCAGCTAGAGCAAACTCCCCAGTCTCACCCCAATATCAAAGCCCTCAAGGGAGATTATGCAGGGTACTATCGTTATCGCATCGGAGATTACAGGGTAATCTATTCGATAGACGATGAACTGATGCAGGTATTTGTGGAAGCGATCGCCCATCGCAGTGAAGTGTATGATTTATAAGGGTTAAGAAGTAAGCGATCGCTTCAGGCACAAAAGACTGGCAAGCATTTGATAATCGTTAATTGTAGGGGCACTGGCACTGCCATGCCCCCAAGGGCGTAGTCTTTAATCACCATGCTATCAAATGTCACAAATAAGCGATCGCTTCAGACACAAAAGACTGGCAAGCGTTTGATAATCGTTAATTGTAGGGGCACTGGCACTGCCATGCCCCCAAGCGCGTAGTCTTTAATCACCATGCTATCAAATGCCACAACTAAGCGATCGCTTAGGGCGGGAAACATTAAGAAGCGTTTTGTCTCCGTCTTAAAAACTTCCAATTCAAATAATGTTTGCGACACATCAATATATTATAGGAGGGCAAGGCATTGCCCCTACAATCTGTCGCATTCTTGTTTCAAATTAATATTATTTTTCCCCCTGCTCCCTG
>NZ_JACJQG010000068.1 GCF_014696435.1 Calothrix anomala FACHB-343 | reverse complement strand
ACTTCTTAAAATATCTTTTTTACTCATTTAATGTGTTCTTTTATTCTCTATTGATGAATCAACCTCAGTAATAACCGATTGTGACAGTGCTGGGTACGGAAGGAAGGTCTAAAACATACAGCAGATTGCCAGTTGCTGAGGTACAGATGATCGTTGATTGTAGGGGCACTGGCACTGCCATGCCCTGAAGCGCTCTCACTAGGGCGGGGAAACCCTCGCAAGGGCGGGGAAACCCTCGCAAGGGCGGGGAAACCCCGCCCCTACGAGTACACCTGATTGTTTCATCGCGTTAATAAATAGCGTTGGTTAATGATATTTCTCCTGCTTTTACATGGAGAATTTGCGATGAATCTAACCATTGTGAATCAAATGAACCGAGATGAGTTGTGGTAATTAAAGTTTGGAATCTATCTTGAATGGCATCAAGTAATTGATTTTGCCGATATGGATCTAATTCTGCTAAAACATCATCTAATAAGAGCAGGGGTGGTTCGCCAACAACTTCTTCAATTAATTGTAATTCGGCTAATTTAAGAGCTAATACTAAGGTGCGCTGTTGACCTTGAGAACCATATTGACGGGCTGGTGTTTGGTTAATAATTAATTCTATTTCGTCGCGATGAGGCCCTACTAAGGTAGTACCTTGGCGGAGTTCGGCTACAGCACGTTGCTGGATTTTATCTAAAAAAGCTTGTTGTACTTGTTGTGGATAGTTTTCCCCTAAAGGTACGCTCGGCGCATATTTGATTTGGAGATTTTCGGTACTTCCACTAATACTTGAGTGCCAATTAATTGCAATGGGCGCTAATCTTTGTAAAGCTCGTTCGCGCCTTCTAATTACTCTTGTACCTGTGGTAGCTAATTGGGCATCCCAAACAGCTAACTGTTCTGATTGTTGACTAGTAAATGCTATGTCTTGGGTATGTTTTAAAAAGGCATTACGCTGGCGTAAAACTTGATTATATTGCTGTAAAATATGGGCATATACAGGTTCAAGTTGGATTAATAAAGTATCTAACCAACTACGCCGACCTTCTGGCCCGCCACGCACTAAGTCTAAATCTAAGCTGGAAAATTCTACCGCATTGAGAACTCCCAAAAAATCCATTTGACGCCGCACAGCTTCGCCATTAAGTGCAACAGTGCGCCTTGCTTGACGGCGAAGAGTTAAGGTGAGATCGCTAATACCTGTTTTTCTTTCTAGAGATGCGCTAATTTGCGCGATCGCTTCTCCATCTTGCACTAAATCGCGATCGCGTGCTAACCGATGCGATCGCAATGTCGCTAATAACTCCACCGCCTCCAATAAATTAGATTTTCCCTGAGCATTATTACCTACCAAAATTGTTTTGGCAGCTTTAAACTCCACTTTTTGGTCTGTGTAGTTGCGAAATTGTCTCAGGTGAATTGATTTGAGGTACATAGTGGAGAGATGAGGAAGATGAAGGAGAGGGGGGAGATGAGGGAGAGATTGTGGGGGCTGTGGGAGGTTGGGGAGAATATAACTATTGCTTCCCATGCCCAATGCCCCAATGCCCCATGCCCCATGCCCCATGCCCATCACACAGCTTTTTTACCCATAACGCGGAAGAATATCTTCTCCAATTCCACCCAGACAAACATTAAGGCACTAAAACCAATACAAATAGCTAATTCTGTACCATTTATGAAGTGAGTACCAAAGAAAGCTCGCAGGGGTGGAACATAAACTAACATGAGTTGCAAAATTGTGGTGACAACCACCGCACCCAAGACAAACTTATTCGATAAGGGATTCATTTCTATGGTTAGTTGGTTATTTGAGCGAATAGCTATAGCATGACCCATTTGGGCAATACACAGGGTAGTGAATACCATTGTTTTCCAAGAGTCTGGATCGCCTTGATAACCTGGTGTATGGGTATGGTTGTAAGCCCAAGCCATTAAAGCAATGGAAATGATCGCAAAGACAATCCCAATCCGCACCATGTAAGCACCCAATCCCCTAGCAAAGATACTTTCGCGGGGGCTGAAGGGGGGACGTTTCATCACATCTGGTTCTGGGGGTTCTACAGCTAAAGCTAAGGCTGGTAAACCATCTGTGACTAAGTTCATCCAGAGAATTTGTAAGGGGGTGAGGGGAACGCCGCCCAAACCGATTAATGGTGCAGCCGCAATGGTTAATACTTCGCCGATGTTACTACCGAGAATATACTTAATAAATCGGCGGATATTGGTATAAACTACTCTACCCTCTTTTGTAGCTGAGACAATGGTGGCAAAGTTGTCATCTAGCAGTACCATGTCGCTAGCTTCTTTACTCACATCTGTACCTGTAATCCCCATTGCAATGCCGATATCGGCTTGTTTTAAGGCGGGAGCATCGTTAACACCATCCCCAGTCATGGCGACAAATCTACCACGGGCTTGCAGGGCTTTAACAATTCGCAGTTTGTGTTCTGGAGAAACTCGCGCATAAATGCTGACTAAGTCTACATTTTGCTTCAGTTCCTCATCGTCCATGCGCTGTAATTCTTGTCCGGTAAGGACACGCGCACCTTCTTCGGCTATCCCTAAATCAGATGCGATCGCTTTTGCTGTTAACTGGTGATCGCCGGTAATCATCACTGGGCGAATCCCCGCTTCTCGACATTCTTGCACAGCCGCCCTGACTTCTGGGCGTGGCGCATCGAGCATTCCCACTAATCCCAGCCAGACTAACTCTTGTTCTGAGGTTTCATCGGAGCCTTCTGGGGGAATTTCGCTAAAGGGTTTATAAGCGAAACCTAGTACCCGTAACCCTTTACTCGCCATTTGGTCATTTTCTGCCAAAATTTGTTGGCGTTGTGCTTCGGTTAAGGGGGCAGCATGTCTACCTAAGTAAAGTTGGCTACAACGCGCCAAAATTAACTCTGGGGAACCCTTCGTAAACATTAAATACTGTTCCGATTGTAGAAAACCGGCGATCGCGGGGTCAATATCTGTGCCGGAAGCATCCCCGGTAGCCACCGCCTTAACCTGAGAAATGACGCTCATGCGCTTACGTTCTGAGGAAAAGGGAAATTCGCTGACTCTGGGTAATTTACTCTCCCATTGGTCTTTTTCAATACCAGCTTTCCCCGCTAGGGTCATTAATGCGCCTTCGGTGGGGTCGCCTAAAATCGCCCATTCCCCTGCTTCTTTTTGTAATACCGAATCATTACAAACAGCACAAGCAACTAGTAAAGCGGAGATTTCCGGATATTCTTCTACAGCTATTTTTTGTTCATTTAATTGAAAATCCCCTGTAGGCGCATAACCTTGTCCTGTGACTCGGAATGTAGAATTATTTGTATAAACTGATTGCACGACCATTTTGTTCTGAGTCAGGGTACCAGTTTTATCAGAACAGATGGTAGTGACAGAACCTAAGGTTTCTACGGCGGGAAGTTTGCGAATCAAGGCGTTTTGCTTGACCATGCGCTGAGTTCCCAAAGCCAAGGTAACTGTAATGACGGCGGGTAAACCTTCGGGAACCACAGCCACCGCCATACTTAAAGAAACTTCCAGCAGTTCTTGTAAGTTGCTAAAACCCCTGGCTTGGATGACACCACCAATCACGACAATGGCGACAAGTATCAAAGAACCGCTTACCAGGACGTTACCAAGTTGGGTCATCCGTTGCTGTAAAGGCGTTGGTTCGCTCTCTACTGATTGCAACAAGGTAGCAATTTTGCCTAACTCTGTTTTCATTCCAGTGTTAGTAACTAGAACCTTGCCACGTCCTTGAACAACTTCTGTTCCTTGATAGACGACATTAATGCGATCGCCTAATGATGTGTCTTCTGGTAATTGTAATGTTGCTTGTTTATTGACAGCTTCGGCTTCACCAGTCAGCGCCGATTCCCGGACTTGTAAATTCGATTGTTCAATCAAGCGTCCATCGGCGGCTATTTGTACCCCTGCTTCCAGCAGCATTACATCCCCAGGAACTATTTCCTTGGCGGCGACATCCAAGAGTTTGCGATCGCGAATGACGCGCACTAGGGGCGAAGATAATTTTTTCAAAGCTGCAAGGGCTTGTTCAGCACGGCTTTCTTGCACATAGCCCAAGATACCATTGAGAATGACAATCGCCATAATTGCGATCGTATCTTTAAATGGCACTTCCCCAGGTTTAAGGGTACCGCCTTGCCATGCCACCAAATCTAAACCCCCAGAAATGATAGCTACCGCGATCAGCATCAATAACATAATGTTCTTGAACTGATCTAACAAAATTTCCCAAGCGCTGCGGCCACCCTGTTCTTCAAGTTCGTTGGGGCCGTATTTTTGCAGCCGTTGTTCAACTTCTTGGGGTGTTAAGCCATTGTCTGCATTGCTATCAAGCAGGTCTAGCGCTTTATCAACTTCTAAACTATGCCAAACAGTGGCACCTTCAGGCAGAGAATTAGCAGACATCGTGTAAGTCACAGGAAAAGGTTACAGAATTCGATCATAATTTAGTGATGGCTGGAAAAACCATCCACTAAAGTTACATACAGGCTCTCGCCAAATTGTAATAGTGTAGATGTGATTCCTGGTATTTGTCACTTTCTCATCCGGGGATTAGTATGTGTTATTTCCTGGGTCAGAGTTGTTTTAGAACACATTGCACTCATAATAGTAAGCAAGACAAATCTGCAACTTGGTCACATGGGACGTACTACCACCAATTATTTTAGGCGTGCTAACCGATTAAATGAATATGCTTAATACGAGTTTCCCACTTCCCAGTATGACCGTTAGCGAGATGTTTGGGCAAAGAACAATTCGACCGTTAACTGCTGCCGCCTTGGGTGGTATTGCTTTTATTAAAGATAGACTCATTGCTATTGATACTATTAAAGGACATCTGCTAGAAATTGATCCCATTACAGACAACAGCAAAATTCTCAATCCCCACCAAGTTAAGGAATTTACAGAAGTTACTGGTCTAGCAGTATGGGAAGATACCCTGTGGGTAACCCGTGGTAACAGTGTATATCGCTGCCAAATCAATTCTTTAGGTCTAGAGCATTTTGTTACATTGCCTTATCCGGCTGATGGCGTGGCTGTTTGGGAGTCAACTGTTTATGTTAGCTGCCACAAGTTAGGCTATATCTTGATTTATGAGTCTGAAACTCGCAAAGAAATTACCAGATTTCACGCGCCGGGGGTCGGTGTCGAGAATTTGGTGGTAACTCAAGATACCCTTTGGGTGAGCGATCGCACAGAACAAACGGTTTTTTCTTTAGATCGGGGTACGGGAGAAATTCAATTTACTGTCCTCACGCCTTTTGAATCGCCTACAGGAATTGCTGTCCATAAAGATGGGGAAACAGGCAAAGAAACCTTGTATGTCGCTTATGCTTCCGAAGAGCCTTATATTCGCGATAATCCTAATGCTGACCCCAATCATGAGCTAACATACCGCGATCGCACTTTCATTCATCCCCTGTATTATCATTACGAGCCAGAAAAGCGCTACGCCCTTTCTAATGGCTATCTGATTGAAATGTCTTATGCAGAGGAAATAGCGCCTTTAGAAGAGGTATATTTAACCAATTTAGAATGGCGCATCGCTTTACCATCGGAAACAGAACGCCAAAAAATCAAGCATGTTGAACCCATCGGTTTACCTTTTACAGAAGAAGTAATTGATGGACAACGAGTAGCAGTCTTTAAATTTGATACCCTCACCCCCGGCGAACGTCATATTTTTGGCTGGAAAGCGACTTTAGAAGTCAGAGGAATTAAATATCGCATTACCCCCAAAGATGTAGAAGATATTCCCGCACTTTCATCAGAATTTGAAAGCCGCTACCTTGTGGATGATGACGATCTAGCAATGGACTCTAACATTGTCCGTCGCGCTGCTAGAGATGCCGCAGGTTCGGAAAGCAATTTATTGCGGAAAATGTACAGTATCCGTAATTATGTTTACGATGAATTATCTTACGGTATCAAACCATACATTGATACACCCGATGTAGTTTTAGAGCGGGGAGTAGGTTCTTGTGGTGAATACGTCGGCGTTTTACTCGCTCTGTGTCGCTTGAATGGTATTCCCTGCCGCACAGTAGGCAGGTATAAATGTCCACCAAACGGCGAACTAAAAGGTATACCCTTACAGCCAGACTTTAACCATGTTTGGTTAGAATTTTACATTCCCAATATTGGCTGGCTACCAATGGAATCTAACCCCGATGACATCGGCGATTCCGGGCCATATCCCACCAGATTTTTTATGGGTTTATGCTGGTACCACATCGAAATTGGCAAAGGAGTCTCCTTTGAAACTATATCCAGCCAAGGCGAACGCTTAACCAAAGAAGAAATTGCCATTGGCGACCTAGCAATCAATCATATTCGCTTTACAATTCTTAAAGAATTGCCGCCGTTTGAAAACAGTTAACAGTTATCACGGTCGCAGTCGGGGATTTAACCTCGACTGCGCTTCAACTCCAGAGATTCATCCTATATAATGTTCATAATATAAGGCTTTAAGAAAGCACAGCCATGACAGATATTCGGCAGCAAATTGCCACACAACTGGATGCTTACAGTACTTTAGAAGCCCTGAAAGCGGCTGTTAGGGAATGGGTTAACACCTCAGATGCTAGCTTGGATACTTTAAAAAAAGTTTTGGATACACACCTTGATGAAGATTACAACCTCAGCAGCGAGGATTGGCAGCAACTCCAGAAACAAGATTTGACTTTCATCGATGATGACACAACCACAGAAGAAGATATGCGTCGATTGCAGCGATACCGACAAACAGGTGAAGGTATCCCACATGAACAGGTGGCTGCGTGGTTGGCAAGTATCGGCACAGATAATGAGTCTCCATGTCCAAGGTAATTTGGCTACCAGAAGCACTCGCTGACCTTGTGCGGCTGTTTGATTTTTTGAAATTGAAGAACGAAAGTATTGCTTTTCAAGCTGCACAGGCAATTCGAGAGGCAGGTTTTAGTCTGGCTATTGTGCCTTACAAAGGAACTGCTTTCGGCGATGGTTCAGGACGGCGGAAGTTGGTTGTTCCATTTGGCAAATACGGTTATGTGATTCACTACTCTTTGGAGGACGATACTGTTCTGATTTTACGGGTTTATCATGGTTTAGAAAATCGCCCTCGTTAAAACGTCATATTTTAATGTTTTAGGTTCTGAAGCTTGAGTAATTTTGGTAGCCAAAGACTAAGACACCACTTTAGCGATCGCATAACCACCAGGAAAACTCAGGATTAATACTTAATCAAGTCATCATAATTTGGTAATATTTTTTGAAATATTAACACCGCGATAGCTCTTACTCATCCCAATACTGCAAAGCATCAGCCTTGCAATCAAACCAGACTTCATCTGTTGTATTGAATGGTCTATTCTCTTGGTGGGATTTTTGCGTCATGTCCATTTCAACAAGTCTATTGTCATCTGTCATATAAAATTGATATCTAACTATTTTCGTTATTTTTAACCATGACAAAGATCCTCTAGGGGTACGGATTGATAAAATTTCATCATTGACCAGTCTATTGTTTGTATCTAAGTAAAGTACAGTAGAATATGTTTTGCCATAAAGTCGTTCTGCTAACTCGTCATCGAGAGGATATAGATTGACTGCAATAGCGTAATGGTATTTAAACATTTCACTTACTCTTAATAGTTAATAATTTCCCCATATAAAAGACCCCGGTTTTTAGAGGTCTTAATTAAGAATAATCACCTTATCCAACGCGGTCGAGTTGTTTTAAACCAGTTAAATTGATATCAGAACAGTAATCACACTCAATCCAGTCAAAGATAATAAATGTCGCTATGCCGCCCCCAGTAGTAAAACCTATTGTTTAACTTTGTTTTATCACTATTAATTTCGCTTAAGAATCTGGGAATACTCATATAAGCGGTTATTGGTTATTAAAAATAATGGGAATTTTCGATATATTCAAGGAAGTCAAGGAATTTGGTAAAGATTTTGACAGTGTATTTAACGAAGTAATGCACAGTGGTAAGGAATACTTTGGAGATGTTTGTGTACAAGACATTTCAGGTAATTTATGGAAAATAAGAGTACGTCACACAGGCGACCGTGGGAGATATCTTAAAATTGATTCAAAAACGAATAGCTCTCAACAAATACGAGCAACTGCTGACGATTATAAAGATTATGTACGAATAACTCCCGATGAATGGGAAGTTTTTCGCTTATTGGTAGGTAATCCTAATGATAAAGACCTTTACTATAAAGCAAAATCAATATTATCTCGAATAATCAGATAAACAAAAATAAACTCCTACCAACCATTACGGCTGATAGGAGTTTTTCTACAGTAGCAGTAGAAAATTTTTAATTTTAGTTACTCAACATTAACCAATTAGACCTTCGCTCATAAGTCTGTCGATCTCACGTTTGGCATCTTGAACTAGTAAGTCTTTGTGCATTCTCTTGTAAGAACTTACAGTAGAGCCAGTAGGAAGGAATTTTATTTCTTTGTCTTGTTTATCGAAAAGCTGAAACTTTAAAGCTATATTATCGCCTGCCTGAGTTTCAAATATTTTTACAGTTACTCCTTGATATGAAAAGGTTTCAGCCATTTTATTACCTCTAATACGCCATAAAGTGCATACAAGTACTAAGATACCCATTGACTCTACAAAAAACTATCAACGGCTTAGGGTAATAAAGTTCGGTGCAATAGCTATCAATAGCTGGTAGGGTTTATAAAATAGCGATCGCTCTTTATCAACACAGACAAAAGTGCTTAGGCGTAGCCCGTCGTAGACATCGCTATTTATGTTTTTGTAGATCAGTCCGTTTTTCTCCCTTGTCCCCCCTGCCCCCTAGCCCCTAGCCCCTAGCCCCTAACCCCTTTAAAATAGGCATAGAATGACCTTGAGGCTGTTTCAAGTCCGCAAAATCACAGATGGTACGGAATGGGCAGAAGCGACAGTGAGAACCGGGATTTGGGGGGAAAATTTTACTAAAATCCCCGGTTTCTTGATGATATTTTTGTAAATCTCGCTGATGTTGCTGGGCTATGTGAGCTAATTCAAATTCTAAGGATGCTAACTCGTGATGATTAATGCGGATTAACTCGGACTTTTTACAAAGTTCTAAATTATAGAACGATGCCACAGCTTCCCGTCCTGGGTAGAGATAACGGGCAGCGAGGAGATAAACTAAGGCCTGACGCTGATCGAAGGCAGCTTTACCCGTTTTAAAATCAAGGATATGTAAAGTGCGATCGCTATCAATAAAGACACAATCCATAGCCGCATATAAACGGAAGCAATAATCATCCTGGTCAATTAAAATTGGTTTCGGGAAGCCTTCATCCCCTGGTGTTAATTGGAGGATGTTTTTATTCAACAGCAAAGGCGCGTTATGGTATTTTTGCAAAATTTGCCGCACTCGCTGTTGAACTTCACGATCGGTATGGCTTAATTGCAGTAGTTTGGCGACTTGATCTACACCATCAGATTGCTTTAATAAATGGCGGTGATGGTGAAATTCATAAACCCCCTTTTGGGCGAGGATACCAATGCGTTGCGGTGGAGTTGCTTTACCTAGCAGTGCCTTCACTTGTGGTTCATGCTGACGCGCTTTGACAAACCCCCGTCTCATCTGGCAATGCCAGCGTTCTTGCCCTGTCGCTGGGGCAACTAAAGACCAAAGGTGGTAACTGGCAAAAGGTCGATCGGGGATTGACATCGCTAACAAGCAGTGTGAAAAAAAAATAACGATGAAGATACTTGCGGCTACGCACGCTTTGCGCGAAGCTTCCTATAGTAACGAAGTTGGAAGGGAGTCTGTGGCATCCATGAGCGCTAGTAGCAAATCCAGCAAGATTCAATTTGGTACTGATGGTTGGCGAGGAATCATCGCCGACGATTTTACTTTCCCCAATGTGCGGAAAGTAACAAGAGCGATCGCTAGCTACCTCGAAACGGCCTATAGCAAAGACAGACCGGTTTTGGTTGCCTACGATACTCGGTTTTTAGCTGATAAGTTTGCCCAAACAGCCGCCGAAGTCCTAGCAGACTTAGGCTGGACGGTAAAAGTTACCGATCGGGATTGCCCCACACCAGTAATTGCTTACAACGCCCGTCACCTAAACTCAGCAGGGGCGCTAATGTTTACGGCAAGCCATAATCCTGCACCCTATTGTGGGATTAAATATATCCCTGACTATGCTGGCCCTGCCACACCAGAGATAACTGATACTATTGTGGCAAATATCGAAAGTGCATCAGATGCGCCACCTAGTGATAGCCCATCGGGTTCTATCTCTATTTTCGATCCGAAACCAGATTATCTGCAATTTATCTACACCTTAATTGATGTCGAAACTATCAAAAAAGCCCAATTAAAGGTAAAATACGACGCTTTGTATTCTACTTCTCGCGGCTATTTAGATGAAGTTTTGCAACAAAGTGGCGTGCAGCTAGAAAGTTTCCACACTTGGCGAGATGTTTTGTTTGGTGGTGGAATGCCAGAACCTAAAGGTGAACAACTCGTTGAGTTAGTTGAAGCTGTACGCGCCGATAAAGCAGATTTAGGTTTAGCCACCGATGGCGATAGCGATCGCTTTGGAATTGTCGATGAACAAGGTAACGTCCTTACCCCTAACACTGTGCTGCTGTTGCTAGCACGCCATTTAATCAAAAATAAAGGCAAAACAGGCGCAATTGTCCGCACTGTCGCCACAACCCACCTTTTAGATAATTTTGCCGCGAAATACGGGCTGCAAATTTATGAAACAGCAGTAGGCTTTAAATACATTGGTGAGAAAATGCGAGAAACCACCGTATTAATTGGTGGTGAAGAATCCGGCGGTTTAAGCGTAATCGGGCATATTCCTGAAAAAGACGGTGTTTTAGCCGATATGCTAGTCGCCGAAGCGATCGCCTATGAAGGTAAGCCTTTAAGTCAACTAGTCAAAGAAGCGATCGCCGAAGCCGACGGCCCGCTTTACAATAATCGTCTGGACTTACACCTCACCGAAGCCCATAAAACCGCCGTTATCGACTCCTTCACCAAAAACCCACCCACAGAAGTGGCGGGAATTAAAGTTAAAGAAGTCGGTCGCAAAGACGGCATTAAACTTTACTTAGAAGAAGGAAGTTGGGTATTACTGCGTCCCTCCGGTACAGAACCCCTGGTACGGGTTTATTTAGAAACCAACTCACCGGAAAAACTCAAAACCATCGCTCAAGAAATGGAAAGTGCGATCGCTAAACTGAAATAGAACCCCATCCTTAACCCCTCTTCTACAATGGAGAGGGGTGTAAATAATTATGAAGAGTATTAGTAAATTTTTGATATCTGTAGTAATAGCTGTCTGGGTAATAGCGATCGCGCTTATCTCAGTACAAAATGCTACACCAGTAAGATTAAAATTTTTATCATTCCAATCAATTCAAATACCAGTAGGTTTAGTACTAGCTTTTTGTGTAGGTGTGGGATTAGTTGGCGTTACAGTCCTGCAACCTTTATGGGGTATTGCTGATTCAAGAAAAGGTAATTCTCGGTTTGATGAAGATGCCGAGTTTTTTGTCGATGATGAAGATTTTTGAGGCGTATAATTTTACGCCTATCTACTTGAAGATTTTCAATCTGGATAGCGCTTTGACGTGTGAAGTACGCGAAGAATTTCTACAGACTCTTCTTTTATTCGATAAATAATAATGTATGGTGTGTTAGGTATTACAAGCTCCCTTGTACCTTCCACACGTCCAAGTCGCCCGATAAAAGGATAATTCTCCAGTTGACTTACAGCAGCTTGAATCCTCAAGATTAATTCCTGTGCTGCTTCTGGATTGTCCTTTTGGATATAGCTATGCGCTTGTTCCAAATTACGCAGCGCACGACGCAGCCACCTAATGTGCATTAGTGAGTCTGGTAAAAGTTGCCTTTACTTCATCATCATTGGCAAAGTCTCCAGCATCCGCTTCTGCAATTCCCTTTTCAATCTCCTCAATTTGCCATTGATGCATCTCTAGATAAGCTTCTATAGCTTCATTTAATACGTAACTGCGATCGCGGTTTATGCCTGCGGCAATGACATCAAGCATAGCCTTCTTATCGCTGTCTATGCGAAAGGTTATATTTTCTTTGCTCATTGTCCTATCAGATCAATTTGTATTGCATAATATTATATTGCATTATTTTGCAATGCAATGCCATGCTAATGAATGTAATACAATAAATTCACTGCTGATATTGACATTTTGCAGATATTCTGACGAAAACACCTCAATAACATTAAGTGATTTACAAAACTAAATTTACCAAGGTTAAAACTCGTGGTGGTGATTGACGGTTGACTAATGATGATGAACTCAAACAAAGGTAAAAATCATGACACAATCGCTACAAAAAGTATTTACGTTTGATGAATTTTTACAATTTTTAGCAACACAACCGGAAAACATTCGTTACGAGTTGCACGATGGAGATATCGTTAAAATACCTCAACCTTTAGGAACACATGAACAAAGAATTATGTTTTTAGCCAGGATGCTACTGTTAAAAATAGTCGAACTCCAACTTCCTTATGATATAAGCAGTAAAAATGTTTTAGTTAAGCCTGAATATAAACAATCTGGTTATTATCCAGATATTCTCTTACTGAATATTTCTAACTTAAAAAACGAACCTTTATGGGAGCAAGCATCGACTGTTAGTCAACCAGATTCAATTCCATTAGTTATTGAAGTAGTCAGTACTAACTGGAGAGATGACTATCATAAAAAGTTTGCTGACTATGAAGAAATGGGTATCCAAGAATATTGGATTGTAGATTATGCTGCTTTGGGTAGCAAAGAGTTGATAGGCGATCCCAAACAGCCAACAATCACAATTTACTCTTTAAGTGATGAAGGTGAATATCGTGGTCAAAAGTTTAGAGGAAATGAAAGTTTAACTTCACCAACATTTCCAGATTTAAATTTAACTGCTGAACAAATCTTTTCAGCGAGTTATTGATAGCATCAAACACTAGCCAACAAACCTTATAATAAATCAATAATTCCCCAGACTGCAAGCCTAGGGAAATAATAACTAGCTGCTGACCCAGCTTTTAGAGTTTTTAGGAAGGCGATCGCACTGTTATAAACTTAAAATGTCCATTCGTGGTTTGGATCGTCAAGAGCAGCACGGACAGAAGCTATATTAGCAAGGTCTTTGAATGGGCTTGATTTAGCTATTTCCGTGATTGAATTTAAGGTAAGCGCTAATTGTTCATTATTACCAGATGCGATCGCGCTATCAACCACAGCAAACAAAGCGCGAAAGTTTTCTGCACGTTCATCAAAAGAGCGATCCAAATAAGCCATCAGCAAATCTCGCTGGGTATGAATTTTGGCGATTGTTGCTTTTTCCCAAGCATCAATCTCAGCTCGTTTAGTTTTTTCTTGTTGGGCACACTTCATATAATCTCTACCGGCTGAAACTATCTGCTGCACAGCCTCTACAACTATCATCATCTTTGCTGACACGCTTAATAGTCTCCTAGAGTACGATACTTAGCCTGGATAGCCGCACTAGCAGGATTTAACTGCCCTTGACTATCTAAAATAGGAGTTTTCATAATTTCTGCTAGTGCCTTAATCACAAGTGCTACTTGTTGAAAATTTTTAGCATCGCGGTTGCGGTCAAATGGACGAGATTCTAAATCGTTGAGACTTACAACTGCATAATAATTCAAGTTTTCTACTAACGCGCTTAACTCAGTAATCCGTCGTCTCACCTGTGGCAAAAAATCTCTAACAATTTCGATTTTGGCAATTTCAGTGTTAATCTTAGCTTCATATTCCCTTGCTTTCGTTAAAGCCTCCTCGCCTTTACCAGCAAGAATAAATCCACCAACAGCTAGAGTCGGGCCAAGTGCAACACCCCCAAGTACAGCACCACCAACTGCCATTCCACCACCTCCAAGAAACGATACTGTACCTTGCAAAGCCGCAACACCACTAAGTTGAGAAATAGCTACCTGTGTACTAAACAATCCAAATAATTGTGGAACAGCAACTGTTCCAAACGAATAAGCCAAACCTACTGCACCAGCACCAGCTGTTACTCCGGCCCCAGCTGCTGAAGCAAATCCCTTATAAAATTCTTCAGCTTCAACAACAGTAGCTTTATAATCTTGAAGTTGTTGAACGGAAATTTCCTTTAGTCCAGCTAAAAACTGCCTATCCGTTTGAGAACCACGCTGACCAATTCGCTCAATAAAAGCAACGAATCTCCCAATAGTTCGCACTTTAATATCTATTTGGAGTTCACCATATTCTTCTGCTACTTTGTTTGTATTCTCCCAAACTATTTTTAATTGTCTGATGTGACTCTCATATAGTTTTTGAGAGCGTTCACCAATTTCTTTTGCTTGATTCATATTGCCGATACCTTCAGCACCTTTGATCGCTCCGACGGCTCCAGTAGCCAAAGCAGCAGCACCTAAGATAATTGGAATCAATTTAATACTCCTGATTGTGATTCGTATTTGGTGAAGATGCCTCTAAGGGTTAAAAGTCAAACAAAGGCATCGCCTTATACATATATTTCCCTGACATACCAGCTAATCACCATTTAGGAAGCAAAAATTCGAGAATCTCTGAAATACAAGTTGATAATTGGCGATCGCCTACACATAACCAGATAAGCTAAAAGCGATCGCTGAATTTCACCGTCAAGTAGTGCTAGGTTAAAAATTGTCCAATTAACTAAGTCTGTTCAGTCCTATGACTGTAAATTACCAAGAAATTATTACGATTGAACCAGGAAAACGCGGTGGTAAGCCTTGTATTCGAGGTATGAGAATTACTGTATATGATGTGTTGTCATATCTTGCATCTGGTATGACATACGAGGAAGTACTGAATGACTTTCCTTATTTAACACAAGAAGATATTTTAGCTTGCTTAAGCTATGCAGCTGATAGAGAACAGAAAATGCTGATAATGCAAGCATGAAGTTACTATTTGACCATAACTTATCACCTTCCTTAGTAGATAAACTTGCTGATATTTACCCAAATTCTCAGCATGTTGTTGTCTTGGGTTTGGATCGAGCAGACGATAGAATTGTGTGGGAATATGCGCAACAAACAGGATTTACTGTTGTTACCAGAGATGCTGATTTTAATGAATTGAGTGTTTTGCGAGGATTTCCACCCAAAGTAATTTGGATTCGTCGGGGTAATTGTTCGACAAATCAGATTGAAGAAATTTTGCGATCGCATTTAGAGGATATTCAAGCCTTTGAAAAAAACCCAAGTTTGGGAGTTTTGACACTGTATTAGACTAACTTGGAAAGCATAATATGGAACCTGAGTATGATTTTATTCAAGGTAAGCGAGGTGCAATTGAACCTATAACACCTGGAAAAACTAGAATTACAATTTGCTTAGATGATGAAATACTGACATGGTTTCGTGACCAAGTTAACGCATTAGGCGGTGGAAATTACCAAACTTTAATTAACAATGCATTGCATGAGTATATTCAGCAGCGCCGTGAACCATTAGAAGAAATATTACGGCGAGTTTTGCGAGAGGAATTAGAGCGCATTGGAAAATGAAATAGCGATCGCCTACACACGATCCAGATAAATAAAATTAAGGCTAAAGAATTGATTATGTCTAGTAATGCTCAAGAAATATATAGCCAAGTGATAACTAACCTGTCACCAATTGAACGCTTACGCTTGGCAACGATGATTCTTAACGATCTAGTTCAGCAAAACCTGTCTGTTATTGACTACAGTGATACATGGACTGAGCAAGATCAGCTGGATTTAGCATCTTTCTCATTACAATATGCTGCTTCGATTTTTCCTGACAATGAGGAGATAGCGGAGTGACATTTAATCCTGGTGATGTAGTTACAGTCGATTTTCCAGGTGTCACTGGTATAAAGCGTCGTCCTTCTGTAGTTCTGTCGTCCACTACTTATAACTCCATTCGCCCTGATGTGATTGTTGGACTGATCACTACTCAGACAAGCGTACTGGGAGTTACTGACTATGCGCTTCAAGATTGGTCAGCAGCAGGTTTGCGGGTTGCGTCTATTTTCCGAAGTTATATCGTTACTTTACCCCGTTCAGCCAATTTAGTTTTAATTGGCCATTTGTCTGAACGTGATTGGCAAGGCGTTCGTGCCTGTGTCAAGATAGCTCTTGCTGATTTGGATGATCCTAACCCTTAGCAAATACAGGTTCATAGCAATTAAAAAATAGGGCGACAGTAGGGGCGGGGTTTTCCCGCCCTTAACAATATCCACGGTCAAAGAAAACCATTCCTTAAGTTAATTGTAGCCTCAAAAAATCAATAAATTCCAGCAATTCTGTATCAGAGAGATGATAACGCGATCGCTTTCCATATCTCTGCTGTAAATATTCTCTTCCCTGCTCTGGTGACCAATTTAATTGGTCTAAATATAGATCGCTTTGAGCAATAAAACTCGCACGAATTTCTGACATATCTATATTATTAGATATTTCCTGATGCTGTTTATTTTTATGTTGCAAATTATTAATTTTCAGACTAACTTTTTGCCCTAAAGCTTGCCAATCTATTTCTCGATGTCCATCCCAACTCACGCCTACAGAACGAAAAGTGACGGGATTATAAATTGTACAAAATACAATGGTTTTTTCTCCAGGACTAACAGCAATAGTCAGTGGTTTAATTAACTGTTCATAAGTCAAAACATCAAGTGAAAGTAACAAACTTTTGGAAAAATAAGATTCGCTTCCTGACCTGACAATATAAGGCTTATCCGCCAAAATATGCAAATCAGTTTTTTCAGCTTCTCCATAAGAAGTTTCCACTTTCTTATTAACTTCTATTCCTGTAATTAACCCAGTTAATGCTTTGTCATAAATTGGTATTTGTTTTTGCTCATCAGATAACATATACCAACAATAGTCATTTTCTTTGCTGACAAAAACATACTGAGGTTTAGGAATAGAACCAAACCCTAATTTTACTTTCATAGCTGTGATGATGTTTTGGTAAAGAGAATTTGGCAGCAATTTTGGATAAATTGCGCCGTTTAGCGATCGTTTCCTTTACTGCTATAATTCCCGCATCATCCAGCCAATTAACAGCAAATAATGCCAATTTTAAATTAAATTTCTGGCTCTATACCTAAATCTTTCAATCTCGCTGTTAATAATAGCACCTGTTGCTCTGCTACTAACCGTTGCTGTGCTTGAAAATTGGCTTGTTCTTCTGCTTCTTGAATGCGTTCATCTGGTGTGAGTAATTTTTCCCCTTTTTCGTCATACCAGTACAACCACTCTCGTACAATTCCTTGATAAATTCCCCTTTCTCGCCCAATTCCTAAACCGATTTGTGGTAACCAAACAGGACTACCAGACATTAATAAATATTCACCGTCTACAAGTTGATAAACTTCCAAAGCTGGCTTCTTGCGACGGAAAGGATTGTAAATAACGTAGTATAAAACGCCTAATTTTTGCGCATAAAATTCTTTTTTACTGCTGTATTCTCCTTGATGAATTTGGGAGACAACTTCTAAAACCAAAATTGGCGATCGCTCTTCTTCCCATAAAACATAACTTAAGCGTAAACTTTCATCAACAACGCGCTTCACTCCCAAGCTAAGAAATCCATGAGGGACAAGGGCTGGCTGCTTAGGGTCATAATAAATACCCATATTCACCCCAAAAAACCAATCCCAACGTTCTGACCAGTTTATCGCCAAGGTATTTTCGAGCAATGCCGAAATGAGATGCTGTAATTGATTATCCACAGGATTGTCATCAGAGTTGGGTAATTCTTCGGAAGATGGTAAACAGTGTAACGGGTTGTAGTTTAACATAATCGTTATGGTAAATGCTGACTCTAAATAGATTGTTGCCAACAAAATTTAGTAAGGCTTGTAAAACAGCCAAAATTTTATTGTTGATATCTTCAGTCAATTTGATGTTTTCGTTAAAATTAAGCTAGATATAGCAATCTCATCTAAGTTGTGAAAATATTTTTTTAATGAACCGCCTTCTCTACGAGACACTACGTGAACGCGCAGCGTCTCGCAGAGAAGACGCCAAGTACGCCAAGGACAAGAGGGAAAAATGAGAATTAGTAAATTTCACAAATAATTTAGGATTCCTATAGCAGTAATATCTAATTTTATAAAAAGATTGTCAAATGTCATACAGTCAATTCAGTTTAGAAACTATAGAAACTACTTTTGACATCACTATTCAAGAATCTGTAGGGATTTTTGCTGATACACCCCCTGTAGAATACAGCAGTTTTTTAGCACAAACACTTAAGAAGTATATACCCTTGGCGTTAGCTATTGGTACTGAAAAATCACGTTCTGAATTAATTTTGACACCAATACTAGTAGAATTAAAAGAAATATTTCAAAATAAAATCAGTTTATTTTCTGGGAGAGAATTTAATGTTAGTCCAGAAAAAGGATTAACAGGATTTTGTGATTATATTATTAGTCAATCTCCAGAACAAATAATCATTAAAGCACCAGTTATGGCTTTAGTAGAAGCTAAAAATGATAATATTCAATCTGGTTTAGGGCAATGCATAGCAGAAATGATTGCTGCACAATTATTTAATCAACAAAAAGGCAATGAAATTGACACTATTTATGGTAGTGTCACTACAGGAACTAATTGGAAATTTATCCGGCTTACTGGGAAAATAATTGAGATTGATTTAAATGAATATTTTCTCAATGATGTAGGTAAAATTTTAGGAATCTTAAGTAGTTTTATTAAATTATGAATTATGAATTGACAAATAACAAAAAAGACGGGTTTTATACCCGTCTTCAAATTAATAGTCATATCAACTATTAATCTATTTCTAATTACCAATTTCCGGCGCAACTAACGAAACTTTTGGTGCTTCTTTTTGCTGTGCTAATGTTGGCACTGAATCGCGCAACCTTGCTGTTAACTGCACGGTTGTAGAGTCATACATTTGAGTTAACAGCTTGGGATAGAAACCAATACCAATAATTGGCACTAACAAACAAGCAATGATAAAGACTTCGCGCGGTTCAGCATCAATCAATGCTTGGTGAGAAACTAATTCTTCGTTCTCTTGACCGTAGAAAATTTCACGTAACATTGAAAGCAAATAAATTGGAGTTAAAATTACCCCAACTGCCATCAAGAATACCACGATGACTTTAAATGTAGAGCTATATGCATCGCTGGTAGCAAAGCCTACAAACACCATTAATTCTGCTACGAAACCGCTCATTCCAGGCAATGCTAAAGAAGCCATTGAACAGGCGGTAAACATGGCGAAAATCTTCTGCATTCTCTTACCTACACCACCCATTTCATCTAACATCAGGGTGTGTGTGCGGTCATAAGTTGCACCGACAAGGAAGAATAAACTCGCCCCAATTAAACCGTGAGACACCATTTGTAATACTGCCCCACTTAATCCCAAATCGGTGAAGGAGGCGATACCAATGGTGACAAAGCCCATGTGAGAAATTGAGGAGTAAGCAATTTTCCGCTTCAAGTTGCGCTGGGCAAAGGATGTTAAAGCGGCGTAGATGATATTTACTACCCCCAAAATCACTAACACCGGCGCAAAATAAGCATGGGCATCGGGTAGCATTTGGGCATTCATGCGAATTAAGGCGTAACCGCCCATTTTCAGCAGAATACCTGCCAGTAACATGTGTACGGGCGCTGTTGCTTCACCGTGGGCATCTGGTAGCCAGGTGTGCAGGGGAATGATGGGCAACTTAACAGCGTAGGCAATCAAGAAGCCAGCATACAGTAAAAGTTGGAAATTCAGGGCGATGTCTTTTGCAGCGAGCGATCGCATATCAAATGTGACTGTATCGCCATAAAAGGCCATTGTCAAAGCGCCTAGCAAGATAAACAGCGAACCGCCAGCTGTATACAAAATAAATTTGGTGGCTGCATATTGGCGTTTTTTACCACCCCAAATCGCCAGCAATAGGTAAACCGGAATCAATTCCAGTTCCCACACCAGGAAAAACAACAGCATATCCTGGACGGCGAACACGGCGATTTGACCGCCATACATCGCCAGCAGCAAAAAGTAAAATAGCCTGGGTTTAAGAGTCACAGGCCAAGCTGCTAAAGTCGCCAAGGTGGTGATAAATCCGGTCAAAATAATTAGGGGCATAGATAAGCCATCTGCCCCTACCGACCATTTCAAGTCTAGTTGCGGTACCCAGGCGTAACTCTCCACCAACTGCAAATCGGGGTTGGAGAAGTCATACCCAGTGTAAAAAGTGTAAACAATCAGTGCAAAATCAATCAATCCCACAATTAAGGCGTACCAGCGTATGGTTTTGCCGTCCTTATCAGGGATGATGGGAATCAGTAGCGACGCGGCTATCGGTAACAAGATAATCGTCGTCAGCCACGGGAAGTTAGCTGTATTCATCTACAATCCTCCGGGAGTGCGGAAACCGTGCATTTTTAGAACACGGATGAAACACGACACGCCTCTTTTAAAGAGCGTCCCCAAAAGGGGTTGGACAAGCAGAGGAGTAGTGCTTATCCAACTCTCCTGTATGCCGGAGAAAGCCTTGCTACTCCAGTAAAGTTAGCCTCGACAATGTTATTGGTCGGTACTATCCGAGAGACACTGGCTTCACCCATACACCTGTTTAATCCCCCAGTTCTAGAGCCTGGAACTGGCTACGCATTCCAGGGTAGGTCTTTAACTCTTGCCAATAACGTAGTTCAGTTAAGAACTTAGTCTGGTCAGCTAGGGCTTGTTGACTTTCGCCTGAGAGCCACTCAACTTTTAGTTGGGGGTTGCTGACCGCCATTCGCCTGCAATCAAAATCATGTTGGGCAAAAAGTCACTAGCTATTAAGTAGCAGCTTTTTCGCGATTAAGTCTCCCTTGTTAGGTTGATTTAACAAAAATGAAGAAAGATGAAGGTAGGTAAATGGATTAGCCCGCCTTCATCTCTATTAAACACACTATTTCCAGATTTAGTAGACACTGAGCTATCAAAGTTAATCTCTATGACTCAGCACTGAAATTAGGTAATTCCGAAGAAAATCACCAAACCCAAAACAGCCCCAAAGATAATTAAGGCATAGAATTGAGCGCGACCGTTTTCTAGATATTTCAGTCCTTCGCCACTCACAAGGGTGAAGAAGCCTGTGAGGTTAACAGCACCATCAACGACGCGGAAGTCAACTTCCATAACTTGTCTGGCGATGCGACGCAAGCCCATGACGAAGACGCGATGGTAAATGTCATCAAAATACCACTTGTTGAGGGAAAGCTCATAAAGTGGTTTGATTTTCGCCGCGATCGCAGCTGGGTCAATTTTACCGCGCAAATACATTAAGGAAGCCAAGGTAATCCCGATCAAGGAAATACCTACAGAAGCCCCTGCCATAATGTAAAATTCCGTCGGGTTAAACTCGGCGGCTTTTTCCAGGACTTCACTCAAAGTTTCTGTGGGTGGGAAAATAAATTCCTCAAAGTAATTGGCGTATGGTGTGCCGACTAAACCAATCAAAATCGAAGGTACGGCTAAAACTGCCAAAGGTAGAGTCATTGTCCAAGGCGATTCATGGGGAGTATCGCTGTGATGACCGTGGGAGTCACCGTGATGACCGCCAGTTGCAGCTAATTCGCCTTTCTTCATCGCCCCAGGGCCAAAGGTCGGCGCTGGTTCCCCGGATTCTAATTCCAGGATAATTGTCGAAGCTTTTTTCAGCTTGTCTTTGATTTTCTCGTCAGTGCCCCGGAATTTACCTTCAAATGTCGAGAAATACATTCTAAACATGTAAAAGGCGGTAATACCGGCAGTTAACCAGCCAATTAACCACAAAAATGGGTTAGCTTCAAAAGCCTTGCCGAGAATTTCGTCTTTTGACCAGAAACCAGCGAAGGGAGGGATACCAGAAATTGCCAAGCAACCGATTAAGAAGGTAATCCCGGTAACTGGCATATACTTCCGCAATCCACCCATTAAGCGCATATCCTGGGCTAATGCGGGGTCGTGACCGACGACTCCTTCCATCCCGTGAATTACTGAACCAGAACCCAAGAATAGCATCGCCTTGAAATAGGCGTGGGTCATTAGGTGGAATAAGCCGGCGCTATAGGAACCTACGCCCATAGCCATCACCATGTAGCCTAACTGGGAGATCGTGGAGTAAGCTAAACCCTTTTTGATGTCATTTTGGGTAATGGCAATTGTTGCCCCTAAAAACGCCGTAAATGCCCCAGTAAAGGCAATGACGTTCATGGCGGCGGGGACATGTTCAAAAACGGGGTACATGCGGGCGATTAAGAACACCCCAGCCGCCACCATTGTCGCCGCGTGGATTAAGGCGGAAATGGGGGTAGGGCCTTCCATCGCATCTGGTAGCCAGACATGGAGAGGAAACTGAGCGGATTTTGCCACCGGGCCCAGGAACACTAAAATCGCAAACAGCACAGCCAGGAAATTGCTGATAGAACCTGATTGTACAAGTTCAGCTAGGCGATCGCCCATTACACCAAAATCAAAGCTGCCTGTTGCCCAAAATAGCCCCAAAATACCAAGTAAGAGACCGAAGTCTCCTACACGGTTAGTCACAAATGCTTTTTGGGCTGCATCTGCTGCTGACTTGCGATCGTACCAAAAGCCGACCAGCAAGTAGGAGCACATCCCTACTAATTCCCAGAATACGTAAACTTGCACGAGGTTGGAACTGACTACCAGACCCAACATCGAGGAACCAAACAAACTCAGATAGGCATAAAACCTGACGTAGCCTGGGTCATGGGACATATAGCCATCGGTATAAACCATGACCAAGAAAGCTACGGTAGTAACAATCACCAGCATCACGGCTGTGAGGTGGTCGATTGTGTAGCCCATACTCAAATGAAAATTCCCTGCTGCTGCCCATTCTAGGGTGCGGACATAGGTGGGATGTCCTTGAATTTGGCTCCACAGCAAGGTTAACGACAGCCCCATCGCTGCTCCCATTAGGGAGATAATTACCGCAGCGTTCAGCTGTCGTAGGCGATTGGTCACCTGATTTATCGAAATTAACCCTAGACCGACCAGCATTGCCCCAAACAAAGGCAATACAGGAATCAGCCAGGCATATTGATAGATTACTTCCATCACTGACGCTTACTTTTAGGATTCTTGACTAAGTTAGAACAGCGCTGCCAAAGGTCTTCAGCAGACTGGGACAGACAGACAAGTGTGTAGACACTGCTTTTGTGGATTTGGTCGCCAGTCTTGTTTTCCTTGGGAGAAGCCGCAAAAAATCGCGGTTCTAGGTCATAGGCGACGGCGATCTTCGCATCTTCACTTTAAAGCAATCTCCATTGCAGTCAATTATCCGTCCTCAAGCAACTGTCTATGTCGAACTGTTAATAATTGTGACACACTCCCTTTAGCATAAAATACCCCACCAGGGGGTCTTTGGGTGGGGTGTTAAGCTTGGTTTTAGATTTGCTTTAGTAAATTGATAGTTAATTATCGATGGTCAAGAGATCTAATGCTTAATTTTGTGTATTGACTTTTGACACTCTTTATGTTATTTACGTCCTACATCCACTGTTTTAGCGCTACTGTAGGAGGAGTAACGCTTGTTGTAGTTAAGTTTTATCTCTTCTAAGGCTAAACGTAAGTCGTCTCTGCCACGAAAACTCTCAAGACGGTATTGGATGGTGCCATTTTCAATTAACAGTAAAGTTGGCAGTGACTTCAGGCGATATGTTGTAGACAATTTAAAATTTTGGTCAGCGTTAACTGTGACTAATTTAATTTGGTCGCCACATTGGCTCTGAAATTGCAATAACAAAGGGTGGATAATGCGGCACAAACCACACCAAGGGGCTTCAAAATTCACTAAAACCGGAATAGGAGATTCTAAAACTTCTTGAGTAAATGTCCGCTCACTAACCGACAACACCATGACGCCTCTAAATTTATAGGGTTTTTATATCAAACTAACTATCGGCAGATTATATTGGCAAGCCATTGACCACCGATAGACGCTCTGTGGGCACAAATAGTTTAGACAAAAATCGATCGCGTTGATTGGGGCACCGATCAAAAAGCCACCGTAGATATCGCTTTGGCTTTGGGAAATGCTCAACTGTTGGTATTCACTGCTACTGAGGTATGCAAACTAAGCTAGTCATCTGTCAGTGGTTTTGTGGCTTAATTTCCCTTTAAGCCCTGAAACAGGCGCTTGCAGATTTATTAGCCACTAACTCTGAACTATTGACTCTGGATAAAATCTTCCTGCCGTAATTGGCGTGAGGAGGTTTAATACCTAGCGAAAATGATTGAGCAGCGAGTAATAACATAAAATCTCAAACCGACTACATGCACCCCCACTGGTAGCTATTTGAATTTATCCTACATTGATTTGGTAACAATTGATAAGTGGGAATTTTCATCAATTTGATTAGTATCTGCTGATAGTGGGGATCGCCTAAAACTACCATGTTAACTTACTAGTTGCGGATAATAACAGGGGGTGCGACCACCAAAGTAAACACACAAAAATGGCAACTCCTAAATAAGCAGGACGGAGAAATTCTGACAATTTCAGAGATTGACGACCGTCAATAATTGCCGCGAAGGGAATAATAGAAGTTCGCTGTTTCACGCTTTCAAAGGCTTCGCCATAACGTTGAGCTAGACGGCGATCCCCGTGCCAGACACCAAATAAATGATGCAATACCAAGCCAATTGAGGTCACTAGAGTAAAGGTGGTACCCAACCAGAGAGTATGGGCAACACACCAAATGATTTGCCCTACCATTTGCGGATGACGGGTAATGCGAATAATGCCCGTTTCATACAAATGAACCTGGGGCTTTTGAATCGCCGCAATCTCTAGGAGATTGAATGTGGCAGGATACAAAAATAAAAAAGAAATTGCTGACAGCACCCAAACTAAAATTTGGATACCGACTACATCTTGCACCTGCCAAAGTTGCAAACCATCATAACGATGATTAAAAAAGTAAATAATTAAGATTACAGCCAAGGGCAGACTGACTAAGGCAAATAAAATTCGGTAAAGCCTTGGCCCAATTAGTTTTTCTGCCCAAGGACGCAATGCGGCTCCTCCACTGTGAGCGATCGCAAAAACTAACTGTAGCCCCAATATGACAAAATGACTGGGGGTTAACCAAGAAATCAGCATCATAACTTATACGTAAGTGAAGTAAATTAAAGAAAACTTAGTACAGTACAACCAATACCACAAAGTATTTAAACGGGGACTTTAGTCAAGATGTTGTACTACTGTCTTTTCCGAGTCAAGCTTCCAAGTTTAAGATGCGATTAATCATACCGAGAAACCTGGGTGTGAAATGCTGATTTCTTGTCAAAGCCGCTCCTTTCTTGTTTGTGGGTTTAGCCTATGTCTGACCTTCCTTTCACTTTAGATCAGTTACGTATTCTCAAAGCGATCGCTGTAGAAGGGAGCTTCAAGCGCGCCGCTGATAGTCTTTACGTATCCCAGCCTGCTGTCAGTTTACAAGTGCAAAACTTAGAACGGCAGCTCGATGTCCCATTATTTGACCGTGGAGGACGCCGTGCCCAATTAACCGAAGCCGGACACCTACTACTGAGTTATGGGGAGAAAATTCTCAGTCTCTGTCAAGAAACTTGTCGCGCGATCGAGGATTTACAAAATCTCCAAGGCGGTACTTTGATTGTCGGTGCTTCCCAAACTACCGGCACTTATCTGCTACCGAAAATGATCGGTATGTTTCGGCAAAAATATCCCGATGTCGCCGTACAATTACATGTCCATTCGACTCGCCGCACAGCCTGGAGTGTCGCTAACGGACAAGTAGATTTAGCAATCATTGGTGGCGAAATTCCTGGTGAATTAGCAGAATCTTTAGAAATTATTCCCTATGCTGAAGATGAACTGGTGCTAATTCTACCCGTCTTCCATCCCTTTAGTAAGCTCGACACTATCCAAAAAGAAGACCTTTATAAACTTCAATTCATCACTTTAGATTCACAATCAACTATTCGCAAAGTCATAGACCAAGTACTAGCTCGCTGTGAAATCGATACGCGGCGTTTTAAAGTCGAAATGGAATTAAATTCCATTGAAGCTATTAAAAATGCCGTGCAATCTGGTTTAGGGGCGGCTTTTGTTTCTACTTCTGCCATTGCTAAAGAGTTACAAATGGGCGTATTGCACTGTGCGCCAATAGAAGGCGTAGTTGTCAAACGCACCCTGTGGCTGATTTTTAATCCTAATCGCTATCGCTCCAAAGCAGCAGAAGCTTTTAGTCAAGAAATTCTTCCCCAGTTTGCTACCCCAGGATGGAACCATAATGTATTAAAATTGTCGCAAAAAAACTTAATGCTCAATACCCTGGATATAGTGGCACCTGCCATTACTGACGACGATTGAATTCCCATCACTAGTTATTTAGTCATGAGCAGGCTAGTACCGCAAGGCGGAATTCAAAATTCAAAATTCAAAATTCAAAATTAAGACAGAATAAGGGTTTTGTCGATTTTGAATGGTCTGTTTATTTACGCCGTGCTGTACTAGTAAAGTCTTGGGGAATCACTTGCTGCGGTCACTTGACAGGAAGCAAGTGCTGTGGGCTTCCCCATGAGCAACTAGCTAACCTCAAGGGTCACATGTCATGAGTTAAACAGACTATGACTGCGGTACGGTAGTCATAGTAGCTATTGCGCTTTTTTGGCTTTACTGCTTGTCAAGGTTAGTAACGCACCTAAAAATTCTTGGCTTTGAGTTAGTTTAGTTACACAAAGCAGTTAATTGCGTCTGTTATCAGCCTGTTTCTAATTGACTGACTCCAAAAAAATACTAGGGTAGGAGTTATTGATTTAAACCAAGCTGTACGATGGACTACTGATGATGGACTCTTGACTATGGACTATTGACGAATAACTAAAATGGAAGTTTACTGCACTCGTCCACGCTGTCCCCGTCCACAAAACTATTTTGCGGAGTTAGATGATAACACAACCCTAAAAACAGTCCAGCAAAAATACTGCACTACCTGTGGAATGCCATTAATGCTAGATGGTCGCTATGTTCCCATCAGGCTTTTAGGTAGGGGAGGATTTGGAGCCGCATTTCTCGCGCGCGATCGCCGAATTCCTGGAATGCGTCAATGTGTAGTGAAGCAGTTTCAACCTACAGGTAACTTAGGCTTTCATCAACAGCAAATAGCCCAACAACTATTTGAAAGAGAAGCAGAAGTTCTGGCAGAAATCGGTAACGAACACGAACAAATTCCTGACTTGTTCGCGTTCTTTCCGATCGCAGTTCCCAGCTTACAACCAGGACAGCAAGACCAGTTTTTTTACTTAGTCCAAGAATATATTAATGGACAAAATCTGGAAGAAGAATTAATTACCAAGGGTAAGTTTTCGGAAGTAGAAATTTTAGAAGTACTGCAAGAAATACTCAAAGTCCTGAAATTTGTTCACAATCGCGGCATTATTCACAGAGATATCAAACCTTCTAATATCATGCGCCGTCGCGATGGCAAAATTTTTTTGCTAGATTTTGGTGCAGTGAAGCAAGTAACCAATTCCCCAGCAATTTCTTCTACAGGTATTTATTCTATAGGCTATGCACCGCCGGAGCAGGTAGCAGGCAATCAGGTATTCCCATCTACAGATTTATATGCCTTAGCTGTAACCGCGATCGCTTTACTTACTGGTCAAGAAGCAACTAAGCTGTTTGATGGCTACAGTAACCAGTGGAAATGGCGCACCCAAGTTAATATTAATCCTCACTTGGCGGATATTTTAGACAAAATGCTCCTCCCGGCTGCTAATCAACGCTTTCAGTCAGCCCAAGAAGTGTTAGACGCATTAGCAAGGCTCGATCAACCACACTTGATACCATCTACGCAGGTTAAACCCAAACTGCAAAATGCTGCACCAGGTTATATAGGTGTGACATCACAATTACCAACAGCTATACCAGCTTTTTCTACATGGGAATTGTTAGGAGGCGCTGCTTTTAGTGGGTTTGAAGGGGCGTTAATTGGTATTGCTTGTTTTAGTTTGCTCCGTAACCCAATAATTACCCTAAGTATTTCATTTGCTATTTTAGGAATACTGATTTTCGCTCAAGCAAGAAGATGGATTGAGAAGTTAGATTTATTAATTATTTCGGCTATTTCTTTTGCTATTATTTTTTTTATCCCACTCTTGCGCGCACAACTGGGAATTCAACAGATATTAATCTTAGCATTTGTCTCTGCTTTAGTAAGTATTGCATTAACGGCTCTATTTCGTCTGATTTATAAATTACTTTCTTTAATTCTTTAAGCTGGTTCTGCGTAACAAATCAAAATTCAAGTTTTTAGTAAAATTTAAGAAAATTTTCACAGGGGCATCTTCAGAGAAATCAGTAATTAATTTTTTAATTACCGAGCGCTGCGTAAACTTAATTTTACCAATTCTTAACCCGACAACACGCACAATGGAAAATTGCCAGCGTGGATAAGTAACAATCAAAATAATAATTATGTCGCCAAAAAACGAAACTAATGAAACTGGGGTTTTGGTTTTAACTTTGGTGGTGACGCTAGGATTGGTTGGTAGTGTCTTTTGGTGGTTAGCCAATAATTCTGGTGTAATTGATAATTTGACACCTAATCAATCTCGCCCATCACAAGATACATATACCCACAAAATTGATCTTCCTTCCGGCTTGTTTAGTTATGGGGGTAGCACTACCTGGGCCCCGATTCGCAAAGAAGTCGAGCCAGCAATGCAACAGTTGTGGCCGAAGTTTCAATTACGTTATACCAATCCCACCACAGGCGCACCTGGTTCGGGTACGGGGATTAAAATGCTTTTGGAGAACCAACTATCTTTTTCCCAGTCATCTCGCTCACTGAAAGATGATGAGTTTCAAAAGGCACAACAACGGGGGTTGACACTCAAAGAAATTCCTGTAGCGATTGACGGAATTGCGATCGCAGTTCATCCCAATCTACAAATTCCTGGTTTAACTCTGGCACAGCTTAAAGATATCTACATAGGTAAAATTACCAACTGGAAACAGGTAAACGGCCCTAATTTACCAATTACAGCCTACTCTCGCCGTTTAGAGGAGGGGGGTACCATCGAATTTTTCGATGAAAATATTATGGCAGGAGAAAAATTTGGCTCCAATGTCAAATTTATTCCGACTACAACCCAAGCTTTACGAGAAGTAGCAAAAAATCCAGGGGGAATTTACTATAGTTCTGCTCCGGAAATAGTTGGGCAATGTAGTGTCAAGCCCTTACCATTAGGGCGGAAACCCGATCAACTGATTCCACCTTACAAACAACCTTTTGTCCCCCTGCAAAACTGTCCGCAACAGCGTAACCAAATCAATGCAGTTGCTTTTCAAACAGGTGAATACCCAATTACCAGGCGGTTATTTATCATAATTAAACAAAATGGACAAAGCGATCAGCTAGCCGGAGAAGCTTATGCCAACTGGCTACTAACTAACCAAGGTCAAGAATTAATCGCTAAAGCCGGATTCGTCAGACTCCGCTAATTCCCCATCTGTAATTACTGGTGTTTTAGCAACAATTTTGGCACGAACATAAAGCCGAGAATCTAGGGGCTAGAAAATTCTATTTTCTAGAGATTTTTTGATGAAGGATTGTGCATCTCCTTATCCCCCTTTATAGATATGGCAATAGATTAACGAAAGGGACAAGGGGGACAAGGGAGACAAGGGAGACAAGGGAGACAAGGGAGATAAGTATTTGTAACTCTTAAAGGGATTGCTATAGTGAGAAATTTTATGATTGAGACTAGCAAGTCACAAAATATTATGGGTAAGATTTTACCTACCCTAGTTAGAGATCGTAATTAATCTAAATAATTACCGATACCAAAGTGACCCCTAGATTTGGATAAAAATCTAGCGGCAGCAATGTTTGTCCCAGACATCTTAATTAGTTAAGCCTGCTGGATTGTTGATGGAATTGGTTTCCACCAATGCCCAAGGCTGACAGCAATTAGCTGTTAGTCCTGATTGTATTAATAATTTTTTGCCCCAGAGGTGATTCCTCAATGCTCAATTTCACCTTTGCTGTTGGGGTAAATACAAAGGTAGTACGTTGCTCTTTACCGCAAACAATTGCTCTCCCATTTGCATGTTTTGGTAAATGAAACACATTGAACATTGAGGCTTACCTATCGGAAATTCCCGATTACACGCAATCTGTTTGTGGTGGTCAAACAGACTGGTCAAACCGAGCAGCAAACTGTGGTTGCTGATGCCAACTTACTTTTTACTAAGCAGGAGCAGGAACCGATCGCCCAAACTATGTTTGTTCAAATTCGCTGACACCTGCTATTGATAGCAGATCTGAACTTAACCTTAGCTAGCTCTATTAATCGATTCTGCTGGTAAGCAAATGAGATTGTCCCCTTGGGTCAAAATTAAACCACGTTGACGTAATTTGCCCATTAAGCGGGTGACGGTTACACGAGTTGAACCGATTGCACTACCAATTTGAGCATGGGTCAAGGGGAAGGGCAAACAATAGCCGCGAATTACATCGGGATCGGTTTCGCTCATTGCTGGCTCGCCATATTCCTCAATTAACAAAGTGAGGAATCCTAACAGACGGTCAATGGTGCGGCGTTGTCCCAAAGCACTCAGCCACAACAATTTACGTTGGTGCTGATATCTAAAGGCGTCCATAACTTCGCGACGGAAGTGAGGCCAGTTATCCAAATCGTGCCAGTACATCCACAGCACCGCAGTTTGATCGACGTGAGCGTAAGCCTGGAGTGTGAATGGTGACTGAGCAACAATTTCAAATGGTTGTCCTGCACCCACAAAACCCAAGAAAGCTTCTTCTGGAGTTCTGTTGATGCGACGAGAGGTTAACTGACTGGCAGTAGCGCTAACTTGGGCGGTTCCTACCATGCGGATCGCACCCCTTTGCACCAAATATAGCAATCCAGGGCGAGCTGGAATGCGCTCATCTTTGCTGAAGGTACGGCAGCGATAGTGTTCTTGAGCCCAGTCAAGAATGCGTTGCCAAGTTAAAAACGGACGAGAAGCCTCGGAAAAAGAGGATGGAGATTGCATAGGTAACAAAGAGCGTTCGGCTGAAGACAAAGACGACAAAAAAAGGTGCAAGGAGTGTCTTTGTGTTGGCGAGTCCGGCTTAACGCCTAACAGCGCCAGCCATCCAAAGAATAGAAAGCATTTTACTCCCTACTCTTTTGTTATACTTCTTACTGTACAATGATGGTAGTAAAGTTTACCCTCTATTCATTGAATATTCATCAAATTTTATTCTACTCTCATTTTTCTTTATCTAGAAGAAACTTACAACTTTAGATAGATGACAGAGAATCAACATTTTGGAGATGAGGCTGTCTTCATTGAGAACTACGTGCATTTTCAGGTACTAGTGAGTAAATACACAGCATTTAAGCGGTTAATATACAGCCAAATCGAAAAATCTCTAGGTGTTTGTACTTCTCAGTCAGAAAATTTATGCATAAAAGAAGGGAAATTTCCTCTATATAAAGGTAGAGATGAAAAAAGAATTTTATATATTTCTGGTATTGCTCTGTGGCTAGAAAAATCTCAGAATTATGAAGCGATGGCAATGGCTGAGGCGATCGCTAACGACCTATTAGCGTCCTGTGGCGACGTTTTTCAGGTGGCAATTGTTCCCCCTGGTTGGATTTATTTAGAATTGTCTCAGCCAATCTTAGGGGCTTGGTTACAAAATATTACAGATGGCAATTTAGGGCGAGCAGGAAGGAGCGGGAAAACAGCAAATCTTAACATTAACAATTCCCAGCGCTTATTTACGGTGCAATATGCCCATGCGCGTTGCTGCTCGCTATTGCAACAAGCTCACCGAGAAGAATTAATTCAACTGGGGGCAGTGCAAAATCAAGCACTTAGCAGTTCAGGGACAACTTTATGGCAGGTTTTGTTTCCTCACCCGATACCTTGGCTGAACAGTGATGGAAAACTGCGTTGCTATCATCTGCCGGAAAGTCAACTCATAGGCGAGTTAGTGCAGGTTGTCGATGATTTGCAAGGCGATGATGTTAAAAGTTCACTGAACTGGGAAAAAGCTGCTTTGAATTTAAGCCAAGCTTTTGAAAATTTTTGGAGCCAGTGCCGCATTTGGGGCAAAGTAAAAATCGCGGCGCGGGAACTAGCTCAGGCCAGACTGGGATTAGTGATGGTTACACAGTCTGTATTGAGGATGTTGCTAGAGGAAAAACTTGGGGTTGTTGCGCCTTTAGAACTCTAAGGGGCTAGGAAGTAGAGGCAAGGGGGCAGGGAGCAGGGAGCAGGGGGAAAAATAGCTGTTGACGGTTGACGGTTGACTGTTGACTGTTGACTGTTGACTGTTAACCAATGCCCCATTTCCGTAAAGCCTCTGAGAAAGTAAATATAAATTTATATAACAAGTGTTGACTCAATTGAACACGTGATATATATTATCTGGTGTGTGAGGAGCGAACCAGCAGGGGCACCGAGACGAAACACGGCCAGTCGTCGGTGTCCTTTCTGATTTTTTAGAATGTTGACTAAGTGCAGCTTTGCATAAAGTTGTGGTTTATTGAGGGTTAAATTTTTAACGCAAAGGCGCGCAAAGGGAAGCGCAGAGGTACGCAGAGAATGAGCTAGGAATTAATGTGTACTAAGTGAATTTTTAAGATAGCTGTTCATGCTAGACGGTCATGTGATAAATTACACGGCGAGGGCATGAAGTTCTTTCTCCCCTCACACCTAGTCTCTAGCCCCTAGCCCCTATTTTCAAGTTAGTAAAAATTGTTCTATTGCGGCTGCAACTCCGTCTGCTTCAACGGGAGGCGCTACCCAATTTGCTATAGCCTGGACATCTGCTGGCGCATTACCCATAGCTACACCAATGCCAGCGTATTCTAGCATTTCTACATCATTGAAGTTATCGCCAATAGTCATAACGTTACTGCTTTGTAAGCCGAGTAATTCTTCGGCGAGGTAACGCACCGCAGTTCCTTTGTTGACAGAAGGGTGAGTCGCCTCAAAGAAGGTAGCAACAGAGGTGGTGAGGTAAAGTTCTGCGGGTGTGTATTGAAGGCGTAAATTGCCTAATATTTTCTCAATCACTTCGCTGTCGTCAGATAAAGCTAGGACTTTTGTGGGTTCGTTATCTAAAGCTTGGCGTAAATCACCGACGGGAATGGCTGTAATTCCGGAACGTTTGGCGTAGAGTTTGGTTTCTGGGGTTAACTCTCGCACGTAAAGTTGATCGTTGATATAGAAGTGAACGGAGAGAAGCGATCGCAGTTGTGGTTGTTCAAAATAATCTAGTAGCTGGGATGCGATTTCTCGCGGAACTGTTAAATGGCGATGAATTTTGTCGGTGGCTGGGTCTTGAATCCAAGCGCCTTGATATGCTGCTAATGGTAATGTAGAGCCAATTGCTTGATGAAAGCGTAATGCTGAACGGTACATGCGTCCAGTGGCGATCGCTATTTGAATTCCTTTTGCTTGTGCTGCGGCGATCGCTTTTTTTACGGGTTTACTGATTTTGTTAGATTTACCGGAAATTGTGCCATCGATATCTAAAACCAGTAATTTAATTTCTGCTGAAGCTTGAGCCTGATTTTCCATCGATGGTAGATGAGTAGTAGCTGCTAGATCCATAAATTCCCTAATTTTTTGGCTTCCAGTAAGAGGTTAACAGGCTCTAGGGTTGAATGGGGAGCGATCGCAGTTTTAGGAACTTCCAACTAAAAAAATATTCCATCGCTGTGTATGCAGAGGAAGCAGAGGAAGTGATTTTTATCAGTAATTTCGTGAATTAGGATAAATTTTGGAAAAAATGAACCGCCAAGTACGCCAAGACGCCAAGAAAGAAGATCAGAGGAGAAATAGACGCACGTTAATAGAGAAAGAGAACTTTAAGTTAGTTAATCACGCAAAAATTTTACACCTAAATATAAAAATATCTCTCCGCTAGCCCCTAGTCCCTAGCCCCTAGCCCCTATTTTCCGCTTCTAGCTACAATAAGCCTATGTCGCAAATTTCTTCTTCTACAATCGCAACACGCCCTACCTTCATCCTCGTAGATGGACATTCCCTGGCGTTCCGTTCTTATTTTGCTTTTATTAAGGGACGAGATGGGGGATTACGGACAAAAACGGGGATTCCTACCAGCGTGTGTTTTGGCTTTATTAAGTGTCTGCTGGAAGTGATGACTACAGAACAGCCTCAAGCAATGGCTATTGCTTTTGATTTGGGTTTACCTACTTTCCGTCATGAAGCTGATGATACCTATAAAGCCGATCGCCCCGGTACGCCAGAAGATTTTGTCCCAGATTTAAAAAATTTACATGAACTGCTTGCAGGGTTCAATTTACCGATTTTTACGGCTCCTGGTTTTGAAGCTGATGATGTGTTGGGTACTTTAGCACAGCTTGCAACAGGGACTGGGTATAAAGTGAAAATTCTCACAGGCGATCGCGATTTATTTCAACTGATCGACCTGGAAAAGCAAATCACTGTGCTTAATTTTACACCTGATGCCTGGAAGCGATCTACAAATGGTATCAGCGAATTCGGCCCGGAACAAGTTCAACAAAAGCTGGGTGTGTTACCAGAACAAATTGTTGATTTTAAAGCTCTTTGTGGCGATAAATCAGATAATATTCCTGGTGTCAAGGGTATTGGTGAAAAAACCGCAGTTCAGTTACTCAGTACTTACGCTTCGTTAGAGAATATTTATGCAAAAATAGATGAAATTAAAGGCGCAACTCAGAAAAAACTGGTAGAAGGGGAAGAAGATGCGAAAAAGTCGCAATATTTAGCGAAAATTGTGACTGATGTGCCTTTAGAAGTAAATTTAGAAGATTGTAAATTAAAAGGTTTCGATAGAGATTTACTTGTACCAATTTTAGAAAAATTAGAGTTTAATCGCTTTCTCAAGCAAATCAACGAACTTCAGCAAAAATTTGGCGGAGAAGTTGCAGAAGTTCCCGAAACTACCACAGCACAACCAAATATTGACGATAAAGATCCAGATTTGTGGTTTTTTAGTGCAGATGATACAGCCGCAGCACAACAAAAGCCAGCTTCTGCAATTCAACCACAAATTATTGATAGTGAAGCGAAACTGACAAAGTTAGTTAAATTATTACAAAAATTTACTAATCCAGAAATACCCGTTGCTTGGGATACAGAAACCACAGATTTAGAACCACGAGACGCAGCTTTAGTAGGAATTGGTTGCTGTTGGGGGACAAAAATCGATGAAATGGCTTATATTCCCCTTGGGCACAAAAATGAGAAAAATCTAGAATTAGATTTGGTATTAACAGCATTACGTCCAATTTTAGAAAGTACCGATTATCCCAAATCTTTGCAAAATGCCAAATTTGACCGTTTAGTTCTGCGGTGTCAAGGCATAAAATTGGCAGGGGTGGTATTTGATACCATGCTAGCGAGTTATTTATTAAATCCCGATGCTAGCCATAATTTAAGCGATTTAGCGCAGAAATATTTGGGTTTAACAGCTAAAAGTTATGTAGATTTAGTTCCTAAAGGTAAAACTATTGCTGATTTAGACATTCCTACAGTAGCTGATTACTGCGGTATGGATGTTTATTCGACATTTGGCTTAGTAGCAAAACTGCGTGAAGAATTAAAACAATTTACCGAGTTATATCAGCTATTTGTAGATGTGGAACAACCGCTAGAAGCAGTTTTAGCGGAAATGGAATATACAGGTGTGCGAATTAATTCTGATTACTTAAAAGAACTTTCGCAGCAGTTAGAAATTGATTTGGCTAAGTTGGAAGAAAAAGCGACAGAAATCGCTGGCGAAAAATTTAAATTAGGTTCTCCTAAACAATTAAGCCATATTTTATTTGAAAAATTAGGGTTAAGTACTAAGTATTCGCGGAAAATTCAAACAGGTTACTCTACAGATGCAGCAACATTAGAAAAACTCCAAGAAATTGACCAAACTGGTTTTGTTGATGCGATTATTGAATACCGGACTTTATCTAAATTAAAGTCTACTTATGTTGATGCATTACCAGCATTGGTACGTCCCGATACGCAAAGAGTACATACAGATTTTAACCAAGCTGCAACATCAACTGGCAGGTTATCTTCTTCTAATCCCAATTTACAAAATATTCCTATTCGGACAGCTTTTAGTCGTCAAATTCGCAAAGCGTTTTTACCTGAACCAGACTTTTTAATGGTAGCTGCTGATTACTCACAAATTGAGTTAAGAATTTTAGCGCATTTAAGCCAAGAACCCGTTTTAGTGCAAGCCTATAAGCAAAATGAAGATATTCATACTGTGACAGCAAAGTTAGTATTTGAAAAAGAAGATGTCACAGCCGATGAAAGAAGATTAGCCAAAACGATTAACTTTGGTGTAATTTATGGTATGGGTTCGCTAAAATTTGCCCGTTCTACTGGGGTTGATAAAAATATTGCGAATGAATTTATCAAGCGATTTAACGAACGTTACGCACAAGTATTTACATATTTAGAGCGAGTAAAAAAAGAAGCGATCGCCAAAGGTTATGTAGAAACAATTCTCGGCCGTCGGCGGTATTTTGAGTTTACCAGCAATAATTTACGTCAATTAAAAGGTAGCAATCCAGAAGAGATTGATTTGAGTAAATTAAAAAATCTAGGTGCTTACGATGCTGGCTTACTGCGTTCGGCTGCGAATGCACCAATTCAAGGTTCTAGTGCAGATATTATCAAAATTGCAATGGTGAGATTGCATGAGGTTTTGAGTAAATATCAGGCGAGGTTATTATTACAAGTTCACGATGAATTAGTGTTTGAAGTTCCGCCGCCAGAATGGGATGAATTGCAACCACAAATTAAGTCTGTGATGGAAAATGCAGTTGAGTTATCTGTGCCGTTATTAGTAGATGTTCGCGCAGGTGATAATTGGATGGAAACAAAGTGATGATAGGGAACATCTCACTTCCTTAATCAATACCCTTTTATTGTTTCATCGCATTAATTACGAGGAGTAAAAAAACGAACCGCAAAGACGCGAAGTCCGCGAAGGAAGAGAAAAGAAGAAGAAACTTATCCCACATAATTAATGCGATGAACCACTAGTAAAGTCTGCTTAGGCAGGCTATAAACACTTATATCCTGGGTAGGCAATTAAGGCAGAATAATTCACTGTTCCCAGTCAACAGTCAACAGTCAACAGTTAACCATCAACACTCTGCCATTGAAAATATGCGGATTTACGGGCCAGATACAATTAATTTTGACGGTGTGAATGGCGATCGCTATTGGTTCTATCAGCCTTATCCTTATACTGCTATAAAGGAGATTGACGAACGGTTAAGCGGCTTTCCTGTAGCTGTCTTTTTACCACATCGACCTACCAGGGAAACACCGCTAGTTATTGGTTTACAAGGGATGAGTGCGCCTTATGGCTGGAATGCTTTTATTGTGCCAACACTGACACAAATGGGTATTGCAGTTGCTTTATTTGATACGCCTTTGGCGGGAGAACGCAGTTTAGTACGCACCTTTACGGCTGTTGTACAAAATGAGATTCAGCCATTAATTAACCAAGGTATTGCCTTTGATACGGCATTCTTTTTAAGTATATTCCGCAATACAGCTAGTAATATTGATAGCATTAGTAAATTTTGTAGCGATCGCTATGGGTTGAGTAATTCCAAACTCGCTTTATTTGGCGTGAGTATGGGTGTTTTGCTATCTGGTTACGCCTTTACCGCTCAAGGTTTGGGAGAGAGGTTACTAGGAACGATTGGTCATACTGACCTCCAGTCCTTTGCTAATAGTTGGGGTTATGGGTTGTTACCAGATTTAGCAGCTTCACCTCTAGGTGGATTAGCAACAGCAGTGTTACAAAGAGTACAGCCAGATTTACAACCTGTAGTCAAGCTTTTACAGTTAGCCAAAAATCTGAAATATCACGATGAATATGCTTGGAACTGCAATCCCATGAATTATGTTGAGCAAGTGCAGTTACCGCGTAGAGTGCGCTTTTTAGTGGGTGCTAACGACCCCATTGTCAGAATTAAAGATACCCGTGCTTGTGCCCAAAAATTTCCTGACGGTGCTTGTTATGTCGTTCCGGGGATGGGACATGGAACTAGACAGTGGGGGGCTACATTTGTTGACCATGTACGCTATTTTCTGGCTACGCAATTAGGAGATTGGTGTAATTGATACCAATTCAAAATTCAAAATTCAAAATTCAAAATTAAGAATCCGGACAGGATCAGGGTTTAGGCTTGTGTATCTGTCGCATTGTCTTTTTAAATTGGTATGAGAATTTGCTGTTGAACTGATGTATTCAGCCCAACAGAGTAAAAAATGTAAAAAATATTATTTTAAATTACTGAGCGCGGCATAATTTGCGATCGCTATCATGGTCAGGATATTGCCAAGAATAAGCAAAATGGCTTACCCCTTTGATTTGGGGCGCAAATTGTCGCAGTGCTTGCATTTGGGCTTCTAAAGATGGACGATTACTAATTGAACCTCCCCATTTACCAGCTAAAGCCGGAATTACCTGGGTACCTGGTTTCGCCATACTTAAAACCCTTTGTATTTGCGGCACAATACAACTAACATCACCACAAGTCGCGTAAGCCATAGGATGCCATTCTAAAGAATTAGGGAACCTATCCCAAGGCTGTAAGCGCGAATCATAGCCTTGTCCGACACTTTGGTTACCTTCAGGGAAAAATACCACCCCGGCGGGAATATTTAATTCTTGGGCGGGATGAGTTGCTAAGGCGACAAAATCTAAGATACCTTGCATGGCATGAGCAACAGCGAGTTGCCACAAATCCCATTGTAAAAGCGGTTGTCTTTGAGTAGGATTGATTAGGGATTTTTGCGCTGAGGATACAGTTCGTCCTTGCCACAGAGGTTCTCCCTCTTGGGGATAAAGTTGATCGACTTCGGAAATATCGGCGGGGGTAATATATCCTTTACCTAAAAAGCGGCGAATTAAATCTAAACCTTTATTATTTTGTGCCCGTCGAAATAAAGCTTCTTGAGTTGCAGCAGTAAATAGCCATAAATCTGTAACTTTGGTGGCGATAGAATTGCTTCCCCCTTGTCTGGGATAGCGTACATAGTCAAATAAAATCCCATCGGGGCGACGGCGCAGTACTTCCTGTACCATTTGATAGTAATCGCGTTTTGCTCGTTCGTTGTAGGGGTCGATAAAGACATGAGTACCCACATCTACAACATACAAGCTAGTTTGACCTTTGCCATTACGCGCGATCGCTCCTTCTCGATCTCGACGCAAGGCATAGCTATAGCCAAAATTGATCGTATACATCCACGAGTAAACTTTTAAACCCCGTTGTCGCCCTTTTTGAATTGCCGTTGCTAGCAAATCTACTTTCTCTGCACCTGGATTGCGAATCACAGAAGGCCAAGCTGTCGGGTTACTGGCGGCTGGTAATAATACCCGCCCATCATAAAAGGTTTCCACATAAACTTGGTTATAGCCCAGGTTAACAATCCGATCCATCATGCGATCGAGTAACCCCGGCTGGATATCACAAGGATACAAGCGCAACCAAATAGCTTGATTTTGCGGCCAGGTGCGATTACGACAAGCCTGCATTTCCTGTGCATGTTGTTTTAATATCTGCTGGTAACGCTTTTGCGCTTCTGAATTACCTCTTAGTGCTGCCAAACGTAAGTTTTCTTTTTCTTTGACAGCTTTTGGCGATAATTGGCAATATTGTTGCACTTGCGCCTGTGCTGGTTGATTTCCCAAATAAGGAGTCAATAAACTACTAGTGAAAATCGCAGCTAAGAGGCTTCGGGTAAATGACTTTGATTTCGTAACGTTCAAGGGAAGGTTAAACATACTTCAAGGTAGCAGGAAAAGTAGACTTGCTGTAAAAGCTGGGCACAGGCTGGAATTTAACAATCTTTGATTGATTGCTCTTTTCCAGATTTTTGAGCTAAAAGCTTTTATACAAGCAGTCTGACCATCAACTTTCAATTACATAACTGAGATTGATGGATGTCAAATTCTCTATTGAGTAAATAGGGGCTTTGAAGCCTATTTTTCCAGACTTTCAAACCCCTATTTCTGTTGCCGGATTTTGTTATTAATTGGATTTTTAAAACAGATTCAGGTAATTACCCAACTTTTAGTTATTTGCTTGTCATCCAAGATATTACCCGTTTATGGCATCAGGTAGAGGACATAAGTTAATCCTCATCAACAAATCTAGGCGCTGGAGATGATAGCAGAGAAAATGCTATTTTCTTATTGGTGAATTAAAATGCAAAATTTAAAAAGTGTTTAGTGAGTCTACTAAGCTAAACAAATTTGCCAAGAGTCCCAATTTAATAAGACTCTTGACTGTGCCAATTTTTAGATTTTGCAGCTGTTCGCAAAATCCAAAATTGTCTGACTGTATTTTATTGACAGTTACGCACCGCGTCTTAGCGCCGCCTCTACCTGACTAAACTCTTGTTCTAGACGATTTTTGAGTTTTTCTGGTACAGGACGATTGGGGTAAGAACTGTAATGTCCTGCTAGGGAATTTAAGGCTGTACGCATGGTAGTAAAGGAGCTAAGTCCAGAAACAGAGTTAGCTCTTTGGTAGCGGGCTGAAAAGTCATTTATTTTTTGACGCGCTTCTGCTTGAACTGCTGCTTTACTTGGTGAATCATCTGATAACTCTAAGACGTTTCTTAAAGTTTGGATTACCGTTAAGGTGTCTTGGCGATAATCTCCTGTCAAACTATCAGGGCTAGAACAGCCCATTAAGCCGATGGTTACAACTAAAACCAGGGCAAGCAGACGCGACCAATAGCGCTTCATAAGCATGTACTGAAATAATGCATAAATCAACGTCCATAGTATCTTGGATTGGTATCCGGGGGATCAGTCAATAGTCAGTAGAGACGCGATAACCCTTGTCTGTACAACAGTCAACTGAATTCAATGTTTTTGATAGAGAGTGTCTCTTTGTTGATAAGGTCTATCTAAAGAAGCGATCGCATTTTGCAGGGTTTCTGCTTCCATCGATGTACCGCCTACCGCACCCGCCATTGAGGTAATATGTTCTTCCATCAATGTGCCGCCAATATCGTTACAACCCCACAATAAAGCTGTTGTCGCTCCATCTAACCCCAGCTTTACCCAACTTGGTTGATGGTTAGGTATCCAATTTCCCAAATAAATCCGCGCTACAGCAGTTAACAGTAAGCTATCACTTAAAATCGGTTGATCGCGTCCCACCCGCCGCCGTAGAGGTTTGGGTGCTTCTTGCCCAACAAAAGGTAATAAAATAAACTCAGTAATTTTTGCTGGATAGCCGTTTTTCATGGCTGTCATTTGTAGCGATCGCAATTTCTCTAAATGTGCGATTTGCTGTTCTTTGCTCTCAATATGTCCTGACAGCATGGTACTTGTGGTATGCAAGCCTAATTGATGGGCTTTACTAACAATTTCTAACCAAGTTGCTGTATCTATTTTTTCGGGACATAGTACCCGTCTCACTTCATCATCTAACACTTCGGCGGCTGTTCCTGGCATAGAACCAACACCCGCATCGCGCAAAGCCGCAATCACATCAGCATATTCCAGTCCATCAAGTCTGGCGATAAATTGTACTTCTTGGGGCGAGAAAGCGTGCAAGTGTAGCTGGGGAAACTCCTGCTTAATAGTTTCTACTAATTTGAGATAATAAGGCAGGGATTTGCCATTAATCAAGGCTTGTGGGTTCAATCCCCCTTGCATACAGATTTCTGTAGCACCTCGTTTTACCCCATCTGTAGCTTTTTCTAACACTTGTGCCCAATCTAACCAGTAAGCACCATTATCCCCATCGTCGCGCCGGAATGCACAAAAACTACAATGCTGCTCGCAAATGTTAGTAAAGTTAATATTACGGTTGATGACGTAGGTGACGACATCACCAACTTGACGCTGGCGGAGTTTATCGGCTGTATTTTGAATCAGAGCGATCGCGTCTTCTTGTGTTTGTTTTAATAACACCACTCCCTCGACTGGGGATATATCGTATCCCAGTAAGGCACGGTCGAGAATATCATCAACAGTTTTATGCTTCACAGGAGTGAAAATCAAGTTACTTCTTTTATTTTGCCAGGAATCTGAATAGGGATCTCAGCGACCAATTATAAGTGATAATTGTTACTTAATTTACATTTAAAATTTATCTTTAATCTATATTAGGGTAGATTTTACTGTCTACTTTGACCAAGTACTGTGGTTGAGTTAGTTACTGGTTGGTGAAATTAAATTACCTACTTAAAATAACAGACGTTCTCAAAACTCCCTAAACATGGAAACTCTTCATCAGAAACGTCGGCAGGTATACCCCAGATGGCTCAAAATTATTATAGTTACTGTTTTATTACTCGGAATATATTTTCGATTTACTAATCTCAATGGTAAAGTTTATTGGTCAGATGAAGTTTATACATCACTCTGGCTTTCTGGACATTCAAGTTCAGAAGTTGTAAATCAAGTTTACAACGGTCAAGTTATTAGTATCAATCAACTCAAGAAATATCAACAACCTAATCAGGAAAAGGGAGTAAGCAGTACAATTGAGCGGCTAGCATTAGAAGATCCCCAACATCCGCCACTTTATTATGTTATTGCTTGGTTTTGGTCGCAGTTATTTGGTAATTCTGTAGCTGCAATTAGAAGTCTTTCTGCTGCAATTAGTCTAATATCTTTAGTTAGCATATATTACTTGTGCCAAGAGTTATTTGCACTGCCGTTGACAAGTTTAATAGCCGTTTCTTTAATGGCAATTTCACCTTTTCATATCTTATATGCTCAGGAAGCTAGACAATATAGCCTGTGGATATTGACTATTTTAATTTCTAGTTATGCTCTCCTGATAGCTTTAAGAAAAAAATCATTTTTGAGTTGGGTGATTTATACAATTACTATAGCTCTCAGCTTCTATACCTTTTTACTATCAATATTTATAGCCATCGGACATGGGATTTATGTATGGCTAATGCAGCGTTGGCGATTAACTCCTGTGGTTATTGCTTATTTCACATCTTTAATTTCCGCAATTATCATCTTTATACCTTGGCTGATAATTGTTAGCAAAGGTAAAGCTGAAGGTAGAATCCAAAGATTAGATTGGATTGAAAAATCAACTAGTTTAACCGCCCTTGTGGGGAAGTGGATACTGAACATAACTCGGATTTTTATAGATTGGATAAATATTAACGAGCAAGCACCGCTAAAAGCATTTTTTTTAATTTTCCCTTTTGCTCTAGCTTTACTCATTTTAATCGGTTATTCAATTGACTATCTCTGTCGTTCAACTCCTAAATCTTCTTGGTTGTTTATCTTAACTTTAACTCTGACTACAGCAATATTCCTAATCATACCTGATGTCATATCTGGTGGCAGACGTTCAGGAGTACCCAGGTATATGATACCTACTTTTTTAGGAATTCAATTAATGATTGCTTACTTGCTTTCTAGTAAACTAATTGATAAACCAGGAAAAATCAGTCAAAAAATCTGGACAGGAGTAACTATTTTCTTACTAGCGAATGGTGTGATATCTAACGTAATTATATCTTCTGCTGCAATGTGGTGGAATAAAGGAGATGCAAATAATGGAAATTTGCATCAAATAGCAAGTATCATTAATAAAACTGCCGAGCCTCTGATAGTTAGTGATGCTGAATTCACTACTATTTTAGGATTAATACATCTGCTCAAGTCAGAGACTGATTTTCAACTAACACAGCAGCCTAGTCAACTTGTTATTACCAAGCAGAGAGAAAATATATTTTTGTTTAAACCATCAGCAGATTTAGAAAAAAATATGCAAAAAAATTATGATGTTAATTCCTTATATAAGAATCAAGGTGATAGTCTTGAATTAGTGAAATTACCGAAATAAAATAGTATTAATTGATTCCATGATGAAGCTATTTGCCATATAGTAATCTGCAAAGGAGTTACAAATACATATCTAACTTGTAATTTTTGTTCATATGTCAAAGAGGATTGCTATACTTTTATGTTGGGGAATTTTACAACCCGAAGATTCCGGCAAACAAAATTTAAAATATAAACATAATTTAACCGCCAACTAAATTCAGAAAAATAATGAAAATCCTAAATCAATTCATTGGAAGTTTACACTAATGATTCAACGCCAACCCATGTCATTATTACCCGTACCAACTGGTGAATTACAAATACCAGAATTTCCGCCGCAAATTACATCCATAACAAAAGAAAATATTATCCTTTCCCTAGTAATTCCCACTTATAAAGAACGTGACAATATTCATCAAGTTGTCAAGATTTTGAGTCAGTTGTTAGATGAGTCGATTCCTGGACAATATGAACTAATTGTAGTAGATGATGATAGTCCCGATCGCACTTGGGAAGTAGCACAATCTTTAACAGAAGAATACCCACAATTGCAAGTAATGCGGCGAAAACAGGAGCGAGGGCTATCTTCAGCAGTAATTCGGGGCTGGCAAGTCGCAAGAGGTAGTATTTTAGGCGTTATTGATGGAGATTTACAGCATCCGCCAGAAGTATTAACACAATTGTTAACCCAAATCCAACAGGGTGCAGATTTAGCAGTAGCCAGTCGTCACGTAGAAGGCGGTGGTGTCAGCAGTTGGAGTGTTATCAGACGTTTTCTATCCCGTGGGGCGCAAGTTTTAGGATTAATTATCTTACCCAGAGTCTTGGGAAGAGTTTCTGACCCCATGAGCGGTTATTTTATGGTACGGCGAAATGCGATCGCCGGGGCAATTCTCAATCCCGTAGGCTATAAAATTCTCCTAGAGGTAATTGGACGGGGAAATGTCGATGAAATTGCGGAAGTCGGCTATGTATTCTGCGAACGCAAAGAAGGCGAAAGCAAGGTGACATGGAAGCAATATGTCGATTATATCCACCACCTTCTGCGCTTGCGGCTAACTACAGGCGGTTGGCGAAGAGTTAGCCAAGCTACAGGACAATTAGAACAATTGAGTCAAAACATAGGTTTTCCCCTTGGTAGATTTCTCCGGTTTGGATTAGTCGGACTCAGTGGAGTATTTGTAGATATGGCAATACTTTATTTACTGAGTGACCCCACAACCTTAGCTTTACCTTTAACTCGTAGTAAAATAATTGCCGGGGAAATTGCCATTTTCAATAATTTTTTATGGAATGACGCTTGGACTTTTGCTGATGTCTCCATGAAGCAGCAAGAATGGCGTCAACGCTTGAAGCGCTTTCTCAAATTCAATTTAATTTGTTTGGCGGGATTGATATTAAATGTGCTGATTTTAAACCTAGTATTTAATTTTCTCATTCCCAACCGCTACATTGCCAACCTAATTGCGATCGCAGTTGCTACCATCTGGAATTTTTGGGTAAACCTCAAACTTAGCTGGCGAGTCACTGATGTGAAATAGCTCAGGTAATTCGTAATTACTAATACACAAACTCTTGGGAAGGCTGACAGCGAAAAACAAACCGTAATTTGTGCGTCTAAGTAATTTATCATAATTTTTGTCGTTATAAATTTGAATAAGAATCACCCATGACTTAATTACCCATGCCCTATAGCGAATTTACCCTGAAAAAAGTTAAACAAACATTTGGCTTGAATACTATTGAAGGAGAAAAATTTATTCCAGAGATAGAACCAATTACTCCTAGTAACATTCTCAGTGGTTTTTTAGAAGAAAGTTTACCATTGGCAATAGCTACAGGCAGTGAAAAAGCTCGTTCTGAGTTGATTATCAGTCCAGTATTGCTAGAAGTACGCAAGATTTTACAGAGAAAAATTAGTCTTTTTTCTGGTGCAGAATTTACTGTAGATATTGCTTCTGGATTAACTGGAATCTGTGATTTTATTATTAGCCGTTCCCCCGAACAATTAGAAATAGAAGCACCTGCAATTGTGATTATTGAAGCAAAAAAAGCGGATTTAAATTCGGGAATTGGACAATGTATTGCAGAAATGGTTGCGGCTCAGAAATTTAATGAAGCTAATCAGCAAGCTATTTCTACGATTTATGGAAGTGTATCCAACGGTAATAATTGGAGATTTCTAAAATTAACCGGGCAAACTGTGAATATTGAATTGACAGATTACCCTCTACCTCCGGTTGATTTAATATTAGGAATTTTAGTTTGGATGGTATCTTCTAGTAATTGATAAAAATCAAATTCCAACTTATTCCAACTTGATATAACTTTCCGGTACACCCACAGGTGACAAACCCGCGATCGCTCGTAAATTTTGACAACGAATTAACTCGCTAAAATTTAACCCACTACGTCCCTCAATCTTAGCAGTAGCTTCGATAGCAGATAACAAATACTCTGCTGCTTCAGCTTCAGAATAACCCCTTCTCCCCGCAATCCGAATTGCAGCAGCATCAGCAGTTAATTCTAACTCTGGAGATTGATTATGACGCCAAATCCGAAAGCAGGCGATCGCACTTAAGCCTAAACCAATAGCTACACCTACCACATCTGACTGTGCTGATTCCACTACACCACCCAGTAAACCGAGTAGCACTACCCCTTGATAAATATCCGGTTTAAACCACTTCACCCCTGTTAACCAGCTAACTTTTTGTAACAGTAGTAAATCTCTTTGCGATTTCGACAGACGAAACCATAAATCAAAATTAATATATATCGGTCGTTCTTGATTCCAGGGAAGCGGGAAAGATACGTCAATCACCCTTGGCTGTTCCGGTTTGCTAACTATTTTTGTCAGCATTCTAGCCGCAGCCGGCATAACATCTAATAAACGGCGAATCTCAACAATAGGCTCCATAAAATTAATCTATTATTCGCTTAAATAGTTGGTTATCTGATTATCTCCTGCAAATGAGCAATGACAAGGGAAGGAGGACAAGTAAGACAAGGAAGACAAGGAGGACAAATGACTATTGACCATTGACTATTGACCATTGACCATTGACAAAAAAATCACTTTTCATGCTACCCTTTGATGTGTGATAATCTCCCAGATACATGGACGCTTTCGCTCCTACTCCGCCTGAATGGACAAACAAAGCAATTCATGCTTATCAGTTTTGCTGTCCTAACTGCAAAGCCAGTAGCCGAGAAGCTACAGAAGTTTGGCTAAATAGGCGATCGCCTGTAATTACAGAAGACCGTCGCCGTAAATGGCAAGAATTCTACAATTGTCACTGTAGTTGTGCTTGGTGGGCTTGGAGTAGCGATCGCCCGCCAACCGATCTATCTAGTCAACAAAATATTAATCCTTTATAACTATTTATACACAAACAAAAACCCGCCTTGAAGCGGGTTAAATCTTGCCATTTATAGAAATTCAAAAATCAGTCAGTCAGGGCAGGATTTTCCCACCCTTGACAACCTAATTACCGACTTTAGAAACTGAAGGTAGTACGTAAAGTACCTACGTAGATACTGTTATTATTGTCGTTGTGTTCGGGATTGAAAATCACTAACAAACCAGGGGTAACCTGAATATTATCAGAAACTCTGACTTTGTATAGACCTTCTAAATGGTAGGATGTGCCAGTTTCAGAAGCAATACCGCTACCACCAGTGATTTTTGGTGGTTGACCAAAAATTACACCGAGAACGTTACCTTTTGCACCTAAGTCTCTCACGCCCAGTGAAGCAGCCCAATACCAAGCATCTGCACTTCTGCTAGGCCCAGTTACAGCATCGGCGTTAGTGTAACCTACCCAACCGCTCAGAGCCAACTGAGAACTGGGTTGGAAGGTAGCTTGTAGACCATAGTGGTCGGCTTCAGTACGCGCATTTCCAAAGGGCCTGTTAGCAAATGTACTACCTGTACTTTTGAATAAGCCAGAATTACTTGCAGTAGGGTCAACTAGATAAGTGCGGGCATAGGAAAAACCAATATTTAAAGCTTTGTTTGGCTTAAACGCTATCTGTCCGAAAATAGTACTATCGCCATTAAACAACCCTGTCCCTTCACTAGGATTACTAGCGCCAAAGTTAGTAGTAACGCCAGCAGTAGTTCTGGAGGTTGATGGTGCTAAGTAAGCGGCACTAAAGGTTAAAGGCCCGTTAGGATTGACATTCACAGTTACACCAGCACCGTCACCACCTTGACGATAGATAGGGCTGAAACGTCCGTAACGAGATAACGCACCTCTACCAGAACTAGCAAAGTCAGGGTTAAAGGTATAAACGTTTTCGTTCAACTCAGCACCAGTCGCATCAACTTTAACCCTAATTGCATCGCCGAAGTTGAAAGCATAGTTAATTTTATCAATTTCAACACTATTATTAGTGCCACCGTCATAGCCCAAACGGGACATGTTGGTACCAGTTACACTTGAATTCGAGATCGTGTTGCGACCTTGTAACCGGATTTGTAACTGATCTTTCCCTGTAAAACTGCTATTTAAGGTTAAGCGAACGCGATCGGAAAAAACAGTATTAGATTCTAAGTTAGCGCCATTGTCAGCTCTCGTATCACCAAAAGCTTGAGAAACGTTGAAAATCGCTTCCCCTTGTAGCTTGGTAGTAGTAGAGAATTGATTTGCTTCTAATTCGGCAGTACGTGCTTCTAAAGAATCAACACGACCGCGCAAAGTTGCTAATTCCGCAGAAAATTCTTCTTGTAAGCGCTGTAAAGTCGCTAAATCTTGCTTGGTTACTAAATCAGCTGTAGCTGTAGCAATCAGTTCGTTAACTCGATCTAAACAAGCATTCAACCCAGCAGCAAATTCATAACGGGTTAAAGCACGGTTACCCCGATAAGTACCATTTGGATAACCTGCAATACAGCCATAACGCTCAACTAGAGATTGTAATGCCTGGAATGCCCAATCTGTAGGCTGTACATCCGAAAATTGGGAAACAGATGTCACCTGACCCATACTGTCAGAGTCTTGCGCCAACTGGCTTACACCAGTTACCTTCTCATTGGTTTCACCCGCTAAGGTGCTGTTAGCAGCCAAAAATGTAGCAGCAACAACCAAAGGGCCAATCTTTACTAGCTCCCACAATGCTTTTTTCATTACTTTTACTCTCACACACACCTAAATTAGTTAAGTCCTAAGTAAATTTTCCCTAAATAATTTTTTTCATTAAGGAATTTACTTACATGAATTTATCCATGATTTTACCAAGGTTAGTTGGCAGTTTTCACGAATAAACCAAAATTATTTTACCCTATTCTTTGAAAATTTTCTGAGGTAAACAAATTATCATTCGTCTTTTTTGACGCAACAGCTTTCCCTCTTCTTCAAACTGCTGTAAAAGTCTTGTAATCGTCACCCTTGTAGTATTTAAAACTTCTGCTATTTCCTGATGAGTGATATTTAGATCGAGCAATTTGCCCTGTTCTACATCAATACCAAATTTTTCACTTAACCACAACAGAAAATACCACAGGCGTACTGACATTGGTTTACGATGAACTATACTTAGTAATTCCTCAGCCTGTTGAATATGCGCTAATAAAGCACCGATATCTTCTGACCAAAGATGAGGTGGAACAACACTGACTTCTACTTTAGTTAACGATTCAATTTGATAAGGTTTAACTCTAGATAAGGGATAGCCAATGATATCTCCTGGCCCCCAATAACCTAGAGTAATATATGTTCCATCTTCACTCCAAGTTAAAGTACGAACCGCTCCCTGTTCAATGCGCCAAAGTACTTCATTGCGTGGGGGAATTATTTCCCCACGAGCAAATATTCTTTGAGGTAACTGTCCATTGATCAGAGCATGATTCAATGTACTAGCAGATTCTGTGGTAGGACTTGTGAAATACATTCAGAGGTAAGTTTAGTAGAATAGGGATAGGGGAATACTGTAAAAATACTGAATAAATACTGGAATAAAGGCTGAAAATTTTTTGGTACTGAGTTTGGTTTATACAAGATACTGATAACTGGTAAATTTTACATATTTTCAACAATAATTTGCGCAGAATATTTAATTAACCTTACACTTTGATGTTGTTGGAGGTAACTCCAATTAAATGTGCGATCGCTAAGTAATATTTATATTACATTCTTGCATTACATCCTTGAGCCTAAAATTATAGATATCCCAGCATATATATATTTAAATATCTAATTATCTGTATAGAGTAGAGGCAATAATTTGCTCTAGTTTAAAAAACAATCAGACTTTATCTATGTTTAATGCTGATTTTTAATTCATATCTATTATGAAAATATATAATTTATTTATAGGTGTGTAATTTAATTTAAATTTGACTGTTTGCCATATTTTACTCATCACATTTTTAATTTATAGGGATTTGAAAAACATAGAAATATCTGAAGGATATTTTTGACTACATCATGGCTTAATTATGAGGTTTGACAATATTTTTGAATTTCCTCCTAGAGAAATCTGTTATGCTCCATACATTTTTATACTGAAAGCTTAAGTATAATAACATTGTTTTTTATACAATTAGGTTTTGCGTAATTTTTCTCTCGAAACTTTAATTTGTAAATATTTAATAGCTTGATTTCAGCATAATGCTAGCCCTGTTTTATACTGCATTTTTTTACTTTCCCCTCTAAACATCAAATAAACATCAAAAAAGTGATACTTTTTAGTTTTAAATCTTGAAAGTATCACTTTTTATTGTTGCCTTAATTTTAAATTTGCAAGTTTAAGAAGAGGTAAGCTTTTAGTGAAATGTATGCTAGTTCACAAAATTTTCATATTTGATTTTTAGTTGTGGCTAGATCTAAACAAGGCTAAATTGACTATTGACTATAAAGTTTTGACCATCCAAATCTAAATTTTAGTACCTTGAATCAATAATGTTGACCAGTCACAATATATGCCACTCTTTGTCCAATATTAGTAGCGTGATCTGCCATGCGCTCTAGGTAGCGAATAGCTAAAGCTAACAGCACAATCGGTTCTACCACACCCTGAACATCTTTTTGAAACGCTAAAGTTTGATAGAGACGTTCATAAGCATTATCAACAGTATCATCCAAACGCTTAATACTGCGTCCACCAGCTTCATCTAAATCAGCTAAAGCCACTAAGCTAGTAGCTAACATCGCTTGCGCGTGATGGGACATAACTGCAATCTCTGGTAAAGATGGATGAGGGGGATAAGGAAAGATTTTAATGGCAATTTCGGCAATATCTTCCGCATAATCCCCAATTCTTTCTAAATCTCGCACTAATTGCATAAAAGCACTCAAACAGCGCAAATCTTGTGGTGTAGGCTCTTGCGTTGTCATAATCGCTGTACAGTCTGACTCTATCTGTCTGTAAAAGCGATCGATTTTTTTATCTAATTGCGGAAGTGCTTCAGCTGCTGTGAGATTGCGGGAAAATAAGGCTTGGTGGCTGAGACGAAACGATTGTTCCACCAAAGCACCCATGCGTAATACATCCCGCTCCAAGCGCCGCATAGCGCGTGCTAGCTGGTTTCCATCGGAATTATGGCTATCAAGGGCAGCGTTCACACTTATCTTGTTAAACTGGATGTTATTTTTTTAACTATAATCTTGGCTAGAGTTATTTGCCATGACTTCTGGTAGTTGGAATTGTATCCAAGCGCCACCGGTTTCGGGGTGATTCATAGCTTTGATCCAACCACCGTGAGCGAGAATAATTTGTTTAACTATTGCCAAGCCTAAACCACTACCTATAGTTGTAGGTGTGGAATGAGAATCTGGTACTTGGTTACGCGCTCTTGCTTTATCCCCTCTGTAGAACCGCTCAAAAACATGGGGTAAATCTGCTGATGAAAAACCAACGCCAGCGTCGATGATATCGATTTCTAAACTAGAAGAAGTAGAATTGTGAATTTCAGTAGCTTCTGCTGGTACGATTTTGGCGTTAACTTGAATAGTTGTGTCAGCAAGACTGTATTTAATGCAGTTGTCTAGCAAATTCAGAAAAACTTGGTATATGCGGGAACGATCTGCTTTGATGAAAACAGATTCTATTCCCGAATAGCTCAGATTCAGGTTTTGTTGTTGCGCTAAAGGTTCTAAAGTTTCCCAAACAGAAGCAATGAGCGATCGCACTTCCACCGTTTCCGGATTTAATTGAATGGTTGGATCTGTTTCCATCTGAGTTAGATCTAACCAACCTTGTACTAAGTTAATCAAGCGATCGACTTCTTGCATTAGGCGGTTAACCCAACGATTTAACGGTGGTTCTAAGCGGTTTTGTAAAGTTTCCACAACCAAACGAATCGAAGTTAAGGGTGTTCTCAGTTCGTGCGCTAAATCGGAAAAAGAACGCTCTCTAGCTTGATTCATATCTAGCAGTGGTTGGCGATTTTCCAAAAATACCCCCACTTGTCCCTGAGGTAAAGGGAAACTAGATGCACGTAAAGCCAGAGACTTTACTTCTAACATTGCTGCCGCATTCTCAAAAGAGGGGTGAAACACCCACTCTTTCACCCTTGGTTGTTGACAATCGCGAGTTTGCTCAATTAAGCGGTCAAGTTCATAAGACCGGACTAACTCCAGTAACAATCTTACTTGTCCTGGTTGCCACCGCTCCAAATACAACATCTCCTTAGCCAGCTTGTTGCACCACAGCAGTTGATTTTCTTCATCTACCTGCAAATATCCCAATGGTGCAACATTCAGTAGTTCTTGGTAAGTTTCTAGTGAATCTTGTAAATTCTGCCGTTTTTGCATTAGCACGGAAATTTGCTCCCGCAGACGAGGCATCAACGGCAGCGCTACCTCAGTATAATGAGAATTTAAAGGTTTGAAGATTCGCTTCAGGTAATGCTCTAGCTGTACCTGTTGCCACATCCAAAACCCAATACCTAACCCTAAACCCAGAGAAAATCCCAATAAGAACATTGAAGTTATTTAGTTGCTCGATCACAACTAAAAACTAACAAGTATCGTCCCCTTTTATCCAAAACGATAACCAAATCCTCGGACAGTGACAATATATTCGGGACGACTAGGATCTAACTCTAATTTTTCCCGCAACCAACGGATGTGAACATCAACAGTTTTACTATCTCCCACAAAATCTGGCCCCCAGACTTGATCTAGCAGTTGTTCCCGCGACCAGACTCGGCGCGCGTAACTCATAAACAGTTCCAGAAGGCGAAACTCCTTGGGAGAAAGATTGACTTCTTGACCGCGTACTAGTACGCGACACTCTTGGGGATTTAAGCTGACATCCTTGTACTTTAAAATTGGTAGTTGGGTGACAGTACTAAACCGTTGACGACGCAATAAAGCCCGACAGCGAGCTACTAATTCCCGCATACTAAAGGGTTTGGTGAGATAATCATCTGCACCCACCTCTAAACCCAGAACCCGGTCAGTTTCGCTACCCTTGGCACTAATCATCAAAATTGGTACTGGGTTACCTTGATGACGCAGCAAGCGACAAATATCTAATCCATTAATCTGTGGCAGCATTAAATCAAGGATTACCAAGTCAAAGGAATCTTCCCCTGAGTTGGGTTCAGAGCTTTTGAGGTATTCTACAGCCGATCGCCCATCTGTAGAAGTCACCACCTCATAGCCTTCTTCCTCCAAGGCTACTACTACCATTTCTCGGATCAGTTCTTCATCTTCGACTATGAGAATGCGGCTAGTTTGCCCTATGTCTGCTTTGGCAGAAAACTTGGCTGATTCACTGGTATACATTTGATTGATATCACAAAATATTGGGTCTGTTCTGCGATCGCTATGGCAATTAAATCGATTATCTTGCCTGAATGTAGCTGCAAACCTACATTTGCTGACTTAGTTTATAAAACTTTACATCGGTAACATTACCCAATTTATTATAAGTATTAACGCTACATGCTGCCAAGAATGTTTGCAGTAAATTTATATCTGGAAGTTTATCTATAACTAGATTTGCATCTTGACAAGAACAAATTTAATTTAGTACAATAGTACTATTAAAGTATTACAAAGTAAAAAAGGCTTTACCTAGCAAGAGAAAGGTTTCAGATCGCTTGAAGAAATAACAAGTGATTTTTGATTCTACCTTTCAGTATTTACACTGCGCTGAAAACCCTTATTTTCAGGCTATTCTGATGTCTGCATAGGGTAGTTTTTGGTATGACTTGCTACTCGCTACATTGTTCCATCTTGAAAGGAGTTGAAGTATGACTACAGTTGCAGTCAAAGACAGCAAACAACAGATAGTACAAGCTTTTCAACAAATTCTCGCCGAACGAAAAAAATTAGATTTAAAAATAGCTACGAAACAAGAGGAAGCAGAAAAGGCAAAAAATCAAGAAATCTTAGCTGCGGCTTCTACATATACAGTAGATAGTATTGTTAAAGGTTTAGCTGATTTACAATTAGAATTTGGTAGCATTGTCACTTCTCTATCAGAAAAGTTAGCAAAAGAAACCGCTAAATTAGATGAATTAAATCGAGCTATAGAAATTGAAACTCAGCATTTACAAGAACTGCAACAAATCAGAATTGTTGCCGATGCTTTAGATATTTTAACTCAAGAGCATCAAGAAAAGTTAAAGTTTTTAGAACAAGAAATATCTAGTAAGCGTGAAGCTTTAGAAAAAGAAATTACCATTAGGCGTAAAGAATGGCAAAAAGAACAAGCAGAATATGAAGAAGCCCTACAAGCATACAATGAATTAATAGCGAAACAACGCAATACCGAAACGGAAGAATATCAATATAAGTTAGAAACTACAAGAAAGCTAACTACAGATGCTTATGAAGCCAGAAAACGCAATTTGGAAAGAGAAATTCAAGAAAGCACTCAACAGAAAGAGAAAAATTGGACGGAACGAGAAAAAGTCCTGAATGCAAACCAGTCTCTATTTGCAGAAAACCAGAAAAAAATTGCGGCTTTCCCGACAGAGTTGGAAGAGGCTATTAAGAAAGCCAGAGAAGAAGCCATTAAAGAAACGAACCAAAAAGCTAAAGTTGAAGCTGATTTGTTTGAGAAAGAGTGGGAATCTAGCAAACAGAGTTACGAACTCAAAATTCAGTCTTTAGAAGAAACAATTAAAAAACAAACAGAGCAAATTGAAGGTATTACTACTCAATTGCAAACTGCATTAAAACAGGCTCAAGACTTAGCGATGAGAGCTTTTGATAGTTCTAATGCTAAATAGAAATTAATTGAAAAGTGCTTTTGTAAATAATGGAGGGTTGTTGTGGTAGCGAAAAAACCAACTGATAAGAGTACTAAAGCGGAAATTCTTCAGGCTTATGAAGAGTTAGCCAAAGAAGCAGCATCTGTAAAAACGCAACTGAATCAAGCTTTAAAAGAAAACCAATCTCTTAGCCAATCTCCTAGCAAAGATAAGCCAAAAATAGAACCAAAAACTACTATGAATCAGCCATCTACTGTACAACAAAAAATGAATTATACCATTGAAAGCTTGGCTAAAATTCAATTGGGCTTTGGTAGTGCGGCAAATGAATTATCTGAACAGCTAACGACACAAGCATCGAAATTAGGAGAAATTAGAGAAAATGTAGAGAAAGAAGTCCAAGAATTAAAGCAACTACATAATTTAGAAATTACCGCAGATATTTTGGATAATCTGATTGCTAGTTATGAAGATAATTCTAAGAATTATCAAGAAGAATTTAGCCAACAGAAGGAAGTTTTATTTCAAGAGTTAGATGAACAAAGAAAGACTTGGCTTAAAGAACAAGATGAAAATCATCGATTAGTCAAAGAACGAGATGAAAATCTCAAGAAAACTCGCCAAAGAGATGAAGCAGAATATAAATATAATTTAGAACTTCAGCGAAAGTTGACGCAAGATGAATATGAACAACAGCAAAAAGGGCTAAATAAACAATTAGAAGAATTTCAGCAAGAAACAGAGAAAGCTTGGGCGGAAAAGGAAAAAACCATTGCAGAACGAGAAAAGCAATTTGAAGAGTCTAAAGCAAAAGTAGAAGCATTTCCTAAAGAGAAAGAAGCCGCAATTAAAAAAGCCACAGAAGAAGGTAAGGGAATTGCTTACTATCAAGCTAAGGTTAAATCAGATTTATACAATAAGGAAGTTGAAGGACAAAAGCGTTTTTATGAACAGAGATTACAGTCTTTAGAACAGACTATCAGTAATCAAGATAATCGGCTACAAAATCTTTCTAAACAACTGGAATCTGCGCTTAAACAAGTCCAAGATTTAGCGGTTAAAGCCATTGAAGGTACTGCTAATGTCAATTCTTATCAAGCAATTAAAGAAATCGCTTTAGAACAGGCGAAAAGTCAGGTGAAGAATAAATAAATTATTCTGCTTTTAAGTTGCATAATCAATCGTGAGGGCTGTTGACAGTTGACTGTTGACTGTTAACAGCCCATATAAGTAGTTATGTAATTTAGACAACGCTGTAGGGGCACGGCACCAGTAAAATTATTGTATGTACCAAAAGATTGTCGATGCCGTGCTCCTACGACAAATCTGGTTCTAATACAATAAATGTAGAAAGCGAGTCTAGTTAATTGATTTTTCCTTCATTATTAATGATGATGAGTCAGTAGTCAGCAATTTATTTTTATCTAATCTTAGGCGAAAGAACTGACTAGAGAATTATATACCCATCATCAGAAATGTTGAATGTTAAGAAAAGTCTGATAAAAATAGCCCAAAATATGTTATTTTTGGGCGAAGGATTAAAATATATTAGTTTGATTGTGATTATAAATTCATTT